>NHBV01000022.1 GCA_002167775.1 Crocinitomicaceae bacterium TMED16 | reverse complement strand
TATTTTATTCGTTGTTTTTTTTAAAATCTGTACTTTTGCAAAACCAAATAATAAGACAATGAGGCATACAATAAAAAAAGGAGTAGCGACTGGAGATGAAGTCCAAAAAATATTTGCTTATGCTAAAGAAAAAGCATTTGCACTACCTGCAGTAAATGTTTCTAGTACGAGCACTGTGAATGCAGTAATGGAAACCGCATCACGTTTAAATGCTCCCGTGATTATTCAGTTTTCACATGGTGGATCTCAGTTCTTTGCTGGAAAGGGATTGAGTAATAAAAATGAGCAATCGGCAATCTTAGGAGCAATTTCTGGAGCACGGCACGTCCATTGTTTGGCCGAAGCTTACGGAGCTACTGTGATTTTACATACCGACCATTGTCACAAAACAAAATTACCCTGGATCGATGGATTATTGGATGCAGGTGAGAAGCATTTTAAAGTCCACGGAGTTCCTTTATATAGTTCTCACATGATTGACCTTTCTGAGGAGCCAATTGAAGAGAATATTGCGCTCTGTAAGACATATTTGAAGAGAATGAGTGCAATTGGGATGACGCTAGAAATTGAGCTTGGTATTACAGGTGGCGAGGAAGATGGTGTTGACAATACAGATGTTGATAGCTCAAAATTGTATACGCAGCCCGATGAGGTCGCTTATGCCTATGAAGAGCTTATGAAAATTTCACCTAGGTTTACAATTGCTGCAGCTTTTGGAAATGTGCATGGAGTTTACAAACCAGGAAATGTTAAGTTGACGCCTAAAATTTTAAAAAACTCACAAGCTTTTGTCCAAGAAAAATTTAATACCATATCAAATCCAGTAGATTTTGTTTTTCATGGTGGATCCGGTTCGAGCCTAGATGAAATTCGAGAAGGAATCTCATACGGGGTAATTAAAATGAATATCGATACAGATCTTCAATTTGCTTTTACAGAAGGATCGAGAGATTATATTCTAAAAAACCAAGAATATCTAAAAACCCAAATCGGTAACCCAGATGGTGCTGATATCCCAAATAAAAAATATTATGATCCCCGAAAATGGATGCGCGATGGAGAAATAACATTCCATACGAGACTCGAGCAATGTTTTTCTGATCTAAATAACATGTACACTTTATAAATCTTTGCTAATTTTAAACAAAGAAATCATATGAGCTGGTTCAAAAGAGATAAAGAAGGAATAACGACGACGACAAGTGAAAAGAAGGAAGTTCCTGAAGGTTTATGGTCAAGATGTTCAAAGTGTAAAACGATATTTACAAAAGGAGATCTAGAAAAGTTAAATTATGTCTGTGACAGATGTGGTCACCATGAACGCATTGGCTCCAAAGAATATTTCTCCATTATTTTTGATGATGGGAAATTTAAAGAGCTGAATTCCAAAGTGGCTTCTGGAGATCCATTAAAATTCGAGGACACTAAAAAATATTCCGATCGTGTGAAAACGACGCAAGGTAAAACAGGATTAACAGATGCGATAAGGACCGCTAAAGGAAAGCTACACAGGCATGATTTAGTTGTTGCGGCAATGGATTTTGGTTTTATTGGAGGATCTATGGGTTCTGTTATGGGAGAAAAAGTAGCCCGGGCAATTGATGAAGCAATAAAGCTTAAGTGCCCCATTATGATTATTTCGAAATCTGGTGGTGCGCGAATGATGGAAGCAGGTTTCTCATTGATGCAGATGGCTAAGATCTCTGGAAAACTTGGACAACTTGCGGATGCAGGTTTACCGTATATTTCCTATCTAACTGACCCAACGACGGGAGGAGTGACTGCTTCCTTTGCAATGCTCGGAGACATCAATGTAGCTGAGCCCGGTGCCCTTATTGCTTTTGCTGGCCCAAGAGTTGTCAAAGAAACGATTGGTCGTGATCTTCCTGAAGGGTTCCAAACGTCTGAATTCCTTTTAGATCATGGGTTTTTAGATTTTATCATCGATAGAACCAAGATTCGAGAGCGTTTGTCCTTGTCTTTAGAGTTGTTTGCAAAATAAATAATTCATTTTCTTAAAACGGAGAGAATTATAAATTCTCATTTCTTAGATTTTTAATCAGGTGCTTTTTCATTATTTTTGATGAAAATCTAAACTATGCATCTCAACCGATTTATTAGCGTATTTCTGTCTGTACTTTTCTTTTGCAGCTTTAACTCTTTTTCTCAAGATACAACTTGGGTTCAAACCTTCACCTTTGATTCAATTTCTACGAGAAGGGCGGACTTTACTTTTCCGTCAGAATTAAATGACAAAAGGTTTGAAAAGGTTTTAATGTATTACAAGCTAAAATGCAGTCCGCTTACAACTTGGGATCAGTTTAATTGTGGAGAGTGGGATTATCTTACTTATACGCGTGTTTTTGATCACACCGGAAACTATGATTCAGTGCGTGTAGACAGTGTGAGGTACTTGCACAACTATTCGTCCTTTAGCCCATTTGATTATGAGCCTTGGGGGTATAGCTATAAAAATTCAGTGGAAGTCCTTCAGCATGAGCGTATCGCCGAAACGGTTACAGAACATTCCTTAAATCAAACCTCTACAACGACTGCTTCATATCCATTTGATTTGAACCAACGAGGAGGCAAATACCAAATGCTTGTCTCTGCCTCAGAATTAATATTATCAGGGATTTCAGTTGGAGATATTCAATCGCTTTCCTTGTATGTTTCAAACCTGGCAGGTGGTGGGCAATTGCTGAACCCAATCATCCGAATTAAAGGAACTTCTGAAGCATCACTGACAAATCTGCATTTAGATGGTTTTACAACCGTATATGATTTGAATCGTGACGTTTCGTCTAACAACGAATTGCAATTGGGGGAAAATGAGTTTTTCTTTTTCCAACCTTTTTCCTGGAATGGTACGGATAACATCATTGTTGAATTTTCATTTGACCATGGGGTAAGTGCTTCAAATCAAATTGAATTTGAAACAGAGGACATTCAAATGGATCTTGCATTGAACTCAGGGAAAAGAAATGGAGTTTTAAGCTTTGATGAAACAAATCATGCTTTGCTTGAAATGTCTGACATCGACATGGGTGATGATATTACGATTGGACTTTGGGTCAAAGGTGGAGGAAATACGGGTTCTAATACCTCCTTGCTCGAGGCCTATGACACATTAAACCAAAGAGTAATCAATATTCATATGCCTTGGAGTAATAGCCGTATTTACTGGGATTGCGGTGAAGGTTCAGGATATGATCGTATCGATGCAGATATGTCTTCGGCCGGTATTGACAATGAGTGGCACCATTGGACCTTTGTGAAGTCTCAATCTACAGGAGAAATGTTTATTTATCGGGATGGTTCACTTTGGCATTCAGGTTCAGATAAGACAAAATCAGTTGGTTATTTACATAGGTTTGTGATTGGCGCAAATAAAAATCTAGGTAATTCGTGGAGAGGGAAAATTGATGATTTTCAGGTTTTTTCAGCAGCGTTGGATGCCTCTACTATAAACGAATGGTACCAAAAAAAAATGAACAGTAACCACCCAAATTGGGCAGACTTAAAAGTAGCTTATTCATTCGATGATATTTCCTTGGCCGTTGATTTAAGCCCAAACAATTATCACTTGATGCCATCGTCTCGGGGCATGTTTGATTTCACGGAAAATCCTCTTTCAGGGATGGATACTGATGCGCGTAGAATGAGAGTTGCTTTTGGTACGGGTAACGTTTCATCGGTCGCAAATGATGCGATTCGTTGGAAAGATGAGCAAATTGAACCCGAGGTTCTTTTTGAATTCCAGACCGTTGATAGGCATTTTGAAATTACAGATGCATTTGCCTGTGCTCCTCGGGGAGCTGAAACTAAAACAGATATCAATGGAAACATTGTTTCTCAGCTGGATTATTCTACCTCAGCATCTGTTACCAATGAACAGATTACGTTCTTTGAAAATCCTTATGAAATAATATTTGACGTAGAAATTGCTAGATATATTACGCCATATGGTATTCAATTTGATTTGGGACCAAATGGATTTTCTTGGATTTATGATGTTACGGATTATCAAGACTATTTAAGAGATGTAGTAGATTTAGCCGCACACAATACACAAGAACTTTTGGATTTGAGCTTTGCCTTTATTGAAGGGGTTCCTCCCCGTGATGTTCATAAAAGAGAACCAATCTGGTCTGACTTTAGATCTTATGGTTTCACAGCAATGGCGGAAGACAACGTTTTACAAGAAAAGAAAGTGTTTCTTTCTGACACCTCTTCGGGTTTTAAAATTAAAACAAGAATGTCTGGTCACGGTCAAGTAGGAAATGCTGCATGCTGTGAATGGGTATCCAATGATCACAGTATAAAAGTGGACGGTATTACGAGATTTGAATGGGATATTTATGAAGAAGAAGATTGTGGAAACAATCCACTTATAGGTCAGGGTGGAACTTGGCCTTACGCAAGAGAGGGTTGGTGCCCCGGAGATAAGGTGAAAGAATATGAATTTGAGCTTACGCCTTTTGTTACGCCTGGAGATTCTGTTGCACTTGACTACGTAATCAATAATGTTCCTACCATAGATCCAGGTCAAGGCGGAGGCAATTATCGCGCTGCTTACGATTTAATATCCTACTCAGAACCAAATTTCCAAAATGATGCGGCCATCGTTGAAATATTAAATCCGAGTAATTACGAATATTATAGAAAATGGAATCCTACCTGCTCAAATCCCAGAGTTGTGCTTCGAAATACTGGTGCTCAGCCTTTGACTTCATGTACGATACAATGTTGGATTACCTATGGCGACAATATCAATTTTGAATGGACAGGGAATTTAGGGTTCATGGAAGAAGAAATCGTTGAGATTCCAGTAAGCTCCAATGCATGGTGGACTGACCTTGATCAAAACATGACTTTTACCGCTTATGTTCGTAATGTCAATGGTGCATTTGGAAATGACGATTACCAGCAGAATAGTGTAAACACCTCGAAGTTTGAAGCTCCAGAGAGCATCGATGGACCATTCTTCGTTTGGTTTACAACCAATAACAAGGCCAATGAAAATTATTATGAACTATTTGACGGTTCGGGGAATTTAATTTTTGAAAGAGATCAGTTGCAGAACAATTTTCAATATAAAGATACATTTGATTTGGAGCCAGGTTGCTACTCTATTGTTCTCACAGACAGAGATGATGATGGACTTTCTTTTTGGTATTCATCGCAAGTAGAGGGTGAAACAGCAGGTGCGTTTAGACTGCGTAAAGTAGGAGGAAGCTATATTGAGATTTTCCCAGGTGACTTTGGGTCTCATCATCGCTTTGATTTTTCTGTTGGTTTTGAATTGGGCCTTGACGAAACAGCTGTTTTAAACGAAATAAAAGTATTTCCCAATCCAGTTCTCAATGAATTGACCATAGAAATCGAAGGTAAGATTGATGGTTCTGCGCATATTGAAATACAAGACCTTTCTGGGCGCATTCTTGTGAGTGATGCCATGAATGCAACGAATTCATTTGCCGAGTATATTACGGATGTTTCTGATTTTAGAAAAGGCAGCTACGTGGTTAAAATTTTTACCGATAACGGAACCTCGACCTCTAAATTTGTGAAGTACTAGTTCTAGCTTAAATCTCTTCACAGCTTAAATCTATCGTTTTTTCGGGCGAGGTTAAATCCTTTGTCTTGAATTTTTTTACATGCTTTACTTTCGGTATCAAGGACGGGATTCGTATGGTTGTAATGGATAAAATAGACCTTATTTCTTTCTTGTAGAGATAGCTCCTCAAAGAGTCCAATTGACTCTTCAATAAAAGGATGAGGGATTTCAGCAATATTTCGATGTCCAATTTCTACACCACTATAAAAGGTACCATCTATAAATGCGTAATCCACTTTTTTTATCTCCTTAATTATACTTTGTCCCCATTTATTCCATTTATCAATGTCGGGAATGAATAACGCTGTTTTGTCTTTGCCTTTGATTTTAAAACCAACGGTTTCAGAGTATTCATCCCTATGCGGAACAAGAAATGGAGTAACACTGAGCGATTTGTTTAGTATAATTTCTTTTGATGCTTCAAGGTTTACAAGATCTATATTCGCATTAGAAATCAGTTGGTCCCATGGCCCATTTTGGGTTAAGAATTTTCTCATTCCTTTCATGGTGTAAACTTTAACTCCTTTGCTATTCATTGCCTCCTTTCCTAGGTGCATCAGTCCCGTGTAATGGCCAATGTGCGCATGCGTAATGAAAATACCATTGGGTAATTCAGAATAATTAGATACCTGCTGTAAATGATGCAATTGGAAGGGGAAATCCGGAGTGGCTTCNAACAAATATTGTTGCTTTGTGTCATGGTCAACGGCGCCTAATGCAACAACCATTCTCTCAGAGACTCCTTGNGACAGTAATTTTTTGCAACATTTTTTTTCACATCCAATCTGAGGTGAACCAGCATCTTGTATTGTCCCGAGCACGACGAGTTCGATGCCTANCTTATCATTGCCTTGTTTTATTTGATTACTGTTTNNACATGAANAAANAAGCATACTTAAAACAAAGTATGCTGAATAAATTAGCGTGTTCCGTTTCTTATTTTTCAAATACCATCGCATANACCATTGGGATTTTTTGTTCGAGATGCTTAATGCGGTATTTGTCTTTTCCAATACGAGTTGTATGCTTAAAGCAATCAAAAGGTGAGTAGTTGTATTCTTTAAAATTGGNTAATGAAAAACCTTCACTTAGGAAAGCCATCGTGATTTCTGACAAAGAATGGCTCCACCANATTGAAGTTGTCTTTTTATTATTACTGGAGTCGGCATAGCTTCCTTTNGTAATTTCAATATATGGCTCATCGTTAAAGTAGGAGTACTCAATTTCATTAAAGTCGTCATTGAACATCCAGAGCGCTGGGTGNAAATCAACCAAAATAAATCGACCTTTTTCTGCTAGATTCTCATGGATTANTTTAGCCCATTTTTTAAGATCTGGAAGCCATCCAACAATTCCATAACTACTAAAGACTGTGTTAAAGCTATTTTGTTTAGCTAACTCAAAATCATATACGTTTGCACAAATAAATTCTGTTTNCATNTCAAGCTCTTTCGCAAGGTTTTGAGCAAAATCAATGGCTTCATCACTGAAATCTATTCCAGTCACTTTTGCTCCCATCCCTTCAAGACTTAATGAATCCATTCCAAAATGACATTGTAAGTGTAATATAGATTCATTTTGAATATCACCTAAGAGGTCTATTTCGAGGCTATGTAAAGAGTTTTTGGATTTTTTGAATCCTTTCAAATTGTAAAATGCTGAATCAACGTGCATTNCTGTGCGAAGATTCCAAGATTTTTTATTGATCTCTAGCCAATTTTCTGGATCAATATTACTTTTCTCTGCCATCCTTTATTTGTTCTACNACTTCTGGGTTGAGTAAGGTACTGATGTCACCAAAGTCAGAAAGGTTTCCTTCAGCAATTTTTCTAAGGATTCTGCGCATAATTTTACCAGATCTTGTNTTGGGCAATCCTGAGGTAAATTGAATCTTATCCAACTTTGCAATCGGGCCAATTTTAGCCGATATTAAGGCATTGATGTCTTTTTTTAGCTGCTCTTCATCCTTCGCTTCAGTTTTTGTTGTAACAAAACCATAGAGCGCATTTCCTTTAATNTCATGAGGAAAACCGACTATAGCAGATTCTGCTATTTCATCATGTTCATTAATTGCATCCTCTATCGGCGCAGTTCCTAGGTTATGTCCTGAAACGATAATTACATCATCNACNCGCCCAGTGATTCGATACATTCCATCTTTGTTTCTTCGTGCACCATCTCCTGTAAAATAATAACCTGGATAAGCACTGAAATAAGTTTCCTTATAGCGTTTATGGTCTCCCCATATCGTTCTTGCAATGGANGGCCAAGGATATTTGATACAAAGTCTACCTTCACCCTCGGATTCCTTAATCTCTGCTCCCGAATCATCCATAAGAATAGGTTGAATTCCTGGAAGCGGAGTAGTCGCATAGGTAGGGATTTGTGGAGAAACGTGCGGTATTGGTGAAATTAATATACCACCTGTCTCCGTTTGCCACCATGTATCAACAACTGGGCAGTTTCCCTTTCCAATGTTTTTATGGTACCATTGCCAAGCCTCTTCATTGATGGGTTCTCCCACGGAACCAATAACTTTTAAAGAGCTGAGCTCATACTTTTCTACATACGCTAAAGATTCTTTTGCCAATGCTCTTATGGCTGTAGGCGCCGTGTAAAACTGATTTACACCAAACTTATCAACGATGTCCCAGAATCGACCTGGGTTTGGGAAAGTGGGAACCCCTTCAAAAAGAATCGAAGTGGCGCCATTTAAAAGCGGGCCATAGAGTATATAGGAATGTCCCGTGATCCAACCAATGTCGGCTGTGCACCAATATACATCGCCTTGTTCATAGGCAAAAACATTTTTAAAGGTATAGGCCGTNTAGACCATATATCCTCCTACTGTATGCACCATTCCTTTTGGCTTACCNGTCGAACCTGANGTGTAAAGAATGAAAAGNGGATCNTCTGCATCCATGGGNTCGGCTTCGTGCACNTCGGAAGCATTTTTCAAAAGGTCATTNAGGNAGTTGTCTCTTGAAGGATGCATCTTAACCTCTGTTTTAGTACGCTCGGCAACAATAACATGCTGAACACATGGGCAGTCTTTTAATGCTTTATCTACAATACTTTTTAAGTCGATTGTCTTGTTTCCTCGAAATCCACCATCCGCTGTTACAACGAGCTTACAGCTGGCGTCATTGATTCTTGCTGCCAATGCGCTTGAGGAAAAACCCGCGAAAATCACAGAATGAATGGCGCCTATTCTTGCGCAGGCAAGTACAANAATAGACAACTCTGGAATCATTGGTAAGTATATGGCTACGCGGTCTCCTTTTTTTACGTCTAATGCGATGAGTGCATTTGCCATTTTACAGACGCGTTTATGAAGTTCGTTGTATGAAATATGTTCAGCTTTATCGTTGGNAGCATTCGGTTCAAAAATAAGNGCTGTTTGTGNTCCTTTTTNCTTTAGATGACGATCAATACAATTTTCGGTAATGTTTGTTTTTGCATTTTTAAACCAACTGAAGTCCGCATTGGTCATATCAAATTNACATATCTCCGTCCATTTTTGGGACCAGCTGAATTCTTGGGCAATTTTATTCCAAAATTCTTCTGGTTTGTCGAGAGCCTCCTGATATTGCTCATCATACTGCCCAAGGTTATTGATTTTATATTTCATGATTTCTTTTCTATGTTCTATAAAAATAAGCAGTTATATTTAATTCCGTATTTTTACTNAGAATGAGTTGGAAAAGNACCATTTGGAAATATTTNCCCGATATATGGCAATATCTGGTGATCATAATCCTTTTTGTTTTTGCGCTNATTTTCTATTTATAATTCAAAACCAATTANACGCTTCATGTCTCAATTTATCTCCTCTTTATCCCGCTTTTTTCTNGNTTTTTTCATTTTNACNTCAATNTTTTATACGCCCATTTTATTTGGTCAATCTGATTTGACTTTTATTTCTCAAACGGATTACGCAGCGCTTCATAATACGGNCCTCAACGATATTTGGGGTTATGTGGATGAGCAGGGAAATGAATATGCNATTGTNGGNACTGAGGATGGAACGTCTATTATGAACGTGAGTGANCCCGCAAATCCGCTCGAGGTTTTTTGGCTTCCTGGAGAAAATAGTACGCACAGAGATCCAACTGTTTTTGGGGATTATGCATACATAAGNACAGAAGCTGAAGAAGGGTTGACAATTATTAACCTTTCTCCATTACCAGAGAGNAATGTACTTGTAACTACATTATTCACGGGTGAATCGGGATTATCGTGGGAATCGGCCCATAATTGTCATGTTGATGATGCCGGTTATTTGTATGTGTTTGGTGCNAATTATGGTGAAGGAGGNGTGTTGATTTATGATGTGAATACAATGCCTATGAANCCNTCTTTTGTNGGTGCTTTTGANAATTGGTATGTTCATGATGGTGTGGCTTTTGGTGACACTTTATANNTGGCGCATGTGAATGATGGNTTTTTGAGTATTGTNGATATTTCTGATCGTTCCAATCCACAGCTTTTGGGAACGAAAANCACNCCAGGTTCNTTTACACANAATATTTGGCCATCTGATAACAGAGAGGTAGTATTCACAACAGACGAGCTTCCAGACGCNTTTATTGCTTCATACGACATTACGGATTTAGATAATATTATTGAGCTAGATAGAGTTCAGAGNTCACCNGGACAGGATGTCATTCCNCACAATACATTCGTATTAAACGATTNTCTNATAACGAGTTATTATGTGGATGGAATCACGATTCATGATGCACAACATCCACANAACCTCATAGAGGTNGCTGCCTATGATACNTATCCAGGACAGACTCCAACTTTTGACGGCAGCTGGGGNGTTTATCCNTNTTTNCCCTCAGGAATTATTTTGGCTTCAGACCGATCGGAAGGATTATATGTTCTTCAACCTGAATATCAAAGAGCTNCNTATTTAGAGGGGACAATTACNAATCANATTGATGGAAATNCGATAGGTAATGTNTCTGTTGACATTGTCGGGAATGATCAAGAAAACCTTTCAAGTAGTCTNGGTTNTTATGCGACCGGAATGCCNGCANCAGGCACCTATGATGTAAGCTATTTTAAGGTAGGATATGAGAGNCAAATAATTTCTACTGAAATAACCCAAGGTAATATTACNGTGCAGGACGTGNTTTTAACCCCAATAGCTCCTTTCTCACTATTAGTAAATGTTGAGGATNCTTTTGGCAACCCAATTCAGAATGCAAAAATTAAATTAGANCATCCTTTAATTACNTACGAAGGNGAGAGCAACGGGCTTGGTCAAGAAGTTTTTTCGCTTTTTTATGAAGAGGTACATAATTTGCAGGTTGGGAAATGGGGCTATGTAACGCAATGNTCTGACCTATTAATTGATGGCGCAACAGCTTCTATTACCATTGTTTTACAAGATGGGTTTTACGATGATTTTACTTTTGATTTTGGATGGACGGTTTCAGGGAANGCCGAAACAGGTACTTGGGAGCGAGGAATACCAAATCCTACAAATAATACAGTCATGAATGGTGATTTCGANGCTGACTGTGGCAGTATGGCTTATATTACGGGGAATGATTTGAATATAGATCCAGATTTTGACGATGTAGATAATGGTGAAACGCAGCTCAGTTCTCCTGTTATGGATTTATCAAGTTACTTAAATCCTGTCTTGACCTTTTATATGGACTTTTATTGTTACCACGGCCCCGGTGAAATTGATGATACACTGAAGATTATTGTGAGCGATGGAACGATACAAATGGTTGATTTCATTGCTCCGCAGAGTGATGAAATGCAGTGGAGTTTTTATACTTTGCCNCTCAGTGGTCTCGATATTTCTAATATTACAATATCTTTTCTTGTTTCCGATTTACCTGGAAACCCCAATATTACCGAAGCTGCGCTTGATTTATTCAGAGCGGAGGAGTTCAGTGGTTTGAATGATCAGAGCTTTGAGGAAGGCCTTTCAATTCAACCAAATCCAACGACTGGTGAATTCACAATATTAGGGGCTGAGTTCGGTTCAGAATACTTAATTCAATCTTTAAATGGAACTGAGGTGCAAAAGGGTATTGTGAAAAGCACCAAACAAATGGTCGATATAAATTCTTTCGATCCCGGTCTNTATATTATTTCAATTGNAGGCAATCAAAAGAAAATCCTCAAGCTTTAAGCAACATTTTATATTAACTTAGTGCTAAAGAAAATATTAAATTTGACCCTATATGTCAAAGCAAATTTCTATCGTAGTCCCTCTTTTTAATGAGGAGGAATCACTTCCGCACCTTATTGACTGGATCAAAAAAGTTCTAGATACAAAATATTCTTACGAAGTTTTACTTGTAGATGACGGAAGTAAGGACCAATCATGGAAGNTTATAGAGGGTTTGATTGCGGAAAATNGCGTAGTCCGTGGAATTAAATTTCAACGCAATTATGGTAAGTCAGCGGCGCTTCAAAAGGGCTTTGAGTCATGTAAAGGTGATGTTGTCGTGACCATGGATGCGGATCTTCAAGATTCTCCAGAGGAGATACCTGAGCTCTATGAAATGATTATTCATCAGGATTTCGACCTTGTTTCAGGTTGGAAGAAAAAAAGACATGATCCTTTGTCCAAAACAATTCCTACAAAGCTTTACAATTGGGCGGCGAGAAGAATCACAGGTATTTATTTGCATGATTTTAATTGCGGTTTAAAGGCCTATAAAAGAGCTGTGGTTAAAAGTATTGAGCTGTATGGGGATATGCACCGCTACGTGCCGGCTTTGGCTAAGTATGCCGGATTCACCAAAATAGGCGAAAAAGTAGTTCAACATCAAGCTAGAAAATTTGGGGTGACTAAATTTGGGTTGAATCGTTTTTTAAATGGACCATTAGATTTAATTACGGTCGCATTCATGGGTAAGTTTGGAAAAAAACCAATGCATTTTTTCGGTGCACTTGGTTCCTTAATGTTTCTGATTGGATTTTCATTAATATTTTATCTGGGTATTGATAAATTGTTTATTCACCAGAATGCCAAACTGCTGGCGGACCGAAGTGAGTTTTATATTGCTCTGATATCTATGGTTATCGGGGTTCAGTTTTTTATGACCGGTTTTATTTCAGAGCTCATAGGGCGTAACTCATCAAGTAGAAACGTATATCTAATTGAGAAAGAAATCGGTGATGGCTCCCATTGACCTCGGTTGGAACATCGATGATTCTTGGTGTCTATTTTTAGATAGAGATGGCGTCATCAATGAACGTTTATTTGGCGCTTATGTCTTAAGCAAGCAAGATTTCAATTTTAAAGATGGTGTTCTTGAAATTAGTGCTGAACTGTTCAGCCGTTTTTCTCACGTTTTTGTTGTGACCAATCAGCAATGTATTGGAAAAGGAATTATTTCTTCAAAAGCTGTTGACGAGCTTCACAAATGGATGATTGACGCGTTTCGTAAAAATGATGCAAATATTGATGCTGTTTACGTAGCGCCAGAGCTTAATAATGAAAGATCAATAAGAAGAAAACCACTCCCAACTATGGGATTGGAAGCCAAGAAGCATTACCCTGATATTGATTTTTCTAAATCTATTATGGTAGGCGATACCGATTCTGATATTGAATTTGGTCAGAAGCTTGGCATGAAAACTGTGTTGGTTCTATCCGAGGAACAATGTAGCTCCTTTCCTGATATTAAAGTAAGCGCTCTAGAAGAGCTCAATAGTCTGTTAAAATGAAAGCTTTATTAAATATATATTTTTTGATTTTGACTTTTTTTAGTATTTCGCAAGTCAATCAAATGGATTCTTTAGGCCGTAAACATGGTATTTGGACAAAAAACTGGAAAGGAAGCGGTCAGATTCAATATGAAGGAGAATTTATAAGTGGCAATCCTGTCGGACAATTCCGATACTATTATCCATCGGGTGAGGTTCGATCTATTATAGAACATGTTAATAATCGAGCAGCATATGTGACTTTTTACTTCAAAAATAAAGAAGTGATGTCTGAAGGATTTTACTTGGATAAGTTGCGGGATTCATTGTGGCTGAACTATGATCGAGAAGGACTGACACTATCTGCTGAACGTTTTAAAAATGGTAAATTGCATGGTAAAAGAGTTATTTTTTATTTGCGAAACCAGGTTGAACGAGGGGAGCTTAAGATCTTGTCTGAAACAACCTATAAAGATAGCCTGAAGGATGGGCCTTGCCGTACTTTTTTCTCTAGTGAACAGTTAAAGGAAGAGGGCCAATACAAAATGGACTTGAAGGATGGTGTTTGGAAGAGCTATAGTTCTGATGGATATCTAGTTACTGTTACTCGATTCAAAAGAGGTAAATTACATGGTTGGGTTGAGTTTTATGATACTTCTGGAAATAGAATAGACCGCACGTTGTATCAAAATGGCGAACGTCTTAGTGAAAAGCGAACAAAGGCCGTTCTTGAAAGTTTGAAGCGGAAAGGTTTAGATCCTAACGATTAGATTTTGTAAATTTATTGTTGAATGTTGAAACCCTTTGCTTTTATCTTAGTTCTGTCTGTATTGCTGTCGTGTGGCAAGGGTAATAGTAATATAGATATGAATAGTTATGAATCCTATTTTCCAATGGATTTTGGTACTTATGTGGATTATGAGGTTGTGGAAATACAGCACGACATAAATGCCGAAATAACCAATGATACCTCCTTGTATTATCTTAGAACAGTGATAGGGGATACAATCACAGACAACTCCGGACGTTTGGCGCGTAAGTTTTTTCGAAAAAAACGAAATGAGCTTTCGGATCCGTGGGAAACAAGTGATGTATGGACTGCTTTGATCAATGGCAATCGGGTGGAGGTGACAGAAGAGAATAAACGTAAAGTATGGCTTCTTCTCCCGCCCTTAAATTCATCTTCTTGGGACCAAAATGCATTTAATGTAGACGATGCCATCTTTTGCACTTATGACGGAATTCATGAAAACTCTTCCATAAACAACCTTGATTTCGACAGTGTGCTTAGGGTGGAACAAGAAGATGTTTTAAATCTTGTTTCATTTCGAAGAAAATACGAGCAATACGCTAATAACGTAGGGTTGGTAAATAAGTATTACAAGGATTTGAATATTTTCAATTTCGATACGCTTAACATCCAATATGGAACGGAGCTAATTTATAAATGCATTGGTTTTGGAGTTGAGTAAAACTACGCAAATAAAGATTGCTTTTTTCTCGGCACTTCCGCCTTTTCGTGGAGGCATATCTAGCTTTAGTCGATTGTTGGTCAATGCGTTAAAGGGTAAGTCATTGATTGAAGCGTTTACATTTAAAAAACAATACCCGAACTTTCTATTCCCAGGTGAAAGCCAGTTTTCAAAGAACTCGGAGGCTTCTTTTCCAAGAATTATCACCAGCTATAATCCTTTGACTTATTTTAAGGCGGGGCNTAAATTAAAGAAAGNAAATCCAGATGTATTTGTTGTTAATTATTGGATGCCGTTTTTTGCACCGATGTATGCGTTTTTNGCTAGTCGCTTTTCGAATTCTGTATTGAAGGTTGCNNTAATCCATAATCTTACACCTCATGAGGAACGATTTTTTGATCGGTANCTGAACAGAATGTTCGTAAAAAGTTTTGATGCTTTTGTGGTTCTCTCGGAAAAGGTAAATCAGGATCTTTTATCATATCGCCCAGGCGCTATTTCGAAGGTCATACCTCATCCCACATATGCTCAGTTCGGNTCGAGAAAGGATTTTCAAGTTGCCCGTGAATATTTTAATATTGATAAAGAGGCAAAGGTGCTTCTCTTTTTTGGNTTGATACGAGAGTATAAGGGTCTGGATATCCTTATCGAAGCTATGAATCAACTTGACGAGGGATACGTACTTTTGATTGCAGGTGAAATTTATGGGGATAAGAATAAATANATGAAGGCCATAGAGGCTATTCATAAGGCTAAAGTCATTATTCATGACAAGTTCATCCCGGACAAAGATGTTGCGCATTATTTTAGCGCTGCGGATTGCTGCATACTTCCCTANAAATCCGGCACACAAAGCGGTATTCAAGCAATTGCAACTTCCTTTGAATTACCAGTATTGGTGTCAAAAAATGCAGGCTTACACGAGTCAATTGCCGATGGTAAAAATGGTTTTGTAATTGAAGAATTAACGCCTCTTGCCCTTTCAGATAAAATTCAAAACCTTTTTTCTGGTGGTAAATTACAGGTTGTTCAAGAGCAGCTGCTCCTTCAAAATAACTCCAAATTAGATGAATGGTCTAGTTTTGCAGATGATTTCATGCACTTTATTTCCTTAGAGAAATCTAAAAAGTGAAAGTCCTTTAGACATTCCTATTTTTGCCATTTTATGTAGGTTTTTATTTGAATATGAGTAATGTAAATTCTATATTTGCACGCTTATTAAAACATTAATCTGAAATTACATGCGCATTAAAGGATTCTTTTGGTTTTTAACCATTTTATTGACCGCTGTTTGTTTGTATCAATTATCTTTCACTTGGGTGGCCAATGACGTCGAAAGTGATGCAGGTNTTCAAGCTGACCAGACAATTGCAAAAATTAAAAAAGAAGCAATGGCTTCTAGTGATGGAATAGGGGTAGTTGGAACCAACAATGACCTTGTGGATTTCAATCAACCTGAATCGAATGAAATAGCGAAAGGTATTCTTGTCAATCAAATTTTACGGGGAAAAGCAGAAAAAACAGTTTATCCAGTNTTAGGTTCTACTTTTGCTGAGGTGAAAAAGAGGTCTTTGGCCTTTGGATTGGACCTCGTAGGAGGANTGAGTGTAACCCTTGAAATTTCAGTTCCAGACTTTTTAAAATCTCAAGTCAAAAATCAAAACGATGTTTCCTTTAAAAAGCCATTTGAACAGGCCTTAGAAAAGNTTAGTGAAGATCCATCAGCTGATTTTTTAACCTTGTTTTTTGAAGCATACAGTGCNTACAATGATGGTATGAAGTTAAATGCCATTTTCTATGGTGAAGGTATCGAAATCACAACCCCGGATGCAGATGTAGAAACTTCATTGAGAAGAAGAATCAGCGAGGCGATGAATGGTATTGAAAATGTAATGAACAAGCGAATCAATCAGTTCGGCGTTGCACAACCTAACATACAAAAGGATGAGGCAAACAATCGTTTATATATCGAGCTTCCTGGTGTTCAAGACGAACGAACGGTTGCTGAGAAATTACAATCTACTGCCAATCTAGAGTTCTTTGAAACCTATTCGTTTGACCAAATTCAAACCAATTGGGGTGAAGCGAACCGTCTTTCTCTTCAAGAGGAAGGTATCGAGTTAGATTCGACAGAAGAAATTTCTTTTGATGATGAGGTTGAGGAACAAGCAAATGGTTTGGCCTCACTNATGCAAGGTACTGGTGGCTACTCTATNGGATATGCTAAAAATGATGCGGATAAGTCTGCTGTTACGGCCTTATTAAGTCGTTCTGATATTGCTGCNCAATTTGACAGCCAGCTTCGATTCATGTGGGGNGCTGAAAGAGAATATACAGACATTAACAAGAGCAAAAAAGGTTGGTACTTGTATGCATGCCGCATTCCAGAAAANGGAAAAGCACGNGTCAATGGTAGTCATATCGCCAGAGCCAGNCAAGGATACGATCAAGTTGCGGGAGACATTACCGTNGATCTTTCAATGAATGATGAAGGAATGGAGCAATGGAGCCGAATGACTTCTGAGAATATCAATCGATTGGTAGCCATTACCATGGATAACGTAGTNTATAGTGCTCCTCAGGTAAGAGGCGCAATCAATCAAGGAAACACCCAAATTTCTGGAAGTTTTNCTTTTGATGAAGCAAATGATCTGGCTGGACTTTTAAATGGTGGAGCATTGCCTGCACCATTAGTGATTAAGGAGAAAACAAAGGTAGGACCTACNATCGGTAAGGAAAATACAAGAGCCGGTTTGATTTCATTTGGTATTGCGTTTTGTGTTGTACTGCTGTACATGTTCTTTTATTATGGAAAANCAGGACTTGTCGCAGATATTGCCTTGTTAGCGAATGTTGTTTTCATNTTTGGNTCACTNGCNTCNTTTGGTGCTGTNTTAACNTTAGCNGGNATNGCAGGTATNGTNTTNACAATNGGTATGGCNGTTGATGCGAACGTTCTAATTTTTGAGCGTATTCGNGANGANCAAGCNAATGGAAAAGATTTATCGAGTGCGGTTGAGACAGGTTTNCAAAAAGCACTTATCNTCAATNATAGATGCAAACGTAACNACNCTNTTGACTGCTATNGTANTGAANGTNTTNGGNACAGGNCCNATTGANTCNTTTGCAACGACACTNATCATNGGTATATTCTCCTCAGTNTTTGCTGCNTTAGTTATCTCTNGATTNATTTTTGAATGGAGATTNGGCAAAGGAAAAACAATTGAGTTTGATACAAAANTGACNAAGAATGCNTTNAAAGGCNTGAANTTTAACTTNCTTGANAANCGAAAAATGGCNTATGTTNTATCNANNATTATGGTCGTAGGTTCTTTGGCTTTNNTATTTACCAAAGGAATATCNAGATCNGTTGAGTTTTCNGGNGGNAGAACATATTCTGTGAAATTTGAAAAGTCNGCNGAAAANAAATCTGAGTTTATCAAGAAACAACTTTCNGCAGCAATGCCNGAATCTTCTGTAGATGTAAANACNAAGTCNAGTTCTTACAATGTNGAGATNACNACGAACTATTTATTGAAGAAAGAAAATGCTGAANATGANGTNAGNGCAAAGCTGACTGAGGCAATGGAAAATTGCAAGGCTGAGCTTGGTACTTATTTTATAGAACCTGAATCANGATTTGTNTCNAATACAGTTTCNGAAGAATTGGGAGATTCGTCTCGNATTTCGATCATTNTNTCNTTGGTGATTATTTTNGCNTANATTTTCATGNGATTTGGGAAATGGCAATATTCTGCCAGTGCAATTTTTGCCTTATTCCATGATGTTATTATTGTTCTTGGTTTATTTTCATTGCTTGGAGATATCCTTCCTTTCAATATGGAGTTGGACCAGGCCTTTGTTGCTGCTATCTTGACAGTAATTGGTTATTCAATTAATGATACTGTTGTTGTGTTTGATAGAATTAGAGAGGATCTTTCTTGGAAACAAGAAGCTGACTTCAAATCTGAAATAAATGGTGCATTGAACTCAACTTTATCTAGAACCATCAATACGTCGATGACAACGCTTGTCGTTTTATTAATCATATTCTTTTTCGGTGGTGCTGCGATTAAAGGATTTATCTTTGCTTTGATTTTAGGAATTCTTGTAGGAACCTATTCTTCAATGTTTGTTGCAACTCCATTATTAGTTGATTTGACAAAGAAAATTCAGCTTAAAAATTAAAACACTATTTAAATAGGAAAAGCGCGCTCATTTTGTGANAGCGCTTTTTTTATANCTATCTTTTTCCCTTTTCAATNACGAGNAATGATTTACATACTTGGTTCGTCATGGTTATCTCTCTAGCATCGGGAAGTATAATATTGAAGCTTAAATCAAATGGTTCAATGTAGTTTACACGTATTGAATCTCCAAGTTTNATGTTCTTTTTATTGAGGTAATCTAAGAGTTCGAATGAACTGTCTTTGAGTGCCGTAATGCTTACTTGAGTATTTTGTTCTATTTCAGANAGAGGTTTATAGTTATGCTTTATAATTTCTCCTTGCTTATTTGGAATTGGGGAACCGTGTGGATCATTGGTCGGAAAACCAAGAAGTTCATCCATTCGTTCAAAATAGATATCGGATTTTATATGTTCAATTTGTTCGGCAATATCATGAACCTCTTCCCATCCAAAACCCATTATTTTAACTAAAAACATTTCTGTTAGTCTATGTTTCCTGATTACTGACGCAGCTACTAGTCCACCAGCTTTAGTAAGTTTTATGGGTTTGTACTTTTTATAATTGACCCATCCTTTTTCTTGTAGCTTTTTGATCATATTATTGACAGTAGGTGCGCTNACCTCTAATTCTTTACTAAGATCCGTAAGGGATACNGCTTCATTCTTTTGACTCAGAGAATAAAGGGCTTTTAAATAATTTTCAATTACAATGGTTGCCATAATAATGGATTTTATGCGTATAAATATAAGTTAATTTTTANAAGCCTAATTAAATTGTTAGATTTGTCTAACTTTTAAATNNATTACATACTTGCACCACATCTTTTCCATAAATCTAATTCTATTCTTTTTCGTTCTTTNCAACAATGATTCTGTATATTCACAAGCGAAAATTATCGGTGAAGTATCGAATAAAAGCGGTGTTTTAGAATTTGCTAGAGTATCAATTTCTCCAGTAAATAAGAATGTTTTAACGGATACTTANGGAAGGTTTGAATTTGNTNATTTGGNATATGGCNCNTATNNAATTGAGGTATCNGCTATTGGTTATAAATCNATTGTTGATANANTTGAATTATCTNAGGTTTCNCCNATTANANAGCGTAGCTTGAAATTTNGNGAATCTNTAATGGAGCTTGATGANATNGTNGTTACNGNNACCAAAACATACAAGAGAAANACCAATTCAAATGTGATTGTNAATGTACTNAGTGGAGAAANNCTNGANNCNNTNCAATCTTGCAATATAGCTGAGGGGCTTCGTTTTCAGCCAGGTNTGCGCGTTGAAACNGACTGTCAGACNTGTAATTATACTCANNTGCGNATGAATGGTTTGGCAGGNGGTTATAGNCAGATTTTAATNAACGGNNGGCCTATNTTTAGTCCATTGACNGGTTTGTACGGNTTAGAGCAGCTTCCCGTTAATATGATTGANCGNATAGAGGTAATCCGAGGTGGTGGNTCATCNTTATATGGTTCGAGTGCCATTGGTGGAACNGTTAACGTNCTCACNAAGCTTCCTAGNAAAAATAGTTATGATGTAAATTATACNTATCAAAATATAAATGGNCAGAGCTCCGATCATATCATTAATGGNAATTTCACTGCNGTTTCTNAAGANCGTGATATGGGAATTTCTTTGTTNTTGAANGGNAGAAGNCGAGCATTATANGATCATAATGGCGATNAATATTCNGAGCTTCCAGANCTNANAAACAATTCATTCGGNATNACNTCATTTTATTTACCGAAAAANAANCATAAGCTCGAGTTNAGTTTGAGCANTNTNAATGAATACNGGTATGGAGGNGAAATGNGNCANGATATTGAGCCTCATCTCAGAGGNCAGGCTGAAGAGCGNACGCACAATGTNTGGATGGCGAGTACTGATTATCAAATTAATTTCAATAAGGATCTTTCTTCCNTTATTGCNTANANGGCCTATCAGANTACNAGTAGNGACCATTANACNGGTATTTTCCCTGATGATTCTTTNGNGGCTGAGNCTCATCTATCTAATCCACCNTACGGTNTATCNGATGTTTCAACNAGTAATGTNGGNNTNCAATTAAACCACAAGCTTCTTGATTTTTTAATTCCTGGAACGAATGTTTTNACCTTTGGTGCTGANTATTTATATGATGCCGTATATGANGAAATNNCAGCNTANAATTATTTGATAAATCAAAANACGCAAGATTTAGGCCTATTCTTNCAAAGTGATTGGGCNNTNTTGCCAAATTTAAANNTNCTATCTGGNTGNAGGGTTGATGCCCATAACCTNGTAGATNAATTAATTTGGAGNCCANGNGTTTCATTACTTTATAAGCTTAAAAAAAATACGCAGTTACGATTGAGTTATGGGACAGGTTTTCGTGCACCTCAGGCCTTTGACACAGATCTTCATATTGCTTTTGCGGGAGGAGGTATATCTCGAGTTACACTTGCACCAGATTTAGAGGAAGAGAACTCTGAAAGCTGGAGTGCTTCAATAAATTATGATCGCCCATTTGATAAATTCATCATTGGTTTTACTTTAGAAGGTTTTAGAACGAACCTAAAAAACGCCTTTTTTTTACAACCAAATGGAGCTGATGATTTTGGACTTCTCTTTGAAAAACAAAATGGTCAAGGCGCAATCGTTGAGGGGCTAACTTTTGAGCTAAGAAGCAACTATAATAGAAAAGTTCAATTAGAATCAGGATACACGATACAAACAAATGAGTTTCAAAATCCTGTTGAGTATATCGAGGGAGTGGCGCCAATCAAAAGATTTATTCGAACGCCAAATGATTATGGATTTGCTATACTCACGATAAATCCAAATGAACATTTTAGCTTAAATCTAAATTANGTNTANACNGGAAGNATGCTTGTTCCNCATTTNGCTGGGGCGCCCAATCAAACNACNGATGAGATTGTNNATGTTGATTCATTTTCNAATTTNAGTTTCAGNTTNAGCTATGCTANGGAGCTAAAAAAATCTAAAATGATTNTNGAATGGTATNCTGGNNTTAAGAATATATTGAACGANTANCANGATNATTTTGATNTNGGAAAAAATCGAGATAGTAATTTTGTNTTTGGNCCNGCGCAACCAAGANCNATNTTTGGAGGTATTAAAATTCGNTCTGGAAAGCTNTAATTCTTTTTCTTTAACNANAGAAATTAATTATCTTGTTCTTGCTAATTTATNCAAATGTTCAAAATTCTTNTATCCCCAGCTAAATCGATATCCAAGGAGCCTATTTCTTATGGNACTCCGAGTCAACCCGTTCTTGAAAATAAATCNGCGCGTTTAGTGGAGCTTTTAAAGAAATATNCNCCAAAAGANTTNTCTNCGTTAATGTCTATTTCNCCTNCNTTGGCAGATTTGAACTGGTCGCGTTACCAGAATTGGAAGCCCTTGTCTNANAGTTCAAATGTTATTCAGCCGGCNTTAGCNTTTACNGGAGANGTTTANAAGGGNTTAGATGCNGTNTCCTTTTCTNAAACTGAATGGAATANGGCTCAAGCGTCTTTNCGTATTCTTTCNGGTTTATATGGTTTTTTAAAACCNCTAGATGGGATATCTCCCTATCGACTTGAAATGGGGACAAGACTTAAGGTTGACGATTTGANCAACAATCTATATGAATACTGGAAGNAGGACCTGGCAGATTCATTTAAAACAGAACTCTCAAAATCAGATGTNATCATAAACTTGGCTTCTGTAGAATATTCCAAAGTTTTAAATTTCAAGTCAATCGAGAACCTCATGATCACCCCGGTCTTTAAGGATTTTAAAAATGGAAAGCTAAAAACCATCATGATGTANGCTAAAAGGGCTAGGGGTNNGATGGCGCGTTCCATTATTCAAAAAAACATTCAGAATTTAGACGATTTAAAAACACTAGATGTTGATGGNTANANCTATGCAGAGGAATTATCAGACGAATTNAATTGGGTGTTTAGGCGTTAAACTCAAACCCTTCGTTCTTCTCTAGAATATCCCANGTATGGTCTGCTAGTAGCTTNACAGTTGCAACAAAATCGAAACTTTTTANGGATTTNCCCCACTGTTTAGGNCCTATTAGGGATAGNAGAAAGCTACTGTCTTCTCTTTTATANAAATGATAGGTATGGTTGATAAATGGCTCAAATCTCGCTTCGGCAGTGTATATAAATTCCGAGATTTTTTTTCGCTCACTGAGTCTTTGTGCTTGGTCNGCCAGGAGTTGCATTTGCTCATAAATTTGACCTAGCTGCATATCCGTCTGGTGGTCCATTGCATTTAACGAACGNCTTTTGAGCTTTCCTTGATCTTCAGGCTTNATNAGCGCGCTTCCACTATGGTGACCATATTCTANGCTATGCGGATTCTCAGATACCTTATCGGGATCAATAGGNTTCACAAACTTTTTTTCGCCTTTCTGTTCTTTTTTCATGCTAAAAATAATTAGCCAATGATTTGCCTACTTGAGAGCCTAANGCGACACCCATACCTCCCAATCTAACACCTATGGCTGTATTTTTGTTTAACATTTTTAAAATGGGGCTTTTTGTATCACCAACACCCATAATNCCTGACCATGAATATTCTATCTTGAAATTTTGGTTGGGAATAATCGTAGAGCGCATGAGNTCNTCTAGTTTTTGCTGAATTTGAGGAGTGGTTTCGAAGGACTCTGTTGTTTCTCCCTTAAAATCAAGATTTCGTCCTCCTCCTAATAAAATTCGGTTTCCAATGTTTCTAAAATAGTAGTANCCTTTTTGATAATGAAAGGTACCCTTTACCTGAAGGTTTTCTATTTCGTTTGNAACTATTACCTGAGCCCGTGCAGGTTGTATATCATCTTCAATCCATTGTTTTGCAAATCCATTTGTCGCAATGATACAGTTTACTGANTTTATTAAACCCTGATTTGTTTCAAGTTCAACTCCTTCTGAATTTGAGCTCATGGATAAGGCTTCAACTCCGAAGACCACACGAATGTTCGNTTCAATGGTCTTCTTATGCATTTCTTGGATAAGCATNCCCGTATTTATTGCTCCTTCTAAATGATTGCAATATGAGGTTTGAATATTGTCAAATCCAAAACGATTGGCTGCATTTTGATCTTCGAAATAAACTTCATCAAGTTCTGTAATTTCTTTTGCTTTTTTATTGATGTAACGAATGAATTCAGCATCAATTTCATTTTTTACACCAGATTCTATTAGATCCCANGATTTACATGAAACATAATTGATTGCTTCTTGTGGTATGAGCTCAAAAAGACATTTTAGGCCATTGTAACGATTTGAAAATGTTTCCCAAACCTCNTTTTCCTTCATGTTCTTTAGGTCATCATATAGCTCTGTAGGGCTCCCGAAGCATGTGAAACCTGCATTTTTTGAACTTGCCCCAGTGGGAAGATATCCTCTTTCTATAATGACNATNTTTGCNTCAGTATATTTCTTACGCAAGAATAGTGCTGTGCTCATTCCNACAATCCCTGAACCCACAATTAGAAAATCTATTTTCTCAAAGTAAGCTGATTTTTCCCAAAAGCTTAAATCCTCAATTCTAAGCATTTTTTTATTCGTCTTTTTTACGCATTTTTGTATTGGTGCAACAAAAATAGTTTTTTACGTTTATTGAGCACCAAACAACTCAGCATTCTATGACTAAGGTTATTTTTATTTTCATACTTCTTTTTTCCATGAGCATCAATGCTCAGAAGAATTTGGAGATCTCTTTGGAAGGGTATATTAGTAATTTTAGTTCTAAGGAAAAGATTTATGGCGCATCCATGTATATGTTTCAAAATGGAGGAATGGTTTCAAAGTCTCTTTCTGATGCGAAAGGCTTTTATTATATCAGTGGTTCTATAAAGACAAAGCTTCCCTTTGAGTTGATGGTATCGAAACCTGGATATGTCACCAAAAAGGTTTTGCTTGATTTTGAAGAGTTAAAAATTCAAAATCCAAATGGCATTCTTCAAGCAATGGAAGAGCTTGTCATTGAGCTGTTTGAAATCCGTGAAGGTGCTGATTTGAATTTTGTGAAAAATAAATACGCTGAAAAGTTTACCTGGGATGCCTCCAGAAATATTGCTATTCCTGAGGAGAAGTATAAAAAAGATATCGAGGATGAAGTAGTTAAAGCCTATACAGTTGCCTCTGAAGGCTCTAACGCAGATCGCTTTAAAAAATTATTGGCCTCATCCTTAAAGAACAATGTCTACACAGATGCTGTAAAGCAAATTGATTCAATTTTAGTCTATGAGCCTGAGAATACGGCCTTGAAGTCAAAAAAAGAGGAGCTTGAATTACTCATTGAAAAAATAAAAAAAGACAGGGCGGAACGTGCGCAATTTGAGGAGTTTAAGAAAAAAGGTGATTTGGCATTTGCCAAAAGCAATCTTGAAGAGGCAGAAGAAAATTATAAAAGCGCGCTTGATATCATTGCTGACAATCAGGTGAAGTATCGCTTAGGAAAGATAGAAGAATCTCGAGAAAAAGACCGTCAGCAGTTAGAAAACAATAAAGAGCTAATTGTTTTGAGAAATTCAGCTGATTCCCTTCGCGAAAAGAAAGCATTTAAAGAGAGTGTTGCTAAATTAAAGATGATTCAAGTCCTCGATCCAGGACAGCGTTCGAAAATTCAGTCAGAAATTAAGGAAATAAGAAAAGAATCTGAAGACTATAGGTTTTCATCTTCCATTGAAAAATATATTGAACGTGCTCAAGCACAATATGACAGTGATTCTTTAGATGCTGGTCTGGCAAATTATCGCAAAGCAGAAACACTCATCAAGAAATTATCTAATCAGCAGATTATTAATAACTATGCCCAACAGGTCGAGAATGGAATTGCTGAAATATCAGGAAAGAAATCTTCCGTTGAATCGGGGTTTCGAAAGCAAATAGAAAAAGCATACAGTAATGTTTTGAAAGGTCCAGAGTTTTATGAGCTTGCAACACGGATTTTAGATTCTGAACCAATGAAGGCGCGTGCCAATGATCCAAAAGTTGTATCGCTAAAGAAGCAAATCAAAAACCTAGAAGAGATGTATAGCCTAAAGCAGGAGGCAATATCTAAGTTTAGCTCTGATAAGGGAGCGGCACTCTCAGAAATGAAAAAGGCCTACAAGATTGCAAATGCCAATTATCGTATTATTCCTGAAGACGATTTAATACAAATGAAGGATTCTCTTTCTAGCTGGTCAGGCGGAGCTGATTTTATCTCAAGTACCAAAATACCAGCACAGGTAAATTCTAACGCCGGTACCATCGTAAATACGCCAGGAGAGCTTCATGATGGTTCTGATTTTGAGGCATTTAATGATTTGTCTGCAACAATTCGAAGAAGAAAGAGTGATCCTTTAAAAGATTTACAAGATGTCAAAAATGAAATTGATTACGAGCTCTTCTTTGCGAAAACAAATGAGAAGGTAAGAAACGAGGCTTCCTCTAAAGCCATGCAAACTTTTATGAATGCCGCAGAAATTAATCAAAAAGAGGTGCGCTCTTTGAATATCGACCTTCAAGAAGACCAGCAAACTATCCAGCAGGAGTGGGATGCAGCAGTGCAGCAGAAGGCACAAATAACCAAGGGTCAGCAAGAAATGTCGGCATTACAAATAGAAGAATGGCGGACTGAAAAGGAGCATTTGTTGAGTATGGATCGTTTGAGCCAGCTTGAGCGCGGTGAATCTTTTTCAGAAAGACAAAATAATTTGGATAATGAAAGAATTATGATCAATCGTCAGAACGACATTGACAATGAGGATAGACTAAATGATAATCAGAAACAGATGCTTCAACTCGGTTTTGAAATTCAGCTAAGAGATTCATTGGCAAAAATTGGAGGTGAAGATAGAGTTCGAGTTATGGAAAGTTTGAAATCGTCGAAGCCTAATTATGCTACGCAACCAAATTTTTTAAAAGATGAAAATGGTGTTTTGTTCCCAGCCAATAAAATGACGCAACGTGTATTTAAAAGAACGAATGCACAAGGTGATGTTACATCAGTTACGATTCAACGTGTTGTGGTTGATCCAAATGGATATGGTGTCGTTTATGAACAAACAACTGATCAAAGCGGTAAAGCATTTTACACGAGAAATAATGCTTCTGTTTCAGAACATGTTTGGTTTAATGAGTCCCCCGGAACAGATGTCGTTCAGGAATAGTTTCTTTATATTAATTGTTTTTTCCACTGCTATCTTTAGTTGCGGTAGAAATTCTTTAGAATCTGAATTACAGTTATTTAAGATTTCAGGTGCTGCTCAAGGTACGACATATACAATCCAGGTGGTTGATTCTAGTCTGAATGTTTCTAAATTTCAAATAGATTCTCTTTTATTTGCTTTTGATGAAAAGCTATCTACCTATAAAACAAGTTCTTTGATTTCAAGATTTAACCAAGTTTCTTTTAAGGATACTTTACTTACAAAGGAGGATGTTTTTATTCAAATGTTAAATCTTAGTGATTCTGTTTTTCGATTAAGTGACGGCTATTTTGACCCCTCCATTAAACCGATTATTGACTTGTGGGGAATAGGAACTATTGACCAAAATGTGCCGAAACAAGCTTCAATCGATTCTGTATTGTCTTATGTTGGATTTCAAAATGGGCTTCATTTTACAACGCTAATTCGCAATGACCATATTCTTGTTGAAAAAAAGACATCAGGTTTTAAATTGGATTTTAATGCAATTGCTCAGGGTTATTCGGTGGATTTACTCGTTGATTTTTTGCAATTACATGGGCATAACAATGTTTATGTTGAGCTTGGTGGAGAAATAAAACTATCAGGGTTAAAGAAAGGAAATAAGGAATGGAGAATTGGTATCGAAGCACCCGTTGAAAATAATACAACGGATATTCAGTCTATTCAAAATGTATTTTCAATCACGGATTGTGCGATCGCTACAAGTGGAAACTACCGCAAGTACTTTGAAGAGGATGGACAACTATATGCCCATACCATGAACCCAAGGACAGGGACTCAAAATAGACATACTCTTTTGTCAGCGACTGTCCTGTCATCTTCTTGTGCTTTATCAGACGCCTTAGCGACCTATTTTATGGTTGTTGGACTAGATGCTACAAAATCTTTTGTTGAGAGCAATAAGGGATTGGGAATAGAGATTTACCTCATTTATTCAGAAGATGGTAAGTTTGGAAGTTATTGTTCTCCTAGTTTACTAAACACTCAACAAGCGCCTAATTCATAGTGCGCTGTCAGTAACTCTCTAGAGCATTTTGTTTTTGGTGCTTATTTGATTTTTATTTTGGTCGAAAGTGGATTCATGAAAGTACATTTTATAGCGATAGGAGGGAGCGCAATGCACAATTTGGCGATTGCATTGAGCAGAAAAGGAGTTGATGTGACTGGTTCTGACGATGAGATTTTTGAGCCCTCAAAATCACGCTTAGAAAAGCAAGGTATATTGCCAGAGGTCATAGGTTGGAATGCGCAATATATTGACCACACGATTGATGCGGTGATTCTTGGAATGCACGCTAGAGAGAATAATCCCGAATTATTGAGGGCTAAAGAAATGGGTATTCCAATCTATTCATACCCCGAATATCTTTATGAGCAAAGCAAAGCGAAAAAACGCATTGTGATTGGAGGAAGTCATGGAAAAACCACCATTACCTCTATGCTTCTTCATGTTTGCAAAAAACAGAAGCTAAATGTTGACTATATGGTGGGTGCACAGCTCGATGGCTATGATTGTATGGTGAAATTGACAGATGAGGCGGAATATATGATCTTAGAAGGTGATGAGTACTTGAGTTCTCCTATCGACCGGCGGCCTAAATTTCATTTATATCAGCCACATGTTGCCTTGATTAGTGGAATTGCATGGGACCATATAAATGTATTTCCAACATTTAAAAATTATGTTGACCAATTTGATATTTTTTGCTCTGTAATAGAGACGAATGGTAGCTTAATCTATAATAATGAAGATGAGGAGGTAAATGTTATTGCAGAAAAATATAAGGATGAATTGAATCTTCAGCCATATGGTGTACCCAGGTTTGAGGTAAAGAAAAATGGAACAATTGTAGCGCATAATGAACAACATTATGCACTAGAAATATTTGGCAGCCACAACCTGCAAAACATGATGGGTGCCATGCACCTAGCAGGACATTTGGGTATTGATAATGAAACCTTTTTGACATCGATGTCGGATTTTACTGGTGCTGGAAAAAGATTACAAAAGGTTGTTGAGAATGATGCTTTTGTGATGTTTAAAGATTTTGCGCATTCGCCGTCAAAATTAAAGGCTACCACTCAAGCGGTGAAGGAACAATACTCTAAGCGAAAGGTAATTGCATGTATGGAGCTACATACGTTTTCATCTCTGCGGAAAGATTTTTTACCTTTCTATAAAGGTTGCATGGAATATGCTGATCACGCTCTGGTATACTACAGTCCACAGGTAGTTACCCACAAGAAATTAGAACCACTCTCTATTCAAGATGTTGAAGACGCATTTGGTGGTAATGTTGTTGTAAAGAATGCTACAGAAGATGTTTTGTCTTTTATTCACACATTGAAAAACGACAATACAGTCTTATTGATGATGTCCTCTGGTAACTTTGACGGAATAGATTACGAAGCGCTTGGTGCGGAGCTATCAGATTGATCCTTAAAAATCACTTTTCTAAATATGAGAGAAATCAATAGGCTATTGAGTGTTGAATAAATAAGTAGTCCCAGTAGAGTAATGGTCATCGTGAATTGCGCTGAATAGTACTGACCAATACTGCTAAGTACTTGGCTGCGAATTTCATCACTGCTGCTATTCTCCATGTCTGGGTTGGATTTTCTCAATTCCTCAACTTTTGACTCATCCTCAAGAAGTAATTCCATCTCGCTGATTTTTGAAGTGTTGAATTCAGGGTATATGGAATGATAATAGAAATAGATAAACCCACTAACTATGACCGTATAAATTATGCTTGATACCATTCCTGTTTTTACATCATCAAGTAGGTTAGCACTGGCTTGTGCTCTTTTTTTGATGTACAAGGCTATGCAAATAGCCAAGGTAACAAAAAGCATATTCGCAAAAATAAATGGCTTGAGATCAATCAAGAAAAGTTGAAAATTAAATGCAACTAGCTTTAAAATGATCCAAATAGCGGCAAATCCGATACCGATATTAATTGATCTTTTCATACTAGCTATTCATCGAGATCAAGAACTCCTCATTAGAAACTGTATTTTCCATATGATTCTTTAGGAATTCCATCGCTTCAACTGGGTTCATGTCTGCAATGAACTTTCGCATCAGCCATATTCTTTGGAGCACATCTTTACTAAGTAAAAGATCTTCTCTTCTAGTTCCTGAAGCGGTTATGTCAATTGCTGGATAGATTCTTCTATTTGATATTTTACGATCCAGTTGGAGCTCCATATTACCGGTTCCTTTGAATTCTTCAAAAATAACCTCATCCATTTTAGATCCCGTTTCAGTCAGCGCCGTTGCTAAAATTGATAGAGAACCACCATTCTCAATTTTCCGAGCCGATCCAAAGAATCTTTTTGGTTTGTGTAGTGCGTTCGCATCGACACCACCAGAGAGGACTTTTCCTGATGCAGGCGAAACAGTATTGTAGGCCCTCGCCAATCTTGTAATAGAGTCGAGAAGTATACACACATCATGTCCGCACTCCACCATTCGTTTGGCTTTTTCCAATACAATGTTTGCAACTTTTACATGTCGATCAGCAGGTTCATCAAACGTTGAGGCAATTACCTCTGCTTTTACACTTCTCGCCATGTCCGTGACCTCCTCAGGTCTTTCATCAATGAGTAGCACAATAAGGTAAGTTTCAGGATGGTTTGCAGCGATTGCGTTCGCAACATCCTTAAGTAGCATAGTTTTACCTGTTTTCGGTTGTGCTACAATCATTCCTCTTTGTCCTTTACCTATTGGACAGAATAAGTCCATAATTCTCGTGGAAAGTGAATCCTGTTTATGACCTGTCAGATTGAATTTTTCCGAAGGGAACAAAGGGGTTAAATATTGAAAAGGAACTCTGTCTCTTATATATGATGGATCTCGACCATTGATTGATTCAACACGAACCAATGGAAAGAATTTTTCACCCTCTTTCGGCGGGCGAATTGTTCCTTTTACGGTATCTCCAGTTTTAAGTCCAAATAGCTTTACTTGGTTTTGCGAAACATAAATATCATCAGGTGATGGCAAATAGTTATAGTCAGATGATCTCAAGAAACCATATCCATCCTGAATAACCTCTAAAACGCCCTCTGCTGAAACAATTCCAACCAAGTCATAGTTGCTTTTATTATCATTGCTTCTATGGTCTTTAGAGCGATTTTCTTTGTGATTTGATTTTTGTTCATCCTTTTTCGAAGACCGGTCCTCTTTTGGTGGTCGTTCCTCTTTTTTATTACTTACAACTTCCTTCTTAAGCTCTAGTTTTGATGCTGCTTGACTATCAGTCTTTTTCTCTTCTAATGAGGGTTTGGCCGATGTTTCTTTCGAAGTCGTTGATTCCTCATTCTTGTTTTCTTGCACTGGAGCTTCAACTTTAATACGTTTTCTTGTTCTCTTTTTTGCTGGAGCAGGTTTCTGTTCTCCTTCTTTTGAAGCATCTTTTGCATCATTGTTTTCGTTAGTGAACAAGTCTTTTGCATCTTCAGCGGATGAATTTTCCATTATTTATGAGTTGATTTTAAGATTTTCAGGACGAGAATGCGTCAAATGTATTTTGTCGTTATAATTACTTCAATAAAGCTATTCTATTCATTATATTTTTTAGGAACAGATAAGGAACTAAAGGCTTCGGAATGCGCCTTTGCACTACAAGTTTAGCAAAAACCTTTAACATACCAATAAAAATCAAAGAAATTATGTTTTTCTTTTCTTCTTTTTTGCGGCAGGAAATAATATATTATTTAAAATAAGCCTGTATCCGGGAGAATTTGGATGTAAATTCAGGTCAGTTGGTGGGTCTCCCACAAAATGCTGATAATCCTCTGGATCGTGCCCTCCATAAAAAGTCCAAGTGCCTTGACCCATTTCTCCGTGAATGTAGCGTGCAGTTTCTGCTGCTTTGGTTTCTCCTAAGATCAATACACTTGACTTAATGAGCTTCTTTTTAAAGTCTGTCGTTTGTCCCATGAAACCCTTGATCACATTCTGGTGACATTGGGTCAGCATTGTAGGTACAACATCCCATTTTGCTGAAAAATCAAATAAAGTAAATTCATCAAGTTCTTTTGGAATGGTTCTATTTGTTCTTAAGGATGTTCCATCTATATCAGAGTATTCATATACCATTGGGTCCTTGATGAGCTTAAAATCTTTGAAGGCAAAAGTTTTTGAATAATCAAGTTGTTGATCACTATTTGGATGTGAAGGATCTCCGTCAAATACACTTTCGCAGATGTCTGTATTTTGAGCTGCTAAAGCAATATCAAAACTATCAGTGCCGCTGCACATCGTGAATAAAAAGCCTCCGCCAAGTACAAAATTTTGGATATTCTTTGCTACTGATAGTTTGAGTTCAGATACTTTTTTAAATCCTAAAAGGCTAGCATTTCCCTCGGCAACCTTAATTTGCTCTTGATACCATTTTTGGTAACGTGCTGATCTATAGAACTTACCATATTGTCCAGTGAAGTCTTCATGATGAAGGTGAAGCCAATCAAATTCTGGAAGCTTGCCCATAACAATTGAGGAGTCATAAATTTTGTCATAAGGAATTTCAGCATACTCCAAAACCATTGTGACGGCATCATCCCAGGGTTGTTTGTTTGGTGGAGTATAAACGGCAATTTTGGGAGGTTTTTCAAGTTGAATCACTTCCATATTTACCTCTGGGTTTGCAATTTCATTTTTGATTTGGGATACCTGACCTTCCGTTAGTATTTGGTATGAAACGCCGCGAATCATGAGTTCTTCTTCAATGGTCACAAGATGCGGGATTAAAAAAGAACCTCCTCTGTAATTTAGTAGCCATTCAATGCTCACGTCTTTTTCAATAACCCAATATGCAATCCCATACGCTTTAAGGTGGTTCTTTTGCTTCTCACCCATATACACAAGGATTTGCGTTGCATTGGCATATGAGTAGCCCAAGAAAATGATAAAAAAGAGAATGCGTAAGCGCATATTAAAAGTCGTTTTCATCCATATCTCCTGTATCAAAATCACCGAGATCCTTAGATTCGTCCGATTGATTCATTTTACTTTTCACAGTGTAGGTTGAGTTTTCTGGATTTAGCGCTTTTGATTTTAGATCTTCTCCCTGAATCTGCTCAAAATCCGGAATCTCATTTAAGTTATCGAAGCGTGCATATTGGTCAATAAAACGCAACCTTACTTTTCCTTGCGCTCCATTTCTGTGTTTAGCTACGATGATTTCTCCAATACCAGTATTGTCTTCTCCCGTATCTCCATCGGTTGTGAATCCATAATAATCTGGTCGATATATAAAGGATACAATATCAGCATCTTGCTCTATTGCTCCTGATTCACGGAGGTCAGAAAGAATAGGTCTTTTGTCTCCACCGCGTTGCTCAACAGATCTACTCAGCTGTGCGAGGGCAATAATTGGAACGTTGAGCTCTTTGGCAATTTCTTTTATCGATCTTGAAATCGTTGAAATCTCCTGCTCGCGGTTTCCATTGCTTTTGGCACTTTCACTTGTCTTTGCCGACATTAGCTGCAAATAATCGATTATGATTAAATCAATGTCATATTGAGATTTTAATCTTCTACATTTGGCTCTGAAGTCAAATATGCTCAGCCCTGGAGTATCGTCAATGTATATCGGGGCAGTGGTTAATTTTTTAATTCGGGTATGGAGTTGCTGAAATTCATAGTCTTTAAGGTTTCCCTTTCTTAGTTTTTCTCCTGATAACCTCGCTTCACTTGCAATCAGTCGTTTGACCAATTGAACACAAGACATCTCAAGAGAGAAAACGGCCACTCCCATATTGTGGTCAACTGCTGTATTTCTTGCCATAGAGAGCACGAATGCTGTTTTACCCATACCTGGCCTTGCCGCAAGTACAATCATATCAGAGCGTTGCCATCCTGCAGTAATTTTATCCAATTCATAGAATCCTGATGGGACACCAGATAAACCATCTGTATTTTTTGCTGCCTTTTCAATTTCATCAATGGCCTCTCTAACAACACTTTGCATTGTTGAAGCTTGCTTACTCATGTTGGTTTCTGCAATTTTAAAGAGATTGGTTTCTGCATTGTTTAGCAATTCAAAAACATCTTTGGTATCGTCATAAGCATCTTTAATAATGTCACTGCTTACCCGAATCAATTCTCTTTTGATATGCTTTTCCGATATGATTCTCGCATGGTATTGTATATGAGATGATGACGCGACTCTATTGGTTAAAGACGAAATATATGCTGCTCCACCAGCCGCCTCAAGTTCGCCGTTTTTTTGAAGGGCTGCTGAGACAGTAACAAGGTCAATTGGACTTGTACTCGCAAATAGCGAGTGTATCGTTTTGAATATAATCTGGTGCTTTGGATCATAAAAGCTATGCTCATTCAAAATATCAATAGTATCGTTTACTGCATCTTTCTCGAGCATCATCGCACCAAGGACAACCTGCTCAACATCAATTGCTTGAGGAGGAAGTTTTCCCATGTCATTAATTAAACTTGATGTGTTTTTTAATCTCTGAATGGGGGTTCTTTTTCCTTCTGTCTTGTCCATAAAACAAATATAGGGATTCATACCTCCAATTTGAGGCGTTTTAAAAATATAATTTATTCACACCTTATCAAATGGACTTATCAACAATTGTTGATTCACTTGAGCTCTTTTAGTGCCTTTTTGGTTCCTATNTTGACTGTAATATAATCAATCTCTTTTTTAGGNCTGCGGGCAGGGGAGTAGGCTCTTCCATAGAATATGATTTGTAAATGCAGCTTATTCCACGTGTCGATTGGGAAAATTCTCTTCGCATCTTTTTCGGTTTGGANAACATTTTTCCCATTTGTGATCCCCCACCTTGTGAGTAGTCTGTGAATATGTGTATCCACCGGGAATGCAGCTTGACCAAACGCTTGCGAAACAACTACAGATGCTGTCTTATGACCTACNCCTGGTAATTCTTCAAGCAATTCCATTTTTTTTGGTACCGCTCCGTTATATTTTTCAACCAATATATTTGATAACTGCCAAATGGCTTTGGATTTTCGAGGTGAGAGTCCACAAGGACGAATAATTAATCGAATTTCNTCNACATCTTGCTTACTCATGTCGAAAGGATTGTCGGCGAGCTCAAATAGTGCGGGTGTTATTTTATTCACCCGCTCATCTGTGCATTGGGCAGAAAGTAAAACTGCAATTAATAGCGTGAATGGGTCTTTGTGNTNTAACGGNACAGGAGTCTCAGGATAAAGNCTCTCAAGTTCTTCAATAATATATTTTGCTTTTTCTTTTTTTGTCATCTTAGATCATTCCAAATTTAAGTGCNTGTATTATTGTNGGATATTGAATCATAAAATAAATCAGCCAAGGGGTAGTNACGATCAATGTGAGATAATGAAAAAACACAAACCACCCTGTATTCTTTCTGAAAAATAGATAAAATAGCAGCGGGATTAATGAAACAAAAAGAACAATTTTATATCCCCAATATAAGCTTGGTCCAATTGGTGAATAGGATACTCTTTGGTAAAATGTAACACCCTCATGCATGTATGCGATGAACAAGCCTTGTTTTAAATACTTGCTTTCAAAAAGTACAAGCTCGTTTTTAAATCTTATACTCGAGTGTTTTTCCTTTTCTATGACCGTAAATGACCCCTCTTCTGTATTGATTTCAGCTNCTGCAGAATAATTCTTTAAACTNGTAATNGNTACAATTCTTTGTGTAGGTTCTGCGAGCTGATCCGCAATTGTAAAAACGCTCACTAGTACTCCTACAAGGAGGTTTAGACGAATCCAATTCCTTCTCCATCCTTTGCGCAGACTTTGATAAAAGAGCTCAATTTCTTGTGCTTTTTTNGCCTGTCTTTCGGCATGCTTTTTACGGCTATCTCTCTTGTATTTATTCCATTTTTGCGCTTTAGAGGACTGGNGTGAAGAACTTGTTTTACGCTTTGGTTGTGGATCCAGNAATGCCTCATATGCNTGATTGATTTCAAGGTATTTCTCATGTGCATTTGGATCGTCAGTTACATCNGGATGATATAGCTTTACTAATTGCCTATAGCTCTTTTTAATTTGAGCTTTAGTCGCACCTTCAGGTAGGTTTAGAATTTCATAATATGTTTTCCCAGGCACTATCTTTTATTTTTGCGGCAGTTTTGANTCTATCTAATTTTCCGTTTGAGGTTTGCGAGAACTCNTTAATACAAACATATGATTTTGGAATTTCAAAAGGGTGCAGGATTTTCTTAAAAGTCTCTTTTTGAATGCCTACCNCAGGCGCAGCGCTCTGTATAACAAGACCAATTCTTTCACCAAATTCGTCATCCTTAATTCCAGTAACCATAAAGGTGCACTTCAAAACTGTTGAGAGCTTTGCTTCAAGCTGCTCNGGTGAGACTTTAAAACCTCCTGTATTGATAATAAAATCAATTCTTCCTAGCCATTTAAAGGTAAAAGTGTTGACGAGCTCTACCAAATCATTTGTCGTTATCGCCGTATCTAATATTTTGGGATATTCAATGACTAAACAGCCATCATTTTTGCTAAAAGAAACACCGTTTATCGCTCTGTAGAAATCCTCTGATTGATGCCCCGTTCTCTTGAGTGCTACATGTGTCACCGTCTCTGTCATACCGTAGCTTTGGTATATAGAAATCTTGTGAGACTTCAAAACACCCTCAATTTCCGANGGTATAGGCGNTCCACCGACAAGAATATATTTTGATTCTTGTAATATTCTTATTCCGTTCGATGTTTGCAANAGTCCTCGGAGCTGTTTTGGAAAAAGAGCGATAAAATCAGCAGCTACAATAAGCTTAGATAAGTTTGAACTTACCGGGAATACTTTTAAATGAAGTCCCGCAACCATAGCTCTTACAAGCATCATTTTGCCCGCAATAAAATCAACAGACATACACAGTATGGCTGATTGTTTAGACTTTAATTTAAAGAAATCGATGGAGTTTTGGGCTGAAGCCACCAAGGCTTTTTTTGAGAGATCTATTTCCTTAGGTGTTCCCGTTGAACCTGATGTTTTGCATCTAATACTAATTGTATTGTCTCTAAGTATGGACAAGAAAGTATCTATTTCCTCTTTTTGTTCTGTTGAGAAGTAGCTTATTTTGAAATCTTTATGCTCGATAATCATTAAAACTCAATGTCTAAATTGAACAAGTTTTTTAGGGTGTTTAGCTCAGGATTCTTTTTGGCCATTACCTCGAATTTATCTTTACCATTTAAGAACTTAACGTCCTCAACAGGGTTTTCTGTAAGTTCAATTTTNACAGTAATATTATGGTTCTTTAGGCTATTTCTCAAAAAGGAAATGAGTTCATTGANTAGGGGGGTAATGTAGTCCACTTGAATTTGGTTGTCGACAAACAACTTGAGCACATCATTCTTCTCAATCAAAGGGTCTCTTTTNACGAGTGCATTGTAAAAAGTTTCTTTGCCTTCATCTTTTACCTGAAATGCATATTGTCTCCAAATTCTAGTCAGACGATCTGGTGTATAGTTTTCTTCAGGNAGTGTTTCGCTCGATTTATTTTTAAGGGCTTTTTCTTTTTCAAGCATCTCCTTTATCGAAAGTCTTGCCNCTGGTTTATTGACTATCGGTTTCTGAGGCGTTTCACTTTTCTCAGTTGTTNNAAGAGGCGGTNNNGTTTTTTCGATATTCTTAGGAGAAGNTGAAGGACTTTTTTCTTTAATGGTTTCCTTCGGACTAGCATTACTTTTTGCTTTTCGAAGCGAGCCNTCCGGGAATGGAAGAAAGTCAATGGGTGCCGTTAGGGCTTTTTTTTTTCTTGCTCTTGTTTCAAAGAACAGAGCTCCATTAATACAACTTCCACCAGTAAACGCTGGTTTTTTGAAGCTTTGTAGGAGGTGTCTGCCTTACTTAAGGCGTAAAGTGCGCGTGTTATTGTATGGTANGGTAAAAGCTTAGATTGTTCAACATACTTTTTCTGAGTTGCCTCTGGAACCTCAAGCAAAACTGNAGATTTTTCATCTTTACAAACCAGTAAGTTTCTGTAATGTGTTGATAAACCCGCCAAGAAATGATGNGCATCAAATCCTTTTTCTAGTATTTCATTGAAAAGCAATAAGGAGCTCGGTATATCCTCTTTTTCTGCATGATTTACAAATTTAAAAAAGTAATCATAGTCCAGTATATGCAAGTTTTCAACTACATGTTTGTAAGTCAATTCATTGCCTGAAAAGGTGATCATTTGGTCAAATACGGAGAGCGCATCTCTCAACGCTCCATCAGCCTTGAGCGCAATCAGGTGAAGTGCTTCTTCCTCAGCCTTAACGTTTTCTTTTTTTGCTATCTCAGCGAGGTGATCTGTTATGTCTTTCACCTTGATTCTTGAGAAGTCAAAAATCTGGCACCTCGACAAAATCGTAGGTATTATTTTATGCTTTTCTGTCGTAGCCAATATAAATATCGCATGCTTAGGCGGTTCTTCTAAAGTCTTAAGAAAGGCATTAAACGCACTTGTTGACAGCATGTGAACCTCATCTATGATATAAACCTTAAAATCTCCGAGCTGCGGAGCTATGCGCACCTGGTCAATTAAGCTTCTAATATCGTCTACTGAATTATTTGAGGCCGCATCAAGCTCATATACATTCAAGGAGGCTCCTGAGTTAAAGCTTAAACAAGATTCGCACTTGTCACAGGCTTCAGTATCTTTTGTTCTTTGTGTGCAATTGATTGTTTTTGCCAAAATTCTTGCTGTAGTGGTTTTACCTACACCTCGAGAACCGCAAAATAAAAAAGCTTGTGCTAAATGATCATTTTTGATCGCATTTTTGAGTGTACCGGTAATGGACTTTTGGCCAACAACTGTATCAAAAGTTTGTGGTCTATATTTTCGCGCCGAAACAACAAAGTCACTCATATTTCAAAGATATTGATTTCTGCCAATCTGAGGTCCAATTGTTGAAAACAAAAAAGCCGCAGATAGATTTATCTGCAGCTTTTTATCAATAGCTTGTGAATTAGTTAAAAAGGCTTATTTGAAGTCTTTCTTACTTACGCCTTCATTAATTTTTATTTCAGACGCCGAAAGTGTAATGATTTGCGGTCCAGTAGTCATTATTTTTGTAAATGGCATCAAAACACCATCAACGGTCTTGTAATCGGAAATATCTGTTGTTTGTGTTATTTTTTGACCTTGCGCCTCTTGAGAACTTTCTGTACGAATGAGTAAAGCGCTCTTTGCGTCATAATAGCGAAATGAACCATTCTCTTCGTCAACTTGGATCTTGTATGCGTCCACTCCGTTTACTGATATTAAACTAATCAAGACAAGATCTTCTGAATTTAGATATGTTTCTGCAAATAGACCTTTCTGTTTTTTCTTTTTCAAAATCTCTGACTCAGGCATTTCTTGTTTATTCCCTTGTTGTTCGGTATAACCTTCCTTTCCATTGAATTTTTGTTTCATGATTGTACCCATGCCCTGAACCGACATTTCCATAGATTCCTTGTTCGGAGACATTGTTTTTATAACAGCACTTGGTTTGAAGGGAGCCCCTTCTATGGTAACATCCACTTTTGTTAGTACTGTTTTTACATCTTCTAGTGCTTCGTTTCCTCCAATTGCATTAATGTAATCTGTCATTATACTTTTTGTTGTGACACCGTCTGGAATTGGTTTTTTAAATTCTGGCTTCTCAACAGGGTTTGCTTCTTTATCAAAGTATTTAATTGGTATGCCAGTCTTTTCAAGGTTTTCAATGAGATCACTTCCTTTTCCTACAATAATAAACCGTGCATTCTCTGCATTGAAATATTTATTAGCAACGCGCTGAACATCATCGACCGTAACCGCATTTATTTTCTTTAAAAATTCTGCATAGAAATCTTCTGGCAAGTCATTAGTTTTGATATTTATTGCATATCGCGCAATGGTAGACGGTCTTTCCAAGGCAAGCACAAAGTCTCCTACATATTTAGCTTTGGCGTTTGCCAAGGCCTCCTTCTCAACAGGATTATCCTGAATTCTTTTTACCTCTTTGATGGTTTGCACTATTGCACTATCAGTGACTTCATTTCGTACAGATGCACCTGCTTTAAATCTCGTTACATATTGATCAGCTCCTACAGATGACCTCGCGCCGTATGTGTATCCATGTTCTTCTCGTAAATTCATATTTAAATAACTATTGAATCCACCTCCAAGTATTTTATTTGCAATCAAAACTGCATGATAATCATCGTCATTCATTTTTAGCTTCACGTTACTCGTCAAAGAAATGTTTGATTGAACAGCATTTGGCATATCAATGAAATTGATTTCCAGTTGCTCCGGATTTGATCTAGGTTCAGGTAGAACAGGTACTTCTACAGGAGCAACTTCCCATGGACTAAAAAGTTTCTCGACAAGTGTCTTAACTGCTGCGACATCAACATCACCCAAGACTACTAAATAGGCTTCAGACGGTTGAAAGTATTGCTCGTAGTATTTTTGAACTAAGTTAAAAGTTACATTGTTAATACTTTTTTTGGTTGGAAATTCTCCATATGGATGTGCTGCACCATAGGCCAATGCTCCGCCAACATTCGAAGCTGCCGCATCCACACTTTTCTCTTGACTTTTCAAACCTTCTAATAGGAGGTCTTTTTCTTTCTCAAATTCTTCTTCTGTGAGCAGCGAGTTCATTGTTGCATCTGCCAACAACTCCATAATTCTTTCGTGGTATTTAGTCAAGCAACTCGCAAAACCTCCATTAAATCCAAAAGATAAATTAGCACCTAAAAAGTCAATCTCTTCATTGAAATCATCTTTTGGGATGGAGACTGTTCCATTTCCGAGCATAGCACCGAGTATGGTGGTTACACCCGCTTTGTCCCCCTCTGAAATTGGGGTGCGATCAAAGGCCAGATTCATGCTCACTCTCGGTAGCTTATGGTTTTCTACAATCAATACCTTCAATCCATTTTCTAATGTAAACTCAAAAGGTTTTTCAAGGGTGATTTCAGGAGCAGGGCCAGGTTCTGGTTGCTTGCTTCTATCAATTTGTGCGCTTAGGCTTAATGATAGGTATAGAAAAGCCAATAGTGTATATAATTTAATTTTCATGTTTTCTTACTTTTATTATTCTTACTCCGTTTCTGGTAGATATTCGAGTACCAATCTTTGATTTGGATTCAGGTATTTTTTTGCAACCTGCTGAATTTCCTCTCTTGTTATAGAACGGTATATGTCAATTTCATTATTGATGAGACTAATATCTCCGTATAGCATGTAATAACGAGCGAGTGAATTTGCAACTCCTTCGATGCTTGAATTGGCGTTTACAAAACTGTTTTCAAGCTTGTTTTGAATTTTTTGAAAATCGCGTTCGGAAATGAGTTCATTTTGAATTTTGATAATCTCTTCATCAATTTCTGAAATCATATCATCTAATTTTGTTTCTCCTTGAGGGAGTCCGTATATTATATACGTCCCATAATCCTCTTGGCTAAAGTCAAATGCACCCACCTGCAGGGCCATTTTCTTATCATCAACCATTTTCTTATACAATTTTGAGGTTTTACCATCGCTTAAGTATGTCGAAATCATTCCTAATACATATGCATCACGATCCTTGAAGGAGGGGGTTCGGTAGGCAGCTAAAATTGCTGGTATTTGAATATTGGCATCATAAGCTTTTTCGCGCATCGGTTCTGTAATTGGATCTTCTTTTGGGAAGCTTCTGATGATGTCTTCTCCTCGTGGTATAGGTCCAAAATAATCTTCTACCATTTTCTTCACCGCGTTCACGTCAATATCACCTGCAACAACTAAAACAGCATTGTTAGGGATGTAGTATTTTTTGTTAAACGCCTGAAACTCCTCTAATGTAGCCGCATCCAAATGTGCCATTTTTCCGATTGTCGTCCCTTTGTAGGGATGCTTCTTAAACATGTGTAGTTTGATGCTCTCAAGGAATTTCCCATATGGACTGTTGTCAACACGCAATCTTTTTTCTTCCTTAACCACCTCATTTTGCGTATCTACGCCAATTTGGTTGATGATCGGGTGCATGAGGCGCTCTGATTCCATCCATAAACCGAGTTCTACACTATTTGAAGGAAATACCTCATAGTAATATGTTCTATCGTCTGTTGTATTAGCGTTGTTGCTACCTCCATTTGAGGTGACAATGGTAAACCATTCACCACGCGGGATATTTTCAGTGCCTTCAAACAATAAATGTTCAAAGAAGTGCGCGAAACCCGTTCTTTCTGGGTTTTCGTCTTTTGCTCCGACATGGTACATAACCGCTGTCGTTACAACCGGTGCAGAATGATCCTCATGTAAAATGACATGCATTCCATTTTTTAGATCATACTCGAGATACTCGATTTTGGCCTGTCCGAATGCACTCACAGTCACAATTAGCAACATGAAGCTTGAAATAATTTTATTCATAGTTTAAATTTTGTGTTTCAAAAATACGGCTCTTTTTTAAGATTCCTAAATTTATCTTTTTTATCAAATTCACAAAATGTAATTATTGGTAATCTAAGTTGGTCTGAATTTTGATAACTTTGTTTTGTGAAATATATAACGTTCTTCTTGCTTATGCTAGGGACTAGGGTTTTGGCCCAAGGAGTCATTCCGGTCATTGACTTTAATAATTTTTTCCTAAGTTTTCAGGATGGATATTTTCGTTCTATTGAGGTGCAGCCAATATTAGACTTTAAAGCTGGTGATGAGCTTGTCGCTTACAGAGATACCCGAGGGAATTTGAGATTGTACGATGGTGCTGCTCGAAAAGACATTACTAATCTTAATGTTCAATACCAGGTTTCTGACCACTTGTTGGGGTACATGATTGGACCAACTTTGAATATGTGGGACGATGGTGAGCTATCTACATTGACATATTTTGCTAGAAATTTTCTTGTGAAAGACAGTATCATTGTATTTGAAGACACCAGATTCAATACAATTAACGCCTATTGGCAGGATTCCTCTTACATGCTTTCCACTTTGATGCGCGATTTGGATATGCCTGTAGCTACTGGAGAAAACTTACTGGTATTCAAGGATAATGGCAACATGTATAAAGTTTTCTGGAACGGAGAGATTTATGAAATCGATGTTTGGAATAATCAGCAGAATGTTTCATTTCATGTCGGTACGGATATTTTGTGCTTTAATGACCCGACAACGCAGACTTTTGCGGTATTCGACAAAGGAGCTTTTTATGATATTGAGCAGCTTCCCATGGTTCGTTATAAAGCGGGAAGAGGATTCGTGGTTTATGAAGATAATGGAGGAGATTTATGGTATTACAAGGACGGAGAGAACTTTCAGCTTTCTAATTTTGGTACTGATTCCTGGGACGTTAAGGATGATATTGTCGTATGGACCGAGAGCTCGTATTTTTTTGCTTACTGTGACGGTAAAAAAACAGAGATCAGTAATTTTAAACCGTTAGACTATAAAATAAAAAACGATGTGCTCGCATATAGAAATATTTTAGGTGGTGTGAATGCCTTTGTAGGTGGCGAAGCTCACGAGCTTACCAATATGCCCGATTCTAATTATGAAATATACGGTAGCCGGGTTTTAGTTTCATTATTTAATAATTCTTTTATTGTTTTGGAAAATGGCGTACAGCACACAAATTAAAATCAAATTATTTTTTTTGTTCTTTTTTTTAATTGGAGCATCAGGGTTTTATGCACAGAATAAAAAACTAGATAGATTAGAACAATTCTATTCTCAAGGTCATTACAAGACAGTTTATAGAAAAGCTAACAAGTTATTGCGTGATCCAATGTACGATGGGTACGTTTTACCTGCTTATTATAGTGCGATGAGTACGTTCCAATTGCTTCATAATCCCTATTGGATGAAACGGAATACTGCTAAAGTTGATGAGGGCTGCAGAATAATGTCTACTATTTTTAGCAGCGATAAATGGGCAGTTATAAAGGAAACCCATGCCCAAGAATTGGGAGATATGGCGGTTCTTTTCGAACGCTGGCTCAAAGATAAAAACACAGTTGTCGATGAAGCCAATAAACAACATCTAAAAGATTGGGTTGAAAATGTTTACAAGGGTTACCAATTCAAAAATCCAATTCTCGAAGAAGTAGGGGAGGATGGTTTGGTTTCAGAAGGAATGAGCATTTCTCAGCGTTCTGACCTTGTTCATTATTCATATGAGTTCATGGGGATTCCATACAAATGGGGTGGTGCAGATGAGGAAGGTTTTGATTGTAGCGGTTTTACGAGTCATGTCTTTAAGTTTTCCGAGCTTTCCCTTCCAAGAGTGGCTTCCGAGCAATACAAATACGCAAAAACAATAAATGCAAAACGTGCATTTATGGGTGATTTGGTTTTCTTTTCAGAAGGCAAGGAGATTACACATGTTGGCATTTTGGTCAATCAACCGAATGAGCGCAAGCGGATGATTCACTCCTCTTCATCGAAGGGCATTTCTGTCGTTGACATTGATGATTCTGACTATTGGAGAAGCCGGTTAGTTGGTTACGGTAGAATTATAAAATAATTCTAGTTTTTATATGCTTCAATAGCTGATCGAACGGAGCCATGCTTCAAGAGCAATGCTTTGCCTTTTTCACTTGAGATTTTTAGCTGTTCACACACCATTCGCGTTCCTCTATCTACCAGTTTATTATTGCTGAGCTGCATATCAACCATTCTATTGCCTTTCACATGTCCTAGCTGAATCATGAGTGCCGTAGAAATCATATTCAATACGAGCTTTTGGGCGGTTCCTGATTTCATTCTCGTCGAACCAGTTACGAATTCTGGTCCTACCACTGGCGTAATAGGGAAGGTCGCTACCTTAGAGAGTTTTGAGCCTGGATTACAAGATATGCCTGCTGTCAGCATTCCATGTTCATTGGCACGCTCAATTGCACCTAAAACATAAGGAGTTCCGCCAGAAGCCGCTATTCCTACAAGTATATCTTTGGAATGAATATCATGTTTAAGTAAGTCCTTCCAGCCCTGCTCTGTATCGTCTTCAGCAAACTCAACTGCTTTTCTTATGGCTTGGTCACCACCAGCAATAAGACCGACAACAACTCCGTGGTCCACGCCAAATGTAGGAGGGCATTCACTCGCATCCACAACACCGAGTCTACCACTTGTTCCAGCGCCAATATAAAATAACCTTCCACCTTCTTTCATTCGCGGGAGTGCTTCTTTCAAAAAATGCTCAATTGCAGGAATTTCTTTTTGTACTGCCAAAGCAACGGTTTGATCTTCTTGATTTATGCCAAATAGCAATTCTGACGTGCTCATCAATTCAAGATGGTCATGATTTGAGGGAGCTTCTGTAGGTTTATTCATACTAAAAATGCTTTTGTATCTCCTTTACTGAAATCAACTTCAACACGATCTTGAAGCGTTGTTGAGAGTGAGAGTCCAACAAAATTTGCTTTTATCGGATATCTTCTATGTTTTCGATCAACAAGAACAACTGTTTTGATTGCTTTTGTAGACTGTTCTAAAAATTTAACGAGTGCATACTGAAGCGTTTTCCCTGAGTTAATAACATCATCCACAAGAACGATATACCCTTTTTTTAGCTCCTTTTGGTCGATGCTTAGCGAAATATCCTTCTTCCAAGGTTCATTTTTATCAATAGAAATTTTAAAACAAGTGACTTGTATTGAAGCGTTTTTTTCAATTATGTTGGCAAGTGTTTGTGCCAACTCAAAACCGTTCCCGGCGATACCTCCCATAAAAAGATGAGGCTCTTCAAAGCAATTTTCAATAAGCTCATGTCCGAGCCTTGTTATTTTTTGTTGTGTTTGAGTATGGTTCAGTATTATTTGCATACAATTTAGCTTTGTACAAATATATCTCTTTTACCGATTCGATAAGGGATAACTTCAGATTCTATCTTTCAATCATTTTGATGTCGATGCAGTGCGTATAATTCGTACTTTCGTTTTATGTCAAAAGTCAATGATTCAATAAGCATACTGCGGCATATGACCCTGAGAAGGATATGGAACTTATTCCTTTTAAGGTTGAGCTTTTTAGCTACGAGAATATTAAAAGTATCCATACATTTTGGTAAACCTGCCTCAATGAGTATTGAACCAACTACCTCATGTAACCTTGGTTGTCCCGAGTGCCCGAGTGGTCTGAAAAAATTCACACGTCCGACAGGTAAAATTGATTTAGGATTGCATAAAAAGCTATTGAGTCAAATAGACAAATCGGTTTTTTATATCAATTATTATTTTCAAGGTGAACCTTTTTTACATCCAAGGTTTTTAGAATTAATAAAAGAAGCCAAGCGCTCTAGGGTCTATACTTCTACCTCATCTAATCTACATTTTGTAAATCCGAAAAAGGCCTTGGATATTGTTGACTCTGGTTTAGACCGTTTGATTATTTCAATTGATGGTTTAACGCAAAAAACATATGAGCAGTATAGAGTAAATGGCAAATTATCAAAAGTATTGAAAGCCAGTAAATACTTGGTTGAGGCTAAAAAAGAAAGGGGTTCCGCAACCCCACACTTAATATTTCAATTTTTGGCTGTTAAACCTAATGAGCATGAAATACCTCAGGTCTTTGAGTTGGCCTCTGAAATGTCTATAGATGAGGTGCGAATTAAAACTGCTCAGCTATATGATTACAAGCATGGAAATCCATTAATGCCGGAAAACGAGGAGTATTCACGTTACACAAAACAAAATGATGGGAGCTATAAGCTAAGAGGAAATCCTGGAAATCATTGTTGGAGGATGTGGTCAGGTTCAGTAAGCACTTGGGATGGAAGTATTGTCCCGTGTTGTTTTGATAAAGATGCAAAACATGTTTTAGGCAGCATTCAGCACCATCATTTTAATGAAATATGGAACGCTCCTTCCTATAGAAATTTTCGCAAGGCAGTTGTTACAAACCGTCAAGCAGTAGATATCTGCAACAATTGTTCCGAGGGAACAAAAGTTTGGGCATAAAAAATCCCAAAACTGCTTGGTTTCGGGATTCTTAAGTATTGATAGTTATTCTTTGATAAACCGTGCTGTTTTATTTCCTTGCGTAGCATAATAGATACCACTCGGGAAGCTAGAAGCATCCATTGAAGGGCTAGAGGTCTTAATGAGTGTTGTTCCAATAGCATTCGTTATTGTAATTTCATCCGTTGAAAAACCCGAAAACTGTATGAAGTCTGTGCTGGGATTTGGCATTACTAATGGTCTGTCCTGGATATGTTCAGCTAACCCACTAGTCGTCCTAATATCAAAAGAAATCGTTCCCGGTGTCACTGAGGTTTCGAACATACTAATTTCCTCATTTAAATCATTATATATGTAGACTCTCCCAAACGAAAAGTAATCGGTTTCACTTGCATAAAAGTTTCCGTCCACAGGGTTTTGATTTAACGCGTAAAAATTAGTGAATGAGCCGTTAACTGGCCCTGCATTGTTCATGACCACAAAATCAAACTCCTGCAAGTCGCTTTGCATAGAAAGCTGGTAAATCAATTTGTCATCTCGCATTGAGGACGTTCCGCAATTGGTTGATGCATTCGCAATATTAACGGTTTCGGTTGTTGATAAATCCAATGAAACTCTACTTACAGAAGCGCCGCTCCAATCCTTGTTATTGATCGTGTAGATTTCACCATTATGTTGAATCATATTATCTGGGTTAATTCCGTCAGGGCCCAAATCAACTTCGTTTTCGTAAACCAAAGTTTGGGCATTTAAAACACCAACGAACCCTTTTTCATTAAGGTACTCGAAACCATTGTTGACCGCAACATAGACATTTTCACCATCCACAATTAGATTTTGGGTAGCATATTTTGGTCCCGAAGTGGTATCGATTGCAGCCTCTAAACTGAGGTCGTTTATACTGAACACGTTAATATATGAATCAAATGTCACTAGATATTCCCCTCTAGTGGCAAATAATCTGTCATTGGATATTGCAAGTTTTCTGACACCCGCGCAATTTGCAGTAGCGATCAGTTCGTGCGTGTTTAAATCCATTTTGAAAATTTTTGTATCCGCCGCAACGTAATAATATGCGCCATCGATAATTAAGTCGGATGCAAACCTCATGTCTTCCAAAACTGCGACATCTTGATAACTTTCGTTACTTGGATTGTAGACACCGACTGTAACCGGTTCTACAATTTCTCCACTACTGTAATCGAAATACCCTTCGTTTAGAATTAATACTTGATTTACATACTCTTGGGCATTTAAACCCGTATTTAGGAATAATCCTACAATTAACATTAATTTTTTCATTCTTACTGTTTTAAATATTTAAACTTGAAGATGAAAAAAGAGGGATTCGTAGATCGACTGATCATTTCGAGTCCGACTTTAATCTGAAGTCTTCTCTAATGCTTAAAGGCAAGTATTCTGGCTCATGTCAAGTGCGACTTACCTTCCCGAAAATCAGTGGTATATCAAGTCGTTTTTAAGACACTTACAGCTGCAGATACAGCTCCGGATTTACACCGGATTCCTTTTTAAGTAAATCGAAATTTACACCTAAAAGCATTGCAAATATAATGTAAATGAGTTAATAAATGATTTACATTTCAATTTATATCAAGTTTCAGTTGCTTCTGAATTTGTTGCTGTGGTGTTGATTTTAGCCAAGCGATATGTTTCTTGAGCCGTTTATAATTTCTAACATGCTCTGTTGTCAACATTTTTTGGTTGAATCAAGACTATTTATTTACCATTTAAATCGAAATAAGCTTGTCAAATAGACCTTAATTTAAGTAGCGGTCCAATGACCTCTTTTTTTTATTCAGAAATCAGGTGCGTGTGAAGAGAATGTTATTTCTAGGGGATAATCTTGTTTATTGAAAAACTATCCCTAAATTTGCACCCGTCCAAAGAGGGCTACATAATAATCATTTACAATAATATTGGCATGTATTTAGATAAAAAAGTTAAAACAGACATTTTCAAGAAACACGGAGGTTCTGATACGAACACTGGGTCGACAGAAGGACAAATTGCTTTATTCACTTACCGAATCAGTCACCTAACGAATCACTTGAAAAAGAATCGAAAAGATTTTGGTACACAAAGAGCACTTCAATTGCTAGTTGGTAAAAGAAGGAGTTTATTGGACTACCTAAAGAATAAGGATATTGAAAAATATCGTGAATTGGTTAAAGAATTAGGGCTTCGTCGCTAATTTTAATTGGTTTATAAAATGTATTTAAGAGGGGACAATCGATAGTATCGACTGTCCCTTTTGTTTTTAAAAATTTGATAATAATAGATAAAGAAGTATGAAATTAGGAATAACAAAGACCATCGAAATAGGTGGCAAAACAATTTCCATTGAGACAGGTAAGTTAGCCAAGCAGGCTGATGGAGCTGTTGTATTGAGAATGGGAGACACGATGATTTTAGCAACTGTAGTTGCTAGTAAAGAAGCGAAAGATGGTGTAGATTTTTTACCATTAACAGTTGATTACCGTGAAAAATTTGCAGCAGATGGAAGAATCCCAGGGGGTTTCTTCAGGAGAGAGGCAAGACCATCAGAAAGAGAGATTTTAGTAATGCGTATCGTAGATAGAGCCTTACGTCCATTGTTTCCAGATGATTTTCACGCAGAGGTTCAGCTCATGATGCAATTGATTGCTTATGATGGCGTGAATAGCCCAGATGCGTTGGTTGGATTTGCAGCTTCATCTGCGATTGCTGTCTCAGATATCCCCTTTAATGGNCCNATGTCTGANGTTAGAGTNGGTAGAGTGAANGGNNNGTTNGTAATCAACCCAANTTTAGAGGAAATGGCTNCNTCCGATGTAGATTGTATCATTGCTGGTACGATNGATAACATCGTNATGGTAGAAGGTGAATTGGCTGAGGCTTCTGAAGCTGAAATGGTNGANGTNATCAAGGTNGCNCATGANNCAATNAAAAAGCANTGTCANTTCCAANTNGANTTGGCNGCNGAGATTCCTTCGACNTCACCGAAAAGAGAATANTCTCANGAAGANCANAATGAAGANGTNAGNAAAAGAGTNATGGANTTNTCATATGANAAATGTCGAGAGGTAGCNAAACAAGGNCTNGCNTCNAAAGAGAAAAGAGCTGANTTGTTTGGTGCNGTNAAAGAAGAATTNATTGCTTCNNTNACAGAGGAAGAAACAGAAGAAATAGGAAAATATATTTCTGTTTATTTCAAAGANGCNATGAAGAANGCAGTNCGNGATACCATGCTTGANGACAATATTCGTNTNGACGGNCGTAAGTTTGATGANGTNAGAGCAATTTGGTCAGAAGTAGATTATTTNCCAACTGCNCATGGNTCTGCNGTATTTACAAGAGGAGAGACGCAATCNNTNACNACCTTGACTTTNGGTGGTAAAATGGANGAGCAGATGATTGATGANGTTACCTTCAAGGGGTCGACTCCTTTTATGTTGCACTACAATTTCCCTCCTTTTTCAACTGGAGAAGCAAGAATGAAATTTAGTGTTTCAAGAAGAGAAATCGGTCATGGTAATCTTGCGTTAAGAGCGCTAAGACCAGTTTTGCCAGAGGATAATCCATACACGATTCGTTTGGTATCAGAAATACTAGAATCAAATGGTTCTTCTTCTATGGCTACTGTTTGTGCAGGTACGCTAGCCTTAATGGATGGTGGTATTCAAATTAAAGCTCCTGTCACTGGAATTGCAATGGGCTTGGTTGCTGAAAATGGAAAATTTGCAGTCTTGTCTGATATATTAGGAGATGAAGATCACTTAGGTGATATGGATTTCAAAATTACCGGAACGTCAAAAGGAATAACAGCATGTCAGATGGACATTAAAGTTGATGGTTTACCATACGAGGTATTGATTCAGGCTTTAGAACAGGCGAAAGCTGGTCGTCTTCATATATTAGATAAGATTCTTGAAACGCTTCCTGCGCCAAATGCAGATTTAAAGCCACAAACACCGAGAGTTGAAGCCTTTAATGTTCCGAATGAAATGATTGGTGGTATTATCGGACCTGGAGGAAAANTCATTCAGGGTCTTCAAAAAGAGACGAATACAACAATTACAATTGAAGAATTAGAAAATGGAGAAGGTCGTGTTCAAGTTCTTTCCAACAATGGAGACGACATGGCAAATGCTTTAGAGAAATTGAAGTTAATTGCTTTCCCGCCGCAGGTTGAAGATCAAACGGAATACGAAGGCGTTGTGAAGTCTGTGAAAGACTTTGGATGTTTCGTAGAAATTGTACCTGGTACGGATGGTTTGATTCATATTTCTGAATTTGCTTGGGAAAAAACAGCACGAATGAGTGATGTTTGTAAGGAAGGAGATATGCTTAAGTTTAAGGTTATAGGAAAAGATCCTAGAACTAGAAAATGGAAGCTATCTAGAAAAGTACTTCTTCCAAAACCAGAAAGAAAAGAAGAGCCAAAAGCCTAATCTTTTGGATCNATCATATTAAAGGCGCTTCGGCGCCTTTTTTTATTTGATATAATTTATGTTTTTGTTTCATTGAATTCCTTTGTANTTTGTGTCCACTAATTTAGCTCTATGANAANTAATTTATTTTTATTCATTTTCGTTTTATTATTACTTGTCTTTTCAAATAGGGCTCTTTCACAAGATTATTGGCAGCAAGAGGTAAACTACAAAATATCAGTTCGACTGGATGACGAGCGACACATGCTGCATGCAACCGAAGAATTTGAATACATTAATCATTCTCCCGATACTCTAAATGAGCTTTATATACATCTATGGCCTAATGCATACAAGAATGGACAATCGGCATTGGCCGAACAAATGTTAGAAGATGGTGATGATGGGCTTCTTAATGTATCTAACGAGGACTGTGGATTTATTGATTCTCTTGCTTTCCAAATTAATGGAACAAAAGTCAATTATAAAATTTTTAATNGGCATGAGGATATTGTCGTTCTACCTTTAGTCAAACCACTTTTACCAGGAGAATCTATCCAAGTTGCTACACCNTTTCGCGTAAAAGTACCTTCTGGAAGTATATCAAGGTTGGGGCATATTGGTCAGTCTTATCAAATTACCCAATGGTATCCAAAACCTGCTGTATATGATAAAAATGGTTGGAACCCCATGCCTTACCTAAATCAAGGTGAGTTCTATTCTGAATTCGGATCTTTTGANGTTTCTATTACAATTCCTGATAATTATGTTGTCGGCTCCACAGGNGACTTGCAAAATGCAAGTGAAATTAAATTTATGAATGATTTGGCTCAGAAAACTNNGGCTGATTTGAATTCCTTGGTGGCTAAATCAAATAAAGGCCGAGTGAATACACCTTTTCCTCCTTCATCGGATAAATACAAAACGATTCGATATACCCAAGATANGGTGCATGATTTTGCTTGGTTTGCAGATAAAAGATATGCTGTGCTGAAAGGTGNAGTGGAATTGCCAGGAACAAGAAAGCTCGTTGATACGTGGGCGCTTTTCGTTCCTCAAAATGCAAAATATTGGCAACATGCTATTGAGTATCTTAATGATGGNACATATTANTATTCNCTTTGGAATGGAAATTACCCNTATAGNCATGTAACNGCAGTNGATGGAACCATNAGNGCTGGCGGTGGGATGGAATACCCCAANGTTACTGTGATTGGCAATTCTTCNTCNAAAGAAGAATTGGANATTGTCATTGTTCATGAAGTGGGTCACAATTGGTTTTATGGTATTATAGGTAGCAACGAGCGGGTCCATGGATGGATGGACGAGGGNATCAATACCTTAAATGAGGTAAGATATATCCAAACCAAATATCCNNGGAATACAAGATTGTCNGATATGGNACTTAACGGCCGTTTTCACCTAAATGATTTAGATTATCATGATATGGCTGATTTGATATATAGATTTATTCACACAGCAGGTGCAGACCAACCCATTGAGACGCATTCGGCAGAATTTTCTTCAGCGAATTATGGAATCGTGATGTATCAAAAAACAGGANTGGTTTTTTATTATTTAAAAGATTATTTGGGTGATTTAGAATTTGANCGNATCATGCATGTTTATTTTGACCAATGGAAATTCAAGCATCCACAGCCCGAGGATTTAAGAATGTTATTTGAGCAGGAAACAGGAAAAGATTTGTCTTGGTTTTTTGATGATTTGATTCAAACGACAAACCATGTAGATTATAAAATCCGTNGCGTAAAGCCACAGCTTAAAAACGGTTCTNTGGTAAAAGTCAAAANCACTGGTCAGGTNAATGGCCCAATTGAAATCAATGCTTTTAACAATGATAGTTTAGTAGAAAGTATTTGGATCGAGCCCGGACAAACTGAGGGGCTTCTAAATTCGAATCTTACCGATTTTAACNGAGTTGTTATTGATGCAAACAAGAATATTCCNGAACTTTCGAGACATAANAATACTTGGCGTAAAAAAGCACTGTTTCATAAGTGGGAGCCACTAAAATTAGAATTCTTTTCAGGTGACCACGAACCGAATCGAACCAATATGTTTTGGACACCTACCATAGCGGGTAATGCATATGATGGNTTGATGCTTGGAACAGCTTTCCACAATTTGGGAATTCCGTTGCAACGTTTTCAATATCTAGTTGCCCCCCAGTTTGGTCTGAAAAGCAAGAACCTAGTNGGTATTGCTGAGGCGCTATATGTCGTGCTTCCTAAGAAGAACGTTAAGCAGCTAAAAATAGGAGCATCATTGAAGTCATTTACCCATCCTGGTCAATTCCCTTCTAGGTTTTTTGGGATAACGCCTTATTTAAAAGTCATATTTGGTGATAGAAGTAAAAAGAATACATTTTTTAGCTATGCTGAAATCAAAGGTGTTTGGCAGGGAGATTTTTCTCAAAACTTAGCGCTTTATCAAAATAATTATGGATTTAGAGCAAAGTATCTTTTTCAAAAGGAATTTAAAAACACTTCATTTATCATCTCTCCCTCCGTAACTTANTACGAACAATCGACAGAAAATGAGGAGGGATTGGATATCGACAGAATGCTCAGAGCAGAGCTGAATACGAGTTTTAATGTAAAGTATCAATTGGGTGACATGAAGCGATATCTTAGATTTAATGCCTACATCGGAAAAAATGTAGTTTCAGAATTGACAACTTTTGATAGCTACCATCAAAATTTATCGATGACTGGCGTTGAAGGGGGAAGAGATCTTTTCTTGGAACAATATTATTTTAATAGAGGAGGAGTACAGCAGCAGATGGATGGAATGGGTAATTTTTATTCGACATCGAGTTTAGGAACGAATAGCGATTGGGTTGCCTCCTTCAATACCTATTTAGCCATACCCTTAAAGCCAAATCTTTTCGGGTTGTTCTATAACCAAGGACTGTTTCCTGGTTTTGAAAANATTGAATATGTATCCAATGCTGGATTAGCCATTAGAATAGGAGACGTATTTGGTGTTTATTTTCCTTTACTTCGTTCGCAGAATATGGGTTCCTTATTTGAGGGNAGTTATACGGATCAAATACGCTTCACATTGCAGTTCAATATTGTTGAAAATGGATTTAATATTGGTAGTTTTATCAATTAAAAAAAACGATTTAGTTATTATGGAAGAAACAAAAATACCATTCAGAAAAGTCTTTTGGTCTGTCTTTTTATCAAGAGTACTCTCTTTTTTTGGATTGATTGTGTTTATAGGAATAATAATAGGTTTAGGCGGTCTCTTAGATTCTNGCGAGTCCGCTCTTGAGTCTAATACAATTTTACACCTTAAGCTCGATGGATTAATTGCGGAAGAAAATTCAGCNGAGGTAGATCCTTTGTCACTATCTGTGAATTCAACNAAAGGGCTTTCGGCGCTGTTGCACGGACTAAAGGCGGCGGCNGNAGACNATAATATNAAAGGACTTTTTCTTGATTTTGGTACGATNAGTTGCGGCATTTCTACTGCACAAGANCTTCGGGAGGGAATCAATACTTTTAGGGAAAGCAAAAANTTTGTTGTGGCCTATCATTCTGGAGAATACATTTCTCAGNAAGCCTATTATGTTGCTTCAGCNTCCGATGAGGTNTATGGNTTTCCTGGTTCCATGTTTCAGTGGAACGGATTAGGTGGTGAGGTTCTTTTTATAAAAGAATTATTAGCAAAAATGGGTCTTGAGGTTTCTATCCTTAAAGGAAATAATAATGATTTTAAAAGTGCTGTAGAACCCTTGTTTTTAAATAAGATGAGTGATTCTAGTCGTTTACAGATGCAGGTGTANATGGAATCCACCTGGAATACGATGCTTGAGGATATTGTAGCCTCAAGAGATTTAAAGCCTGCTGAACTTAATGCCTATGCGAACAATCTTGATATTAAGAATGTAAATGATGCTGTAGCAAAGGGGATGATNGATAAATCCATGTATCGCGATGAGGCCCTTAAAATCCTCATGAAAAAAGTGAAAGTAAAAGAGGANAAGGAATTGAATTTGTATAGCTTTTCATCATATAGNGAGGATGAATTTTTGATGGATCAAATTCTTGCTCGTGCTTCANAGCCCAAGGTGGCTGTAATCCTNGCGGAGGGTTCTATANCCAAAACTGGTAANGGATTTTCAAGTGATAATATATGTGCGCTTTTTAAGAAGGCGAGGGAGAATGAATCTGTTAAGTCTGTGGTGTTCCGTGTAAATAGTCCCGGAGGAAGTGCATTGGCTTCAGANGAGATTTGGCGCGAGGTGTCCTTGACTAATAAAGTCAAAAAGGTAGTTGTTTCAATGGGCGACTATGCCGCGTCAGGGGGCTATTATGTATCGACTCCTGCATACAAGATTTTTGCAGATCAAACCACCTTGACAGGTTCTATAGGTGTTTTTGGTGTGCTTCCATACACCAAAGAAATGCTAGGTAAGATTGGTGTAGAAGTAGATGAAATCGGGACACATGAGCATGCCNTTGCATCCACAAATCATAAACTGAGTGATTTTGAGTTTGAAACTGCACAGAAAGAGGTGAATGAAATTTACCAGCAATTTTTATTACGGGTTGCAAATGGCAGAGGAATGTCTAAAGAACAAGTTGATGGGATTGCTAGAGGTCGAGTTTGGACTGGCTCNGACGCNGTGANAATAGGACTTGTAGATACGATTGGAACATTGCAAGCGGCAATTTCATATGCACAATCCATTTCAAATTCAACCAAAGATGAGTCGGTAGTATATTATCCTGAGGTTGAAGAAAAGCCATTTGCTGATTTAATTAATTTACTGGAGGAAGAAAGTATGAATGTAGAAGCAAAACAAAACATTTTGAATCATCCAATTCTAGAATCACTTTATGAAAACATCGAATCTGCGCAAGAGTGGGAGGGTATGATGATGCGCCTTCCTTTTCANGTTGATATTAAATAATCTTATTTGGTGCTATTTCTCTAGTAAAGTGGGGGAAATGCGCTTGGATCACTTTCGCTCATAATCGCATATACTTTCTCTACAATATCATCTATATTGGGTTTTGAGAAGTAGTCACCATCCGAACCGTAAGCGGGTCTATGGTCTGTCGAGCTCAATGTAAGAGGTGCTGAATCTAAATGATAGAAACATTTCTGTTCAACCATAATTTTATCGAGCATATATCCCGTAGCTCCGCTACTTACATCCTCATCTACAATTAAAAGTCGATTGGTTTTCTGTACAGATTTCGCAATTACGTGTTCGATATCAAATGGAATTAATGTTTGGACATCCACGAGTTCAACCGAAATCCCGAGCTGAGCAAGCGGTTTAGCTGCCATCTCGCAAATATTAAAGGTCGATCCATAGGACACAATTGTAAGATCTGTACCCTCTTCTACAATTTCTGGAATACCTAAAGCTTCTTTGAATTCGCCTATGTTTTCTGGGTANTTTTCTTTGGTTCGATAACCATTTAGTGGTTCTACAACCAAAGCAGGCTCGTCTGCTTCAAGCAATGTATTGTAGAATCCAGCCGCCTTTGTCATATTTCTAGGAACACAAATATGCATACCTCTTAATGCATTAACAATCATACCCATTGGTGAACCACTGTGCCATATTCCTTCAAGACGNTGTCCTCTTGTACTCACAATTAAAGGTGCTTTTTGGCCTCCTTTCGTTCTGTATTGAACCGTTGCAAGATCATCAGAAAGTACCTGAACAGCGTAGAGTAAATAATCGAGGTATTGTATTTCGGCAATGGGTCTTAAACCCCTCATCGCCATTCCAATTCCTTGTCCAATAATGGTACATTCCCTAATGCCGGTGTCAAAAACCCGGTGCATCCCAAATTGATCCTGTAAACCCTCTAAGGATTGGTTTACTCCCCCAATTTTACCAGCATCTTCTCCAAAGATTAATAGCTCAGGCATATTATTTAGCTGAGCCTTAAAGTTTTCTCTAAGAATAATTCTACCGTCCTCCATACGTTCTTCTGTACNATATTTTGGGGCAACAGCAGATATTTTATGAATTGATGAATTAGATTCGGAATACAAATGTGAGCTGTACTTATCATNTGAGCNTTCAATTGCTTTTTGAATCCATGCCGCAAGCATATCTTTTTGAGGAGATTNCTCTTTGAACATGAGGCGTATAACTTTTCTTGCTGCGTTCAACAGGTCTTTTCGAATGGGTTCGTATGCTTTCTTAAGGCTTTCTAATTCTTTAAGGATAAAGGCTTTTTGGCTGCTAGTTTCTGCCGCAGCTTCTATAATAGAAGTAACTTCTGTTAACTCTTGTTGGATTTCTGAGGTAAACCTTTTCCAAGAATCATTTTTTGCCTGTCTGACCTCAGTTTTGGCATCTTTCTGTAGATTATCCAATGTTTCTACATCAGCAATTTTATTTCCTCCGGCGTCAAAGGATAAAATCCATTCTTTGAATTTGGCAATACAATCAAATTCCTTTTCCCATTCTAGGCGCTCTTTGCTCTTGTAGCGTTCATGTGATCCTGAGGTAGAGTGACCTTGAGGTTGGTTTACTTCTTTTACATGTATGAGCACAGGCACGTGTTCTTCGCGGGCTATACGCACTGCTTTTTCATATGTTTGGCAAAGGTGGGCATAGTCCCATCCTTTCGTCACAAATATCTCGTAACCTTTTTTCTCGTCTGTCCTTTGCATTCCCGATAAAGCCTCCGATATTGAGCCTTTTGTCGTTTGAAATTCTCTTGGAACAGAAATTCCGTAGCCATCATCCCATACAGACATGACCAATGGGATTTGCATTACACCTGCAGCATTGATGGATTCCCAAAATGGTCCTTCACTTGTTGATGCGTCACCAATGGTTCCGAATGCAACTTCGTTTCCCTTATTTGAAAACTTTTTGGCTTTTTCTGTAGCGCTTAATGCCTCATTTTCTCTGTATACTTTTGAGGCTTGTGCCAATCCGACAAGTCTAGGCATCTGTCCTGCCGTCGGAGAAATATCCGCGCTACTATTTTTTTGAAGCATTAAATTTTTCCATTCTCCATGCGCATCAAGATTTCTTGTGGCATAATGACCGCCCATTTGTCTGCCCGCGGATTGTGGCTCAATCTCAACATCAGTATGGGCATACAAACCAGCGAAATATTGCTCAACTGTTAGCTCTTCTATAGCCAGCATGATGGTTTGGTCTCTGTAATATCCAGAACGAAAATCACCGTTTTTAAATTCTTTTGCAAGCGCAATCTGGGCAAGTTCCTTACCGTCTCCAAAGATCCCGAACTTGGCCTTGCCAGTTAAGACTTCTTTCCTACCTAATAGCGAAGCCTCGCGCGATAAACACGCAAGCTTGTAGTCCGCTAAAACTTGGTTTTTAAAAGATTCAAAATCTACTGATTTGTGCTGCTTTTTCTCTTTTTCTGACGTACCTTTCATTAGTTGCAAATATAGGGAAAAATTAGTGCAACAAATCTCCAAATGCTTATTGCTATTTTACCTTATCTTTAAATCCTAATGTATCGATTAGTATTTCAGTTAATTGTGTTTTTATGCTTGTAGAAATTTGTGTTTCTTGTGTTAAGGCGCTGAATTTAGCCTCTAAGTTTGGGGCTGATAGGGTAGAGCTATGTCAAGAATTGAGTTGTGGTGGTTTAACTCCGTCGATAGCATTGGTCAAGCGATCAGTTGCTCTAGGCATGAATACCCAGGTGCTAATCCGTCCGCGTTCAGGAGATTTTGTATATGCTGAAGATGAAAAAATTCAGATGATGGAGGATGTTGTTCATTATCAGAAATTAGGCATTCAAGGAATAGTTGTTGGTGCTTTGAATGAGGAAAGAAGTCTTGATATTTCCTTTTTGAAGCGATTGCGTATGCTTACACCGAATATTGAACTGACATTTCATAAGGCATTCGACGATATTGACAATTGGCAGAAAGCAATAGAGCAATTGATTTCTATGAAATTCGATCGAATTCTCACCTCTGGCTGCGAGGTCAATGTTTTCGAAGGTAAGGAGAGGTTGAAAGAGATTACTGAATTTGCTTCAGGTCGCATTCAGATTTTACCAGGTGGTGGTATACATCCAGAAAATATTGGCAAAATTATTGAATTTCTGAAGCCAAATGCATTGCACTTTTCTGGCACTCAAAAACAGCGACGAGAGAAATCAAAATACTTTATTTCGGAAGTCTTATTGGTTGATGAGAAAAAACTAAAATTCCTAATGGATTCTTCTAGAAGACCGTCTAACAGGACTACTTAATAGGCGCAATCTCGTCCGCAACATATTCTCCTGCCTTGAGTTTATCAACGATTTTTGAAAAACAATCAATTGTGAACTTCACATCTTCAAGGGTGTGTGATGCAGTTGGAATCAATCTCAAAATAATCATTCCTTTTGGTACAACCGGATAGATAACCATAGAGCAGAATACGTTGTGATTTTCGCGCAAATCGTAAATTAGATTTGTAGCCTCTGGTACTGAACCACTCAAATATACAGGAGTTACACATGAATTTGAAGGTCCTATCTCGAAACCATTGTCTACCAAACCAGTTTTTAGTGCATTGGTAATCTCCCAAAGTTTATCTTTATGTGCTGTACTTCTTCTCATGATCTCAAGCCTTTTTAACGCACCTTTTACGAGCGTCATAGGAAGAGATTTTGCGAAAATTTGAGAACGCATGTTATAGCGTAAATATTCAACAACTTGTGCGTCGCTAGAAATAAATCCACCAATTAATGCAAATGACTTTGCAAACGTTCCAAAATAGATGTCAATACCATCTTGGCAGCCTTGCTCTTGTCCAGTTCCGCCACCTTTTGCACCAAGTGTTCCTATACCATGGGCATCGTCAACGAAAAGTCTGAAATTATATTTTTCCTTTAAAGCAACAATCTCTTTTACTTTACCTTGGTCTCCTCGCATACCGAAAACACCCTCGGTAATCACAAGAATAGCACCTCCTGTCTCTTCAGCTAGTTTTTCAGCGCGAATCAATTGCTTTTCACAGTCCTCAACATCGTTATGTTTGAAGACGTATCTTTTACCCATGTGGAGTCGAACACCATCTAATATGCAAGCATGTGATTCTGCGTCATAGACAATAACATCCTTTCTGTCGACTAACGCATCAATACAAGAAAGTACGGCTTGATATCCGAAGTTGCATAATATGGTATCTTCTTTTTCAACAAACTCGGATAACTCATTTTCTAGTTGTTCATGAAAGTCAGTATTTCCACTCATCATTCTAGCACCCATTGGATGAGAGAATCCATATTCTTGAGCTACTTCAGCATCCAGTTTTCTGACTTCAGGATCATTTGCCAAGCCTAAATAGTTATTTAGCGACCAATTCAGCATTTTTTTACCCCTAAAAACCATGTGCGGGCTAATTTCACCTTCTAGCTTTGGGAATGTATAATAACCATGTGATTGCTTGGCGTGAACACCCAAAGGCCCTCTATTGGCTTCGATTTTTTCAAAAATATCTGCAGACATATATTTATACTTAAACTTTAAGGCACAAATTTAGACAATATTAGTTTAGACCGTATCAATTGTAATAAAAATAAAAGGTTTTAATGCGTCTTTGCTCAAATCATGTTATAAATGAATAATTAATGCACATTAGAGTGTTAATATTTTCACATCAAATCTTGACGTATTGTAACCTACTCTTAAACAAGGATTAACATAAACCCTTAATATTTGTATTAAAATTTTATGATTTATGAAAAGGTTAGTTGATTTAGTTGTCCTATCAGATGTTCATCTCGGAACCTATGGTTGTAGAGCACGAGAGCTTTCAAATTATTTAAAATCAATTCAACCAAAAGAATTGGTGTTAAATGGTGACATTATAGATATTTGGCAATTTAACAAACGTTATTTTCCTAAAGATCATATGAAAGTAATAAAGGCAATAACCTCTTTGCTTTCGAAAGGAACAAAAGTATACTACATTACGGGTAATCACGATGAAATGCTAAGGAGATTTAGTGGATTTCAATTGGGTGATTTTCACATTTTGAATAAGAAAGTTTTTCATTTGGAAACGGGAAAGGCTTGGATTTTTCATGGAGATGTATTTGACGTGACAATGAAACATTCCAAATGGCTCGCAAAACTTGGCGGTAAAGGTTATGATTTATTAATTGTTATAAACACAATCGCAAACTGGTTTAGTGAAAAATTAGGTCGTGGAAGGATTTCGTTTTCCAAAAAAGTGAAAGATAGTGTAAAAGGAATTGTTCAATATGTAACTAGTTTTGAAGAAACGGTGGCAAATATAGCGATTGAAAATAAGTTTGACTATGTGATTTGTGGTCATATACATCAACCCAAAATTAAAGAAATACTCACCTCTAAAGGTTGCGTCACTTATTTGAATTCTGGAGATTGGATCGAAAATTTAACCTCTTTGGAATACCACGCCGGAACTTGGTCTTTATTTGAATACGACGAAAGCGAATTCATTAAAGCCCCTAAATCATCAGATGTACATGTTCAAGAGCCTGAAAACACTCATGAATTAGACCTAGAAGCCTTTCTTGGTGAAGTAATGTAAATGTTTAACATTATTTAGGCTTTATTCTCTCCTCTTTTAAAATCTCTTTTTATGAAAATATTATATGCAATCCAAGGTACCGGTAATGGTCATTTAAGTCGTGCCATTGATGTTATTCCTGCCTTAAAGAAAATAGGTCAGGTTGATGTACTTGTGAGCGGACAATCAAGCCAGCTAGAAGTTCCTTTTAGCATTAAGTATAATAGAAAGGGGCTTACATTTAGAACCAATTCCAGAGGTGGTATTTCGTACTTTAAAACGTTTATTTTTTCATCGTTTATAACTTTTGTCAAGGAGATTTGCTTATTTCCCGTTCGAGACTATGACCTAGTAGTTTCTGATTTTGAACCTGTTTCGGCATGGTCTAGTAAGATTTTTGGAGTAAAGTGTATAGAGGTAAGTCATCAATCTGCCATTTTAATGAAGAATAGTCCTAGGCCTTCTTTACGTTATCCATTTAGTCAATGGATTTTGAGAAATTATTGTCCTTCGGAGTATAAGCTAGGCATCCATTTTAGCAATTATAATCAAGATATTTTCACACCCGTCATTAGATCTTCAGTAAGAAATTTGAAGATTCGAGACGATAATTTTTTTCTTGTTTATCTGCCGGGTTATATTGATGAAAAAGTAATTAGCTTTCTATCTAAATTTAAGGTCAATTGGAAATTGTATTCCAAATATACCAGGGTCCCTTACAGGGTGCAAAACGTCATTGTAAAACCGATCGATAATAAGAATTTCTTAAATGATTTAGGGGCCTGCAGCGGTGTGTTTTGTGGCGCTGGTTTCGAGCTTCCCTCAGAAGTCATGTATTTACAGAAGAAATTGGTTGTCATTCCGTTAAAAGGACAGTTCGAACAAATTTGCAATGCTCATTGTCTTAAATTATTAGGTATTTCTGTGGTTAATTCTTTAAATTCCTCCGAATCATTATCCATTCAACGTTGGATCGATGAACCTAATTGCATAGTTGAATTAAATTATAAAGATTGTACCGATGCTATCGCGCAACGTATTAACTTCATATATCAACGAAGTCTCTTCACGGAACATCAATTATCGAAACTTAATTCGATGTAATACGTAAACAACAACATTATGGCAGAAAGACACAGTAAAAGAAGTACAATAGCTTTGTGGATCGCAGTGATTGCCCTTCTTACATCCTTAATAAACCTTTACTTGGCAACGGAGTTGCCAGGACAATAGTTTAATAATAAATTGCTCTACGGACCTTTGTGATGTATTTAGCAAGACGAATTACTTGCTTTGTATATCCATATTCGTTGTCATACCAAGTATATAATACAATGCTTTTCCCGTCTTTTGAGCTTAAAGTTGCTTCAGAATCAAAAACAGCACAGCAAGTATTCCCAATGATATCATTTGACACAAGTTCACTATCAAGAGAGTAATAAATTTGATTTACAAGATTTCCATTTAAGGCTTCATTGTGGACGACCTGGTTTACCTCTTCCACAGTTGTTTTCTTATTTAATTCCAAGCTAATAATTGCCAAAGAACCATTTGGTGTTGGCACACGTACAGCATTTGCTGTTAACTTGTCTTTTAGTTGAGGGATCACTTTTGTTACTGCATTACCTGCTCCAGTTGAGGTGATCACCATATTTATCGCTGCAGAACGACCTCGTCTCGGCTTCTTGTGCATGTTATCTAGCAAGTTTTGGTCGTTGGTGTAGGCATGTACAGTTTCAATATGGCCTTTTTCTATTCCGAATTGATCACTCATTAATTTTAAAATAGGTGATATTGCATTGGTTGTGCAGGATGCCGCAGAGTAGATGTTTTCATTTTCTAAATCAAGTTCTCCTTGGTTAATACCGTATACAATATTTGGTATTTCTTTCCCAGGTGCCGTAAGTAGTACTTTTGCGGTTCCCTTTGCGCTTAAATGACGCGATAAAGCTTCTCTATTGGTGAATACGCCAGTATTATCGATTACTAGAGCATTGTTTATACCGTAAGCCGTATAATCAATGTCTTCCGGTGCATTTGCGCTGATCATGTGAACAATTTGACCATTGATTACCAAGGTTTTTTTCTCTAAATCCTCAATGACAGAACCCTTAAAGGCGCCATGAACAGAGTCGTTTCTAAGTAAGGACGCTCTTTTTATAATATCTGCATCTTTGGAGCTTCTTGTAACAATTGCCCTAAGTCTCAGCTGTTGCCCCTTTCCGGCCTGTTTGATCAATTCTCTTGCTGCAAGTCTCCCAATCCTTCCAAATCCGTACAAAACAACGTCACGTGGCTCAACAGGTTGATCCTGGTTCTCCTCAAGAACGGAAAGCTTCTTCAATAAAAATTCTTTTTGGTCTGAATATGACGACTGTTCCTCGTTCCATTCATTCGCGAGCTTTCCTATATCAAGCTTTGAAGGGATTACATTTAGTTCTAATAAATTGGATGCTAGCTCAGAGGTTGTGAAAACATCAATCTCGTTGCTACCTACCTTACGTGAATAATCATGAAGGTTGATTATCTCTGAAATTGTGATATCTGTTAAATGATGACGAAAGAGTACGAGCTCTATTCCTTTTTCATAAAGTAGTTCGCCTACCTTGCTTTGAAGCTTTACGGCTGCGCGTTCTTTTTCAATATGTAATTGCAAGCCTTTTTCATAACCCAATTCTAGTTCCATCTTATGTATGTTTGATTTGTTGTTTGCTAATAAAAAAAAGCCACCCTTTAGAGGGCAGCTTATTCATTTTATCCTAGATAGGACTTAAGTAGTTTGTTACGTGACGTATGACGCAGTCGTCGTATCGCCTTTTCTTTAATTTGACGCACTCTTTCTCGTGTAAGGTTGAATTTAGATCCAATTTCTTCCAAGGTTAAACCATGGTTCATTCCAATGCCAAAAAACAATCTTATAATTTCTCTTTCTTTATCTGTTAGGGTACTTAATGAACGCTCAATTTCTTTTTGTAGAGATTCAGCCATTAAGGTCTGGTCTGTTTTCGGCGCATCACTGTTGGCCATCACATCCATTAATGTTCCTCCGTCTTCATTTGTAGTTAAAGGAGCATCCATAGAAACATGGCGTCCAGAAACATTTAAACTTTCTTTGATTTTATCTTCAGGAACCTCAAGAGCTTCTGCCAATTCTTCTGCTGAAGGGGGTCTCTCGTATTCTTGTTCGAGCTTCGAAAATGCTTTGTTGATTTTGTTTAGTGACCCAACCTGATTCAGAGGAAGTCTCACAATTCGTGCTTGTTCCGCTAATGCTTGAAGAATAGATTGACGAATCCACCAAACGGCATAAGAGATAAATTTAAAACCTCTTGTTTCATCAAATTTCTGGGCTGCTTTTATCAATCCTAAGTTGCCTTCATTGATTAAGTCAGGAAGTGTAAGTCCTTGATTTTGATATTGTTTTGCAACAGAAACAACAAATCGAAGATTCGCTCTTGTCAATTTCTCTAAGGCCAATTGGTCCCCGGCCTTAATCTTTTTCGCGAGTTCAACTTCTTGTTCAGCAGTAATTAAATCCTCCCGTCCTATGTCTTGTAAATACTTATCTAAAGATTGGCTTTCACGGTTCGTTATCGATTTAGTTATTTTTAGCTGTCTCATGCGCAGAAGGGGTAATATTGGTGATTAATTTTATTAAATTACAGATGGCAAAGTAAAGCCAAAAAAAGCAGAATGAAAAATATTCAAGGTCTTTTTTTTGCAATCAAAATAGACTTTCGGCACGTCAAAAACCGTGCCTTAAAAACTTCATCTAGAGTCCGAAACCTACATAATCTCTTTTCCCGCTTTCAGACATGATTTCAAGAAGGATACCGCTATTAGTTTCATTTAATTTTGAGGCGAGTTGATCCACACTAAGAACAGCCTCATTATTTACTTTAGTAATAATAATGCCTTCTTTCAAGCCTAATGATTTTAGCTTACCCGGTGTTAATGATTTGATTCTTACGCCATAATCAATGTTCAAGGCTTCCTTTTCTGATTTGCTCAATGGCACAAAGGAGGCTCCCAGAGCAACATTTTTCTTAATTTCCTCTTTGGAAACAAGTTTTGTTTGACCTTCTTTATTTCTCAAAACAATTTCTTTGATTTGCTCGTTCCCTTTTGCTGTTCTGAGTGTGACAGTAACTTTGTCTCCAGGTCTCATTTTACCTATTTCTTCTTGTAATGAAGCTGCTGAGTTGACTTCTTTTGTTCCAATTTTTAAAACAACATCGCCTTCTTTGAGTCCTGCTTTTTCTGCGCTACCTCCTTCAATAGCCTTCGCGATGTATACACCTTTGAGATTGGGTAGGTCCTTTTCAGTTTTGAGTTCTTGTGTTATGTTTTTGATTTGGACACCAAGGTAGCCACGCTGAACAATCCCGTAGTCGATTAAATCCCGCATTACTTTTTGTACTAAATTGACAGGAACTGCGAAAGAATAACCTGTATAGCTTCCGGTTTGAGAGGCAATAGCTGTGTTAATACCAACGAGCTGCCCACTTGTATTTACGAGTGCGCCTCCGCTGTTACCAGGATTAACTGCCGCATCTGTCTGGATAAAAGATTCTATGGGTACTATAGTTTTATTCGGGCTGTTTAATAAGTTAATATTCCTTGCTTTGGCCGAAACTATTCCTGCGGTAACGGTTGAGGTTAAGTTAAACGGATTTCCTACGGCAAGCACCCATTCGCCAATCGCTAAATCATCACTATTACCAAGAGCAATTGCAGGTAGACCAGATTTCTCAATTTTAAGCACTGCAATGTCTGTAGATGGATCCGCACCAACTACTGTTGCTGTATATTTTGAGTTGTCATTTAGGGTGACTTCAATTTCGCTTGCACTTTCTATCACATGGTTATTGGTTACAATATATCCTTCTGAAGATACGATAACACCTGAGCCTGCTCCCTCACCAAATTGCTTATATTCTTTTCCTCCTGCACCTGGACCGTAGAAAAATTCTTGAAAAATATCTCTTTGAAAGGTTGTTTGGACAACTTTTGTTGTAACGTGAACCACAGAGTTAATTGAATTTTTAGAGGCCTCTTTGAAATCAGTTGTATTTAAGCCGGAAAAATTAGCTGAAAATGATGGTGTATTTCGTTTTCCATCAATTAATTGGTCTGATTGTGTTTTGGTAATTGGCTCCTGAATCGGATTCACGAATTCAAAAAAAAGTACAATCGCTGTAAGGCCTCCTAAGAAACCCATTAATAATGTTTTGAAAGAAGAATTTTTTGTCATTTGAGTATTTAATTTATATCGTTACAAGTTTAACACCAAAAGCTGCTATTTTGGTACACAATCCTTGTTAAAGATTGTTAAGCAATAGCATAGGCATTATTGGCGTCATATTCATTACATTTGTTGAGTTATGCAAATCAATTTTTCTAAATATCAAGGAACCGGAAATGATTTTATTCTCCTTTATAATATTGATGGAAAATATAATGATATCGGAGAAGATGAGGTTAAGTTTTTATGTGACCGTAAATTCGGGATAGGGTCGGATGGCTTAATTATACTGAACAAATCTGCTGCGCATGACTTTTATATGGATTTTTCAAATCCAGATGGGTCAAGTAGCTTTTGTGGGAATGGTGCGAGATGTGCAGTGAAGTTTGCAGGCGATAATGGATTGTTTTCTTCCCATAATGTATCTTTTGAAGCGATTGATGGCGTGCATTCGGCAGAGCTATGTGGTAGCGACGTAAGGCTGGAAATGGCGGCTGTGGACCTCCCAGAAACAATAAGTCTTGAAGCAATAGATGCAATTCCTTTTAAGGATGGCTTTTTTATGGATACGGGCTCACCACACCTGATTTTAAACGTTGATTCTCTCAAAGAATTGGACACCGAAAACCTCATAAATATTGGTCGACAAATTCGTTATTCAAAAACCTACGAGGAAATCGGAATTAATGTTAATATGGTTTTTGAGCATGCGTTAAATGAACTATCCATTGCTACCTACGAGCGAGGCGTGGAAAACGAAACGCTTTCTTGTGGAACAGGGGCAACGGCATGTGCATTGATACATGCAGCCAAAGAATTGAATCATAATGGTGTAATAAGGGTAAAAACGAAAGGCGGTTTACTACAGGTATCTTATGAATCAAATGGTAAAAGTAAATTTACAAAGGTCCACTTAATCGGACCTGCTAAATTCATTTATGAAGGAACAATTGAAATATGAATTTAGGTTTCAAAACCTACCCCGACTGGCATCAATATCAGAGGTCGATGATGTCCTGATTTGGATTTTTCATGTAGATAAAATCCCCCCGCATATAGGTATTTCTAGTCAAGGAGTTTTCTTTAGTTTAAAAAGTAATGGAAAAGACTCTATTGGAACTAGTTATGTTAATCAAATATCTATTAATAAAGGAATTAAGTTGTTAAAGATAAAGTTAAGGTTTAATATAAGTAGTACTTATATTGAACGTGTTTATGAGGACTACACTTGTGCAACATCAGCTGAATGCTCTTGCTTGTCTCCGATTAAAAAAGCATTGAATATGCCCGAAGAAGTATTGAAGCTTTCCGACCTATTGAAGATACTTAAAGAAAGAGGTTTAATTACTGGTTGGTATTCTACAAATGTATCGCAGCAGGAAGCAGGCATTCGTGCCTATGATCTTTTTGATATAAATGAAAGGTTGAATAAGCTACATGCCTAAAACTGAAAAACTTTTCTTAAGACCAATTGAAAAGAAAGATGCTTTTGGTGTGTATATTTGGGAGCTTGATAAAGAAACGCAGCGTGTAACGCAATCTGAAATTAAAGTTTCTCTCGAGAACATATATGCGTTAATTGAGCAACAAACAGATGTACATAATTCAAGTCAGTTGCGAATGATGATATGTCTGTCTAATACGCATGGGGCAATAGGTATGGTTGATCTTTATGATGTAGATTTTGAAAAACGGATAGCATATGTAGGCGTTTTAATTGCAGACAAGCCTTCAAGGAAAAAAGGCTATGCAAGGCAAGCTTTGGTCTTAATGGCTCAATATGCAAAGAAGGAGCTGAAGATTATTCAATTGAAGGCCATGATTCAGCCGAACAATAAAGCGAGTATTGCACTTTTCGAATCTCTTGATTACTTTCGATCTAGCGAGAAAACAGTAGATTCAAATTTAATTTCTTTTGAATTAGCTTTATGAAAAGAATTTTAAAAATAGCATCTATATTTTCCATTATTTTGATTGGTGGGTATTTTGCATACCCAAAATTCAAATTATATTTGGCTTCTCAGAAAACCACCTTAAATACCAAAAACGAAACCTTTTACATTTTAAAGTCAATCCATCTAGACTCACTGTCACTGACACTTTTTGAAAAAGGAATCATTGATGACCAAGATTTATTTCATGCTGTCGGCAAGTATAAAGACATGAATGCACGCAATATTGCCCTTGGTAAATATGATATTGCACCTAATATGTCGTATAGTTCATTGTTAAACGGTTTTAAGCGAAATAGACTAGGAAATGGGAATGGCGAGCTAGAGGTAAAGGTTACCTTTAATAATTGCTCAGGTCCAAATCAGATTGAGAAAATCTGTCAGAAGGTCGCAAGGCATATTCAAGCAGATAGTTCAGAACTAGCAGAATTTCTTTTAGATCCGAAAACATGCAGTTCATATGGATTTACAGCATCAGAATTTCCTTCCATGTTTTTATCCAATACCTATCAGTTTTTCTACGATACAGATGCTGAAGTTTTTACAAAGAGAATGGCGAGTGAATTTAAATCATTTTGGAATAAAGACAGACTGAAAAAGTTGGCTCTTATTGGTTTACAACGCCCTAGTCAGGCATACACCTTGGCGAGTATTGTATATTCTGAGCAGTCTAGGATTTCTGATGAATGGCCCATTATAGCGGGTTTATATCTAAATCGTTTGAGACGAAATATTAAGTTACAATCTGACCCTACCTTTAAGTTCTGCTGGGGCAGTAAATTAGATGGAGTGCAGCGACTTCTTTACGAGCACAGGGATATTGATTGTAGCTACAATACTTATAAAAATGAAGGGCTTCCGCCTGGACCAATCTGTATTGTTGGGACAGCATTGCTTGAAGCAGTATTGAACCCAGCCTCAGTTGATTATATTTTTATGTGTGCCAAAGCGGACTATTCGGGAAGACATAATTTTACGAATTCAGGTCGTCAGCATGTCAACAATGCCAACGATTTTCAACGTTGGCTAAGCAATGAACAACGTAAATAACAGCTATGAAAAGAAGGTCATTTTTTAAATTTGGTATGTTATCAGCTTTAGCTTCTATCCTTAAACCCCAGTCTCTATTGGGGATGAATAACGAAGTTTCTCAAGTCGATTTGGGCCCACAAAAACCTGTGGTGATTTCAACCTGGAGCCACGGTTTAGCAGCGAATGAGGAAGCATGGAAGTTGCTCGGTAATTCTGGGACAGCTCTTGACGCTGTAGAGGCTGGTGTGCGTCATACAGAATCGGATTTAACAAATCGAAGTGTTGGTGTCGGTGGAAGGCCTGACAGAGAAGGGCATGTTACTTTGGATGCATGTATCATGGACGATCAATCACGCTGTGGTGCTGTTGCTTATCTCGAGGGAATCAAACACCCAATTTCGGTCGCTAGAGCAGTAATGGAGCGAACACAGCATGTAATGCTTGTTGGTAGAGGAGCAAAGTCATTTGCCATAGATTATGGTTTTGAGAAGTTTAAAGCACCTATTAAAGAAGTTAAGAAAGACTGGAAAGACTGGAAAAAAGAGCACAAAGACGAATTTGAAAAACCTGAAATAAATCATGAGAATCATGACACGATAGGTATGCTTGCTATTGATGAGTTTGGTAACATAAGTGGTTCGTGCACAACAAGTGGTTGGGCCTATAAACTTGCAGGACGTGTTGGAGATTCTCCCATTATTGGCGCAGGATTATTTGTTGATAACGAAGTAGGAGGAGCCTGCGCAACGGGTATGGGAGAGGCAATCATTCGTATTGTAGGAAGCCATACTGTTGTAGAATTTATGCGTCAGGGGCATTCCCCTGAAATGGCCTGCAAACTCGCGGTTGAAAGAATTATTTCTAAGCATAGCGATGTAAGTGGCTTACAATGTGGGTTTATTGCTATTAATAAGAATGGTCAAGTGGGTGGATATTCCGTATACAATGGGTTTAATTATGCTTATAAGAACAGCGAAGAAAAGAGCAAATTAATTGATGCGGCCTTCGATAGAAAATGGTAGCCAAGTATACTTAAAGCTCATCGAGTCTAAGGCTAAACTCTAATACTTTTGACCAGCCTGCCCAGTGTCCATAATCGCTTATTGTATCATTGTGCCAAAGAAATATAAATTGCCCACCATAGTTCTGTACTTCAAGATATAACTGGGCAATTCTGTCCTCCGCCTCATTTGTGCTGAGCTGAAGGTATTCGTTTAGACTGCCATCCATGTAGCAGAAGGGATGAATTCTCAGTGATGTTTTTTTATTTGTCGTCAGATCAAACCAATGAAATGAACGTGCTGTGCCTGCCCTGAATCCAATAATATCTGCATATCCCATACTGTAATCATCCTCAATTTCTTGTTCGATAAGTTGTTGATATGTTTTCGGTAAAAAAAGCATTAGATAATGCTGACGGCTCGACCTGACATGCTTTTTGATAATATTTTGTAAGCGTTCAATTTCATTGTGAATATTAAACTCATTGGAGTTTGACCTATAGCTAGGATGGATCCCAATAGTTGCAATCGTATCCATTTTTCTAATGAGGCGTCGGTGCCTTCGGTTTTTATGCGAAATATTTTTATCGTACTTTCCGTAGTTCCCGAGCATCCAGAATAATTTGACATCAAAACCACGGCTTTGAATATCAAAAATCTTATCATAATTGTCAAATGGATCTTTTTTAGAGCCGGTAAGCACCATCCTACGTTCCTTCACAAGCGCTTTATCCTGGGTGTAAAAGTCTTTAAAATAACCTAATACGTTTCTGAATATGCCTTTATGTTTATAGGCGTAGGCTTTATCGATATCAAATGTTGGAATAATTTGAGGTCTGTATTTTTTCTTTTCAAATCGAAAAGAGGTGTGTGCTGAAAGAAAAGATAAAACATCTTCACTCCAACGATCACACATAGCCTTTTCTTGCCAGCCGAATCTGTATAAAACTGATTTTTTCCCTATATGTCTGCCATGCTTATCTTTAAATGACGAATCGTATTCTTCATAACGCGTGAGGATGTAAAATATACTTGCTACAGGATCGCATATACCATTGATGCTCAAGCAATCTTCTTTATTGAAAAGGGATCTATTCAAGGTATAATTTTCAATACGATTATTGAAAAGCATTGTGCTTGGAATTATCGAAGGAGTATTTGCAATATTTTTTTTCGAATAATTAAGCTTTATCTCCAAAGATTTTTCAAATTCAGATTCACTTGTGGTGAATGTATAATTAAGGTCTCTTTCCTTGAAAATAAAATCAAAGGTGTAGGACAGTCTGTCGTTTACATTTTCTACAAATATGAGCATCAATTATAAATCGCTTAAGATTTTAGAGCATATGAATTTCCCGGCTTTTCCGTCGCCAAATAGGGCAGGGTAGGTGAAATCATCTTTTGCCAACAGAATGGATATGGCATTCTTTATTTTTGAGTTGTCTGCACCTGTTAGTATTGCGTTCCCATTTTCAACAATCTCTACCCATTCTGTCTGTTCCCTAAGAATAACGCAAGGCTTCTTGAAAAAGTATGCTTCCTTTTGAAGTCCTCCACTGTCAGTAATAATCAGCTTTGTATTTTTTTCTAGCACAATAATGTCGTTGAACCCAGCAGGAGGAAGAATGATGATATTTGGATTTTTGATAAAGCGATCTACAAAATTTTGGTCTCTTAATTGTTCGATTTTAGCCTTTGTTCTCGGGTGCAAGGGCAAAACAATTTTCATGTGAGTTTCCTCTTGACACGAAAGTAGGGCCTCTAGAATACCAATTAAGTTATTGTCAATATCTGTATTGCTATCCCTATGAATGGTACATAGTATATATTTATTAAACTCTAGTTTCAATGAAGTTAATAGCTGGCTTTCTCCATTTACCTTTTTACCAAAATACATACTATTGTCTAGCATGATATCTCCACAGTGATACATATTTGGTTCATCCATTGATGCTTTTCCCTCCTGTTTGAGTTTGAAGCCTTCTTTTTGAAGATTTTTAATGCCTTGTTTTGTCGGTGAGAATAACAAGCTTGACATATGGTCGCATGCGATTCGATTGATTTCCTCGGGCATTTTTTTATTGAAACTACGCAGTCCAGCCTCAATATGAACAACGGGTATATGAATTTTTGCAGCGGCCAATGCACCTGCTATAGTAGAGTTGGTGTCGCCATAAAGAATGACGGAATCTGGTTTTTCCTCAATTAGTATTTTTTCAATTCCATCGATCATCTTAGCGGTCTGCTGCCCATGTCTTCCCGAACCCACATTTATATTATGACTTGGTTTTGGAATACCCAGTTCTTCAAAAAAGATTTGAGACATGTTTTGGTCATAGTGCTGTCCAGTATGCACAATGATTTCCTCAATCTCCTCTTTGAAGTATAAACCAATTGCTCGGCTAATTGCTGAAGCTTTGATGATTTGTGGTCTTGCACCAACAATCGTAATGATTTTTTTCCTGGACATATCTTTCTATTCTACATCTGTAAAATTAAATATTTAACTTACAAAGTATCCATTACTTTTGCATGAGATTACCAAACCTAAATCTTTGGCATGAAAAAAAACAAGAAAAATAGAATTAATGTCGTGTACTCAACCAATCCTGATTTTCAATTTGAAGAGGAAAATAATGGAGTGGAGGAAACCCCTCCAGCTTCGCAGCAATCATTATACGTTTCCTTAGATAAAAAAAATAGAGGTGGTAAGGCAGTTACGATTGTTGAGGGATTTATGGGCTTAGAGGAGGATTTAAAAGGCTTGGGAAAAGAATTGAAAAGTAAGTGTGGTGTCGGCGGTTCTGCAAAAGACGGGGTGATTTTAATTCAGGGTAATTTTGTAGAAAAGATACATACAATGCTTATCAGTAAGGGTTATAAAGCCAAAAAGAAAGGTGGTTACTAAAAATCATTACCTGATTCCATCCATGTGAAAAAAGGAATTCTATATGTTGTTCTATCTGGGCTATGTTTCTTAATTGTAAACTTAATCGTTAAGCTTTTTAGCGGTAATTTAAGTCTTGGAGGACTTGATTTGCAATCTCTTCCAGCACACGAGCTCGTGTTGTCTCGTTCCATTGTTTCTTTTGTGCTTAGCTCCATTATCATTTACAGAAAAGGCCTGCCTTATTTTGGTGTCAATAAGAAATGGTTGATTATCCGTGGAACCGCAGGGTCAATCGCATTAACGCTTTTTTTTATGACGATACAGAACATGCCTTTTGCCGTTGCAGCAGTGATTCAATATTTGGCCCCAATCTTTACGATGCTTTTTACTTTTCTTTTATTAGGTGAGAAGATATTTAGAATTCAATGGCTTTTTGTTTCCCTTGCTTTTTTTGGTGTTTGTCTGATCTCATTACAAAATTACACTTTGGATTATATGGGCGCTTATTTTGAACCATATTGGATTGGTTTAGGAATGCTTTCCGCAAGTATCTCTGGAATTGCATATACAGCTATTGTAAAACTTAAAGCTACCGATGAACCAATTTCAATTGTACTCTATTTTCCGATGATTTCAATACCATTCATGTTCTTACTTTGCTTATTTGAATTTGTCATGCCTGTTGGTATCGAATGGTTCCTATTACTATTGGTTGGTATTTTTACGCAGTTTGCCCAAATTCTGCTAACCAAAGCATTACATCTTGGTTCGTCTTCCGTGATTATTCCTTTTCAATATCTTGGTATTGTTTATGCCTTGCTAGTAGGATATTTTATTTTTGATGAACGCCTGAATATGATGGTAAATCTTGGGGTTTTGTTCATCTTTTTAGGAATTATAATGAATGCCTATTTTAGGTATAAGAAGGCCCAAAGAAGTTAAAATTTCCCTATTTTTAGCCTATGCCTATAGAAAGAATCAAGCTTGCCGATTTTGGAAACCTGGAGCTTCTTGCAAGACAAGTTGTAGAAGGATTTATCACAGGATTGCACAAAAGCCCGTTCCATGGTTTTTCTGTTGAATTTGCCGAGCATAGGTTGTATAATAATGGGGAATCAACGCGTCATATTGATTGGAAGCTCTTTGCGCGTACAGAGCGCATGTATACCAAAAAGTATGAGGAAGAAACCAATTTACGCTGTTTGTTTGTTTTGGACGCATCTAGCTCCATGTATTTTAGTGAAGGGAACACTTCTAAATTCGAGTTTTCGATATATGCAGTAGCCAGCTTGATGGAGCTTCTTCGCAGGCAACGAGACGCAGTGGGAATTTCTTTTTTTTCAGAGCAAGTTGATTATGTTTCTGAAATTAAATCATCTCAGCGCCATCACCGTGAGCTGTATGATCGAATGGAGGAGCGTTTGAAAATATACGATCCTTCTAAAACGAAGAATACTTCAACGGCAAAAGTACTGCATGAAATTGCTGAGCTAACACCCAAGAGAAGCTTGGTTGTATTGTTTACAGATTTGCTAGAGGATCCTGATAAGGTTGATGAAATTGTAGAGGCATTGCAGCATTTGAAGCACAACAAGCATGAGGTGGTTCTTTTTCAGGTAATGGATGTCCAGAAGGAACTGGACCTAGAACTTGAAAACAGACCCCACGAACTCATAGATATGGAAACTGGAGAGCGATTAAGGCTTAACCCATTAGAAATCAGAGAAGAATACAGAGCGAGGCTGAAAGAACATTTTAATGAAATTCGAATGCGTTGTATCAATCTGCACATTGACTTTATTGAGGTCGATGTTGCAGAGGGTGTTGCACCTATTTTACAGCAGTATTTAATCCAGCGTCAGAAAATGGGTTGATTTTATAGATTAGTTCAATCATCATTTTAAATATCGTACCTTTGCGCTCTAATCATTGAGCATGTCGCATAAATCTGGTTTTGTAAATATTGTGGGTAGTCCAAATGTTGGTAAATCAACATTGATGAATCGCCTTGTAGGCGAGCGCGTTTCAATAGTTACTTCAAAGGCCCAAACAACAAGACACCGTATCATTGGGATCGTTAATGAGGATGACCTTCAGGTTGTCTTTTCGGACACGCCTGGTGTTGTAAATGCTGCATACAAGCTTCATGATAATATGATGGACAGCGTTCAGGGTTCTATAAAGGATGCAGATGTTCTACTTTTTGTAACTGATACAAAAGAGCGTCAGATGAACCATGTTAAAACGCTAGACCGTATTAAGAAGCTATCTGTACCCGTATTTTGCCTAATTAATAAAATAGACCTATCCTCTCAAGATGAGGTCTTTAAACGTATTGAATATTGGCAGGCCCAATTACCTAATGCGAAGGTTTGTCCGATATCTGCCTTACATGATTTTAATGTGGGAGAGCTTTGGGAAGAAATTGTCAAGCATATTCCTGAGAGCCCACCGTATTATGACAAAGATGACCTAACAGATCGCCCTTTACGCTTCTTTATTTCTGAAATTATTAGAGAGAAAATATTTGAGCTTTGCCAAAAGGAGATTCCATATAGCTGTCAAGTTTTAGTAGAGGAATATAAAGAGGAAGAACGAATTATAAGAATTCGTGCTCAAATCATTGTTGAACGAGATTCACAAAAAGGAATTATTATCGGTAGAGGAGGTGATATGTTGCAGAAAATAGGCAAGAAATCTAGAATCGATTTAGAAAAGTTCTTAGACAAAAAAGTATTCTTAGAAAACTATGTAAAGGTCGATAAAGATTGGAGAAGCTCTGAGCAAAAGCTCAAGAAATACGGATATTAAAGAAAGAATAAATGTCAAATATTGTTGCTATTGTAGGAAGGCCTAATGTAGGGAAATCAACGCTTTTTAATAGATTGACGGAATCTAGAGATGCCATTGTAAAAGAGGTGAGTGGTGTGACCCGCGACCGAATTTATGGTCAAGGTGAATGGAATGGCTGTAGCTTTTCTGTAATTGACACAGGTGGGTATGCAAAAACAAAAGAAGATATTTTTGAAGCTGAAATCCGTAAGCAAGTAGAAATTGCCATTGATGAGGCTTCGGTAATTCTATTTATGGTAGATGCTACGACTGGCATTATCGAGATGGATCAGGTCGTTGCCGGGATTCTACGTAAAAGCAATAAAGACATTATCGTTGTGGCAAATAAAGTCGATAATACGGCACGTGTTGGTTTGTCATCAGAGTTTTATTCCTTCGGTTTAGGAGAGGTGTATGACCTTTCCGCAACGAATGGTTCTGGAACAGGCGAAATTCTTGATGAGATGGTTTCTTATTTCGATGCAAAGGATGAATCTATTCTTGAAGAAACGGGATTGCCTCGTATAGCAATTGTAGGAAAGCCAAATGTTGGTAAATCTTCATTGATCAATGCTTTTACGGGAAAAGATAGAAATATTGTGACGGATATATCGGGGACAACAAGAGATGCCATCCATACGCGATACAATGCCTTTGGATTTGATTTCTTATTGATTGACACGGCTGGTATCCGAAAGAAAGCAAAGGTTACTGAGGATATTGAATACTATTCAGTTTTACGTTCTGTACGTACCATTGAAAATGCCGATGTGTGTTTGTTTATGGTAGATGCAACAGAGGGTATTCAAAAGCAAGACCTCAGTATTTTTTATATGATTGAAAAGAATTCAAAAGGTGTTGTAGTTCTAGTAAACAAGTGGGATCTCTTGGACAAAGACCAGAATACTGTTAAGAAATACGAGGACAAATTGAGAGAACAGCTTGCACCTTTTAATGATGTACCGATTATTTTCACGTCTACATTGACGAAACAGCGTATTCATAAATCGATTGAAACGGCGATGACTGTTTTTGAAAATAGAATCCAAAAGATTCCAACTTCAAAGCTGAATGACGTCATGCTCGATATTGTACATGCAACGCCTCCACCCGCAATGAAGGGTAAATACATTAAGATTAAATTTATTCAGCAGCTTCCAACGCATGCACCATCATTTGCCGTGTTCTGTAACCTACCACAATACATTACAGATGGCTATAAGCGATTCTTTGAAAACAGATTGCGTGAGAAGTTTGACTTTGAAGGTGTGCCTGTGAAAATTTTTTTCCGAAAAAAGTAAAGCATTTAGTGCTAAATACTCAGCGCTATTTTTCAAATAGCTGGCCAATATCCTTGAATGCTTTAAATTCTATGGCATTTCCCTCTGGATCTAAAAAAAACATTGTCGCTTGTTCACCAACTTCTCCTTCGAAACGGATATAAGGTTCTATGATGAATTTAATCTTTTGAGCTTTTAGTCGTTCAGAAAGCTTTATCCAATCCTCCCAGTCCAAAACAACACCAAAATGCGGCACAGGTACATCATGGCCATCGACCTCATTTGATTCTCTTATATCTTTAAAGGCTAAATCCGATTTTTCATGCAACACCAGCTGGTGTCCAAAAAAATCAAAGTCAACCCATTTTTCTGCACTTCTTCCTTCAGTACATTCTAAAACTTCTTTATAAAAAGCGCGGGTAACTTTTAAATTTTTTACAGGAATAGCGAGGTGAAAAGGATTCATATTGGCATACTTTTTAAATGGAAAAAAAATTATAAGTTATGAATGTGTTGATACATATATTTAATTGAAGAATTAATTTTATTTATCCCAAAGGCCCAATAAATCGATATACCGAATTCTAATATCGTTTTTGATTTGTTTGCGCCAAAACCTGAATCTACTCATTTCATTCTTTCTTTTATTTTTGGATGTCTTATTGTAGTGAGGAAATGGAGTTTTTGGAATTTCTTTGTTTAAGAATGGACAGATTTTTTCCCAACTGTCTCCTTTTGTAAAGTCCAATACCAAAAGGTCGTTGGGTCTATTTTCAAAATATTCGATTACCTCTTTGTTGTGCTTACTGTAAACGTCAATAGTATTTTTTTTGTCATCTTTTGGCAGCCCCTTTCCTCTGCCGTATATCCACTCGTGATTGGCTGACCTCAAATTACCAATATGTTTTTTAACGCTTAAATACCAACTTTCCTCGTCTCTTATGGTAAGAATGAACTTTGAATTGGGAATTAATTTATCCAGCTCCTTATAAATCATGTACCATGGAGTATCTTCCACTGCATCGAAGTTCTTAAGCATTCTAAGAATACTAGAGTAGTCATTTTTTAATATGGGAACGAGCGCTCTAGTGGTGGTGTCCTTAACACGGAAATCTAAAACCTTTAATGCTTCTCTAAGACTTGAAGTGCCAGTTTTTTGAAATCCAACGCCAATAATCAATCCTTTGTTCTTGTGAAAATTATTTTGTGAGTTCTCATTTATCATTAACCTCAGAGCTAAATTAGGTGCTTTTTAATCTTGTAGATCGTCCACTCTCATTTGTCTTTGCATAGGGTTTTCTCTTTGTTTCATTCTCATTTTTCGTTGCTGAAAAAGATCATATCGAGAAGGAAGAACCCTTTTGGGCCACATATTATTTTGTAAATCAGTATCCGCTGTTTCTAGAAATGGATCGAGTTGAAAGCTCGCAACCTCTTTGTTGAGCACCAAAACTTTAGTGACAACATTCTCTTTTGACCTCCAAATTTCAGCAGGTATTCTGACTACCTCTGATGTATTATCCGTATATGATATCTCTATAATCAGTGGCATTACCAATCCTCCGATATTTTCAAAGGTCAGCTCATAGAAGAAATATCCTGCATTTAAGAGATCTAACTTCCCTTTATCTAATCTCCCTTTCAAACCTTCGTATTCTTTTAGATCAAGTGCATCGACTTTATAAATGTCGCGCGTCCCATAAAAATCGTCAATGTTTTGATCCTTTTCGTTGATGGTCTCTTTAATTTGTTCCTGATTTCTAGTTTCTCCGATATGAATGTCTCTTTGTTCATTCTGTTTTTTCGAAAATGCTTTCTCTACAGTTGGATTTTGTGAATTAAGCTGGAATAGTTTCACATCTGAGATGGCAATGTCCACATTGTCTGTACTAAAGAACCATCCTCTCCAAAACCAATCTAAGTCAACAGCAGAGGCATCCTCCATCGTTCTAAAGAAATCAGCAGGGGTCGGGTGCTTAAACTTCCAACGCTCGCAATAGGTTTTGAAGGCATAATCAAAAAGCTCGCGTCCCATGACGGTTTCTCTCAATATATTCAGCGCCGTTGCCGGTTTTCCGTAGGCATTATTTCCAAACTGTCGTATAGATTCAGAATTGGTCATAATAGGGGAGATGTTTGATTTATCGCCTCTCATGTAATCTGCAATTTTATATGCTGGACCTCTTCTTGATGGATAGCCTCTTTCCCATTCCTGCTCTGTTAAGTACTGCACAAAAGTATTAAGTCCTTCATCCATCCAGGTCCATTGTCTCTCGTCAGAGTTAATGATCATCGGAAAGAAGTTGTGCCCAACTTCGTGAATGATTACGCCCCACATTCCATATTTTGTTCTTTCACTATATGTTCCATCAGCTTCTGGTCTACCACCGTTAAAACAAATCATAGGGTATTCCATTCCTATTGACTTAGAATGTATTGATATTGCTACAGGATACGGGTAATCTACCGTAAATTTAGAATAGGTGTTAACCGTATGTGCCACAAGCTTTGTAGAGTATCTCTCCCACAATGGATTCCCTTCTTTCGGATAGAAAGACATACAAAGAACATCTTTATCCTTTACCGTTGTGTTTTGTGCATCCCAAATGAATTTTCTGGAACTGGCAAAGGCAAAATCTCTAACATTTTTTGCTTTGAATCTCCACGTTTTCAATGATTTAACCTTGTTTTTTTCTGTTTTTTCAGCCTCCTGTTGGTTCACGATAAATACAGGAGCATCCGCTTTTCTGGCTTTTTGTAGTCTTTTTCTTTGCACATCAGAGAGCACAGTACTTTCGTTTTGAAGGGTTCCGGTTGCTGAAACAATGTGATCACCTGGAACGGTTAACGATACATCATAGTTTCCGAAAGGAAGTGTGAATTCTCCTCTTCCCAAAAACTGCTTGTTTTGCCATCCTGAAACATCATCATAGACGCACATTCTTGGGAAGAATTGCGCAATGGTGTAGATGTAATTATCTTCATCTTCAAAGTATTCATAACCTGAACGACCACCAACAGCCATTCGATCATTTATGTTGTACCACCATTTGATACTAAATGAAATGCTCCCATTTGTTTTCAAGGGCTGCTTCAAGTCTATTCTGAGCATTGTTTTATTGATTGCGTAGCATAAATCTTCACCATTTGTCGCTTTCACCTCTTCGATTTTGAATCCTCCGTCATAATCAAACAGTTTTCGTTCAATTTGCTCTAAAGAACGAAAATCCTCCATTCTTTCCACCCTAATAAGTTTGGTGTCTGACGTTTTCGAGAATAGGTTTTGATCAAGTTGCAACCATAAATATTCTAGTGCATCAGGTGAATTGTTTGTATACGTAATGGTTTCCGTTCCCCTTAAGATTTGAGTGTCATCCTCAAGTGTTAATGCCATTTTGTAGTCAGCTTGTTGCTGATAATAGCTGTGTCCCGGTGCACCTGCGGCGTTTCTATACTCGTTGGGCGTAGGAATAAGATTTTCTATTTGGGCAAATTTCTTTTGGCCAATCGCAGATAAAGCGCTTGAAGCAAAGATTACCACTGCTAGAATCTGGTTTAAATATTTCATAATTCGATTGTGTTTTCTCGTTTAAAGACAAAATAGTTATATACTACTTGGTCTTTTTCTTTTTTGTAGTTCAGCTTATTTTGCTGCTCTGGGTATACATCCATAAAGAGTCCATAAAACAATGAGCACTCTGTATCATCTATTTTTTCTGAACGCAAGTAAAAGGAACAAGTACCATCTTCAAAAAGTTCATACCCCTCGTAAAACAGTATGATATCTTGACGGTTCTGTTTTATTTTAAAACCTTCCAGAATGATTTCTTGAACAAGATCCTGCCGATTATCTTCGTTTATAAGGTCTTTTTCTAAAGTAGAAGAGAGTATGTTCTGCTTGTCTGCATAAGCCTCTAGGTCATGAGCCGATAGTGTTAGCGTGACTTCAAGACAGTTGCATTCGGTATCATATTGCATCTCCGCGAATGAAAAATAAGTCTCATGTGCAAAACCTACGGTTTTTAGGCTCAAAAGGAAAGCAAGAATAAAAATTTTCATGAGGAGCGAAAATACAAAAAGATTTTTCCTTTATTTCTTTTTTAGAAACAAAAAAAGCCCCAATAAGGGGCTTTAAAACAAACAACAAACAAATTCCCGCTGACCGAGGTCTAGCGAAGGAATATTTTGGCTCCTTTCAACAAGCGCTGATGAGGAGTAGAAATTTGGTTTATTTTCATCAATGACTTAAGGCGAACACCTTCTTTTTGAGATATTTCAGCCAAAGTAGTAGCTGTTTCTAAAACAATTTCTTTTTTTCCGGAAGCCCTGCGTTTCTTTGATTCCAAATAGATTGGGGTTCCTGGTTTTAAATTTTCTAATTTTTCTAGACCATTGTTGTATTTGTGAAGCTGTCGTAAAGTAATTCCTGTTCTTAGACTAAGTTTATAGAAGGTATCTCCATTTTTAGAATGCAGAACCCTGGTTTTATTTATTGAAAACTCTTCTCTTGTTATTTGTTGTGTTTGTTGCGCTTGAGCTTCAGGAATTTTATCTAGCTGGTCAAACATATATAGTTTTTCTTCTTCAATCAATTGAATGAGGCGGTCTGCATAGTGCGGGTTAGTTGCATAACCTGCTTTTTTTAAACCATGTGCCCATGCTTTGTAGTCGTCTTTTTTTAACTCAAATAATGATGCGTATCGTTGATTTGAGGTTAAAAATATACTGTGGTCTACATATGATTCATATACTCGAGAATAGGCACGAAAGCATTCGTTTTCCTCGTCATCATCGTGGTAAGAGGTTTTTCCTTTCCATTGGTTGCCACACTTAATACCGAAATGATTGTTTGAGCTGCGCGCTAAAAAGGAATTTCCTGATCCTGATTCTAAAATACCTTGCGCAAGGGTAATACTTGCTGGGATTTGATACTTTTTCATCTGTGAAACTGCGGTACCACTATAAGTTGAAATATATTCTTTTCGAGCGCTGGTTGGGCCGCTTGCCATAATCAAATATGGAAGGGTAAGCGTAAAAGTTAATGTAATTATAAGTTTCATCGTAATAGTCGTGTGAAAGGTGAAACGTAAATCATTTAAATTGGTTTCATATAAGGTCAAAAAAATATGTTTTTGGAGTGTAAAAAAAGTAATACATTGTTAAGTGTCAAAATGACATTTAAAACTTACTCAACACGTCAAAATGTCTGTTTATGTAGGTTTTTTATCTAATGGTTTAAGTTTTGTGGTATCACGAGTATGAACGAAAAACGATTTACACACAACGCGTTGACCACAATTCAGTTCGCACATGAATTGTGTTTGATGCAGAACCATGCTGAATTAAAAACGCTGCATTTACTTGCAGCAATGTGCGAAAAAAATGCATCCGAAATTATATTCCTAAGTAAACCTTTCATTGAAAATATGGATGTTTTGAAGGATAAGATTACCCTTGCATTATCAGGTGTGAACACCTCAACTGGTGAATTGCCGTCTTCATCTTCTCAAATGAATGAATACTTTCAAAGAACTTTAATGAGTTTAAATGAATTTGGAGATACGCACATTACTATTGAAACGCTATTTTACAATTTACTTGTTATGTCGAGCGAAGCTCAAAACATTCTAAAATCTTTTGGAATAACTGCCAGTCAAGTAAAAAATCAAATCAATAAATTAAGATCTAATGTGAAATCTGAAAATAATAGTTTGATGAAAACAAACACAGAACTTATCAAATATGCTAAAAACTTAAATGAACTGGTAGAACAAGGAAAGGTTGATCCTATTATCGGAAGGGATGATGAGATTCGACGTGTATTACGAATATTGAGCCGTCGAACAAAAAATAATCCTATTTTGATAGGTGAACCAGGTGTAGGTAAAACAGCTATAGCAGAGGGGATAGCCCAGCGAATTGTGAAAGGAGATGTTCCTGAAAACCTCCAATCAAAGAAGGTTTTTTCACTCGATATGGGCGCACTTGTTGCAGGAGCTAAATTTAAAGGGGAATTTGAGGAGAGGCTTAAAGGAGTGATTAACGAGGTGGTTAAGTCTGATGGTGAGGTAATTTTATTTATAGATGAAATTCATACATTGGTTGGCGCTGGTGGTGGTGATGGTGCAATGGATGCCGCAAATATTCTCAAACCAGCACTGGCAAGAGGAGAGTTAAGAGCTGTTGGTGCAACAACACTCTCGGAGTACCAAAAATATTTTGAAAAAGACCGTGCCTTGGTCAGGCGATTTCAAATTGTTTCAGTTGATGAACCTACTGAGGAGGATGCAATATCGATATTAAGAGGAATAAAAGAGAAATATGAGGGGCACCATAAGGTACTAATAAAAGACGCGGCCATTATCGGCGCAGTTCAATTATCACAACGCTACATTTCTGAACGTTATCTCCCAGATAAAGCGATTGACCTAATAGACGAGGCTGCAGCAAGTCTCAAAATGGAAATCAACAGTAAACCTGAAGATTTGGACGAAATCGAACGTAAAATTATGCAACTCCAAATTGAGAAAGAAGCACTAAAAAAAGAAAATTCAAAGGAAAAGTTAAAGAAAATAGAGGAAGAATTAAATGCTTCTTCGGCCGTCCAAAGTGAATTAAACTCAAGGTGGAGTTTAGAAAAAAATCTTATTGATGAAGTTCAAGAGATAAAAGACGAGATGGAGCATTTGAGATTAGAGTCAGAGCAATTGGAGCGGAATGGGGCTTATGAGCAGGTTGCTGAGATTCGATATTCAAAATTAGTAAACTTAGAAAGCAAACTTGATAAGGTGAAAAAGGACCTCCTAAAAGTTCAATCCGATGCTAAAATGATTAAAGAGGAAGTTGATTACCATGAAATCGCTCAAGTAGTTTCGAAATGGACGGGTATTCCTGTAACTAAAATGTTGGCATCTGAATCTGATAAACTCATAAAGTTAGAGGAGACTCTTTCAGAAAAAATTATTGGACAGGAAGATGCGGTCGGTGCATTGTCTGACGCTATCCGCCGTTCAAGGTCTGGACTCAATGACGCCGAAAGGCCTATCGGATCCTTTTTATTTATGGGTACAACAGGAGTTGGAAAGACGGAATTAACCAAGGTTTTAGCGGAACACTTGTTCAATGACAGGAATGCAATGATTCGTCTTGATATGAGCGAATTCCAAGAGAAACATGCAGTTAGTAGATTGATTGGTTCTCCTCCAGGGTATATAGGTTATGATGAGGGTGGTCAGCTTACGGAAGCCGTCAGAAGAAAACCTTATTCAATAATATTACTTGATGAAATAGAAAAGGCTCATCCTGATGTTTTCAACATTCTTCTCCAAGTCCTAGATGATGGAAGGTTAACAGATAGTAAGGGACGAACAGTGAATTTTAAGAATACACTTATCGTTATGACCTCAAATTTAGGTTCAGATATTATTCATTCAAATTATTCAGCCACAAACAAATTAGATAGGTCAGAGACAAAAAATATTGTTTCGAGAGAATTAGATAATTTAATTAGGCAGCACATGAAACCTGAATTTTTGAATCGAATAGATGAAACGATTCTTTTCCCGCCTTTAAGTGAGGAAAGTATACGTGAAATTGTATCAATTCAGCTTGAGGAGGTTAAAACCTCCTTGAGTTCAAAACAGATCAATTTAATTGTTTCTGAGGAGGCGATCAACACTATTGTTCAAAAAGGATATGATCCATTTTTTGGAGCAAGACCAATAAAGCGATTGATTCAGAATGAAATTTTAAATAAGCTTGCCAAGTCTTTGATTGAAGGGAAAATCGATAAGTCTCACAATTTAGTGCTAGATTCTTTTGACAATACCTTTGTTTTCAGAAAGCCAATTCATGAACATGAGGAAGTAGTATAAAAAAAATTGATTAAACGCTCTTAAATTTAAATACTCGGTTGAGCGTTTAGTTTCTTTTCTTAAAAGCGATACTTCTTAAAGAAGGCATCCCAATTCCAGATGTAATTCCCCACAACTTCATCCATTCTTTTTAAGAATAGAGGATTGGGAGCGCGCATTCTTTTGAAATACTCATCTTGGAACTCGTTGAGTCGATATTTGTGAAATATGGCTTTAGACATACCATAAATCCAGTTCTTGGAAGGATGGTTTACTCTAGAGATGAAGCTTTGATAACCACGTATGAGCTTAATGAAATCTTTTTCTTCCATTTCATATATAGCGCTTAGTTTTGTAAAGATAAGTGCTTCAACGCGCGAAGCTTGATCGGCATCAAAGGTGCTTTCTAGAAAGGAAAGGTTTCCTACGATGATAATCATGCCAAATTCACCACTAGATTTTGCGTCAATGTTTGGGGAGCTTACAAATACGGGGTCCTCGTTTATTAGGGATGCGATTTCCTGGAAGCCTTTGTCTACCGAATCAAAAATTGCATTTATAAATATATTTGCAACTTGATTGTCAGATAATTTCTTTTTAATAAGCGTACGAAACATTTTCTTCAAATCAACGGGTTATCCAAAGATAACCGCTAGAAACCTTGAAAATCAATCGGTTTTTGGTGGTTTATCAACGAAGTTTTCAACAATATGGGGGTTTTATATAAAAACAATTATTTTTGTGGCTCAAAAAATCGAACAAATGGAAGCACTCATTAAGACAAATAAAGGAGATATGAAGGTATCATTATACACTGAAGACACTCCCAATACAGTAAGCAACTTTGTGAAATTGATTAACGACGGTTATTACGATGGTTTAAAGTGGCACCGCGTGATACCTGATTTTGTTATTCAAGGGGGTTGTCCTAACTCCAAAGATGGTGCTTCAGGAATGCCTGGAACAGGTGGGCCTGGGTATCAAATTGATTGTGAGATAGATGGAGAAAACCAATACCACGATCGAGGAGTTCTCTCTATGGCGCATGCAGGAAGAAACACAGGTGGTTCACAATTCTTTGTTTGTCATAGCCGCACCAATACCGCACATCTTGACCGCAATCATACTTGCTTCGGTAAAGTTATCGAGGGCTTGGAGGTTATTGATGCAATAGAGGAGGGTGATGCTATACTATCCATGGAGATCCTATAAGCTTCCTTTTACCAAGCAGGTTTTACCAAATCTTTTTTGATTGCGTTCATTACGTCAGTCGTATTATTCATATTAACCTGCAATAAGAATGCGTGAATTGTGGATAAAATTGTATTTCCTTCTTGGGGTATGAATGCCCACCCTTTCAATTTTCGCTGATCCACATCAAAGAGGAGGTTGTTGTCATTAATTATCGCATGCGAGAACAGACGACCGTACGAGCTGTACCTGCGTCCTAGCTCAAATAAAATATTAGAATCAAATTTTGACGATGTTGAAATGTATTCATTATCCTCAATGAGTTTTTTGATTTCACTGATGCTTATGCTATTTTTCAAATAAAGATTGAACCTTACCGAATGCATGAGCTGACTCGGTGTTGTTATATCGGAGGATTGAATATTTAAATCTTCATCTTTTGTTAAAAATAAGTCTTTGACGTCGATCGCATGGTGTGTTCCAATTTCTTCTTTTAAATGTCGTGATAGTACATTGCTAGTTACCAACCTTTCATGGTTTCCAATGTCCTCTGACCTTCTAACAATGACGAAATCTCCCTCAATCAAATTGCTCAGATCATCATTCACAAAGGTTGTGATGATTGATGATAAAGCATGCGTGTTGCAAGAAACAATCTGTACAAACTTTTTATCCTCAATTTGTTCATCGTTTATACCGGTCATAAAGGGAATGCCGAAACCTTTTTCACTTCCCTGTGCTGAGCAACCTTTTAAGTTCGTTAAATTCTCGTACCAGTACTTGTTTTTTAAACCGAAGCCGTTTGCATTGCAATCAAATACGTAGTCAATGCGATCAATAATATCCTCTAAATCAAGGTAATCCTCATTTTCTCGGCTACAAATAACAATACCCATATCACTCAGAATATTCAACTCTTCTTTATTCCAATCTGTTATTGCCGTATTCTTTAGCGCATAGATCTCATCAATATTGAGTTTGCTCTTATAGTCACATAAAATACCTAAGATGGTTTTACCGATATTTCCGATTCCATTTACCAATACTTTCATTATGCTGTGCGTTTTCCGGTTAAAGGAACTAAAATTGATTTGGACAAGATATTTAGGTCAACCCAAAAACTTTGGTTCTCGACATACCACAGGTCATTTTGAATTGACAAGCTGGCATCGCAAATTGAAATCAACTGTGACTTTCCTGTTATACCTGGCTTTATTGACCAACGTTTAGTATATGAAGCATTGTTCCACCCCAAGCGATCGATATCCTCATGCGTCAATGGTCTTGGACCAACAAAAGCCATATCGCCTTTTATGATGTTTAATAACTGAGGAAGCTCGTCTAATCCTAGTTTCCTGATTAATTTGCCCAGGGATGTGATTTTATTTTGCTCCATAGTTCGAAACTTATAAATGGTAAATTCTGTTTTGTTTATACCCACTCTTTTTTGTTGAAATATTACTTTGGAACCAGACTTGAAATATATGGCAAGTGCTAAAACGATGAATAGCGGTGTAGAAATAATCAAAATGATCACAGCGAGAAACCTCATTTTTAGTTTAAACCAAAGAGGTAAACGTATATTTATCTCTTCTTTGCGTTATAATCAAATATAATTTAAAATTTGGCGCGAGATATGCTCAATTAGAGATTTTCACCCTCTACAATCGTAAAAAAGTCCTTTCTAATATTTTCATTTTCAAAGCAGCCACCGTATTCTATTGTTGTAGTGAGGCTATTTTTATCTTTAATTCCTCTAGATGAAACACACAAATGCTTTGCAGAAATCATGACAATTACGTCTTTTGTATCTAGTTTATCTTGTAGCTCTCTCAAAATTTGTAAAGAAAGCCTTTCTTGAACCTGAGGACGATGCGCATAATAGTCTACCACACGATTGATCTTGGATAACCCAATCACTTTGTCTTTAGGTACGTATGCAATATGTGCATATCCTGTTATTGGTAAGAAATGATGTTCACAGGAAGAGTCAATATTTATATTTTTCTCAACCAGCATTTTATTGTAGCCGTATTTATTTTCAAAAACAGACAGCTTAGGTTTATTTTTGGGATTTAATCCATAAAATAGCTCTTTCACGTACATTTTTGCCACTCGATATGGAGTTCCAGATAGGCTATCATCTTTGAGGTCGAGGCCTAGCTCTTCCATTATTTTTTTAAAGTGATGCTGAATAATTTCAATTTTTTCATCATCTGAATGCTTAAAGGCTTCTGAAACCATAGGGGTTTCAACACTTGAAGAGATATGGTTGTCTCCTATAATTTCGGTTTGATTTTTATTCATAGTTATACGCAGCATTTTTCATCTTCACATTGACAATATTTTAAATTGTAAATATGAAAGAAAGCAAGAGAGATTGCAGTGATGTAATTTAAGGTCTCTGGAATTTCGAGTAGATTTATATTTTCATTGATAATGAGAAAGCTTAAAATACTCCATAGAGACCATAGAATTGGTTTCATGGCGCTATGGGTTGTCGTTTTTGTCGATTGATAGATGGATACAAACGAAATGGTTAAAAAGATAAAATCAATACTTTTCCACCAAGTCGGTGCTGCATCACAGCCTTCTTTACAGCATGTATGTGCAATAAATATCAGCGGCGTTACTAGACAATGCACAATACATAGCATACTCGCAAGAGCTCCAATTGAATCAGGTTTCTGAAGAGTTATTTTCATAGGATGTCTTATTAATGCAACTTAGTTGCAAATGTAAGGGCAATATTTGTGTTTTCAAATTGCTTCGATTAGATTTGTCTCATGGGAATAATACGCAAAACTGAATCTGTAGAAATTTTGTTAAATGAATTTCAAGATACTGAAACAGCATTGTCTACCGTCGAGCTTATTACAAGACTCGGAAAGTTTATGAATAAAACAACTATATATCGTATTCTTGAGAAGCTTGAAGACGATGGCATATTGCACTCTTTTATAGGTTTTGATGGGGTAAAACGATTTGCCCGCTGTAAGAGTTGTTCCAAATCCAATCATTCGGATGTTCACCCCCATTTTCAATGTATTTCTTGTGGGAAATCGGAGTGTCTAGACATTGAAGTTAATATTCCAGATATGTCAAACCGCGAAGTTTTGTTCTCTCAACTTCTAATAAAAGGGAAATGCGATTTATGCATGGTATAGGCAAAAAGCGAGTATCCTCTGCCAGTAAAATTTCTTGACTATTATATTAACGCACTTTTGATTTGGTCTGCAAGCTCTGTTCCGATTCGATCTTGTGCTTCAACTGTTGCTGCTCCGATATGTGGAGTACAAGCAATATTTTCGTGAGAAGTTAAGGATGCGTCTGGGTTCGGCTCATTGTCAAATACATCGAGTGCTGCCGCTGCGACAATTCCTTGTGAAATTGCTTCTTTCAGATCAGCTTCATTGATTACACCGCCGCGTGCTGCATTTACAATGCGGACTCCTTTTTTCATCATCTCAAATTCTTTCATTTGAATCACCGCACTTCCATCTGCCTGCTTTGGTACATGGAGCGAGATATAATCTAGGTCACCTATAACAGAAGACAAGTCATTTGTTGGTGTAATCTGAACATCTAAGTCCTTTCCGCCAATCTCCAAAGAGATTGTGGCAGTTTCTGTATATTGATCAATGGCCACAACATTCATTCCTGCGCCTAAGGCGTATGAAGCGAGACTTTGTCCAATTCTTCCAAAACCAATGATTCCAATTGTTTTTCCTCTTAATTCAACACCTTTAGCGTAGCTTTTTTTAAGCTTCGCGAATTCTCCGGTTTCCATATTCTTGTAAGATGCATACAGAAATCTAGAAACGGCAAATAGATGTCCCATCACCAATTCGGCAACAGATTGAGACGATGCACCAGGAGTATTGATTACAGTCAGGCCTTTATCCCTTGCGTAGGCCACATCAATATTGTCCATTCCAACACCACCTCTTCCGATAAGCTTCAAACTAGGGCATGCATCAATTACATTTTGACGCACTGTGGTTGCGCTTCTCACAAGCACACCAACTACTTCTTCTTTGTTGATGAAATCGATTAAATTGTCTTGTTCAACTTTATCTAAAATAACTTCAAAACCTGCAGTTTCTAAAGCGTTAACTCCACTTGCAGATATACCGTCGTTTGCTAATATTTTCATTTTATATTTTTTTATCCTTTACTTGAAAAATGCTTCATTACGTCAACTAACACCTTTACACTTTCGATAGGAAGTGCATTATACATTGAGGCTCGGTAACCTCCCACAGATCTGTGACCTTTTAAGCCTACTAAATTGTTTTCCTGCCAGATAGCATTGAATTCCTCTGCTCGTGCTTCATCATTCATTAGAAAGGTGACATTCATATTAGAACGGTCTTCTTTCGCCACGGTTCCTTCAAAAAGTGGATTCTGGTCTATTTCACTATAAAGTAGAGCGGCTTTTGCTTCGTTTCTATCTTGTGCAGCTTTCACGCCGCCATTCGCAATCAAATGACGAAGATTAAGCATAGATGCGTAGACCGGGAAGACAGGTGGAGTATTGAACATACTATCTTTTTCAGCATGCGTCTTTAAATCCAAATAAGTAGGCATGAATGAGGATGTTGATTTACCCAAAGCTTCATCTTTAACGATATATAAAGTGGTACCAGCAGGTCCCATATTTTTTTGGGCTCCGGCATAAATAAGATCAAAATCGGCAACATTGATTTCTCTTGAGAATATATCCGAAGACATATCACAGACCAATGGCAAAGGACTTTGGGGTATCTCTTTAAATTGAGTACCAAATATTGTATTGTTCGAGGTGAAGTGCAAGTAGTCTGAATTCGAATCTACCGAAACATTTTTCGGGATGTAGTTGAAGTTCGTATCTGAGGAACTAGCAGCTTCAAGGACTTCATAACCAGCTTTTTTAGCTTCGGTCATTGCCTTTTTAGACCAAGTTCCCGTATTTATGTAGGATGCTCTTTTAGAATCACGCATCATGTTTAACGCGCTTATAGAAAATCCCAATGAGGCTCCTCCTTGAAGAAAGATTACAGAGTAACCGTTTGGCACATTAAGTGCTTTTTTGACAAGGTCAGTAGCTTCGTCCATGACCGCAACGAAATCTTTATGTCTGTGAGATACCTCCAGAATCGAAAGGCCATTAAAATCTTTGACTGCCTCAGATGCTTCTTGAAAGACATCTTGAGGAAGAATGCATGGGCCAGCGCCGAAATTATATTTCATCTTTTATAGTTTTTAGCAAAAATCTAAAAACTATTTCAACTGAAGTGATAATTATCGGGATTTTTCAAAAAAAAATGAAAAATTAATGATTTATTTATCTGCCGCTTTTTTAGCTGCAGGTGCTTTTTTAGCTGCTGCTTTTTTAG
>NHBV01000021.1 GCA_002167775.1 Crocinitomicaceae bacterium TMED16 | reverse complement strand
GTGCAATACCAGCAGAAATCTCTCCAATGGTCACTAGCTTCTCTTGCTCCATTATAGAGCGAGATAAATCCATATTCTTTTTGGTGTTTTCAAAAACCTTCTTCTCTAAAGATAGGTTGATCTCCGCAAGCTCATTCTTTGTAGTCTGCAGCTCCTCAATAAAAGATATTCTATTAAATACATTGACCAACATCTGAGAGTAAATCCATAACAGATTTTTTTCATCTGCTGTAAACTCTCTTTTCGTCTTCATGATATCAAAACCGATAAAACCAATTGCTTTGTCATTATGCATCATCGGTATAGAAATCATACTTTGCGTACCTTCCTCATTTAGCACATTGAAGATTCTTTTGTCTTTAATTTTTGAAACATCAGGAAATTCAACAAACTCGCCTTTTGAGTGCTTTTTTAGAGAATGGGGGATTTTTGAAAAAGGCATTGCCTTCAACTCTTCTAATTGGGAGGGTATACCCTCGCCAACCCATTCATGGGTAATCGAACAAATTTCTTCTTCAAAATTATATTTAAAAACATAAGCCCGATCTGCAGAAGAAAATTCTGAAATCTCCAGTAAAGAGGCATTAATTACATCGTCTATTTCAGAAATAGGTGCATTGATATACTCAGTCGTGATATTGAGCATTATTTCCTTAAAACTCGTCATCTGATCCATCTCCCTCTTTGCTCTTTGCACTTCCGTTATATTAAAGAAAAAGGCCTGAGAACCACTATAGTTTCCATCCTTCAGTATCGGTCTTGCACGACCCTTCAAGGATATCTCTGCATTTTCCTTAGAAATAAATTGACATTCTAATTCCTCAACAAGCTCTCCTTTCATTAATCGAGGCATAACCGTCTGGAACTCTAATAAGGTGTTTTGTGCAAAAAATTCTACGATCGGTCTACCTAAAACCTCATCAAGTTTTTCAAACTTCATATTTTCCAACCAAGCCTGATTCACATAGGTGATATTTCCTTCAGGATCCAACATTTGAATCATTTCTGAAGACTTATCCAATAAATCACCATAATTTTTTTCTTTTTCCTCAATCAAATTAAAGGACTCTTTAAGCGTTAAGGTTCGTTCTTCCACAGTTGACTCAAGATTAACGACGAGCTCCTCATTTTCAGTGTTTTTATCCAATAATTTAAGCTTAAGTCGATTGATTTTAATCAATCTTTCAACAATAATTACAAGGAAAAGCGCTACAATGCATAGGAGAATGATTAGCAAGTTAGTGATAGACTGTTTACTCTTAATTTTTTCATCTTTTACAGCGATTTCAATATCATGTAGAAGGTCATCTTCTTTCTTTTTGGCTTCATATTCATATTTAGACTCCTGCTGCTGCAATGACTTTTGAGTTTCCTCAATATTTATGCTATCCTTCATTTGGATAAATAACTTTATCATTTTTAGGGCAGCTGTGTCGTTATTTTCTTTCTCGTAGATTTCGCCAAGTATTTCCGCAGCTATTTTAATATTACGCGGATAACCTAGGGTTTCGGCAGCGTTAAGACTTTCGAGCGCATATTTTTTCGCTTTAAGTAATACTCCTTTTTGCAATAATGCTCTTGCGATACCTGCAGTAGAAATTGCAATTCCGTCCATATACTCAAGCTTCCTTCCTATGTCTAAACCACTCTTATAATAAAATAGCGCGCTATCTAAATTATTGTTCCGCATGTGATACATACCGAGATGATTCAGACAGTTAGATATACTTTCTTTCGCATCAATTTCCCTATTAATTTTCAAGGCATTTAAATAATAGGATAAGGCAAGCGTTTCATTCCCTTGTTCAAAGATGATATTGCCAACACTTAATTTCACTTTAGCTATTTGGTATTTATTACCAGAGGCTTGGAGATAAGGCAAACTCTTTTGATAATAATCCAGTGCCTTATCAAATTGTTTGATTTCTCTGTATAGCGAAGCGATATTATTCAAACTTGTCGCGATATCATTTTTATCACCAAATTCTTTTTCTATTTTAAGGCTCCGTTTATAGTACTCTAAAGCCTTTAGCATATTGCCCTGTTGCTGAAATATATATCCGATATTATTAATTGCAGTTGCGATCTCTTTTTTGTTACCCGTTTGCTCATAAATCTTTAAACTTCTCTTTAGGTAGTTGACACATTTATCGATCTCACCCTTCGTCATATAGACGTAAGCAATATTATTTAAAGCTCCAGAATAATGATTTAACATTGCTGTTTTTTCAAGTGGGTCGAGGTCTTTTTCTAAATTGTTCTGTGCAATCTCAATCACCTTATTGCACAAAGGAATCATCGTGTCAATATTTTGAACATAAAGCAATCCTGACAACCCTAAATAGCTATGTGCTAATGCTGTATCAGTAATATTCTTACTTACGATGATTTCATTCAAACTATCTATTTCATGTTGAACTTTGTTAGAAAAATTTTGCCCAAAAACAAAAATGGGGTAACCCAATAAAACCACAAATAATATTTTTTTCATTCCAAAAAAATTTAATGTTAATCCGAAAGACTGATGTTTGAAATTAATACTCATTCCCTTTCTCCTTTGATAATTTATTAATTAAATCACAAATTTCTGATTCCTCCCATGGCTTGGAAAGAAAAGCCTCTAAGTAACCTTCAGCCTCCAACTCGCGGACCTGGGAAGAATTGGCCTGACCAGACAACATGATACATGGTAAATTAGGATGGATTTGTTTTAAAGAACGAATGAATTTCGCGCCAGACATTTCAGGCATTTGATAGTCAACAATCACAAAAATAATTTCTATCTCATCAAAAACAAACTCTTTAATGTCAGCAAGGGCTTTAGATGGATTGATATATAATTCGATAAGGGTATTTGAAGCATCTATGAATTTCTCCAATTGAAAACCGAGAACCTGAAGAATCATTGGGTCGTCATCAATGCATATGACCGCATTATTAATTTGACTCATTTGATTCTATTAAACTTAATGATAAACCTTGTTTTCATCTCATCTGATTTTAAATCTATTTTTCCCTGATGTTCTTCTAATACATTCTTAACGATACTTAAACCCAAACCTGAACCGTTCCGCTTTCCTTTAGTAGTAAAAAACTTGTTAAATATTTTACGTTTGAATTCGTCTTTGATTTTTGGACCATTGTTCTCCACGGTGATAGTATAATTAGAGGGGCTTACCTGGGAATAAAGCTTCAGTATCTTTTCATTTTGATCTTCCATAGACTCCAATGCATTCTTTATCAAATTGGACCAAAGCTGGAATAATCTTACATCAAAACCTTTGATATGAATATCAGGATCTATATCCACCGTTAAATCAACTTGGTTTTTAATTTTATGGCTAAAAATATTCACTACTGCTTCTATGTTATTTTTAATGTTCACCGTTCCCGATTCTGCATTTCTTTTTTCACGTATAAAAAGCCGAAGGTTCTTTACTACTTGTGTAGCTCTACTTCCGGAATTAGCAATTGTTTTAATGAAAGAAAAAACCAAATGAACATGATACATTAAATTCAATAGAAGTAATGGATCCTTTGAATTAAGAATAAATGAAACATCCTCTTTATCCGAAATGTCAAGACGGTTTTTAACCAGAAGCATTGCGATTTCATTCAATTCATTCGCATTAAAACTTACATTTAGCTCAGAAAACATCTCCAAAAAGAGGTCTTTTTCTTTTTTCATTTGAACTCCACCTATAAATAATTCGAAAGAGCTATTCATGCTTCTGTTGAAGGCATATTGGATTTCAGCAGAGGAACATAGCGGAAGGATTTTTTTAAATAAAACATCCAAGGTATAGCTAACATTTTCGGTGCCACTTTTTATTGCTCCCAAAGGTGTATTCAGGTCATGCGCCACACCAGAAGCAAGTTCACCAATGGTTACCATTTTCTCTTGATCTCTGAGAGAAGAAGCAAGTTCCATATTTTTGGCTGTCTTTTCCTGGACCAATCTTTCAAGATTTACATTTAAATTTTGAATGGTTTGCTCGCTTATAATGCGGTCTGTGATGTCAAATTCAACCATCATAAAGCCCATATGATTGTTACGTGAATCATTTATAGGTTGAAGATTCAAAGAAACATAATATTCTTTACCTGATTTCGTCTTATGCATCATTTCGACCTCGAGATTATGCATGGAACTTGCTGCCGCGCGAATTTTCTGATAAGCCTCTTTATTCTGACTGGCAGAAATAAATTCCCTTGGCTTCTTTCCTATCATTTCCTCCAATGGATATCCAGAACGATCGATCATCGCTTTATTGGCCCATGTGATACGCAAATCTTTATCCAGCATCAGGACGCCATTGTTGGTGTTTTTAGCAACAAGAGATAATTTTAGGTTTTCTTCCTCCGTCATTACACGTTGCGTAATTTCAGTTCCGTAACCAATTACAAATCTTATTTTTCCTTCTTCATCAAATAGAGGGCCCATAGATCGATGAATTACATTTCTCTCACCATCCCGATTTACTAAATCATCAATCCAAACCTCATTTTCCTTGTTCTCTATTATACGGTTAAAAACAGCACGTCGTTCATCCGCCATTTTATTTGAAATACCTTTTAACTTGCAATAGTCATAATCGTTTTTGCCAATCATGAATTGTCGGATTTGATCATCCTTTATACCCTGAGGATTGATGAAAACATAATTGTGATCCGTGTCAAATACCGCAACATCTGCAGGAAGATTATTGAGGATAAATTCATAGAATTCCTTTTGCGAATTCATTTCTTGATTCAGCTTTGTTAATTCAGCTTCGTTTCGATCATTTCTGTTTCGGTACTCCGTAATATCGTGAGCATAAACATTTAGGTAACCTAGCTCCTTTATCAGAACGACATTAATTGAGTAGTAATAGAACTCGGACTTAAGAAAAAAATGCTTGTGTGAAATGTTTTCTATGATTGTTTCCTGAATGATATTTTTAAATTGTTTATCTCCAATTGAACCTTCGCGAATGTCAAAATCTTTCAAAAACGCTCTTTCAGCAGTCACATTGTGATAAACCAAATTTAAATCTAGATCAAAACGCAAAATGGGATTGGGGTTTTCTTCAGGGAATTTTGAGATGGCCTCATTTTCTTTTTGAATGCGATTGATTACTTTATTCTTTGCTAAGATATTATCTGTAATCAAACGAGATTCTTCAAGGCTTCTGCGGGAGGTTTGTTCCAAAAACAAATATTCTGCTATGGTATCATGATTTGGAAAATCATTGACTGTAACATGATAATTCTTCAATGCGAACTTGGCATTTATAATTGGAGAAGCCCATATATAATACAAACCATTTAATTTCCGTATTGAACACTTGTACCTTTGAGATTCATCCTTTAGATCCAAGAAATGCATTAGCTGATACCATTGGTCAGAAGGTTTCTTTTGAGCTAAGGAATCCGCCAGGTCAAGTAGGAAATAATCAAATAAATTTGATCCTTTGACAATGCCGGGAACAGATTTCTGGAAATTCAAACCGACCTCAATAATCTTAAATGTATCGTCTACAACCAAAAAATAAGGTGTACAAATTTGAAGAAGCTCAAAATTGGCATCCTTTTGTTGAATATTATTTGCGTGAATTGAAAGGTGATTTGATATGCTATTCATGAACAAGCTCAAAGAATCCCGCTGAAATGAGCTAAGTTCAATAGATTCCTTGTTGACTAAACATAGGGAAGCATAAACCTCTTTTTTATCATTGTAAATAGGAATACCCAAAAAAGAGGAGAGCGATTGATCAAAATTTTCCTTACCGATTTCAATCCCTTTCGAAATGACCTGCTTGTATAAAAGATCGAAACCATTCAGCGAGTCTGCAGCTCCCTCCTCAGTTGTAATCAAGAAATCTGAATCAGCATTTCTTAGATAAACAAAAGCATTATCTACAGAGCATAACTCTTTAGTTAGGCTCAAAATTTTGATTACTTGGTCCTGATTTTTAATTGTAATATTTGAAATATCAATATTAGACACGATATAATCTGTGATTCATCTACCAGGTAATTTTAAAAACAAGACCTTTCTCACTGGATTCCGCTGAGGGTAACTCTTCAATTTGAACGACCATATCAAACCTTTTCCCCAGTCCCTTAATCAAACCAATAAGCATTGGCACTAGACCTTTTCGATGAGATTTGTAGAGCAACTCTACAGAGTTCTTCGTTTCATTTTGAGTTGAAAAAAGAGGCGCTTTTAACTCAGGCATCATGTTGTTAATTCTCAAATGAAGCATGTCTAAGTTACCGAGAAACTCAGTGAATGAAGCCCCCGATAGATCAAGTAAATCCCCATACCCTTGCTCTGCCGTGTAAAGTATCCAATATTCTCCAAACGCTTCTAAAATAGCATTAGCATCCGTTTTCAAAATTTTACTGGCCGCGCCAACTAAGTCATAAGTCAGCTTATCCGGATACGGACTCATTGAAATAAAATCCGATTCTTCGAACCCAACGGCAGTGCAAATCTCCTGCCATTTTTCTTGCCCATGATTTTCAACAACCAAATCTTTAATCGCCTTATTTACAAGTCCGTACATTATTTTCTGAATAAGTTAAGCTATCAAAGTTACATAAAGCATTGCGGATAAAAAATAATATCTCTCGACATCCAAACGAAGATTTTACGACATACGTATTTATACTTAGATGTATCTAGTAAATTTGACTTAATTCTTGCAGAAGTAGCTATTCAAAGAAATCTTCAGAAGCTGAAAAAAATTACTTTCGGAGCTTAACTAGAGCGTAAAATGAAGAATTTAGATTTTTTTAAATCTTGTTTTCAAAGTGAATTAAAAGCCACTTTTGAAACCATCAAAGCAATTCCTGAAAACAAATTAGAATACACCCCGCACCCCATTAACAGAACAGCATATGAGATTGCCGAGCATATTGTAGCACACATCTTTGATTTCAGTGTCATTTTACAGAATGACACGTGTGACGAAAGACTCGCATTTCCTTTCTCTTCGCCAACAGAACTAGCAGACGAAATGCAAACGCTCTGGTCTGAAGCAACAGATATTCTAGATACTTATGACGATGATAAGTGGGAAAAAGAAATGGTTGCTTTACTTGTTGGAGGTAAACCTTTCGGTGAAATGCCTAGGTTCCAAATGATGTGGTTTTTCCTCAATGATATCATTCATCATAGAGGGCAATTGTCATCGTACATTCGCCCTATGGGGGGGAAAAACCCTGCAGTCTATGGATGGAGTGCTGACACAGTTTCCGTTTAATTAGCAGTTCAAAAATTGTCCTTTAAAAGGTAGGGCGAAAATCTCTTTTTCAAAAAGCAATTCTTTATACCCTATCTATCCCGAGATATGCTTATTTTTGCATCCGATGAAGAGATCTCTCAGTAAAATTATTGACAAGCTTTTTTCCATGTATGCAATGACCTTAGGCATGCTGGTTTTTCTAATTGCCATTGGATTGGCAACTTTTATAGAGTCCACCCATGGGATTCAGGCAGCCAAAATTCTGATCTATAATGGCACTTGGTTTGAGGTCCTATTGCTATTCTTGGGTCTTAATTTAATTGCCAACATCTACAGGTATAAAATGTTTCAAAGGGAAAAAATCGCTGTATTGTCCTTTCATTTGGCATTTCTTATTATTCTATTAGGTTCAGGAGTAACTCGGTTTATGGGTTTCGAAGGCATTATGGTTGTTGGTGAAGGAAAAACTGCTGATTTTATTTACACCTCCGACCCACATATTCTTTTAAAAGTTTCTGACACCAATGCACAGCATGTTCAGGGATATAAAAAGTTCTTATCTGAATATACGCACAATTACGGAAATGACTTTAGCTATACAGGTTCTTTGAATGATAAAGAATTCACCTTCTCATATGTAGATTTCAAATCAAAATGTATCGATTCGTTTCGCATAGATTCAAAAGTTACAAGCAAAATAATCGACGTTGTCACTGAAGGAATGCAATCGCATTATCTCGGAGAGCGCGAATCACTGATGGTCGGTGGCGTGCCGCTCATATATGGTGGAACTCCTGTCGCAATGTCCATTCATATCAAAGACACCCTAAATCAGCTCATGATTAAATCGGCAGTTCCCATGAGATCCTTGGCGATGAGTGAAATGCAGAAAGCACGACAGACGGGTCAGGTGCCTGATGATTCCATGTACATCGAATATGAAATTGGAGCCTGGGCCGCATTAAAAAGAACAACTTTATACCAGGTTGGAAATAGCCAATTTGTGATTAAAAACGTATTTGAAAATGCGAAAAAGGAATTGATTCATTCTGGAAATAAGAACAGAGGAAAAGATTACCTAACTGTACGTATCGAGTCAGGTTCTGAAAATATAGAACCAAAAGACATTATTCTTGAAGGCGGCATGGGAACTGTTCCTGTTCCAAATACATTTTCGTATGATGGGCTGAGATATCAGATGGAATACGGCTCGATTAGGCGACCTATTCCTTATGAAATTCTTTGCCGTGATTTCCAGCTCGATAAATATCCAGGCTCTGAATCACCGTCTTCATTTGCGAGTGAGTTAACATTGATAGATCCAAATCTTCAGCAGAGATTTAACAAAAGAATATTCATGAACCACGTAATGGACTATGAAGGCTACCGCTTTTTTCAATCTAGCTACACGCTAGATGATCCTAAAACTCCTGAGAATGAAGAAGGGACTGTTCTGAGTGTAAACTACGATAAATGGGGTACCAACATCACCTACATCGGATATTTACTAATGGCCATTGGTATGATTTTATCCATCATTGCACCAACAGGAAGATTCAAGTCATTGAATACAAAATTGAAAAAACTCAATGCTAAGAACATCAAACTACTCGTTTTAGCCCTAGCCTTGATGAGTTTTATTCCTGATGGATTTGCTCAAGATACAGACACGCATGACCATTCAGGGCACAACCATTCTGAAGAGGATGACGATAAAAAAGAACGTATTGCTAAAGGTGAAACCTTTAAAATTATAACCCAGGAGGATTCCGAAGATTTTGCCTCTTTATTGGTCCAGAGCTATGAAGGAAGAATAATTCCTGCACATACCCTTTGTGACCAACTATTGAGAAAAGTCCACAGAGATAAGTCTTTCACATACGAGGATGAGTCATACAACGCAGTGCAAACGGTTCTAAGTATGCACATGTATCCAGCATTTTGGATGAAACAAAAAATCATTTACGTCGCAAGGGCGCTTCAAAGTAGACTTGGTTTAGAAAAACATGTTGCTTACCAGGATATTGTTGACGCTCAGGGGAAATTTAAATGGGAAAAGGACTACGCAAAAAGCTTTCAAAAGCTAGAATCAAAACGAGATGAATTCGACAAAAAAATCATCAAATTCCATGAAAGATTTCAGGTGACAAACGGTATTATATCCTGGGACTATATGAAGTTGATCCCGATTTCAAATGACGACAACAACACTTGGGTTTCGCCATTAAATATGAGCGTCAGGCGTTCTGTCGATTCAGCGGGCGTGATTGCCTCACTCAATTATTTTCAATCGATTTATGAGGAGGACGCGAAAAATGCGAAAACCAATCTTGAATCACTCAAATCCATTCAAAGAAAAGTTGCGAAAAACATTGTTCCATCAAAACAAATAGCAGATCTGGAGATCTCATACAATGAACTGGATGTTTTTAAACGAACCTACAGAGGGTATGGAGTTGTTGGATTGATTATGCTCATTCTTTTTTTCATTGAAATGGTCTCAAAATCAACAAACACATTAAAAGTTCCGCGAAAAATTCTTTTCGCTTTATTAATTGGGCTTTTTCTATTTCATGCCTCTGGGTTGGCCATGAGATGGGTGATTTCCGGCCACGCTCCATGGAGCAACGGTTATGAGGCTGTTGTCTTTATTGCGTGGGTCAGTATGCTTGCTGGTTTTTTCTTTTCTAGAAAAAACGCAGTCGTTATAGCAGGGACGGCAATTCTTGCTGCGTTGATGATTTTTGTGACAGAAATGAATCTGCTGGATCCAGAAATCACACCGCTACAGCCTGTTCTTAAATCGTATTGGTTAATGATTCACGTTGCCGTCATCACCGGAAGCTATGGCTTTTTGGGACTTGCCTGTATTCTGGGCTTACTCAATCTGATACTCTACACCATACAAACAAAAAACAACACAGGTATTATCAAAAGAAATATCAATGAACTCACCTATGTTTCTGAAATGACGATGACCATAGGTCTGTTTATGCTGACTATTGGGACTTTCCTGGGAGGAATATGGGCGAATGAATCATGGGGTCGTTATTGGGGATGGGATCCAAAAGAAACATGGGCATTGGTTTCAGTATTGGTCTATGCCGTGATTCTTCACCTCCGATTTATTCCAGGATTGAAGAGTAAATTCACATTTAATCTAGTGGCATTTTGGGGATATTCGGCCATACTATTTACGTTTTTCGGTGTGAACTTCGTGCTTGTCGGGTTACATTCTTATGCACAAGGAGATGGACTCAGCGACATCCCAAATTGGATTTGGTACACTGCAATATCCTTCTTGATCTTCAGTGTAATCGCTTATTTGAGGAACAAAAAGATCAAGCAGATAAAACCTTCCTCAAATGAATCAGAATAGCATTCTTTATGAGGACAATCATCTCATTGCCATCAATAAAAAATCTTCAGAAATTGTTCAAGGTGATCGCACAGGTGACACCACAATGCCTGATACCATCAAGGCCTACCTAAAGGACAAGTATAATAAACCAGGTAATGTATTCTGCGGAGTCATTCATCGTCTTGATAGACCTACTAGCGGTGTTATTTTATTTGCACGCACCAGTAAAGGACTGGAACGCATGAACAAGCAGTTTAGAGATAAAGAAACCAACAAAATCTATTGGACGATTTTGGAAAACAAACCGCCAAATTCAGAGGGTAAGCTTGTGAATTATCTGAAGAAAAATGAGAAGCAGAATAAAAGCTACGTGACCTCCAAGGATACAAAAGGCGCAAAGGAGGCAATATTGAGCTACCGATTATTATCCTCCTCCGAACGATACCACCTTGTAGAGGTACAACTTGAAACGGGAAGACACCACCAAATAAGAACTCAATTCTCTAAGATAGGTTGCTGCGTAAAAGGGGATTTAAAATATGGTGCAAAAAGATCAAATAACGATGGCTCAATATGTCTGCATGCAAGAAAACTAGACTTTAATCATCCTACAACTAAGGAGCCCATTTCTATTACTGCTCCCCTACCTGAAAATACTTTTTGGAATCTTTTTAAATCTATTTCTTAGCACTAAGCTTTGATAAATATTGAAAAGTATAAAGTACCTCATGCGCAATCTGTAAGCTTCTTTCTTTATAATGATCGACAGCATTCGCAGCATCATCAAACTCTTTAGGATCGTCATACGTTGTTGAGAATCGTTTTTTCGCTCCTGGAACCAATGGACAATTATCATCCGAATCAGAACAGGTCATTATGGCAATAAAATCAGATTGCGGCAAGACATTATCCGTGTTTGCTTTAGAATAACAATCAATGAAATTTTGCGCAGAATAATATACTTTATAATGCGGATTCTTGGCCTCTACATCATCACATGTGATTTTAAAACCTAGCTGACTTAATGCATTAATAGTATTTGGATGACAAGCAGTGGCAACGGTTCCTCCCGAATAAGTTTCAATTTCTTCATATCCAAAAAGTACTGAAGCAATACATCCCCAAACCTGAGAGAAATGACTACGTCTAGAATTGTGCGTGCACAAATAAACCAATTTAACCCCATTTCCATCACGCATATCACGGTCTATTTGAAGCGCAATAGCCTCCAATATTGACTTTCTTTCGTTGCTGATTTTGATACCAATATCATCCAGAATAGAGGCACATAAATCATTTAATTCTTGATTTAACATTTGCTGCTTACTTTTATAATCAAACTGAAAGCAAAATACATTGAATAATTCAAAACCAACATCTGATTTAGAAAAATTTGAGTCAATATGGCCCTCTTATTGGCTTGAGGATGATTTTCGGTCTAAGACTTTATCTCAAATTATTAAAGACTTTTGGCTCTCTGGCATTATCTTAAATCTAGAGGACTTACAAAAATATAAAACACTCGACAGCCTGGCTGATTACTTAAATAAAACAATAAGAGATAATCCCAGACCACAGCTTTTGTACATCGTTGATCTAAAAGAAAAAAGCTATGATAATATGGGATTAGCGATTATTCAACGGATTGCATATAAGGTCTTTTTAAGGAAACATTTTTCAGGTCAATAAGCCAAACAAAAATTGAGCGTTCACGATTTCTCCTATATCGTGTGAATTGTTACTTTTGTACAAAACATTTTTGGTATGAATTTTATTGCGTCTAGCGCCACCCTTTTACGCCACCTGCAAAGCATTTCTGGAGTATTAAGTACAAGCAACACCCTACCTATTCTCGACAACTTTTTGTTTTCGATTAAGGGAAATGAACTCACTGTTTCAGCAACAGACCTTGAGACGACAATGATTACGAAGCTTTCTGTTCAAACTGAAGAGGATGGTGTAGTTGCAGTTCCTGCAAAACTGGTTCTTGAAGTTTTAAAAAGTCTACCAGACCAGCCGTGTACTTTTAAGGTAAATGCAACCTTCAATATTGAGGTGGCTTATGACAACGGGAAATCAAAAATGGTTGGTTTTAGCGGGGATGAGTTTCCCAAGCTTCCAAAGATTGAAAACAAGAGTACCATTAAAGTTTCTGGCGATATTATTTCTAAGGCGATCAATAGAACACTATTTGCAGCCGGAAATGACGAGCTTCGACCTGCTATGAGCGGAGTGTACTGTCAATTTGCAAAAAATGAAATCATATTCGTTGCAACTGATGCGCACAAGTTAGTTCGATACAAAAGAACTGACGCGACAGCCTCAGACAGCTCAGACTTTATTCTTCCGAAGAAACCTTTGAATATGTTAAAAGCGAATTTGAAGGGGGATGAAGAAATCACACTTGAGTACAACGAATCAAACGCTGTATTTACCTTCAACGACCTAGTACTCGTATGCAGATTAATTGATGGGAAATACCCAAACTATGAGGCGGTTATTCCAAAAGAAAATCCAAATGTTTTGACCATAGACCGACTTCAGCTCTTGAATTCGATCAAAAGGGTATCTATTTTCTCCAATAAAACAACCCATCAAATCAAATTGAAGCTTGCGGGTGCGGAACTGTCTTTATCGGCAGAAGATTTGGACTTTTCAAATGAGGCCAATGAAAGATTGACCTGTAATTATGATGGCTCTGATCTAGAAATTGGATTCAATTCACGGTTTATTGTTGAAATGCTGAATAATTTAGATTCAGATGAGGTAAAACTCTCAATGAGTGAAGCAAGTAGAGCAGGTATTTTAACGCCCGTTTCAAAGGATAATGACAACGAAGATATATTAATGCTTGTCATGCCTGTGATGCTGAATAGATAATTCCGTTATGACCAAAAAGCTCACAAGCATTCGGTCTCTTTCACTTGAAGAATTAAAATCTTTTCTCGAAGAAAAGAACATACCTAAGTTTAGATCCAAACAAATTTACGAGTGGCTCTGGAAAAAGAATGCCGGTTCTTTTCTTGAAATGAGGAACATAGGAAAAAACCTTCAGGATATTCTCTCCCAGCACTTCACCATAGATAAAATCATTTTACAAGATGAACAACTCAGCAATGATAAAACATTAAAATGCGCTTTTTCTATTGATGAAAAATCTGTTGTCGAAGGTGTTCTTATTCCAACGCCAAGAAGAATGACAGCATGTATCTCTTCTCAAGTTGGTTGTAGCTTAGCCTGTGCGTTTTGTGCAACAGGTAAATTAAAGCTTTTGCGAAACCTTTCTGCGGGTGAAATATATGATCAAGTGTATTACCTCAAAAAAGAAGCTGAAAAGAGACATGAAAAATCCCTATCAAATATTGTTTATATGGGTATGGGAGAACCCCTTCTCAATTACAAAAATGTATTAAGCTCTATTGATAAAATATGCTCGACAGATGGATTGGGGATGTCTCCCAAAAGGATTACCGTTTCGACGGCAGGTATTCATAAAATGATACGTAAGCTTGGAGATGATGAAGTCAAGTTCAACCTTGCCCTTTCATTGCATGCAGCCAATGATGAAAAGAGAAACGAAATCATGGAAATAAATGCAAGCAACAACCTTCAATCACTCAAAGAGGCATTAGAATATTTTCATGAAAAAACTGGCTCAAGAGTTACGTTTGAATATATCATATTTGATCAATTCAATGATACTATTGAAGACGCCCGAGAGCTTGCTGAATTTGCAAAATGTGTCCCCTGTAAAATCAATATTATTGAATACAATCCTATTGATGGAGAACCATTTCAGCAAGCAGAAGCAGGAAAAGTAGAGAAATTCGCTGCCTATTTAGAATCTAAAAACCTCATCGTAAACGTAAGAAGAAGTCGAGGAAAAGANATNGATGCNGCATGTGGNCAGCTGGCCAATAAAAATAAAGCNATTGCCNTNGAAAACAGGAGNCTNAAANAAATNAAATGATTAAAGTAGAGAACCTTACAAAAGAATTTGCACTNAGNAAAGCGCAAAANAAGGAGCAAAATACAAATGAAAACATCACTACTGCAGTAGAAAATGTGAGCTTTACTTGCAACCCAGGGGAAGTCTTTTCTTTACTTGGACCAAATGGTGCGGGTAAAACGACAACCCTTAGAATGATGTCAACGATTATTCAACCCACAGCTGGTCAGGTGGAAATTTGTGGTATTGATGCCATTCAATATCCGCGAGANGCTCGAATGAAAATTGGCTTTTTAACGGGGTCNACAGGATTATACGCAAGACTTAATNCGGATGAAATCATTGATTACTTTGCCTCGCTATATAATGTACCAAAAGCGATACTTAAAGAGAGAAAAGCTTATCTCTATGACCTTTTGGATATGAAAGCGTTTGCACATAAAAAAATCGGTAAGCTAAGTACCGGTATGAAGCAAAAAGTTTCCATTTGTAGAACGATGATACACNATCCTGAGGTACTTATTTTTGATGAGCCTACGAGTGGTCTTGATGTCATTACAGCGGAGAGTATTATCAAGCTTATTCGCTCATGTAAAGAGCAAGGAAAAACAGTTATTTTTTCAAGCCATATTATGGGCGAGGTTGATTTACTATCTGATCGTTTGGCAATTATTCACAATGGAACGCTAAAGCACCATGGAACAATGATAGATTTCCGTTCAGAAATGAAAGACAAAAGCCTTACCCAAGCATTTATTAACATCGTTCAATCCTAATTATGATTTTCAAAATTTTTAAAAAAGAACTCAAAGAGACTTTAAGGGACAAGAGAACAATGATTATGATGGTTGTAATTCCTTTGCTCGTATTTCCCGTGCTCATAAATCTGGTGACATCTGTTTCAGGATCCTATGCAGATTCTGCTGAAGAAAAAATATTTAAAATTGGTATTATTGGCGACACCAATGATTACCTCGCCCAAAAGCTTAATGAAATTCCAAATTCTTTTGGACCNAAANAGCTATTGGCCTACAAGGGTGATAGTTCAAAAATGTTTAGTGATTATGAAAGTGAGCAATTAGATCTTTTACTTTTTTATGGACCAAACCTAAAACNNCAACTTGATGCCAATAAAAAAGCAAGAGTAAAATGGACGCTTGACCGAACAAAAATGGGACATTCTGAGCGGGCNAAGAGCTACATGCAAATTATTGAGGCAGAAGCACGCTTCAATCGATATGACGCCTTAGGCATAGATGAACAAGCCCTTNTTCCATTTGACATTNTTTATGACAACACAGCGAGCAAACAGCAAATGATCGGAGAGATAGCGGGAGGGTTNCTTCCATATATATTTATTGCTTTTGGATTTATGGGCTGTATGTATCCGGCCATTGATTTATTTACTGGAGAAAAAGAAAGAGGGACTATTGAAACCTTGTTANCAACCCCTGTTCACCGTTGGAAAATTCTTGTGGGTAAAATGTTGGTGATTGTCCTTTCGGGATTGATGGCAGCATTTTCGGCACTTTTAGGGCTCTTTTTCTCCATTCAATTCTTAGATATGATTCCTGATGAAAACCTTCTTGAGGTAATCTCAGCGATACTCACACCTACATTTATTGTCAACCTCTTTTTCCTGCTGCTCCCATTAACGATATTCTTTGCGGGAATAATGGTACCGATATCTGTCTACACCAAGACCTTTAAAGAAGCACAAAGCATCATTGCTCCNCTTAATATAGTGGTGATTATTCCGGCAATGCTTGGTCTTTTTCCAGGAATTGAGTTAAATATGGCCACCGCTTGTGTNCCCATTTTAAACATTGTGCTTACAACCAAATCTTTAATTGCAGGAAATATTGACTATCTCTTGTTTGCATTATCATTCTCAGTAATGGTTATATTGGCTGCCGGAGCAGTACTATTTTCNTTTCGACAATTTGGAAAGGAATCAAATATCTTAAGTTAAGTTCTAATCTATACATATTCTGCGAAATCTATAANTAACGGGGGCTTCATTCAAAAATTCCTGTTTTGAAATATACTTTTTTTACAATACTTTTATGTTAATGTCATATTGACNTAANAAATCAAACTATAATTTATGAAAAAAATTTTTACCCTATTATTTTTAATCCCGCTAACATCTGCAATTGGCCAAATTGAAGGTACATGGAAGTTAGCTGCTGAGGCTGGTGCTTTAGCCGTTGGACCAAGTCTTGGAAACCTATCTTGGTTCCAAAGCACAGCTGCTGATATAAATACAAGAGCTTGTCTTTTTGACGATGAATACGTATTCAATGCCGATGGCACATTTCAAAACATATTAGGTGCAGACACCTGGCTAGAGGGCTGGCAAGGCGCAGCAGAGGGATGTGGTGCTCCGGTTGCTCCGCACGACGGATCAGGTTCATTTACTTGGACAGAAAACGCAGGTACTGTGACCGTAAACGGTACTGGAGCCTTTTTAGGATTGGCTAAAGTCCATAATACTGGAGAATTAACAAGTCCAGGGAATGCCGTAGCTTCAATTACCTACAACTATAGCCTTTCTGGTGATGGCAATAGAATGACCTTAGACATCAATTTTGGTGGTGGAGTGTGGCAATTTATTCTTGACAAAGAAACCGGAGAGCCACCCGTACAAGCAAGTGTTGAAGGTGCGTGGAGATTGAAGCCTGATGCAGGTGCATTGGCTGTTGGACCAAGTGCTTCAGATTTATCTTGGTTCCAAAGTACAGCAGAAGATGTTGAAACGAGATCATGTTTATTTGATGACTATTACGTTTTCAATCAGGATGGAACTTTTGAAAATGTATTACAAGCAGAAACATGGATAGAAGCATGGCAAGGAGGAGGAGATGCATGTGGCGCACCTGTTGCACCCCATGACGGTACAGGAGCATATACATGGAGCTTTGATGACGCTACAAATAAAGTTACTGTGACAGGAGAAGGAGGATATTTAGGCTTGCCAAAAGTCACGAACGATGGAGAGCTAACGAACCCATCAGAAGTAGCTTCTGAGATTAAATACGATATCTCTTTTTCAGTTGACGGAGAAACTATGACTGCTCAAATAGATTTTGGTGGTGGTGTATGGCAATTCGTATTAGTGAGAGATGAACTACCAATTGCAGGATTGATGGAAGAAGATTTACATTTCTCAGTTGCTCCAAATCCATTTACTTCAAGCATAGATATTCGTTCAGATGAGAAAATGGAATCTATCAAGGTCATTGATATTACAGGAAAAGTGGTTAAAAGTATAAATGCTGAAAATAAATTCACAAGCATCGATCTTTCTAATCTTGTAAATGGTTCTTACATGATTGTTGTTCGCGCGAACAATTCCGTTTCTACGAAACGAATTGTAAAGAACTAAGCAATATTTAATTTGAGAAAACGGGGAGTGAAAGCTTCCCGTTTTTTTTTGTCCTAACGTAAAGCGACTTCTTGAAGCTTTTGATAATAGCCCACGCACTCTTTTAGTAATGGACGTAAATGATCTGGAAAAGTATCAGACCTTTCTTTGTATGTTTTATAACCTCTTGAAAGATGCACATTGCGATACCAATATTTTGCCCAAACACCATCCTCTGGCCGAGGACCTGCATCCCAACTGAGCATTCCAGAATCAAAAGAAATCCCACAAGCTTCACAGAGCTGTTCTAATACTCCTTCGGGATTTTTCAATAGATACGTTGCATCCAAAACGACATAATCGGCATTCATTGATTTTAAACAATCGACGAGCTCCGAATGAGCTTTATAACCGACATCTTCAATCTGAGGATCCGAAATCACTTTATCAAAAGAGGGTAACATCTCTATTGGGTCTCGGGTTAGAATAATATTGACACCTTCCTTTAAAAAATCAAGTTCACAGTCTAATAAATGGTGTGCCATGTTTTTAAAGAAGGCAATAGGCTTTTGATCTGTATTTAGCATTTCGGCGATAACTGAATCATAAGAATTTGGCATCGAATCAATAATTTGCTCAAATCCAGGATGGTCATCACGCGTTTGTGCCTGAGAAAGATAAGCACCATAGAGGGGCTCGTCAAAAATAGCAGTGTCCTCTCGTTGGGCAAAAGAATACATCAATGTTGTTGAAACATTTCTCGGCCCCGACCAAAGAAAGAGTCTTTTGCAATTAGGGTTTACTTTCATTGGCGATTAATTCTTCGTATAAACGATCCAAGTTACCTCTTAAAGATAGGTCGTTTTGATTTTCGATCATTTTCCCATCAATTTTGGTAACGGGTGTAAGTCCTCCAAATGTTCCCGTAACAAATGCTTCATCGGCACCGTAGGTGTCATAAAGCGAAAAATTCTTCTGATGACAGGGGATCTTGTTTTTAGCGCAAATTTCAATGACCTTCTGTCTTGTAATTCCATTCATACAATAAGCACCCGTTGATGTCCAAACTTCACCATCTTTGACAATAAAGAAGTTGGTTGCATTACAAGTACTTACAAATCCATTGACATCTAACATCAACGCTTCATCAGCACCCGCCTCAATGGCTTGTATTAAGGCTTGAACTTCATGAAGCTTGCTATGACAATTCAGTTTGGGATCCAAATAATCAGGACTCCCTCTTCTAAAGGAGCTTGTAAAGAGTGTGATCCCTTTCGCTTTGGTCTCATTTGATGCTTTTTTATATTCTGCGATAATCACCACGTTTGGTCCCGAAACTGTCAGCCTTGGGTCTTGAGATGGGGTCTTTTTTATTCCCCTAGTTACCATAATACGAACGTGCACACCATCATGCATTTCATTTTTGGACAAAGTGCTGTTGATGGATGTAATTAGTTCACTCTTAGTAAAAGGAAGCTTTATACCTGTCGCTTGAGCTGCGGTCCAGAGCCGCTTAAGGTGATCATCAATAAATACCAATTTACCGTGGTGCAACCGAATGCCCTCCCACACACCATCCCCTACAAGGTAGCCACTGTCAAAGACCGATATTTTTGCCTCATCCCTTTGAAAAAAATCACCATTGATTGAAATCCAAACATTTTCATTCCTAGCATCTGCCTCAGCATTGTGTGTTCCGTGAATCATAATAATATCTTATTTGAGTAACTAAAGATACAATAGAAATTTTAGGTTTTACATGGTCATTATTAGAACATTTACCATAAAAAAAGACTATAGAAAATAGTAAAAAAAAGGCATTATATCAAGTTTTAAAATTGAATAGGAGAACGTATCTTAAATAGAAATTAAAATTAAAATGCTCATAAAAACATACTCAAGTACGCTCCATGGATTGAGCGCAATTACAATAACGATAGAAGTTTATCTAGGTAAGGGAATCAATTTCTTTTTGGTAGGATTGCCAGACAACGCCGTCAAGGAAAGCCATCAACGTATAAAGGCTGCGTTTAAAAACAATAACCTTAAATTTCCTGGACGAGAAATCACCATCAATATGGCTCCGGCTGACCTGAAAAAGGAAGGATCTGTCTTCGACCTTCCCATTGCCATTGGTATTCTTGCAGTAAGTAATCAAATATCAGCTCAGTATTTATCCGACCACCTTATTGTGGGAGAGTTGTCTTTGGATGGGACCATTCAACCTTGTAAAGGACTTCTATCAAGAGCAATTCAGGCTAAAAAGGAAGGTTTTAAGGGCATCATCGTACCAGCTTTAAATTATGAAGAGGTTCGAATGCTTAAGGGAATAAATATAATACCCGTTCATGGTCTTATTGATGTTATTCAATTTTTACAAAAAAAAGAGTATTCTGTTCCCTCAAGGAATACGGATAAACAAAATGAAAACAAGGATTCTTTTGATTTCAAAGATGTACAAGGACAAAAACATGCAAAAAGAGCCTTTGAAATTGCTGCTGCAGGCGGACATAACCTTTTATTAATCGGCCCACCCGGAGCTGGAAAATCTATGCTAGCAAAAAGAATGCCTAGCATACTCCCCCCTTTGAGCTTACATGAAGCAATCGAAACCACAAGCATCCATAGTATTGCATTTAGACAGGGAACAATTCAAGGGCTTATTCAAAAACGTCCATTCAGAGCACCACATCATACCATATCAGATGTTGCTTTAGTCGGCGGCGGAACTACACCCAAGCCAGGAGAAATCTCAATGGCACACAATGGTATTTTATTCTTAGATGAACTACCTGAGTTTAAAAGGAATGCTTTAGAGGTTTTAAGACAGCCTCTAGAGGAAGGCGCTGTAAGTATTTCCCGAGCAAATATGGCAACTGAATTCCCGGCTAATTTCACTTTAATTGCTGCAATGAACCCTTGCCCATGTGGACATGCAACAGACCCAAATAAATCATGCGAATGCAGTAGCTATGCTGTACAACGCTACCGCTCTAAAATATCAGGACCACTTTTAGATCGAATCGATATGCAAGTACAAGTCTCCTCTATACCTTTAATCGAACTTCAATCAAGGAAAAAGGAGGAATCTAGCTCAGATATTAAGAAACGAGTAATTCGTGCGCGAGAAATCCAAGAAAAAAGATGCAACAACTTGGGACATATTTTATGTAATTCAAATTTATCCCCACCCCAAATCAATACGTTTTGTAGCCTGCCAAAAGATGCTAGGCATTTACTAGAAAATGCCATGAATAAACTAAATCTCTCGGCAAGGTCATATCATAGAATTCTAAAAGTATCTAGAACGATTGCAGACCTTGAAGGAAGCCCTGGCATATTATCGAACCATATAGCAGAAGCACTGCATTATAGGTGCCTAGATAGAGGGAATTAAAGTTATTACAAACCTTTTTTGGCCGTACCTTTCAGGAGCTTGTTAAGCTTAGCGGTATAGGCCAAAGCAACAATTAACTTAGTGCCATTATTGCCTGAATTAAAACGCTGGTCAAACTTTATGGAAACATCTAAATCGTGCGCATCTCCCAGCTCAATAGCGCTACCAATGCTATAACGGACTTTATCAAAACGATTTCCATAAACACCATTCGTTGGATTATAGAAAAAATCTAAACTGAAGAAAGGCTCAAAAATACTCTTCCGAATGTTGTAAACAATGACTGGCTTAAACCGCAATGCCTCATCAAAATCAGATTCATATGCGTCATTACTGCCGCCTCTTGAGCTCATCTGATAACGCAATCGACAGCTATACTTCCACCGCTTAAATGAATTACGCAGTTTTACATTAAAATTAACTCGATTTGCACCCAAATAATTTCCAATATCATCTCGCTTAGATACCAAACGATAATCCATAGATAGGTGTGCCCATTTAAAGGCTTTGTATTTGACTGTTGCTTCCGGAAAAAATGTTTTCACATTTCCATCTCCTATTCTATTTGAAAAGCTTGCTGAAAATGAAATTTGATCATTAAGCTTGTAGCGCATCCTCACAGAAGTCCATTGCTCAAAATCTTGTGCATTGCCACAAAAAGCAATCATAAAAAACAAAATGAAAGCTGTAAATAACCTCATTAATATTTGTCTATGTAGATGGTTCCCATATCATAAATCTCATTATTGTTAGCAACATTGACGGCCTCCAATACCACTGTTGTTGAACTTGGATTATCAGGCGTTTGGTCAGCCGGGTTTACATCCGAATAGACAAAAACCTGATAATCTCCTTTTTGAAGATACCTAAACTCAAAACTTCCGTCATAGCTTGTTTTTATGTCATCATCATAAAATGAGTTTTGATTCCCGTAAATGATGAAAACATCCTGGTCAACAGCAGGATATTCAAAAATATTAACCCCAACATGGTCCCTTTCTACAACCTTTCCCTTAATCGTAATTGTGCCTCCTGGGCCTTCAACTTTGGAGCAGTAAGAAAAAGTAATAATCAATAGAAAAAGAAAGAGAAATAGCTTAATTTTATGAATCATCAGAAAAAAGTTTAGACAATAATACAACTCAAACGACAAATTGTCGTCATAATTGTATAAGAATATTTTAAACTTAAGTTAATATTTAAATAACATAATATGAAATTCGCCTTATTTCTAATTGCACTTCTTTTTTATTCAGCTGTGAATAGTCAGCTTCTGATAAACGAGTACTCTGCATCTAATGTAAATGGCATCAATGATGCCTTCGGCGATAAAGAAGATTGGATTGAATTATACAATACAACGGGAGCAAATGTAGATTTAACAGGGTGGTATCTCTCCGATCGTTCAGGAAACCCTCTCAAATGGACATTCCCCGCAAGTGATATAAATGCAAATGACCATAAACTTATTTTCTGTACCGGAAGGGACATAGATCAAGGTGGAGAATTACACACTAATTTTAAACTTTCACAGACTGAAGGTGATTGGGTGATTCTTTCGAATACATTCGGAAATGTTGTGGATTCTTTCAAAATTGTGCACCCAACTCAAGCAAACCATTCTGTAGGGAGAGAAACCGATGGAAGTCCTGACTTTAAACTTTTTACAAGTCCAACCCCAAACGGTCAAAATACTGGAGCCCAAAACTTTTATACACCAAAGCCAGTTTTTGATATCGAGGCTGGTTTTTATCCAGGAGCAATAAACGTTGCGATAACATGTCCTGATGCCTCCGCACAAATAAGATATACGACAGACGGTTCTGACCCTAATGCCGGTTCAACATTATACACGGGTCCTGTTAATATTAGTTCAACATCTGTATTGCGTGCAGCAGCATTTAGTGCAGAACTACCCTCATTCAACGAAAGCAACACCTACTTTATAAACGAATCTCATGACTTACCTATCGTTTCGATTTCTAGTGAAGGTGTATACGAACTATTAGATGGGACTCAATTTGAACCTATTGGTTCGCTTGAACTTTTTGAAGAAGATGGAACATTCATTGACGAAGGTGAAGGAGATTTCAATAAGCATGGTAATGACTCATGGGCTTACCCTCAGAGAGGTTTTGACTTTATCATGAGAGATCAATACGGTTATAATGGAGATTTCGACCATCAAATCTTTCCAGAAAAAGAAAGAAACGATTTTCAGCGTTTAATTTTAAAGCCTGGGGCAAGCGATAATTACCCTTTCGAAAATGGTGGTGCTCATATTAGAGATGCGTTTATTCATACATTGTCTATTTGGGCGGGTATGCGATTAGATGAAAGAACCTCAAGGTCATGCCTACTATACGTAAATGGCGAATATTGGGGCGTCTATGAAATCCGAGAAAAAGCAGATGATGGTGACTATACCGACTACTATTATGATCAAGATAAATACAACATAGAATATTTAAAAACTTGGGGAGGAACATGGCAGGATTATGGTGCACCCGACGCCCAACCAAACTGGGATAATTTGGTGAATTATATTGAAAATAATAACATGTCAGCAGGTGCAGACTTCGACTACGTGAATAGCAAGTTGAACTGGAAATCCTTGTGCGACTACTTTATGTTTAATTCATACGTAGTAAACATGGACTGGTTAAATTGGAACACTGCCTGGTGGCACGGTTTGGACCCAGAGGGGGACAAAAAGAAATGGCGTTATGTATTGTGGGATATGGACGCGACATTTGGTCATTATGTTAATTATACGGGGATTCCTGATGTTTCTGCAAACGCTGACCCTTGTAATGCAGAAAACTTGCCAAATCCAGGAGGACAGGGTCATACTGATATTTTAGAGAAATTAATTGCTGAAAATCCAATTGTAGAGCAATATTATGTTACGAGATACATCGATCTTGTAAATACGTATTTTTCATGCGACTCTATGCTTTATCTTTTAGATAGCATGGTACTAAAAATAACCCCTGAAATGACAAGTCAAATTGCGAGATGGGGAGGTTCAATGGGTGAATGGCAGAGTAATGTTGAAGACCTTCGAGATTTTATTATCCAAAGATGTGAGGCGCTTGAAGAAGGACTTATCGACTGCTATGACTTGAATGGTCCGCACGCCACTTCATTTGATGTTTCCCCTGCTGAAAGTGGAGAAATCAAGGTGAATTCTGTGTGGGCTCCAAACTATCCCTGGACAACAGAATATTTTGGTGGCATTGAAACCAATCTGAGAGCGAAAGCTGCTCCAGGATATATATTTGATCATTGGGAATATACCACAGGTCCATTGGGTTCTGCAATTACTGAAGATACGAATAGTATTGTCATAAATGCACCAGAAGATATTGTTGCATTTTTCATCATAGATGACCCAAATCTGGACACAGATGGAGATGGTTGGACAGATATTATTGAGGCAGAAGGTGTACATATTCCTAATGGTTTCTCGCCAAATGGAATTGGCCCAGGGGAAAACAATATATTTCAAATCATTACTGGACAAAATGTAGCATCATTTCAATTTCAAATCTTCAATAGATGGGGTAAAATAATGTTTGAATCTGATACGAAAGGCTTTCAATGGGATGGTAAATATAAAGGTGTAGATTGTAATTCTGGTGTATACCCATACATCATGAAGGTTGAATATACAGATGGTTCTTCAGAAACCCTTTCGGGTAACATAACACTAATTCGATAAGATGAGGATTTTAATATTGGCATTTATTCTTCTTCCAGCATGTGGTTTTTCACAGGATTTCCACTATTCCCAAATTGACCAATCAATGGCCATGATTAATCCTGCTACCACCTCGACTTTTTCTGGTTTCGAACGAATCTCACTTCAACACAGAAACCAATGGCTTGGTGCAGGGACTCAATTTATGACAAGTATGGGTATGATGGAGTTCTCTATAGGTAAACAAGCGCGGAGAACAAGTGCATATTCTGGTTTAGGCGTTTATTTTATCAATGATATTGGAGGTGATTCAAAATTCAGTATCAAAACGGGAGGAGTAACAGCAAGTGGTGTTTTACCTCTTTCAAAAGCGCATGCCATATCCGCTGGTATTCAAGTGGGCTATTCTAACCGATCAGCTGATTTTTCAAGACTCACCTTTTACAATCAATGGAACGGGACTCAATTCGACCCCAATATTGATCCGAATGAGGTGAACGGAGTGAATTCATTCTCACATCTTGATGCGGGCATAGGCGTCGCATATAGTTACAATAAGGACAACGAAAATACACTTTCAGCAAGCGACTTAAGCTTCCAAGGAGGGTTTTCGATGCAGCATTTAAATCGCCCCACCTTGAGGTATAATTCTCTCGTTGATGACAAACTCCCCATCAAAATGTGTATTCATGCCAATCTTAGATATGGATTATCTCCGGAGTCCAACTTAGAATTTAGTGCTGCTCAGTTTATACAAGCTCAATACCTTGAAACAATTGGAGGGATGTTTTACCGACTTAAAATGAAATCAGCATCACGTTTAACTTCATTTGTAAGCGACCAATACTTCGTAATAGGTTCTTACTTTAGAAGTACAGGTGCGATAATCCCCTCTGTTTTCCTTGACCTAGGAGGATTCTTAATAGGTATTTCCTATGATTATGAGCTAGGTAAAATCGCCTCAATGTATCGACAGACCGTTGAGGTAAGTCTCAAATTTAACTTTGGTAAAAAGTCGATCTTCTCAAGTTCTAAAATGCGTTAATAAAATCAAGCCAGGTTTTGGACTGTTTTTTATTCAATACCCTTGGCATCTTATTTTGAGAACCTAGCTTTTTTACTTTGGCCATATAGCCATAAAAAACAGCAGGCGAAACAATCTTTATTTCAGGGGCTTTCAAAGTATATTTCCTAGCAGAGTTATAGTCGTCATTCGCACTTCTAAGTGCGTCATCCAAAAATGAGATGATTGCCTTTGGGTCATCAACATTTTTATTTGTCCCCAGATACCAGCAATGACAATGCTTATCGACATCGGCATAAATCGTAAACTCCGAAAAGTCGATGTTAAAAAACGAGCTGGTCTTCAATAAAGCATCGTTAATATTTTCCAAAGACAAATGTTCTCCACAAAGGCTCAAGAATTGCCTAATTCTTCCAGAAATAACCAATTCATTTTCTTCTGTATTTTTGAACCGAACCAAGTCTCCTATCAAGTATCTCCAGAGGCCTGCATTGGTTGAAATAACTAAAGCATAATCCACCCCCTCCTGCACTTGTTCAATCGTGTACGCCGCTGCAGACTTCTTAATTGTGCCTTCTTCATCAAAATTATCAGCTGTAAAAGGAACAAATTCGAAGAAAATACCATTGTTTAACAAAAGCTTCATTCCCTTTCTAGCGGGATCCTCTTGATAGGCAAAATAACCCTCACTTGCCAAATAGGTATCCAACAAATCAATTTCACGGTTCACCAACTGATTCAATCTTTTGACGTAAGGATCCATGAAAACACCGCCATGAACATATACATATAAATTGGGCCATATATCATGAATTGAATCTAATTTATGTCGCTCAATAATTCGCTCCAATAACATGATACACCAGCTGGGAATTCCTGCAATAATTCCAACATCCCATTTCGGTGCTTTTTCAACCATCAGATCAAGTTTTTTATTCCAATCCTTGACCCCACTTATGCGTGCGCCCGGTTTCGTAAAAGGAGAAGCGATAAAAGAAGTATGTTTTTTCAATATTCCACTTAAGTCGCCTTCGACATGCGTTTCTTTGTAGGCCAGCTTCGTAGAACCTCCTACTGTCAATACCGTAGTACTGTAGAAGGATTGCGGAAGATCTAAGCTATGCAAGATACTTAGTTGTCTTAGACTTGATTTCTGAAAGGAACGAATCATCTCGGAGGTAACAGGAATCCTTTTACTCGGAGAGCCAGTAGTTCCAGATGACAAAGCATAATATTTTATGCGGCCTCTCCAGGTATTGTCCTTTTCACCTAAAATAGAATACTTTAACCATTTATTATAAAAGGAATCATAATCCATAATTGGAACCTCCTGCTGATAAGCGCGTACCATTTCCTTGCTTAAAATAGCACTAAAATTATGGGCCAAACCAAACTTAGTCGTCTTCGATTTAGACAACAAATACTGAAGCACTTTAACTTGCTCATTGTAACCCTGAGTTTTCTTCGCGTTCTTGCGATAACTTAAGGCTGTTGTCTGCTTTAAAAACCTACCTATTAATGGCATAAACTGAGTATCTTTAGGGGTTAGTAATCAAAAATAAAGATACAAAAACGTCATATTTTTATTACTTTATCTTAACTTTACGCCAAAATCTAGCAATGAGTAAAAAAACATTTATTGTACCGCATGACTTTACAAAGGTAGCAGATATTGCTCTTGAACATGCAATTGCAACTGCAAAACCTTTAGATGCAGAAGTTCAATTACTTCATGTAGTGGCAAAACAAAACCAAATTCACGAAGCAAATATCAAATTAGAAGAGATTGTCGAAAAGTTTAAATCTCATGAAGTTGGTCTTTTTCCAAATGTAAGAATTGGAAGTATTTTTGAGGATATTGGTGATTTTGCTGCAGAACATGAAGCAAAGCTGATTTTTATGGGAACACATGGTGCGACTGGATGGCAGCATGTAACGGGAAGTCACGCTTTAAAAGTTGTGACAAACTCTTCTGTCCCTTTTATTATTGTTCAAGAAAAGCTTGTAAAACCAACGGGGTACGATTCAATAGTTGTTCCGATGGACTTGAATAAAGAAACAAAACAAAAGCTGACAATTGTTTCCAGGCTTGCTAAATATTTCGGCTCTCAGGTTCATGTTGTCATACCAGATGAAACAGATGATTTCCTCAAGCATCAGGTTAAATCAAATATTGTATTTGCCAAAAGATTCTTTAAAGATAGAGAGGTTGATATGAAACATACATTGATTTCAAGATCTGGGTTTGATAAGGAAGTTGTAAAATATGCTGTATCCGTGGATGCAGATTTAATAGCCATAATGAATCTCAACAAAAGCAACTTTTTGAATGCGATTACCTCAAATTATGAGCAATACATCATTACAAATGATGCTTTAATTCCCGCACTAATCGTAAATCCAGTTTACAAGGAGGGTTATGGACAAAGTATTATGTTCAGCTAGAACGCCTTTAAGATTAAATTAAAGTCACAATTCAAAATACATAAACACGACATGACCTTTCATGACTATTTTGCGAAAGCACAATCCATAAAAGGTCTTGACAAAGCACTATGGCCAGTACTTGAATCGATAACAAGTGCGTCGGTAAAAGTAAGCCATGATCTTCAGAAAGCAGCGCTGTTAGATGGCGTTTTAGGTGCGCAAGGCGGACAAAATATACAGGGAGAAGAGCAACAAAAACTAGACGTTATAGCCGATATTGCATTTATCAATGCGTTCGAGAATTGTGGGTCTGTTGCTGGAATAGGATCAGAAGAAAATGAAGCTCATCTTGCCTTCGATACGGAAAAAACAAAATCAGCGTCATACGTCGTTCTATTTGATCCACTAGATGGTTCAAGCAATATAGATGTTAATGTATCTGTTGGAACAATCTTCTCTATTTATAAAAGAACTTCAAAATACGGTCAAGCCGCAACGCTTGAAGATATGCTACAGGCAGGGGGAAAACAGACTGTCGCAGGATATGTTTTATACGGAACATCAACGATGCTCGTGTTAAGTTGGGGTGATGGCGTTCAAGGATTTACATTAGACCCTTCAAGTGGAACATTTATTCTTTCACACAGCAATATGAGAATGCCTGAGTCAAGTAGGCTCTATTCTATGAACGAAGGAAATATAAAAGAATGTGAACCTGGTGTGGCAGCGTACATCGCATTTTGTCAGAGTAAAGAAAATGACTACAATGGTCCATATTCGGGCCGTTATATCGGCTCATTGGTTGCAGATTTTCATAGAAGTCTGATTAAAGGAGGAATTTATATTTATCCCAATGTCCCCGCAGCGCCAAAAGGAAGACTAAGATTGTTATACGAATGCAATCCGCTGGCATTTATTGCCGAACAAGCAGGAGGGTTAGCAACTACTGGTAGAAAACGCATCTTAGAAATTGAGCCCGAAGCGCTCCACGAGCGTGCGCCACTTTTTATTGGCTCAAAAAATATGGTTGAAAAAGCAATGAGTTTTTTGAACTAACATGAACCTCAAGAGCTTCAACAACCGTTCTCAGGAACATCCGAAGGTATTAGAAACCCTGAAAATTATTGAGAAACTTGAGACCAAAATCAACTGGTCGGGATTGGTTGGTTCTGCTCAATCCATTTTTTCAGCTGCCTGTGCCAACCAATGTCCAGGCCATCATGTGTTCGTTCTTGATAATAAAGAGGATGCAGCCTACTTTCTTAATGATTTACAGGGGCTTTATCCAAATGACAAACGTTTGGTCTTCTATCCTGCATCCTATAAAACCCCATATCAGATTGAAGACACAGACAATGCAAGCGTTGTTGCACGAACAGAAGCCCTAAAAAAACTTAGCTCACAAAAAAACTGCTGGGTCATCACCTACCCCGAAGCTTTATTTGAAAAGGTACTGTCGGTAAAAAAGTTGAAATCCAATACAATGAAAATAGAAGTGGATAAAACCTACTCTATTGAATTCATTAACGAACTTTTGCTGGAATATAATTTTGAGCAAGTTAATTATGTTTATGAACCCGGGCAATATTCAATAAGAGGAGGAATTGTCGATGTCTTTTCTTTTGCTTCAGACACGCCTTACAGAATAGAGTTCTTTGGAAACGAGGTCGAGTCGATCAGAACATTTGATGCAGCGAGTCAGCTTTCCATAAGCAGTCACTCATTCTTTACGATTGTACCGAATATTCAAGGCGAAATGCTTGTAAAGGGAATGGATTCATTCTTTACATACCTTAAAGGTGATAAAGTACTTTGGATTGACTCTGTAGAAAGAACATTAGCACGTATTCAATTAGAATTCGATAAAGCACATCAGATCTTTGATAGATTAGAAAATAAAGAAAAACTTAGCAAACCAGAGCAGTTATTTTTGAATGAAAAAGAATGTATCGACGTGTTTGAGTTAACAACGCTCGTTGAGTTCAACAATAATTCATATTTCAAAGGGAGTAAAAAGATAGAATTTTCGCTATCACCGCAACCTAGTTTTAACAAGAACTTTGAGCTTTTAAAAGATGATTTCTTAGAACATCAGAAAAAAAAGTTTACAAATTTCTTGTTCTCTAATCAACCTAAACAAATTGAGCGACTCTATCAGATATTTGAAGACATTGGTGCTTCTGTAGAATTTACTCCTATGAATTCAGCATTACATGAAGGCTTCATTTGTAAAGAATCTAAAATAGTTTGTTACACTGATCATCAGATTTTTGAAAGATACCACAGGTTTAGATTAAAAGAAGGTTTTAGACAGGCGAAACAGGCACTCACCTTAAAAGAGATCTACAATCTTCAAAAAGGAGACTACGTAACCCATATTGATCATGGCGTAGGACAATTTTCTGGACTTGAGACCATAGATGTTAATGGCAAACCTCAGGAGACAATAAGACTCATTTACAAAGAGGGAGATGTCCTTTATGTCGGTATCCATTCTCTGCACAGAATTTCCAAATTCACAGGAAAGGATGGTTCAGTTCCAAAAATGAATAAGCTAGGGACACAAACATGGAATACCCTTAAAAATAAGACGAAGAAAAAAATAAAAGAACTTGCCTTTGATCTTATTCAGCTGTATGCAAAAAGGAGAAGTCAACCAGGTTATGCATTCACACCAGATACCTACCTACAAAATGAGCTTGAAGCTTCGTTCATGTATGAGGATACACCTGACCAGTATAAGGCGACTCAAGATGTGAAAAAAGATATGGAGTCAAAAACTCCAATGGATAGATTGATATGTGGAGATGTTGGGTTCGGAAAAACAGAGGTCGCTATTCGGGCTGCGTTTAAAGCCGTAGCAGACAGCAAGCAGGTGGCTATTTTAGTTCCTACGACCATACTTTCGTTGCAACACTTCCGAAGCTTTAAAGAAAGGTTGAAAGAGTTTCCTTGCAATATTGATTACGTGAATCGATTTAAAAGTGCGAAGCAAACAACGGAAACCATTCAAAAGCTCAAAAAAGGACAGATTGATATCTTAATTGGTACGCATGCCATTGTCTCAAATAGAATTCAATTCAAAGATTTGGGGCTAATGATCATTGATGAAGAACAGAAGTTTGGCGTATCAGTTAAGGATAAACTCAAAACATTAAGAACAACTGTAGATACACTAACACTGACAGCAACTCCCATACCAAGAACACTTCAATTCTCGTTAATGGGCGCCAGAGACTTAAGCATTATCAATACACCTCCACCCAATAGACAACCAGTACTTACAGAAATCGTGACATTTAATGAAGAGATGCTTAGGGATACCATCTCCTATGAGGTTTCAAGAGGCGGACAGGTTTTCTTTGTAAACAATCGCATTGCGAACATCAAAGAAATTGCAGGAATGATTCAACGTCTTTGTCCAGGAGTAAAAGTAGGCATTGGGCATGGTCAAATGGATGGAAAGGTATTAGAAAGAAACATGATGGATTTCATAGAAGGAAAATATGATGTTTTAATTGCAACAACGATAATAGAATCGGGAATAGATATTTCCAATGCCAATACAATCATTATTAATGATGCGCAAAACTTTGGATTAAGTGACTTACATCAGCTAAGAGGAAGAGTGGGTCGAAGCAATAAAAAAGGGTTCTGTTATCTTATTGCTCCAAAAACAACAGTGCTTACTTCAGAGGCCAGAAAACGACTAGAAGCATTGGTTCAATTTTCTGACTTGGGTTCTGGTTTCAATATCGCAATGAAGGATTTAGACATTAGAGGTGCAGGAAATATGCTGGGAGGCGAACAAAGTGGATTTATCTCAGAAATCGGTTTCGAAATGTATCAAAAAATCCTAAACGAAGCAATGAAAGAGCTCAGAGAAAAAGAGTTTAAAGAACTATTTAGTGAGCGCAATAGCGATCAGCTAACAACATATGCGACTGAATGCGTTTTTGAGACAGACTATGAAGTTAGGATACCTGACTCATATGTAAATGATGTTGCAGAGCGTTTAAGTCTATACCAAGAACTCGATAATATTGAAAACCTAGAGTCGCTCAATGGTTTTGAAGAAAGGATGATCGACCGTTTCGGTCCAATACCCGTTCAGGTGAAGGAATTATTCTTTTCATTTGAGTTGAGATGGATGGCCAAAAAAATTGGTCTTGAACGACTGGTTATTAAATCTGAAAAAATGGTTTGTTCGTTTATTTCTGACGCCAATTCGCCTTTTTATGAATCAGCACTATTTACTGAAATATTACAAGAAATAACGAACCAAGGAAAAGGTTATAGACTGTTGCAAAAACAAGATCGATTGCGCTTGATTGTAGAACCAATTGCAGACATTCGAGAGGCGTACCAAAAACTTGAAGTCTTATATAAACATAAATATATAGCTGAAGCTACTGATAAATAGGCCCTAAATATTTCACACATGGAAATGGAAGTATCCCTGTATAACATCTGTATTTAAGTGTTAGTGCAATGGTATCTGTATTAGAACTTACCGAGAACTCTCCATCAGGTTTTTGCTTCCATTCATCGATACAAGCTGCACCACCCTGAAGTACAAAGTTTGAATCCAAGCTTATTTGGAGCTCCTCAATGAAATCTTTTGTCTCGACTAATTTGGTTCCACGATACCAGCGATAGTTCCCGGGTCTCAATTTTACTTCGTCATTTCCATAGACATGCATATGTATAGAATCATTGTCACCTATAATGGTTACATCCATTTCATGTTCTGTATGATAACCCTTTCTAGTTTCTGATGTAGGCGGTGCTCCGCCACAATGTGAATGGTGCAGTTGAGCTTTTAAAAACACCACTTGTTTGCAGGAAATAAGTAGAAAAATCAAAGTACTTGCGAAGAGAATTGTTTTCATGATAGAAGTTTTAATGCAGCTTGGCGTGCTGCGTAATCAGACCTCAAATAGTCATCATAAACTGGATTTTTTATAATTTCTGTCGCCTTCAAAACGTCATTATTAAGCTTTGATATTTCCGCAAAGCTAATTTTATGGTTTAAAAAAGCTTCCACGGCAATATCGTTGACCGCATTCAACACACAAGCCGATGTACCTCCTTTTTCCAACGCGTAAAAAGCGAGATTCATATTTTGTATCAGCGCAGGATTTGGTTCCTTAAACTCAAGTTTAGGATGCTCCATAAAATTATATCTATGGGAATTGGTTTTAAAACGCTCTGGATA
>NHBV01000020.1 GCA_002167775.1 Crocinitomicaceae bacterium TMED16 | reverse complement strand
AACCATTTTCATCTACAATACTCAAACTGTAGGTATCTCCATTGATTAATCCCGATATTGTTACTGAACCTCCGCTATTATTTATTGTTGTAGCGCTCAAGGTACCTGATCCTGTATTTGTTAAATTGTAATCACCAATAAAGAATTCAGGAAATCCACCGCTCACATTTACGCTCATGTTACCAGCGCCACAATCTGACACTGATGATGTTGTTATGGGATTCAAATAGGTGATTTCAATTGGTGTACCCATGGCAAAACACCCATCACCATCCGCATCATGATTAAATATAGGAGGTGCAGCCATATCCATCGTAATTGGTACCATCCAAATGGTTTGATTTGGGGACGCTATCGCGGGTGCAAACGTACCATCGTTGACACTACTTGCCGCATCTCCAATAATATATTGTCCTGAAAAACAGACATCCGTTGTAGGATTATTTGTCGTCGGTAAACATGTATAGAGCGCATATCCCATGCTTGAATTTGGTAAGGCATCTGGTAATGTGTATCCCGTACTTGTTAGGTCTATTGTTTCGTTAAAGCAAAGAACAAAATCAGTATTAGATACATCCGAGGTAAGTGCCTCCGTGGTTCCCGTATTGGTGCTACAAATACAAGAGAGAGGTGAGGTAAATAAATCATTGCTAAGAATACTGCAAGTTGGTTCAGAGGAAAATAAAGCATTAACATCTACGGTGCCTCCGTTTGCTATTAACCCAGTTAAGGCTATCGTTTGTGGGCTAGAAGTAACGGCAAAAGACTGGCCATTTACATCTAATGTTCCAGAACTTGGTGGTGTTTGATAAGAAACGATAATTTCTTGAGTATAAGTGTTGGTTAATGGGTCACAAGGGGTTTGGTTTCCCAGCGCTAATTCAATTTCACAGGCAGGTGATGAAGGGAAAATATATTGATCGGTACAACCAGGGTAACCCTGATGATAATCTATATCAACAACCCCCGGTTCACCCTGGGTAGTTATGCTTATGTTATTGCAAAATAAATTAGAATTATGGACTGGAAACAAGGTTTGAAGCGCCCAAATAATTGTTGTCCCAGCACCTTGAATGCTCCCAATATATTCATCTGATCCTGAAGTGAATAATGAGTTTGGCGTAAAACTAACAATGTTTGTAAATGTGCCCCCAGAAAAAACCAATTCAAAACCATCTGGTATTCCCTCAAGACCTAACATTTGGTTACATAATTCAATTTCATATGTATAGGTGCCATCACCATTATCAGTCTGACTTATTAAGCTAAATGAACTATCATCACAAGCAATTGATTTTACTGATATCAAAAGGTAAAAGAGTAGTTTGTATAATTTATTCATATGAAAATTTCTTGTCTTTTTAATCCGCTTTCTTGTTGAAAAATTTAAGCGATTCGACAAAGATACAAGACTCTATTAAATAACGCGTCCATTCCATTTTAATTGAACTACGTGTTTTTGTGTAACAGCAATAGCATCATTACTTATATTTTACTGTGTAGGCTTCTTTAATTTGGTTTTTATCTATTACCAAAGCTGTTTTCTCAGAGGAGACTGTATCATCTTTGTAAGCACAAACAAACACAACAATGAGACAATTACGAAACAAATTAAATCATGAAGTCATGAAATTATTTATTGCAGACAAAGTAGCTTTTCAAACGGCATCTCTTCACAAAAAAGAACAGATTGTGGTTGAGACTAAAAATAGGGTGGAGGCTACAGTTTTATTTATAACAATTTTTACAAGTTTTTTCTTAATGATGATGACCATTAAGTCTTTGATCATACTTTAGTCAAATCAATGCACATGCCATCTTCAGTAACATCACTGTTTAAAAACAGCTCCTTAAGTTCGTTGAGGTGCCCTTCATTCGTTTTGTAGCGAGATGAAATATGTCCCACAACCAGCTTTTTAACTTTTGCCGCGATTGCTATATCTGCAGCATCCTTTGTTGAGGAATGCGCTGTGGCATTTGCTCTTTTTTGATCTTTTATCAGAAATGTTGCCTCGTGGTATAAAACTGTAGCACCTGTAACATGTTTTGAAATAGTTAAACTTTTTTTGGTATCCGAACAATAGGCGTAACTCAAGGCCTCCTGTGCAGGCAGTGTAAGCTCTTGGTATTTACATTTTTCTCCAGATTCAAGAACAATATCTTGAGCGCTCTGTAAAGCTTTGAAATGCTCAATTTTTAAATCATATTCTTTTATTTTTTTTGGGTTAATTTTCAGTGGTTTTGGTTTCTCTTTGATTAAAAAGCCACATGTTGGAATTTTATGGACCAATGGAAAGCTGTGGACCTCGACAATATCATCTTCATATATGATTGCATTGGTATCCATCTTTAATTCGACAAAGCCCACATTAAAACCTAATCGAGCACCTCCGAACTCTAGCATAGGGCGAATAAGACCTTCGAGTTCTTTTGGTCCATAAATAGTTAGCTCTTTTTCTCTTCCTAATAAATTCATAGAGCTCAAAAGGCCAACCAGCCCAAAGTAATGATCACCATGAAGATGTGAAATGAATATGTGGCTAATTTTTTGAAAGTTGATCTTATATTTCCGAAGCTGAAGCTGCGCTCCCTCTGCACAATCAATTAAAAAATGTCGGTTGTTGCAATTGATGTATTGCGCTGAAGGCATTCTGTTTTTTGTAGGTAGTGCAGCACCACTTCCTAGAATGGTTACATAGAAATTCACTATTTTAAGGTGGCCAGTGCGCTGTCTAGATTTTCACTCAGATTGAGCACTTTGTCTAGCTGAGCAATTTGAATCAGCTTAAGAACATCAGGTTGTAATCCAGCCAAGTGAAAAGAGCCACTGGTATCTTTGCAAAGCCTGTTTGCAATCAGTATGGCACTGAGCCCTGATGAGTCACAATACTTGGTTTGGCTCATATCCAAAACGATAAGGTTATTGGCGCTTTTATTCAGGTNGATAAATAAGCTTTTGAGTTCAGGTGCATTTGTTGAGTCTAATTTATCCACTTGTGAGTAAACGACCGCAACATTTCCTTTATGTTCAGATGAAAAGTTCTTCATTANCCTCAAAAATATAAAATTTAGCGTTCAATTTGAGAGGCAAGCAAATAAATTACTGCCATTCTCACTGCAACACCATTTTCTACTTGCTGAAGAATGATACTTTGATCGCTGTCCGCAACGTCAGATGTGATCTCAACACCCCTGTTTATGGGCCCTGGATGCATAACAACTATTTTTTTTGATAGTGAGTCTAGAATTTCTTTNTTNAGCCCAAATAACATTGAATATTCTCGTAAGGAAGGAAAATAGGTTTCGTCCTGTCTTTCTAGCTGAATGCGCAGCATATTCGCAACATCACACCATTCTAGCGCTTCTTTGAGGTTTGTGGATACCTTCACCCCAAGGTCCTTCATATTTTTAGGAATCAAGTTTAATGGACCACATACCATGACTTCNGCTCCAAGCTTTTGAAGGCAATAAATGTTGGATAGTGCAACTCTTGAGTGCAAAATATCTCCTACGATCACGACTTTTTTCCCTTCTACACTTCCTAGTTTTTCTCTAATTGAATAAGCATCAAGAAGTGCTTGTGTTGGGTGCTCATGTGTCCCATCTCCCGCGTTAATAACCTTCGCGCCTACTTTTTTAGATAAAAAGGATGCCGCTCCCGGGTTGGGGTGTCGCATGACAACAAGGTCCACTTTCATGGAAAGGATATTATTTACTGTATCTACGAGCGATTCTCCTTTTTTAACTGAACTTCCGGATGCACTAAAGTTCACAATGTCTGCTGACAATCTTTTTTCTGCCAGCTCAAAGGACAATTTTGTACGAGTTGAATTTTCAAAAAATAAATTGGCGATGGTGATGTCTCTTAAGGATGGTACCTTTTTTATNGGACGATTGATTACTTCCTTAAAACTATCGGCTGTTTTGAATATTAAATTGATGTCCTCAGTCGACAGCTCTTTAATTCCAATAAGGTGCTCAACGCTTAAATTATTCATCATTTTCTTTACTATACAATACTATTTTGTCTTGTCCTTCAATTTCTGTCCACTCGACCGATACCCGTTCTGACAACAANGTATCTACGGCTTTGCCGACATAGTTTGCGTCAATTGGAAGGTCTCTTCTGAAGCGCCTGTCAANGAGCACTAGGAGCTCAACACTTTTGGGTCTACCAAAGGAAAGCAGTGCATCTAGTCCTGATCGAATTGTTCTTCCAGTGAATAGTACGTCATCTACGAGGACAATGTTCTTATTTTCTATGCTAAAGTCAATATTTGTTACACTTGGGATAAGCGGTGTCTCTCTTCTTCTAAAGTCATCTCGGTAAAAAGTAATGTCTAGAGAACCGCANGTAATCTCCTTGCCAAGTATNGTTTCAAGCTGCTCTTTTACCCGCTGGACAACGTGAATTCCTCTTGGCTGAAGGCCAATTATAACTGTTTCAGTAAAGTCGTTATGGGTTTCAATGAGCTCATGGCAAAGTCTTTTAAGAGTCAATTCAAGGTGCTTCGCGTTAAGGATGACCTGCTTTTCCATCGAGGCAAAGATAAAGCTATTTTGGGATTTACAAACGATTTATTTGCCAAAAGGACGGTTTGTAATCCGAAATTAAAAAGAAGCTACCCGTAATGAGCAGCGTATCTTCCTCAGCCAACATAGGTCTTATTCGTTCAATAGCTTCGCCTAAATTTGAGAAAATNGGCGGTTCTCTTTCAAAAAACCTTGTGGCTTGCTTCCAATCCTCTTTTGATTTAGANCGAGGGTTCGAAAATAGACAAAAGCTCGTCTGCGCATGATTAAGAACCTCTAATGTCCGAGCACTGTATTCTTTGTCCTTTGCACCGCCAAAAATAATAAAGAGCCTTCCTTTTGATTGGTCTTTGACATATTCAACTGATCTTTGAATGCCCTCATCGTTNTGGGATACNTCTAAATAAAGTACGGGATTTTCAGCAANACANTCCAGNCTCTTACCATAGCCCGTGTTTTGCTCCAATTGTTGTAATGCTTTTTCCACGTTATTGGGATGACTTTTACNTTTCGAAACAAAATGAAACAAGTTGAGTGCAAGATTGAAGTTCTCTTTTTGATATTCAGGCAATCCTTCAAAGTGATATTGATTCTGATTTATATGCAGTGTCACATTATTTTTCTTTGATACGGACTCAAATATAGGAAAGCTATGCGGTTCTTTTTTNCCAATAAAAAGCGGCGTATTTGCCTTGATAATGCCCGCTTTTTCCTTTGAAATAGCTTCTAGCGTATTNCCTAAAAACTCCGTGTGATCTAGACTAATATTTGTAATGGCTGTTGCGANTGGGTGNAGCACATTGGTTGCGTCTAATCGTCCGCCCATACCCGTCTCAAATATGCAATAGTCACAACCGTGGTTTAAGAANTGNTTTACCGNTAGTACAAAGGTGATTTCAAAAAAAGAAGGCTTAAAATCGAGCTGTAGGGTTTGAATTNCTTCAATATAGTCCGAAACTTCTGTTTGAGTGATCATGACGCCGTCTATCCTTATGCGTTCTCTAAAGTCAAAAATATGTGGTGATGTGAAAAGACCGACTTTTTGATTTGATTCTGTTAGTAAAGAAGCCAAAAAGCTGCAGGTGCTGCCTTTTCCGTTGGTACCTGCTACATGTACTGCATTGAGTTTTGTGACATCGAGATTAAAATGATCTAGAAGTTTTTCTGTGTGGCTTAGCCCAGGTTTATAGGCCATTCCTCCTTGCTTTTGAAAGGCGGGAAATTGATTGAATAACCAGTCAATTTGTGATNTANACTTATCCTGCGTCAATTTGAACCGTNTAAAAAGCCGTTCGGATAGGTGCTCCAGGTTGCGCTTTGAATTTTACATTCTTNTTGACGTGATCAACAACAAGCTTGATAACGTTTTGATCGGGATGTGTAGTTCCATTTGTTGACTTTGCTGAAATAACAAATCCCTTATCNTTGACCGTNAGAATGATTGCTACTTGACCGCTNTAGTCTGTATTTGGTTGGTCTGGAACTGGAGAGTTCATTCGAACCAATTCTCCAAATCCGCCGCCNCCGTTNCCGCCATTATCTCCACCTCCAGAATTATCCCCGTTACTGCCACCACCAAATTCTTGTCCGCCTCCGCTACCTCCAAAAGGGTTTGAGACAGCTTCATCTGGTTTATTATCCGTCAATTCATCATTGGAATTGTTTGTTGGGTTTTTACTTTGGGCTGGTTTTTTGGACTTTGAAGGTTTTTTACTTTGGGCTTTGTGNGATTCAGCTACAAAGTTTTTTATTTCTTGAGGCAGAGGAGGGGCAACCGTTACCAATGATTTGACCTCAATAGGAACGCTAAATTTGATGAAAGACAAGCAAATCAATACGATGAGCATAAAGCTCAGCGTGAAGACCATAGACTTCTTTTTGTGTTTGTCTTTTTGTTTCTTTTTCAATGCGTTTTATTTGTCGTAGGCCAATACAGGATCCCATCCATTGAATTGAGACAAACCAAGGACCTTAAAAACAGATTCATAGTCTGCTTGCTTATGACCGGCAATGCGNACTTTGGTCTTTCCTGATTCTTCTACCGCNGCAGTAATCAAACCTTCCATTTCTTCGTAATTGACCTCTTCACTTTCTTTATCGCCTAGTTTTACTACATAGTTGTTGTTTTCTAGGACGAGAACAGTAGGTTCTACAGGGGTCTGGTCTGTCGGTAAATTTTGTTCCGCTTTTGGTAGATCAAGCGGTGTTTGATTGTTCGCCATCAAGCTCATAATGATGAAGAAAATCAATAGCAAGAAGACAAGGTCAGTCATGCTGGCCATTCCTCCTTCAATTTTAATTTTATTTCTTTGGTTTAAGCTCATGATATGATGGATTATTGGTCTCCTTTCTTATCGTAGTTTTTCATTAAGTTGAATGAAATATTCTCCATTTCAATCGCAATTTTTTCAAGCTTCATCACGAGGTGATTGTAACCAACATAAGCAACAATCCCAACAACCAATCCTGAGACAGTAGTAGTCATTGCTGTTAGAATACCTCCGGAGATTGTTTTGATCTCTAGGGTACCCGCGCCCTCTAGGCCGATAAATACAGAAACCATACCAAGTGTGGTTCCNAGGAAGCCAATCATTGGTGCAACACCAGAACATGTAGCCAAAACACCTAGCTTTTCTCCGAGTCTTGCCATTTCGAAATCCCCTTGGTTTTTCAATTGAGATTCCGCAATAGATTTTTGGTTTCCATCTTTATAGGACGAAATATATTTTGAAATTAGCTTTTTGAAAGGATTTGTTGAGTTTTCATATTTACTCAGCATCATAGAATCATATTCTTCCTCTATTTTTCTATTGATGGCACTGTAGCTTTTAAGTATGCTNTTGAAATCAAAATACTTTTTCACAAAGATGAAAACAACATAGCCTAAAATCAGCAATAGGGTAACATTAATGGTCAGACCAACGAGCTCATCAGTATTGACGAAAACTTCCCAAAAAGTTTTGGTCGTTTCAGTTGGGGCAGCAGTTAAAAAAAATAGATTCATAATGACAAAACGTTTAGTTGAAAGATAGTTACTANAAAATTAAAAATACACCAATACCGGCAAAATAACCAACAAGAGCCAATAAGGAAATTCTTTTCAGGTACCAGAAGAATGAAATGTTTTCCATTCCCATGGCTACAACTCCTGCAGCAGAACCAATGATCAGCATTGATCCACCGGTACCCGCAGCATAAGCAATAAAATGCCAAACCTCTGCATCCATGGCATCTTGGAACATTCCCATTGATGCGGCTACAAGTGGNACATTGTCAATGATTGCTGAACCAATACCGAGCAATGCTACAAATACATTTTCAGGCATAATCCCNTTCACAGTATTTCCAAAGGTGAAAACCATNCCNANAGATTCTAGTGCAGCTACNGTCATTAGNATNCCNAGAAAGAACAAAATACTNGGCATTTCNATTTTTGTGAGCGCCTTGAANGTNGGTCCATGTCCATGGTCTTGGTGTTCGGTCTTTTTTAAGGANAANTCTCGATTTGTCATGATNTCTGCAACCATAGACATGATTCCTAAAGAGAGCATCATTCCAATATATGGAGGTAAATGGGTTAGCGTNTTGAATATTGGNACNAACACAATGAGTAANAGCCCTAAAACAAGCATGAATGCACTGTTCTTATTATTATGCTCNTCTGTCGTTTCNTCGGCCTCAATTTCNCCTTTNAATGCNGGTAAATAGGTNGCNATAATTGTTGGAATCAGCATACAAACGATNGATGGAATCAAAAGNGTTTCNACAAGTACTAANGCAGTGACNTTNTCTTGCATCCAAAGCATGGTAGTNGTNACATCTCCAATTGGCGACCAAGCACCTCCTGCATTTGCNGCNACAATGATCATTCCNGCAAACCACATTCTAAGCTCTTTTTCTTTAATNATTTTNCNNAGTATNGTAATNAATACAATTGTTGCNGTNAGGTTGTCNATAATAGCNGATAAAATGAANGCNAGNATACAGACAATCCATAAGAGCTTTGATTTTTTTCTCGTACTGATCATTGCCTTAAAGGTTTGGAAACCATTGAAATGGTCAATGATTTCGACAATGGTCATCGCTCCGACCAGAAAAATCAAAATTTCGCAGGTTTTTCCAAAGTGATGTAGCAATGTTTCCTCCATCCAATCCATCTTAGACATTTCCCCATGCGCTCCGTTTAATGGAAGATTTGAAAATCCCTCAACCAAATGATGGCTCCCAGGATCAAACCAGCTAGTAAAAGAATCTAATCCAAATGCGATTGCAGCCCAAGCAACTGCCATCATTACAAGTGCAGGGATCAGCTTGTCTATTTTTAAGGAGTGCTCTAGCGTTATCGCTAGGTATCCAAGAATAAAAACAACTAGAATAAATACTTCCATAGCCTATATAAGTTGGTTTAGTGCGATTTCAAAGGCTGATTTCGCCAAGCCTATTGAATCATTGTTTACTTTGTAGGTTGCTTCCAAGGCCTCTTTAATTGTGTCGCTAGTATCTTTGAAAATCTCCTCGTCCTCAAGCTTTTTTAAGTCGTTTGACATCAGATAGGCAAAAACGCGAGCCATACCACAATTTGCGATAAAGTCAGGAATAAGNGCAATTGATTCATCTGCCTGTTCAGCAATAGAACCAAAAAATATTTCGGGATCTGCAAAAGGAACATTCGCACCTGCTGAAATAACCTTGACACCGGCAGTTATCATACGGTCTAATTGTTCTTTCGAAATCATTCTAGAACCAGCACATGGAATAAATACATCAGCTGGCGTGTCCCAAATACGTTCATTGACATCATCATAGCTCTGCATATCTTTTNCTACGANTTCGTTGCCGTTTTTATTTAGGAATAATTCTGTTATTTCTTCGATATTATATCCATCCGTATTGATTAACCCACCGACTCTATCNATAATCCCGACAATTTTGGCCCCACTTTGCGCCAAATAGAATGCCGCTGCCGAACCAACATTTCCCCATCCTTGAACGATGACTTTTTTATCATTTAATGAACCGCCCCAAATAGCGTAATAATGCTTGATAGATTCTGCAACACCGTATCCGGTAATCATATCGGCAATCACATATTTTCTTGCCACGGATGGCGTGTAGCTTTCGTCTTCAATGACTTTGAGAACACCTTGTCTCAATTGACCTATTCTATTGATCTTCTGTGCTTCTTTTGGTTGGAAATGACCATTAAATACACCTTCTTGTGGATGCCAAACACCACAATCTTCTGTGATTGGAATAACCTCGTGTATTTCATCGACATTCAAATCTCCTCCTGTCCCATAGTAATGTTTAAGCAAAGGAGATACGGCTGCGTACCACCTCCTCAATACTGCCTCTTTTCTTGGGTCTTTTGGGTCAAAATTTATTCCTGATTTAGCACCACCTATTGGAGGTCCTGCAACAGTAAATTTTATTTCCATTGTCTTTGCAAGAGATTCTACTTCTCGTTTATCCAATCCTTTTCTCATTCTTGTACCACCACCAGCAGCACCGCCTCGAAGCGAATTGATGACGACCCAACCCTTAGCATCGGTTTCAGAATCGCTCCATTCAAACACGATTTCGGGTTGCTTATTTTCAAATCTCTCTAATAATTCTTTCATGAGTAAGTTTCATTCAAATTGTGAACAAAAATAACAAATCCCCAATGCAAACGATTGATTTTTTTCAATTAGCTACATTAGGGTTGTTGATAAGTGGGATATCCGGGTTTATGATATACGCCAGTACTTAGTGAAAGCGCTGAGCCTGTAACTGTTTGGATTGTCGTTGCGCGATTCAATAGGTAACAATAACCTAGAAATGCGAAAATCAATGCCTCTTTAAAGTCAATTACCTGCTCATCTGGAACAATAATATTTCCGGTATATCTTTTTTTAAGCGCATTGATGAGGAATTTATTTTTCACACCACCACCACTTAAGTATACNGATGATATATTATTGGTTTTCAGTGTNTGCGTAATTTGTGTTNCGATGTGCGTAGAAACTGTCCTTAAAATAGTTTTAGGATCTAAATCCTCAGAAATTAAAGGATAGAAGTTTTTATCGAGCCATTCAGTGCCCAGTGACTTAGGTGCGCTTTTAGTATAGTATTCTAGTCCATTAAGCTTTTTTAAAAGTGCTTCATTTTCAATTCCTGAGCGTGCAAAATCTCCATTTTTATCGTAANCTTCATTTAATAANCCGGCGTACTTGTTTAAAGGCAAATTACTTGGGCAAATATCAAAAGCTTGAATTTCGTTTTTGACCTTAAAGCTAATGTTGCAAAANCCTCCTAGATTTATAAATGCTTCTGCTTTCTCCTTAAATAATTGGAAATCACCGATCGGTACAAGAGGTGCACCCTGACCTCCAGCCACAACATCAAGTGTTCTAAAGTCATTTATGACAGGTATTCCCGTGTGATAGGCAATGGTACTTCCACAACCCAACTGCAAGGTGAAACCATTTTCAGGCTGATGCAAAATCGTCTGGCCATGAGAAGCAATCGCATCGATATTATTTTGATCAAGTTTATTTTGCTCAATAAATGAGTTGATTTGTTCTGCGAAAAATAGACCAATTGCTTTATCTAAAATTTGTGCTTCACCAATTTTTAGNTCATGCGCCTTTTTGATAGTTTGTTCTAAATCAGAAGGATAGCTNACTGTGCTGCTACAAATGATTGTGTAGTCAACTTCNGCTTCATTTTCCTCGAATTTTACAAGGACTATATCTAGACCATCTAGAGAAGTACCACTCATTAGTCCTATCAAATTTTTTATCATCATGAGCTTTTTCTTTTCCCCTTAGAATTGAGTATTTTTGTCAAAAATAAATTAAATTTTTCCAATATGAATTTTGAGTTATCCGAAGAGCATATAGCCGTTAAAGAAGCAGCAAGAGATTTTGCTCAAAACGTTTTGAAGCCTGGAGTAATTGAACGAGATAATAAACAAGAGTTCCCTGCGGCCCAGATTAAGGAGCTCGGTGAGTTGGGTTTTATGGGTATGATGGTTTCTCCGGAATATGGAGGTAGNGGTATGGATACGCTTTCATATGTTTTGGCAATGGAAGAGATTTCAAAAGTAGATGCCTCAACTTCTGTATGTATGTCCGTAAATAACTCTTTGGTTTGTTGGGGGATTGAAAAATTTGGNACGGAAGCGCAAAAACAAAAATATTTAATTCCTTTGGCGTCGGGTCAAAAGATTGGAGCCTTCTGTTTGTCTGAACCTGAGGCCGGTTCTGATGCCACATCTCAAAAGACAAGTGCTATAGATATGGGAGACCATTATCTATTGAATGGTACAAAGAATTGGATTACAAATGGTTCATCGGCTAGCACATACATTGTTATTGCACAGACCAACGCCGAAGCGGGACACAAAGGAATCAATGCGTTTATCATTNAAAGAGGCATGGAAGGATTTATTGTAGGAGCGAAAGAAGATAAATTAGGTATTAGAGGTAGTGATACACATACACTGTTGTTTAATGATGTTAAAGTTCCGAAAGAAAATAGGATTGGTGAGGATGGATTTGGATTTACCTTTGCAATGAAGGTACTTTCCGGCGGGCGAATCGGAATTGCAGCACAGGCACTTGGGATCGCTGCTGGTGGACTTGAACTTTCCACAGCATACTCAAAAGAAAGAAAGGCATTCGGAAAAGAAATATACAAGCATCAGGCAATTGCATTTAAGCTTGCCGATATGGCCACTGAGGTTGAAGCAGCAAGNTTATTGGTGTATAAGTCAGCAATAGATAAAGATCAAGGTAAAAATTTCGATCAATCAAGTGCTATGGCGAAGCTATACGCTTCGAAAGTAGCTATGGAACAGACTGTCGAGGCAGTTCAAATTCANGGGGGATACGGGTTTGTNAAAGAATATCATGTGGAAAGATTAATGCGAGACGCAAAAATTACCCAAATTTATGAAGGAACATCTGAGGTCCAAAAGATTGTAATATCTCGTGGCGTTCTGAAGGGATAACCTATTTTAATCTTTTNATTTATTCGCCTTTTTNAGGCACTTTATCGCATAGCGTATATGTCCATGAGAATTGATCATTGAGTTGAACAACCCGATNCATATTCCNTTTTTATCGAATATGAATGTCACCCTNCCNGGAATAAGACCAAATAAATTTTTAGGTACATTGAATAATGCTCGAAGCGATTCATTTCGATCTGAAATTAAATGATAATTCAGATTGAATGCATTTGAGAAAGACAAGTGAGATTTTTCCGAATCTGAAGAAACGCCGATCACCTCACAATCGTATTGCTGAAATTCGGCATAGCTGTCTCGAAATACGCAGGCCTCTTTAGTGCAACCNGGCGTAAAGTTTTTTGGATAAAAAAAGAAGACGATATTTTTGCTACCAATCATATCACCAAATGGTATAGGGTTCCCATGCTGATTGTTAAAAGTTATTATTGGACATGGTTCTCCTATTTTCATAATTTACCTAGACCTTTTTTATATCGGTGTAATGCTCTTTCACGTGCAAATTTATGTTCAACCACTGGTTCAGGGTATTTTTCTGTTCCAAATTCCGGAATCCATTTCTTAATATAGGTAAAATCTTTATCAAATTTTTGCTGCTGTGTCGTAGGGTTGAAAATCCTGAAATAGGGCGCGGCATCGCAACCGCAACCTGCAGCCCATTGCCAACCACCTGTGTTGCTCGCCAACTCAAAATCAAGAAGCTTTTCAGCAAAATAGGCAGCNCCAAGTCTCCAGTCTAAGAGCAAATGCTTGGTAAAAAAGGAAGCGACAATCATACGCACTCGATTGTGCATAAATCCTGTTTCATTTAATTCTCTCATCCCTGCATCAACCATTGGGTAACCTGTTTTACCTTGACACCATAGCTCAAAATCGTCCATATTTTTTTCCCATTCTATGAGATCATATTGCTTTCTAAAGGAATTTTCAGCAGAATGTGGAAAATGGAAAAGAATCATTTGGTAGAAGTCTCTCCAAATAAGCTCATTGAGGTAAGTTTCGCTCATACTTAGACTCTTATTGACCAGTGAGCGAATGCTAATTGTACCAAANCGCAGATGAATACTAAGAAGAGATGTTCCGTTGGCTGCAGGGAAATTCCTTTTGTCTTGATAATTCTTTATTGTTTGTGATTCAAGCGACTTCTTTGGGAAACTCATTTGATTTTCAATAAAGCCCATATCCTCTAAGGAAATTAGGTTCTGGATCGTTTCACATTTAAAAAGGGAGGCGGTATTTTTTTCACTCGGATAGGAGGCGGTGTAATTTTCATCAAAATAGGCTTTCCATTTCCGAGAATACGGCGTAAATACTGTATATGGAAGACCGTCTGCTTTCAATACTTCTTCTTTTTCAAATACGACATGGTCTTTTGCACCGACGAATGAAATATGATTTTCCTTTAGCTTGTTGTATAAGTTTTTATCTCTTGATCTGGCATAGGGCTCGTAGTCCCGATTCGTAAATACGGCATCTACTTTATATTCTTTTGCCAATTTTGGAATAAGCAATTTTGGATCACCGTATGCAACAATAAGGTCAGAACCTAATTCTTGATANGCTTTTTTGAGTTGAGAAATTTCACGGTGNAGGAAAGATACCCTAGCGTCTTGTTTCGGCAATTTATCAAGAATATAGGTGTCAAAAATAAATACTGGAATTACTGCATCCGATTCAATGAAGGCTTTGTATAATCCTGAATTATCGGCTATTCTAATATCTCTTCTGTGCCAGAATAATGCATTTTTGAATTCCATATTTCACTTTGGTTTGGCGTAATTTAAAGACTTGAGCTTATTTAAGGTATAATAATCAGAAAGCCCCGATATACTTATACTTTTAAGTTTCTGAAAATCCAGTTCGAATTTGTTTTCGGCCAATGAATCTAGACTTGATATTGAGATGACTTTTCCCACAATCAATCGTGTTTTGTTTGATTTTATCTCAATGTCTTCATGTAATTCAAGAGCAATGTGCAGAGGTGATTCGGCAACAAAGGGGCACCTTATTTTTTNTTTATACATTGCCGTTAATCCGACCTCTTTGAATTCATTTATTCCTATTCCATATCGNGCTGAGGTTTGGTGGGCTTTTTCAAAGAAATCCTCAGCGATTATATTGAAACTGTAATGCTTGTATTTTAGAATGTTTTGATAAGTATGTCTGTCNACTGTTNCCGGTCTTTGAATAAATCCAAGTAAAGGTGGATTTGCACCAATGTGCGTAATCGAATTGAAAATAGCTAGGTTTTCATCTTTACCCTCACCAGAACCAATCAAGTATCCGGGCTTTGCACCCGAAAGGGCATTGAAAAAGGTGGTAAATTTTCGCTTATCTAGATTCCCGAATTTATCTGCCTGAATTGTCTTTAGATTGTGAGTCATGGCTCAGTGATTTACTTNCCTTCATAAACCACAACATTGTTTTCAGTTTCCCATAATTTAATAGAAAGCTCAAATTTTTCCGCTAGCTTTTCTCTAAGTAAATCATAACAAACGACACTAATGTGTTCGGCGGTAGGGATGAGATTTTTAAATTCAGGACAATCTTCNTTCAANTTTCGATGGTCAAAACGTTCTATAATCTCATCATTAATGATTCCTTTTAATATCTTCANGTCTATGACATANCCTGTTTCTGGATCAATAGGCCCATCAATCCAAACCTCAAGCTTGTAATTGTGTCCATGAAAATTGTAATTGTTACATTTTCCAAAAACTTCATCATTCTTTTCATCGGACCAGTCTGGGCGATAAAGTCTGTGCGCAGCATTAAAGTTGGCCTGTCTACATACTTTCATTAGAAATAAGCTTTAAGTGAATTTCGATAATTNTGAATAATGAGTTTAAACCAAAAGGTANAGTCATCGGGATTTTTCTCCATCTTGGTTTCAAGCTCNCGAATTGACATCCATGAAAAAGCCATTGCTTCATCTGTATTAATNTGGGGAGTATCATCGGTACGACCCANAAAAACATGGTCTAGTTCGTGCTCAATTAATCCATTTTCAAAGTCACATTTATATTGAAACTTGAATACAAATTCAAGGTCAGCAGTCATGCCCATCTCTTCCTTCAGACGCCTGTTCGCGGCATCTAAAGCATCTTCTCCAGGGTAGGGGTGACTNCAGCAGGTGTTTGTCCATAGTCCAGGAGAGTGATATTTACTCAGCGCTCTTCGCTGCAGGAGTATTTCATTNTTNGAGTTNACGATGAGTACTGACAATGCTCTGTGTAATTCTCCTTTCTCGTGGGCAAGTAGTTTCTCCATGGACCCTAATGGGTGATCTTGATTGTCAACTAGTTGAACCTCAATCATGCTATAATATATTTAGATTGTGCCGCACATATGAAGTGACAAGAATTCTCGCTTTCTTCCTGTTTGGAATGCGCACTCTTTCTTCTAGAATTCTTTCAGCTTTTGTTCTTTTAATTTTCTTGAACAATTTGAAATAATACTTATACGCCATATATACACCAAATCTTGCTCTTTTAGGAAGCATTAAAATACCTTCGTACCCAAGTCTAAAGTCCTTTTCTATATCTGCCTCAATTTCCTTTTTCACAATGTTNTTGAAGTCATTCATATTAATCCCAGGGAAATATGTTCTTCCTAGCTCATTAAAATCATCATTCAANTCTCGAAGGAAGTTTATTTTTTGGAATGCGGAACCCAACTTCATTGCATTCATTTTTAATCNTTGATATTCGTCTTCATCGCCACTAACAAATATNTTCAAGCACATTAGGCCTACAACTTCTGCTGAACCAAGGATATATTTCTCGTAAGTATCTTTATCATAAACTTTCTTGTCGAGGTCCATTTCCATTGAGTTCATAAAGGTTTCAATGAGGTCTAAAGGAACGCGGTATTTATTTACTGCCCATTGAAAGGAATTTAAGATAGGATTCAATGAAATTCCCTTTTCTATAGCCTCATAAGTATCCTTTTTAAATTCTGCTAACAGGATTTCTTTATNAAAACCATCAAAGGAATCCACGATTTCATCAGCAAAACGCACAAANCCATATATAGAATATATAGGTTTATGNAGTTCTTTATTTAAAAAACGGATACCCAAAGAAAATGACGTACTGTAGCGACGAGTGGTCATTTTACTCATGTCTTGGCTTAGGTTATCAAAAATTGCTTTCATCCTATGAATGGTTTTTAAGTACATATTTAGCGACAACTTCTCCTGATACGATAGAAGGAGGAACACCGGGGCCTGGAACNGTTAGCTGACCGGTATAATAGAAGTTATCTAAATTTTTATTTCTCAATGACGGCTTTAAGATAGCAGTTTGCCGCAAAGTATTGGCCAATCCATATGCATTTCCTTTAAATGCATTGTAGTCATTTTTAAAATCTTCAATGCAAAAACTCTTTTTGTAAACAATATTATCGACNATATCATTGCCCGTTTTTTCTTTGAAGCGTTTGAGTAATATATTAAAATATTTTTCTCTGGTTTCCTCGCTGTCGTCTAGGTCTGGGGCTATAGGGATAAGGAAAAANAGGTTTTCACTTCCCTCCGGTGCAACACTTTCATCCGTGATNGACGGTGCACAAACNTAAAACAGNGGAGCGCTTGGCCATTTTGGATCTTTATAAATTTCTATACCATGCTGCTCTAAGGATTCATCGAAGAAAAGATTGTGGTGCTGTACGTCCTTTAGTTTTTTGTCTATACCNACATAAAACAGAAGACATGACGGNGCCATTACTCTTTTGTCCCAATATTTTTGAGAATAATTCGCATGGCCATTGAGCAGTTTTTTATCGGTATGCTGATAGTCGGCACCTGATATAATTACATCTGCCATATATTTTCCTTTCGTTGTTACCACACTTTTTACCTGGCGTTTTTCTTTGTCAAATGAAATCACTTCTTCACCCGTTATAAACTTCACATTATTTTCCAAAGCAATCTTTTCAAAAGCCTCTATAAATTTATGCATTCCTCCTTCAGGGTACCAAGTTCCCAGTTTGATGTCCGCATAATTCATCAAAGAGTACAAAGCAGGCGTCTCATTCGGCATAGCGCCCAAAAACAAAACTGGAAATTCAAGTAAGCCAATNATTTTCTCATTAGAAAAATAGCTTCTAATGAATTTTCCAAAGGAAGAAAAAAGATTCATACTTAGTAAACCCTTGAGTACCTTTTTATTTGCAAATTCAAAGACGCTCATACTTGGTTTGTAAACCAAGTCCTGCATTCCAACCTGATATTTTACTTCGGCATCTTTCAAAAAAGCTCTCAATTTTAATGCACTGCCTTTTTCATTTTCTTCAAACCAATTCTCAAGTGCTTGCATGTCTGCAGGCACGTCNGTGTGGGTATCATCTTTCCAGTAAACCCGATAAGACGGATCTAACCTTTGAAGGTTGTAGAAATCGCTTGTAGTATGGTTGAATTTATTGTAAAAGTCTTCAAATACATCTGGCATCCAATACCAACTNGGACCCATGTCGAATGTAAATCCATTTTTGGTAAACTTTCTTGCACGACCACCAATTTGATCATTTTTTTCAATTACCGTTACATCGTGGCCTTCTTTGGCTAGAAAAGAGGCGGATGAGAGACTAGAAATACCGGAACCAATAACAATAATTTTCAGAGACATTTCCTAATTTAGGGTATAAGAGTAATCAGGTAGCAAATCTATCAATTTTTTTCGTGCTATGAATATTCTGCTTTTAACAGTTCCTATTGGTATNTTAAGTTGATCAGCTATCTCTTTGTACTTGAAACCTTTAAAATGTAATATGAACGGGTCCTTATATTCAGGACTCAGGCTGTCTATTTTTTCTTCGATGTCTTTTGTTGCAATCTGTGAAACCGGAGTTTGCTCATGACCCTTGCTGTTTGTAATTAAATACAATTCCTTCGAATTGTCGAAGATTGTTCCTGATTTTACCTTTCGACGGTATTGGTTGATGAAAATATTTCTCATTATTGTAAAAACCCAGGCTTTAAAATTGGTTTGAGGCGTGTAATAAGTTTTGTAGTTGATGGCCTTTANCATAGTGTCCTGCGTGAGGTCTTTGGCATCCTCCATATTCCTAGTGAAACTTAAGGCAAAAGATTTGAGGTTATTCTCAATATCCATTAGTGCTTCGTTGAATTCGATGGTAGACATAATATTTTGTTTAAAGTTTACNCTGTAAATGTAAACAAAAAATGTTTAACAAAACAAGNAAAACATTAAACAAAATAATCAAAAAGAAGCCGTTATCGCTCTGTAACTCGCATTATTACTCAGAAAAACCGGAAATCATTTTTTTTACAATTTCTTCTATTCCTACACTGTTTTTCCATTTCCAGTCCTTTTGCGCTGCAGAATCGTCAATTGAATTTGGCCAAGTATCGGCAATTTCTTGTCTGAAATCCGGTTTGTAATCGATTCTAAAATCAGGTATTTTCTTTTTAATTTCTTCCGCTAGATCTTTTGGATTGAAACTTATTCCAGCTAAGTTGTAGGAGCTACGAATCATTATCTGCTCTTTTGGCGCTTCCATAATTTCAATTGTTGCGCGTATCGCATCAGTCATATACATCATGGGGAGATTTGTATCCTGATTGAGGTAGCATGAATATTTTCCATCTCTGACGGCATTAATAAAGACGTCAATTGCATAATCTGTGGTACCTCCTCCCGGCGCGCTTTTGTATGAAATCAAACCTGGATATCTTAGACTTCGTACATCTACATGATATTTTTTATAATAATATTCGCACCACCGTTCTCCTGCAAGCTTTGAAATACCATATACAGTACTAGGTTCCATTATCGTGTGCTGCGGTGTCAAGTCCATAGGTGAATTTGAGCCAAACACGGCAATTGAGCTTGGCCAAAATATTTTAGCTATTTTTTTGTTTTTAGCAAGCTCTAGGACATTAAAAAGCCCTTGCATGTTGAGCTCCCATGCAAAACGCGGTTTTTTTTCAGCTGTGGCTGATAGCAGTGCAGCAAGCAAATAAACCTGTTGGATATCATTTTGCATAACGATTTCTTCTAGCTGAATGAGATCCATTATATTCAATTGAAAATACAGGCCTTCATCAATAGCAGGTGGGCATTTCTCCTTTATATCTGAAGCAATTACATTTTTGATACCATATCGTTTTCGTAATTCAATAACAAGCTCTATACCTATTTGACCACAAGCACCGACAACAAGAATTTTCGACATAGCTAAGATTTGATACAAAAATAACCTTTGAAATTAAATAATCCACAAAACTGATATTCGTCATTTTTTATTCATTCAATAGACCCGTAATTTGTGTAAGGTGAATTTTTATTAATTTCATTGATATTATGCCATTTTATAGAAAACTGGGTTCAATACCCCACAAAAGACATACTGTATTTCGACAACCAAATGGGGAACTCTACCATGAACAACTTTTTGGAACCATTGGTTTTGATGGGATGTCGTCATTGTTATACCATGTCCAGCCACCTACAAGGGTCAAGGAAATAAAACGTTCAAAAGATGTTAGCCCTAAAATTGCGGTAGATAAAAATATGCAAATGCGTGCCTTCAAGGGATTTGATGTCCCAGTTATTGACGATCTGATAGATGCGCGTATACCAGTTCTCACGAACAGCGATGTTACCATTCACCTTTCAAGGCCCAAGAACCTCAAGGAAGATTATTTTTACAAGAATGTGGATGCTGACGAAGTAATATTTATTCATGAAGGAAAAGGCACCTTAAGAACTCAAGTGGGTAACATTGAATTTTCATATGGAGATTATTTAGTTGTTCCGCGTGGTATGATTTACCAAATGAATTTTGAAGATGACCAGAATAGACATTTCATTGTGGAATCCGCTCACCCTATTTACACCCCGAAAAGATACCGTAATTGGTTTGGTCAACTCTTGGAACATTCACCGTTTTGTGAACGTGATTTAAGAACTCCAGAAAACTTGGAAACGCATGATGAGAAAGGAGACTTCATGGTAAAGATAAAAAAGGAAGGTATTTTATATGAATATGTATATGACACCCATCCTTTTGATGTTGTCGGGTGGGATGGATACAATTTCCCTTATGCTTTTTCTATTCATGATTTTGAACCCATTACAGGGCGAGTTCATCAACCTCCACCAGTGCATCAAACATTTGAAACTTCTGCATTTGTAATATGCTCATTCTGCCCACGCATGTATGACTACCATCCAGATGCGATTCCTGCACCATATAACCACAGCAACATTGATTCTGATGAGGTATTATATTATGTTGATGGTAATTTTATGAGTAGAAATGATATTTCGAAAGGACAGATAACGCTTCATCCCTCTGGTATTCCTCATGGTCCACATCCAGGCGCTTATGAGCGAAGCATAGGGAAAGAAAAAACAGAAGAGCTTGCCGTTATGGTGGATACTTTTAAGCCTTTGAAAATCACAGAACAAGCTGTTTCAATAGAAGCAAAAGATTATTACAAATCTTGGATACATTAATTATACTTTAAAAAAAGACCATGAAAGAAGTAAAGAACGTAGATTACGGATTAGAAAAAATCTTCCAAGGTGCGCAAGATTTCTTGCCCTTATTGGGGACAGATTATGTGGAGTTTTATGTGGGTAATGCAAAGCAATCTGCTCATTTTTATAAAACAGCATTTGGCTTTCAATCTTATGCTTATAAAGGATTGGAGACAGGAAGTAAAGATTCTGTTTCATATGTTTTGAAGCAAGATAAAATACGCCTTGTTTTGACGACCCCTTTGAATTCTAAATCACCGATCAATGATCATATTGTCAAGCATGGTGACGGTGTTAAGGTAGTTGCATTGTGGGTTGATGATGCGCGTAAAGCTTATGAGGAGACAACTAAGCGAGGCGCAAAGTCTTACATGGAGCCGACCGTTGAAAAAGACGAACATGGAGAGGTTGTACGCGCGGGCATTTATACCTACGGAGAGACGGTTCATATGTTTGTTGAGCGTAAGAATTATGAAGGAACTTTTTTACCCGGTTTTAGAAAATGGGAATCCGATTATAATCCGAAATCTGTGGGCCTCAAGTACATTGATCATATGGTTGGAAACGTTGGCTGGGGAGAAATGGATACCTGGGTTAAATGGTACGAAGATGTTATGGGTTTTGAAAATTTCCTTTCTTTTGATGATAAGCAAATTCACACTGAATATTCTGCGCTGATGAGTAAGGTGATGTCAAATGGAAATGGTAGGATTAAATTTCCAATTAATGAACCAGCAGAAGGTAAAAAGAGGTCTCAGATTGAGGAGTATTTGGACTTTTATGAAGGTTCTGGTGTCCAACATGTCGCTGTCGCAACAAATGATATAATCAGTACCGTGACGGATATGAGACAGCGGGGTGTAGAATTTTTAAGTACCCCTCCTGACGAGTATTACAAGGCAGTTCCTATTCGATTAGAGGAACATAACCATGAGCTTCGTGAAGATATTGAGACGCTAAAAGGTCTCGGTATTATGATTGATGCTGACGAGGAAGGTTATTTACTACAAATATTTACGAAGCCAGTTGAGGACCGCCCAACATTGTTTTTTGAAATAATTCAAAGAATGGGTGCTCGAGGTTTTGGCGCTGGTAATTTTAAAGCACTTTTTGAGTCTATTGAAAGGGAACAAGCGAGTCGCGGAACCTTGTAATCAACTTCTTGAAGATAACCATAGAGAAGGCTTTAAAACCTCAAACGGTCATTATATCCTTCTCTTTAATTTCGAATAAGCCATCCACATCTTTTGATGACGTATTCGTAATGTTTTGAATCTCAATTTCTGCATTTTTGAAATGGTCTTCTGAGAGACCATCGTTTTTCAAGTCTTTCACCATGTCCAAGGCATCTTTTCTGTTGTTTCTAATGCCAATTTTTGCATTTTCAGCTTCTGCTTTTGCCTTTTTTACTAAATCTCTTCTTCTTTCCTCTGTGAGTGGTGGAACGGTAATTAGTAGTTGTTCACCATTGTTTTGAGGATTTAGTCCGAGATTGGAATCAATAATACCCTTCGAAATGTCGTTTAAAGTAGATTTTTCCCAGGGCTGAACAATCAATGTACGGGCATCCATAACACTTACGTTGGCCACTTGCTGTAATGGTGTCATTGCCTCATAATATTCTACCATCACCCCGGAAAGCATGGAAGGAGAAGCTTTACCTGCTCTAATTTTGGCAAGCTCACTATCAAAATGCTCTATACTCTTTGCATTAGAGGATTTAAGCTCGTCGTAGATCATCGTTAATTCTTCTGTCATGATAAAAAATTTAATTGTGAACGACTGTTCCTATATTGGCTCCAGAGACCACTTTTTCTAGATTCCCAGCGGTATCCATATCAAAAACAATAATCGGAAGGTTATTTTCTTTACACAAAGTAAATGCAGTAAGGTCCATTACATTTAACCCTTTTTTGTAGACTTCATCAAATGAAATTGAGTCATACTTAGTCGCATTTTCATCTTTTTCGGGGTCTGCAGAGTAAATACCATCCACACGTGTTCCTTTTAAAATTACATCGGCATTTATTTCTATTGCTCGAAGGGATGCTGCTGAATCTGTTGTGAAAAATGGGTTTCCTGTACCAGCACCAAATATAACGACCCTTCCTTTTTCTAGATGTCTGACTGCTTTTCTTCGAATGAATGGTTCTGCAATTTCCTTCATTTCAATTGCGGATTGAAGCCGCGTGTGGACACCATTGGATTCTAAGGCTGATTGCAGGGCCATTGAATTGATCATTGTCGCAAGCATACCCATATAATCTCCATGAGTTCGGTCCATTCCTCCTTGTTCAGCCTGAACTCCTCTAAATATATTTCCTCCTCCAATGACGATGGCGATCTCATGACCGCTATCTCCAATTTGTTTAATTTGTTTGGCATAAGCATTGATTCTTTCATTGTCAATACCAAACTGTTTCGTTCCCATTAGGGATTCTCCACTAAGCTTTAGTAAAATTCTTTTGTATTTCATAGGTATTTGGTTGAACAAATATATATAAATCAAGGAGGGGAAAAAGTAATAATCAAAAAAAAAGCTACCCGAAGATAGCTTTTTAAATTAGTTTCGACGCTGACTAGCTAAGTGAGAACCTTTTGAAGTCAGAAACAGTTAAACCTTTTTCTGTGTTATTCAGAAATTGTTCAACAGTAACTTTATTATCTCTAACAAATTGTTGGCTAAGAAGTGTATTCTCCTTAAAGAATTTATTCAACCTACCCATTGCGATTTTTTCTGCCATTTCAGCTGGTTTCCCTTCTTGAATCGCCTGATCCTTACCAACTTCAATTTCTCTTTCAATTGTTTTCGAATCAATACCATCTTTACTTACAGCTAGGGGATTCATTGCAGCAACTTGCATTGCAACCTGTTTTCCAGCATCTTCAGCAACCTCAGAACCACTATTCAGTGCTACTAGAGTTGCTAACTGGTTTCCTGGATGATTGTAGGCAACAACTCGATCAGACTCCACTAATGTGTATGCTGATAGGTCTAATTTTTCACCTAATACACCAATTTGCTCGGTGATTTTTTCGTTAACAGAGAGTTTCTCATTGTAAGCTAATGTTTTAAGCTCATCTAAAGATTTTGGAAGCTTGTCTAACGCTAAATCTACTAAAGATTGAACCAACTCTACGTAACCATCATTTTTTGCTACGAAATCCGTTTCGCAATTTAAAGTTACAATTACACCTGCTGTTGAATCATTGCTAGATTGAGCTATAATGACACCTTCTTTTGCGTCATTACCACCTCTTTTTGCAGCGATTTTTTGTCCTTTTTTGCGAAGAACATCAACTGCTGCTTCAAAATCGCCGTTGGTCTCTACAAGCGCATTCTTGCAGTCCATCATTCCGGCTCCTGTTTGTTGTCGAAGTTTGTTAACCTCTGAAGCTTTTATTCCCATTTTATTAAGTTTTGGATTATTTTTCTTCTTTTACAGCTTTGGCTGCTGGTGCTTTTTTTGCTGCTGGTTTTTTGGCAGCCGCTTTTTTCGCTGGTGCCTTTTCAGCTTTAGCTTCTTCCTTCGCAGGAGCCGCTTTTTTCGCTGGTGCTTTTTCAGCTTTAGCTTCCTTTACAGGAGCCGCTTTTTTCGCTGGTGCCTCTTCCGCTTCAGCTTCTTCCTTTGCAGGAGCGGCTTCCGCTTTTACTTCAGTTGCTTCTCCCTCTGCTTTTGCTGGCTCAGCTGATTCTGATTCCTCTTTCTTAGCAGCTTCTGGATTGTCTTTAAGATGTTTTCTTTCCT
>NHBV01000019.1 GCA_002167775.1 Crocinitomicaceae bacterium TMED16 | reverse complement strand
CCCCCCCCTTTGGCCACCAATTCCACCCCCTGTATAAAACCCAGTATAGCCATTAGTGGCTTGGGTTGTTGTTGCCCATCCATTAGGCAAGGCAGGAGCCGTTACGTTTTCAAAGTCTTCGGTAAGAACCTGACCAAAAGACGCATGCGACCATAAAGCCACAAGACATATAAGTACTTTTTTCATATTCAATAAATTATTAAACTATTTGCAAAGGTATACAACTAATTGTAACTACAATCCTTTTTTTTTCTCTGATTTTGAGGAGTTTAGAATTGATTTCTTTCGATTTCGGTTGTTGATTTGAATGACCTGGGCACTGTCAATCGCTGACTTTTCAGGTTTGTTTTCAACCTGGGCTTCCTTTACGGACTGAATTTCTTGAGGAGGAATACTTTTTAAAGAACAAGAATTAACTGAAAGAACGAGTACTATAATAAAGTAGGTACTTTTCGACATACGTTATTCTTTAAATGATTCAATTGCGGCATTTACTACACTTTTACTATTACCTATAAAAACCTGATCCTCATTAATAATAAAGGGTCGCTTTAAAAAAGTGTATTCCTCGAGCATATAGCGTTTATAATCGGCTTCTGTCAATTCAATTTCATTAAGGCCTAGCGCTCGGTATTTCATTGCTTTTTTTGAAAACAAGGCTTCATAAGAACCTACCTTTTCTTTTAAATCATCCAAGGCCTCTTCTCCAATATTTTCCTCCTTGATATTTTGAAGAATAACATCGCTACCAGGGTTTAGCTGTTTTAAAATACGCTGATTTGTGGAACAGCTTTTTAAAAAGTATATTTTTTTCATTCTTTTTTCTTCAAGATAATTTTAGGTAAAACCACACTAAAGAACTTTTATATGCCCCAAATCGTTAGTTTTACGCCTTTAAACTTCTAGTCAAAATTAGCAAAACTAAATGAAGTCGCTTAAACATCTAAATAAATACTTCCTTAAATATAAATGGCATTTTTTGCTTGGGATTTTATTTACCATTACAAGTAATTATTTTGGTGTTCGAATGCCGCTTTTTGTCAAATCAACGGTAGACTCCTTGATGTCTGATATTAAAATTGAATCTATCAATGATGCACTATTGATCTCTCTAAAAATTGGAGGATTTTATATGCTACTTTCTCTCGCAAAAGGTTTTTTTCTGTTTCTAATGCGTCAAACCATTATTGTTATGTCAAGACGAATAGAGTTTGATCTTAAAAACGAGATTTACAAACAGTATCAGAATCTTGATCTTTCTTTTTATAAAAAAAATAATACTGGTGATTTAATGAACAGGATTTCTGAGGACGTTAGTCACGTGCGCATGTATTTAGGCCCAGGGATTATGTATTCTATAAATCTCGTAGTGCTATTCACACTGGTCGTTTATCAAATGATCATGATATCACCAAGCTTAACAGCTTTAGTTTTAATCCCATTACCCTTGATGTCTTTCTTAATCTACAAGGTTTCAGCCAAAATGAACTTTTTGAGTAAAAAAGTCCAAGAAGAACAATCTATGCTTTCCACTATTGCACAGGAGAGTTTTTCAGGAATGAGGGTCATTAAAGCTTATAGCCAGCAAGATTCAGTTAGCGACAAGTTTGAAAATGCCGCAAATACATACAAAAATAAAAGTATGAAGCTCGTAGTGGTGAACGCCCTATTTATACCAACCATTCTTTTCCTTATCGGCTTAAGTACTTTACTTTCCATTTATATTGGAGGTAAAATGTCCTTTACCAATGAGATTTCACTTGGAGGCATTGTGGCATTTATATTTTTTGTAAACAATCTAACATGGCCATTTGCAAGTATAGGCTGGGTGACATCCTTGATTCAAAGGGCAGCTGCATCACAACAAAGAATCAATGAATTTCTATGGGTTAAAAGCAATCAAAATATAGAGAATGAAACAGAGCCCTATTCATTCGGGGATCACATTTCTTTTGAAAATGTTTCATACACCTATGAAAATACTGGAATAGAAGCTATTAAAAACCTATCCTTTAGCATCCCAAAAGGAGAGACCTTTGCCATCATTGGAAAAACAGGAAGCGGTAAATCGACAATTCTGGCCCTGTTGCTGCGACAATTAAATCCCGATAGCGGAGAGATTACTATTGACGGCACAAGTTCGGCTTCCATCAAAATAGATGGATTTAAAAATGCTTTAGGCGTCGTTCCGCAGGATGTTTTCTTATTCTCAGATTCGATTCTTAATAATGTGAAATTTGGCTCGAATAACCCAGATGTCACTCAACTAGAAATTGATGCTGCATGTGAAACCGCTGATATACTTAATACGATAAAACAGCTTGAGTATGGATATGAAACACTACTTGGAGAGCGTGGCGTAAATCTCAGTGGTGGTCAAAAACAGCGTCTCAGTATTGCAAGATCATTACTCAGGAATCCCGAAATCCTTGTGCTAGATGATTGCCTATCAGCGGTAGATACAGAAACGGAGGATAAGATCTTAAAAGAGCTTCAAAAAGACAAAAAAGAAAGAACCACCATCATCGTGAGTCATAGAATTTCAACCATCAGAAATGCAAAGCACATTATCGTAATTGACGAGGGAACGGTTATTGAACAAGGAAGCCACTCAACGCTATTAAAAAGAAAAGGGTTTTATTTTGACCTATATAAAAAGCAGCAAAGTGATTTAAAGGACGACATGATTGATGATGGCAACGAAATCGGGATTTAGATTTGAAAAGAATTGGACTATTATCAGATACACATGGATTTCTAGACCCCAAAATTAAATCCTATTTTTCCGAAGTCGATGAGATTTGGCATGCCGGTGATATTGGCTCAATAGAAGTTCTAGATGAACTCAAAGCCTTTAAACCTACGAAAGCAGTTTGGGGTAATATTGATAACAAAGAAATTCGCCAAGCGACAGACGAATTTCTCAGGTTCCAAATAGAGGATGTTTCTATACTTATGACGCACATCGGTGGAAAACCTGAAAAATATTCAAAACCAACTTTTGAAGAAATTGAAAAAAACGGCGCCCCCACATTATTTGTTTGTGGCCATTCACACATTACATTGGTTAAAATGGACCAAAATTATAAGATGCTTTGGATGAACCCAGGAGCTTGTGGTTACAAAGGTTTTCACAAAGTAAAAACCTTACTTCGATTCAATATCACCAACGACCGTATTCACGATTTAGAGCTGATCGAACTCGGAAAAAGAGCATAGTAAAACAGCATTAAATCCAATGATACCTTATATAAGGTATTTGAATTCAATCTATCTACAATCAATCTTTAACTCTAATTCATTTCAGTCTCGTTGCATGAATCTCAGAAAACCATGAACATGCATCGTATATATATTTACAACGCCTCATTCGCAGATATGAATTATCTTTATGCGAATTGAAGTAGCAATCAAAGAAAACCCATCGCATGACATCAGGAATTATAGCCATACTTGACGATATAGCAGTGCTCATGGATGATGTGGTGATCTTAAGTAAAGCTGCAACCAAGAAGACCATCGGTATCCTTGCTGATGACCTTGCTATCAATGCAGATAAGGCGTCTGGATTCATGTCGAGTAGAGAGCTACCCGTCCTATGGAAATTAACAAAAGGATCTTTCGTAAATAAAGTCATTATTTTACCCGCAATATTTCTGCTTAGTGCTTACCTTCCTATTGTTATTATTCCGATCCTTATTTGCGGGGGTGTTTATTTGTCCTTCGAAGGAGCTCTGAATGCATATAAGCTGTTCTTTAACAAAAAGAATAAGACGAATAAAACGAATGACATAAAGCAAAATGAAATAGAGGACCCTGCTATTTTAGAATCAAAAAAAATAAAGTCAGCGATTTTAATTGATTTTATTTTATCCATTGAAATCATCATCATCACACTCGGTACTGTTCTGGACCAAAGTATTTCAATACAAATCATCGTTGTTTCCATCATCGCTTTACTCTCTACTATCGGTGTTTACGGATTTGTAGCCCTATTGGTCAGGATGGATGACGCGGGTTATAATCTCATTTCAGCGAGCGAAAATCGTCTTCTGAAAAAGACCGGTTTTTTTATGGTTCGTGCACTCCCTGTAATCATTCGAACACTTAAGATCGTCGGTACACTTGCTATGATTCTTGTAGGTGGAGGTATTTTCGTCCACAACATTGATTTGGTTCATGAGCTCGTGCATGGATGGCCTATCTACCCTGCAGATTTTGTCATTGGATTAACTTTCGGATCGGTATTTCTGCTTGTTTATTTGTTGCTTAAAAAGCTTTTCACTAGTTAACAAACCCCGTTTCTTTTCACAAAAAAAGGCCTCAAAACTGAGACCTTTAATTTTCTGGCGGAGAATGAGGGATTCGAACCCCCGGTACCTCTCGGTACAATAGTTTTCAAGACTACCGCAATCGACCACTCTGCCAATTCTCCGTGGCAAAAGTAGCAATACTTTCATAACTGACAAATATTTTTTTTATGATACAAGGAAACATCATTTATAATCCGAAAATAATTTACTTTTTCACCTACCTTCTCCTGGTTATGAGGCGGATTCAAAACAGTAAAGACCTATATTTGTTAATTAGATATGAAAAAATTGAATCAGGTACCCATAGAGCTCATCAATTCAATGAACAAGAACACATTGATGGAGCAATTGGGCATAGAATGCATAGAACTTGGGGAAGACTACGTTGTCTCAAAAATGCCAGTAGACCATAGAACCCATCAACCCATGGGATTACTTCATGGTGGAGCAAGTGCAGCACTCATTGAAAGTATCGGATCCATGGGCTCTACCCTACTTTTAGATATTTCAAAACAGCATCCTGTCGGTATCGAAATAAACGCCAATCACATCGGAGGAATTCGCTCAGGAAATGTAATTGCCACAGGTACAATCGTGCATGCGGGTAAACGAACCCACCTTTGGCAAGTAGACATAAGAGAGGAAGGCACAGAAAAGCTCGTATGCTCAGGAAGACTCACTGTAATGATTATTGATATTTAAAGATGTCTTTGGACCTTTTAGCATATCGCATTCCCAATAACCCATCCGTTGAGGAGTTAGGCAAATTCAATAGTCTGAAGAGCGATGCCAAAAAGTCGATGGGATTCGTGTTGACCAATTTTTACGCTACGAAGCACTTTTCCTTTGAAGCGAAAGATAATTTTCGTTTTGAACCCGACGAGTACAATTTACATCTAAACGACCAACAACCGATATCCATATCAAAATCCCGATACATAAATCAAGGGAAACGTGCACTAGAGTTGATGCCAGAACTAGGTATTAAGAAGGTAGTGTTATCTCGAATCAAGACCTGTGCATTCGATACAACTAATTACTGGGAACTCTATACTCAACTTTGTGATTCTTATCCTAAGGCATTTGTATATCTCATATCCTCTCCGCAATTCGGTACATGGATCGGTGCCACTCCCGAAACTTTATTGGAAAGCAAAGCAGAGGTGGCTTCAACGATGTCTCTTGCTGGAACAAAAGAAGTTGACAAAGGACTTGAATGGAGGTCAAAAGAGCAACAGGAACAACAATTTGTAACCGATTACATTACAAGTGAACTAAATAAGCAAGGAGTTAAAGACATCAACATTAAAGGCCCATATACAGTATCAGCTGGAAACATTGAGCACCTGCGCAGTGATATTTCATTTGACTTAAATAAAAAATACCCTTTGGATATTGCGTGGGGCCTACATCCCACTCCCGCAGTTAATGGGGTTCCAAAAGATCAAAGTACCAAGTTGATCAAACAGATTGAGCTTGAGGACTCTAGGCAAGACAGAAGTCTATACAGCGGATTCATAGGGTTAATATCCCAAACTTCGAGTAGACTATATGTAAACCTTCGCTGCTGCGAGCTAACAAATAGTAACGCGCACATATATGTAGGTGGTGGATACACCCTTCAATCGGATGTAGATAGTGAATGGGAAGAAACAGAAAGGAAGAGCGAAACGCTCACCAGGATTTTTGATTTATTGTAGATTTGCAAACGATGAAAATTAGCAACAAGCCAGTAGTTCAAAAAATAATTCAGGAATGCATTAATCACGGTATAAAAAACGTCGTTTTTTCTCCAGGTTCTAGAAATGCACCTTTCGCTTTATCTTTTGATGCACACCCTGAAATCCAAACACATGTGATTCATGACGAACGTGCAGCTGCATTTTATGCACTAGGAATGTCACAAACGCTTGAACAAACAGTTGCTTTATGCTGCACTTCAGGATCTGCAGTACTAAACTACTACCCTGCCGTTTCAGAAGCTTTTTATAGAGAACAGCGGCTTTTAATTTTATCTGCAGACCGACCAAAACGTCTCATTAATAAGGGGCATGGACAAACCATTATGCAGGACCAGGTATTTGGTAAGCACGTAAAATCATCCCTTTCAGTGGAAGACTCAAATACAAACACCAATTATGAATCTGTCACAAGATTTTTTGAGGAAATGTATATGAAACCTTATCGACCTATGCATCTGAACATTCATCTTGAAGAACCATTATATGGCGTTTCACAAATCGAATTTCAAGAAAATACATTTGGCAAACAAGTGAAAGCTGATTCAGAGGTCATTGCACTCACGAAAGAGGAGGTTCAAAACTTTCGAAATAAAAAAATACTCGTTCTCTGCGGACAGGGAAATAAAGACCTGGTTTTAAAAAGAGTGCTTGTTGACTTTAACAAAAATTCAAATGTTGTTGTGCTCAATGAAAACACATCGGGAATCAACGATGGTTCTTTTGTAAATTGTATAGACCGGACCTTAAACTCAATCAATTCTAAAAATGAAAAACGATTCGTACCGGACATACTTATTTCTGTTGGTGGAGCAATCGTTTCGAAAAGAATTAAATCCTTTTTTATCAAGAATCCACCAAAACAACATATCGCAATCAACAGAAGCAACATTGGCATAGACTTGTTTTTGAGATTAGATAAACATTATGAATGCCATCCGGCATCTTTTTTCACTTTCCTCAACAAAAAGGCAACACTACTCAATAGCAAAAACTTCAAAGCCACCTGGAATCAGCTTGATTATCAAATAAAGGATAGAATACCTGGTTTTTTTAAAAAGAACCAAAAAGATACAGATTTAGAAGTGTTTTATGCACTTTACCACACACTACCAGAAAAATGCACCTTACACCTTGGAAACAGCTCCGTTGTTCGTTACATGCAGTTATTTGACCCTGTTCCCAATGTGCATTATGAATCAAATAGAGGAACCAGTGGAATAGACGGCTGCACGAGCACGGCAATAGGAAGTGCAATGGCAAACCCGAACATACAACATATTTTTGTTAGCGGAGACGTTTCATTCATCTACGACAGTAATGCGCTGTGGATCAACCCATTCCCGCTAAACTTAAAAATAGTGGTGCTAGATAATAAAGGAGGAGGGATTTTTAAAATCATCGATGGCGCTAAATCGTCTAGTCAGCTCGAACGATATTTCGAAGCCAAGCACAAAACGAATACTGCTGATATCGCAAAGGGTTTTGGTTTACGCGTGCATACCGCGAAAAAAAAGATGGATTATCAAGAAAATATTATAGCTTTTTTTCAGGATGAAAAGGCACAAATATTGGTTTTAGAAACAGATTCAGATGAAAACCCAAAAGAATTAGAACGGTTTTTTAAGCATTTAAAAAATGATTGATTATCTCGAAATCTTCATGTTTTGGGAAGGATGGATATACCTTTTGATTCTTTCTGTTTTAGAAATTGTCTTGGGGATTGACAACATTCTTTTTATAAGTATCGTTACGGAAAAGTTAGAACCTCTGGACCAAAGAAAAGCGAGGAATATTGGATTATCTATTGCGCTAATTCTCCGACTAGCGTTACTTTCAGTAGTATCCATTCTTATGCAACTCACTGACCCTTTATTTACAATATTTGACAAATCCATAAGCACGCAAAGCCTTATTCTTTTGTTTGGTGGATTGTTTCTTATTTATAAGTCAGTGGCGGAAATGCATAAAAACATTAACGATGAGCATGATGCACAAAACAAGAAAAAGAAAGGACTCCTGAATATTATCGGACAAATTGTTATTATCGATTTGATTTTTAGCTTTGATTCAATTATCTCTGCTGTAGGTATGACGAATGGTGTTGGTTCTGAAACCAATTCAGACCCAATAGCCATTATTGTTTTTGCCATTATTATCTCAATGATCGTTATGATTGCTTTTGCTAAGCAAATTGGAGACTTTATTTCAAGCCGGCCAACAATAAAAATGATTGCTTTAAGCTTTCTTGTAGCGGTTGGAATCCTTCTTATTTCTGAAGCCTTTGGCCAGCATTTCCCTAAAGGGTATATCTATTTCGCTTTAGCTTATGCCCTTGTCGTTGAAATGCTTAATATACGTATGCGAAAAAACAAGCTAAAGAAGCATGGATAAGAAACAAGCCGGGCTCATTCTTCAACTAGACAAATATTCAGATGTACATGAGGCGTATGAGGATTTGTTATTTGGATTAAAAACTTTGATCCTAAATCAAGGTGTCATTCCAAAAGTATTACGAAAAAGACAAGAGAGACTGAATACTATTCATTCTGCCTATTCATTTCTTGAAAAAACTGAATCTATCGCAAATGAACCATTAGAATTATCGGTAAAGGGAGACAATTGGGAAACTCTTTTCTTAAGTTATGAAAAGAACAAAAGTAAATTCAAACGCGATCTAGCAATCGGAACAAATGCCCTTTCTTTGGCTAATGCAGTAGAAGGATTGATTAAGAATCAGCAACTTTGGAGTGAACACTTTATATTTGATTACAGCCAAATTAATCTACCAACACTTGGAAAAGAAATGGACAGTATGGAACTCTTAGGCCTTTTAAGAGCCCACAAACATTTTGAATTGAGTAAGCTTCCTGATGAAATTCTTAAAGAATTTGCGAGGGTCTTAAAAAATCTTGAGGCTGAAAAATAAAATTAACGTCGTCCTGGACTATTCATTTGGGAAGTACTCTTGTTCTTAAATTCAATTTTTCCAAATTTATAGTTGAACGTAAGAAATACCCTGCGAGACATCCATTTGTAATACGCTACCTGCTGAAAATTCTCCCGCACTGCATCCATAAAGAAAGATTGTTGGTTGAATAAATCAGAAACCCGAAGACCAAAAGCCATATTTCCTTCTAGAAATTTCTTTTCAAATGCAAGGTCAAAAGTCCCCTTTCGTTGTACGGTTCCTTGAATCATTACACGAGGGCCATTGTAACCATAGCTCGCTTGAAAACTTGCGGTTTTCTTCCAGAAATCTAATACCGTATTGAATTTAGCTTTAACATAAGCTCCTGTTGTGTTAGACAAGCCTTGAAGGTCTGTATAATACTCCACTAAATTACCATTAAAGGAAGCGGTCGTCCTCCAAAAAGGAAAAGGCTTGAACATCAAAACAAGTTCGGTACCTAAAGCATTCGTACTGCTCAGGTTTTGATAGGTAATGGCACTGGTATTGTCCTCATAAAATTCTTTTACCCTGGTAATCACCCCGACACTTCGACGATAATACAAACTAGACGAAATTGAAAATGTCTTTTTCTCAAAGGTATAGGCCAGATCAAATGAATGAATGTATTCTGGTTGTAAATATGGATTTCCTCTTCTTAAATTAAATGGGTCTGCATAATTTGTAAATGGATTCAATTGACCTGCTCTCGCTCTAGAAATCCTGCGGCTATAACTCAACCCAAGCTCATTGCGTTCATTTAATGCATACTTAATATGTGCCGAAGGAAATGCATTAAAATACGTGTTCGGAATTGAGGCATCGTCTGAAAGTAGCTCAGGAATTTGATATGCTTGTTCTAAACGCAAACCAAATTGATACTTGAATTTCTCTATCTGCTGGCCAAAGATTCCATAAAGACTAAAAATACGTTCATTATAGCGGTAATCGAAATTAGCCAATGTATCTGCTTCAAACCCCTCCTCTTGCGCGTTATAGGTTTCTGAAAAAGTACTTACCGATTGATCCCGTATAATACTTTTGGCACCAAATTCTACCCTTGAATTGATTTCAGGAAAGATATACTCCACATCAAGCTGTATGGTATTAATGTCATTGGACTCTATATTCTCAAGCTGTTGTCTCAAGGTGTCTTGTCCATTCAATAATGTATCTAGGGTAAAATATGCCTCAGAATAATAGCCATTGATATCCTCAGCACCAAACGATTGATTAACATTAAACTGTAGCTTTCCTCTATCTTGCTTAAAAGACCATTCATAATTTAGCCCCAAATCAACATTCGTTCTTGTCTTTGGGTCAAAACTAGTTCTTCTCCAAAGACTGCTAGGAACCTCAGTGAATTCATAAAAAGTATTCCAAAGACTTCCCCTTCTTTCTCTTCTGCCCACACTTAAGTTACTAAAAACACCGAGCTTATGGCTTTCAGATAGCTTCATATCAATACCTGCTCTTAAGGACTGAGAATTATTGAGATCGGTACCTAACCTACTTTGGTTTAAACGAACGATTGAGTCAGATCCCACATTTTCATAAATATCAGAGAATTTGTTTCGATAACCATTGTAGGTCCTTCCGTTGTATGACGAAAACACGTTGATCTTATTGTTTCGGTAGTTCACAGATATGTTGCCTTCAAAGATATTGCCCGAAGACAAATCTCCCGAGCCGACATTTGATGAAATCGCACCATTTAGCCCTTTTAAAAGACTTTTTTTAAGGACAATATTGATGATGCCAGAGGTTCCATCGGGATCATATTTTGCAGATGGATTTGACACAATTTCTACGCGTTCAATCGACCCTGCAGGAAGCGCATCCAATAACGTTTTTCCATTACCTCCACTCAATGAACTCGGCCGACCATTGATTAAAATAATGACAGATCCATCACCACGCATTGTAACGCCCCCATCCTCATCCACTTCAACTGAAGGAAGTCTATTCAGTACATCATTTGCTGTTCCTCCTCGAACAGAAATATCCTGTCCCACATTATATATCTTTTTATCGATACCTGCTTTCAGTACGTCGATTTTTGCTTGAACTTTTACCTCTTCTAAATTAAGTGTTACATCAATGGCAAGCTGAATAGGACCATAATCATGAGCACTGCAAGCATTTGATTTAAAAGGAGGAAGTTGCTTTGTGGTATAACCAACATTTGAGAGCTTCAAGATGTAAGCTTCATTACAAATGACAGCATTGAACTTAAATCGCCCTTGCTCATCCGCATACATCGCATTAATTAAAGATGAATCTTTAGCCTTCAATAGCTTAACAGTCGCAAATTCAATAGGCTCTCCAACTTCAGACAATACCTTTCCACTAACCTCGTGTATTTTATTTTGTGCCGAAAACACAAAAGGAATGAAAGCCAAAAAAAACAAGTAACAGGACTTAACGCTCATTTTGACCTGAATATTTTTTCAGTACAATAGAGGCAATATGTCCACCGAAACCAAAAGTATTGCTCATTGCATAATTTACATGCTTCGATCGACCTTGTCCCAATGGAAAATCAAATAAATTGGCAAAATCGGGCTCTATGTTCTGCGTATTAATCGTCGGTGGAATAAAGTCCTCTTGAAGTGATTTGATACAAGCAATTGCTTCTACAGCCCCTGCTGCTCCTAAAAGGTGGCCCGTCATGGATTTTGTCGCAGAAATCGTAACATTTGAATCCTCTCCAAATACGCGCTGGGCGGCAATCAATTCTGAACGGTCTCCAAGCGGTGTCGACGTTGCATGCATGTTTATATAATCGATTTGATTTGGACCAATTCCTGCCTCTCGCAAGGCCTCTTTCATACCAAGAACAGCACCCTCTCCTTCAGGATGCGTGCCTGTCAAGTGATAGGCATCAGCCGCCATTCCTCCACCGACAATCTCAGCATATATCCGTGCGCCTCTCTTAATGGCGTGCTCATACTCTTCAACGATTAACGAACCCGCACCTTCACCCATTACAAATCCATCACGGTCAACATCAAAAGGCATTGAGGCAGATTCAGGCGTATCATTCTTGGTTGACAGCGCTCTGGCAGATGCAAAACCACCCATAGAGGCTTGGTTAATTGCTGCCTCTGAACCTCCGCTTATAATGAGATCCGCCTTGTCCCATTTAATATAGTTAAAGGCTTCTATCAATGCTGTATTTGATGTAGCGCAGGCTGATACTGGGCAAAAGTTAACGCCTTGAAGCCCATACTTAATAGATAAAATTCCCGAAGCAATATCCACTAAAATTCTCGGTATGAAGTATGGGGTAAATCTAGGTGTTCCATCACCCTCACAAAACTCAGTCATTTGATCCTGAAAGGTCTGAATCCCTCCATTACCTGAACCCCAAATGACACCTACTCTAGTTTTGTCAACCTCTTCGAAATTAAGCCCTGCATCTTTTACGGCTTGATCCGTTGAGACCAAAGCATATTGACTAAATGGATCATATTTACGGACCTCTTTTCTATCAAAATGATCTAAAGCGTTATACTCTTTTAATTCACAAGCAAATGTAGCTTTGAACTTGTCCGTATCAAACTTTGTGATGGGACCCGCTCCACTTTTTCCATTCTTCAATCCATCCCAAAATGAATCTATCGTCTCTCCAATTGGAGTCAATGCTCCAAGTCCCGTTATAACAACTCTCCTCATTATCGATCTAGGTTTACTTTATCGTATTCGTTATTCTGTATAATTTCTATTGCTCTATTTAAAATCTCATTTGAAGCATTATAAATTTGATAAAACTCATTGGTATTCCATAGGTTCCTAGCCAAATAAGCCTTCAATCGCAGCTTGATCGCTTCTTCACTGACTGTATATTCCTCTTCATTTTTCTCCAGCGTGTCATCCTCTTTGCTGACATAACTAAAAAACTCCTTCATGAATGCTTCATCACAGCTAAAGTCTTCCTTAAATACTTTGAAGCTCGGATACTTTTGCAGCAAAGACTTTCTGTTTTCATCTGTGTACGCATATGAAAATGTATTTAAAAAACCTCCCCTTAATAATTCAGAATAATAATCTGAATTTCCACTTGTATCTAAAGGCACAAAGAAATCTGGCATGATCCCTCCTCCCCCAAAAACAGTTCTGTTGGTAACTAGAGTTTTAAACTTTAAAGAATCAGGCATTTTTATAGAATCTGAATGCACAAACTCTCCATTTAAATATCGCTGTGAGATATCCTTTCGATATGTCTCTACATCATCATAAGGCTTTTGTATAAAACGACCGGAAGGCGTATAATACCGCGCAATTGTTAGCCGAATCTCTGAACCATCACTCAAACCCATAGGGCGCTGAACGAGACCCTTTCCAAAGGTTCTTCTTCCAACAACCAAACCTCTGTCCCAATCTTGTATGGCCCCAGATAAGATTTCACTGGCACTCGCAGAATATTCATCCGTTAGAACAATTAGTTTGCCTTTCTCAAAAAGCCCACGGAATTCAGAACGTAGATTATTACGCGGCTGTGCACGCCCCTCAGAATAAACAATAAGCTTATCATTAGACAAAAACTCATCCGCCAACCTATGCGCTGCACCCAAGAGACCACCACCATTTCCCTGAAGGTCAAAGATCAAGTTGGTCATGCCTTGACTTTTTAAATCACTTAATGCCATTCTTACTTCCTCATGGGAACGACGAGAAAAGCTATTTAGCTTGATATATGCTGTTTTTTCATCAACCATATAATATGAATCAACCGAGAAAACTGGAATTTTATCTCTTGTAATGTTAAAAACCAAATTTTTCTTCGCATTCCTACGCTGAACTTCAACTTTAACCTTGCTTCCTAGCTCTCCCATGAGCTTTTCCCTTACATCACTATTTCTTAATCCTACGCCAGCGATGTTTTCTTCATCAACAACAACAATTTTATCCCCGGGCAATACTCCTAACTTCTCTGCTGGCCCACCTGATATCGTGGCCACAACATTCAGTGTATCTTTCATGATTTGAAAGCGAATCCCAACACCTACAAAACTTCCATTTATAGAGGTTTGAGCCGCTTGAAGCTCATCCGCTGGAATATACGTAGAATGCGGGTCAAGCTCCTCAAGAAGAGCAACAATAGCTGTTTCGGTTAGACCCTCATCATCTGTAGAGTCAACATAATACCTAGAAACTTTGTCTATAACCTCCTTGAATTTATATGAGGTAGAAATACCATTGTTATTTGATTGAGCACAAACTGAAGTTGAAAAAACAAATAGAAGTATTATCGAAAAATATCTCATAAGGGAACTTTAAATATAAAACGCGTAGCGACAAAAATAGTAACACTTGGGAGGTAGAAAGGTTTTTTTGTTCTTTTTAACACCCAAGATGGCGACAAATTAAGGTTTTATTGTTAGTATGTTTTTGTGAGAGATCTCTTGACCTGACACTATAGAATGTAAATTTGAGCTATGCTTCATTCAAATACTTCTTTAAAACCGCATAACACCTTTGGTGTTGACGTCTCTGCAGCGTATTATGCTGAATTTGATAGTATAAAAAGATTAGCTGAGCTCCTTGAACAAAAAAAGGACTTGCCTTTATTCATATTAGGAGGCGGAAGTAATATTCTATTTACAAAGGATTATAAAGGACTTGTCTTAAAAAATGAAATACTAGGTTTCAAAACGGTCGAAGAAAGTAATAATTCTGTTGTGGTTGAAGCTGGGGCGGGAATGAACTGGCATGCATTCGTGCTTAAATGTATCGATCTGAATTATGGAGGCGTAGAAAACCTAAGCTTAATCCCAGGTAATATTGGCGCAAGCCCAATGCAAAATATAGGTGCTTATGGAGTTGAAATAAAAGATGTTTTTGAATATTTAGATGCAGTCCATATTGAAACCGGAGAGGTAAAACGATTTTACAAAACGGATTGTGCTTTTGGCTATCGCGAAAGTGTATTTAAACGCAAACTAAAAGGTAAGTATATCATATGTCATGTTGCTTACAGACTCAATAAAAACAATCACTTATTAAATACCTCCTATGGAGCAATAGAAACGGAGTTAAAAAATAATAACATTGAGAGGCCGACAATCAGAGATGTAAGCAATGCCGTAATTGCCATTCGTCAATCCAAACTTCCAGACCCAAATAAAATTGGTAATGCTGGTAGTTTTTTTAAAAATCCAGTCGTTCCGCAGAAAACTTTACAAGTACTTCTTGAAACGCACCCAAATATTCCTCACTACCCAGCTCCAAACAATGAAGCCAAACTTGCTGCAGGCTGGCTTATTGAGCAAGCAGGATGGAAAGGGAAAACCTTTGAAGGTCGCTTCGGTGTGCATAAGAAGCAAGCGTTAGTCCTTGTGAACTATAACAATGCAAAAGGAAAAGAAATACTCAGCCTATCAGACCAAATTATTGCTGACGTAGCACATAAATTTGATGTATCCCTTGAAAGAGAGGTGAATATTCTATAATCAATGAACAAGATTGCTTCAGAATTAATAAATTCGCATTCAAATACCTTGTGACATGAAAATTTCGTTCAATTGGCTAAAAAGCTATCTAGATTTCGATCTAACCCCGGAGAGGACGTCTGAAATCCTAACGGATACTGGATTGGAAATTGAGGGGCTTCAAAAATTTGAAGAAATTCAAGGTGGTCTGGAAGGTGTTGTTGTTGGAGAGATAATATCCTGTGGACCTCATCCCGATGCAGATCGTTTAAAAGTTACGCAGGTAAATCTAGGAGGCGAGACGGTTCAAATCGTTTGTGGAGCACCCAACGTTAACATGGGACAAAAGGTAATGGTTGCCACTGTGGGAACGAATCTCCATCCTAATGATGGGGGAACGTTTAAAATAAAGAAAGCAAAGATTAGAGGAGTCGAATCCTTCGGTATGATTTGCGCAGAAGATGAGCTGGGATTAGGGTCTTCTCACGAAGGTATTTTAATTCTTCCCAATGAAACCCCTGTGGGTATGCCAGCTGGGCAATACTACGAGCTTTACACAGATTTTCAACTCGAAATAGGATTAACACCCAATAGATGTGATGCTATGGGACATATTGGTGTGGCAAGAGATCTTAAAGCTTTCCTTAATTTTCATAAAAATCAAAACTTAAGTCTTCAGCTACCAGATACGGTGATCGAAAATTCAGAAAATAAAGATACTGACTCAATAACAATAAATATTGAAGATACAGAATTATGCCCGAGGTATATTGGAGCCATTCTCGACAATGTCAAGGTTCAAGAATCACCTAAATGGCTCAAAAACAGACTCAAATCTATCGGTCTCGAACCTGTCAACAACGTGGTGGACGTAAGCAACTTTATCATGTACGAATACGGAACGCCAATGCACGCTTTTGACAGAAGTCGATTGGGTGAAAACATCATCATAAAAAAAGCTGACAAAGGTTCTTTATTCAGAACCTTAGATGGCATTGAAAGAACACTCAATGGCGAAGAATTGATGATTACAAGCGAGGGTAAAAACCTTTGTATTGCAGGCGTATTCGGAGGTTTAGACTCGGGTGTTTCAGAAGATACTAAAAGTGTATTTTTGGAGTCAGCTATATTTAATGCAACATCAGTTCGCAAAACATCTAAAGCCCACGCTATTCAAACAGATGCGAGTTTCCGATTTGAGAGGGGGGTTGACCCTACCTTTACAGCTGATGCAATGCATCGAGCGATTTCCATTCTCGAGGAGATCACGGGAGCCAAACTCACGATGAAACCTATGGTTCTAGATCAATTTGATTCATCAGAAAAAATAGTAACCTTTTCTATCGATTTCTTGAATCAAAGACTTGGGACAGCTTTAACAGCAAAGGAGGTAATCTCTATTCTCGAAAACCTTGATTTTAAATGTAATTTAGATTCAAATCATAATATACAATCAACTGTTCCTCAATACCGTATAGATGTTACAAGACCTGAAGACATCCTAGAAGAAGTTCTAAGGATTTACGGTTTCAATAAGGTTGAGCTTCCAAAAAAATGGAATATGTCTTTTCCCGTTGAAGATGGAAAAAACACAGAAAACCTTCAAAGAACGACTTCCGAATGGTTCGTTGCAAATGGCTTTAATGAGGTCATGAACAATTCTTTAAGAAGAAACGACCTTCCAAAAAGCGAAAGGAAGAGCGTAGAAATATTAAATCCTTTGAGTAAAGAGCTACAAACAATGCGTAAATCTCTATACTTTGGTTTACTTGAAAACCTAACCTATAACCAAAACCGCCAGCAGCAAGTCCAAAGACTATTTGAATTTGGTAAATCTTATTTTGTTGCCAACGATCAATACATCGAAACGAGGGAGCTCGCGTTTGCATTGTGTGGAAAAACTGATGACCTGTCATGGCAAAACGCTACTAAAACTTTAAACTTCTTCGACCTTAAGCAATGTTGCGAGGCATTAATTATAAAGCTTGGATTAAAGTCGAGAATAGAAGAAGGGGCCAATGAACAAGGACTCTTTGAACGAAGCTATCAGTACAAATTAGGAAAAGAAACCCTTATAGAGTTCGGTCAAGCAAGCTTAACTTATTGTAAAAATGTTGGCATCAAATCAAAAGTTTTTATAGCGTTATGTAATTGGGATCGGCTCTTAAAATACAGTAATTCAAATATGAGTTTCAAAGAACTCCCAAAGACTTTCTTTGTGCGAAGAGACTTTTCGCTAATTATTGATGATCACATAGAGTACGCGGCAATTGAAAAGTTAGGTTATGCCGCAAACAAAAAGCTACTTAAGGACATTTCATTGTTTGACGTTTACGAAGGAGACAAACTTCCAAAAGGTAAAAAATCTTATGCCGTATCCTTTATGTTTCAGGATGATAACGAAACCCTAAAAGACGGAATCATAGATCCCATTATGGAACAGATTCGGAAGAAGCTTAAAAATGAATTAGGAGCCGAGCTTAGAGCTTAAGCTCATTGAGTTTACCTAAGAATCGATCTAAATTTTCGTTTTTTATAATCTCATCTTTACCAACAACCAACAGGTGCTTGGCTTTATTTGAGTGCAACCAAAGCTTAAGGTTTACAATTGAAACATTGAGCGTTCCATTGATATCTATTCTATAAGTCGATTTTTGATTCTGGTCAAATAATGATTTAAGGTTCCAATTCTCTTTGGAAATAGACTGATTCTCACTTACGATAAGTAATGAATCAAAATTTTCTATTGAAAGCTCGTAACGTTCTTTCGTCTGTACAACTTCATTGGCATTGGCAGAACACCAGGTCTCAATTGCTTTAGAAAATGGCGTATTCGCCTTAAGATATATTGTTTCTAACTTCATGAATCAAATAGCAGTCAAAGATAATTGAAATAATGAGTTGGAATCAAAAAAAGAATAATATCCTAAACTTTTTAATCATACACTGAGAATACATAATTCTTCAATCCTTATTTAAAGAAATCTTTCACGAGTTCTGGCGGTCTCGCCACGAAAGCTTTGTTATCAGATACGACAATTGGACGCTCGATAAGCTTGGGATGCATAAGCATTAGATCAATAAGCGACTCTTCTGATAAGCTTTTACCTTTAATCAATTCTTTATAGACTTGCTCATTTTTCCTCAGCAATTGTTCGGCCGTATATCCTAATTTTTTCAATAATGAATGAAGCGATTCTTTAGAGATAGGATCACTGATGTAATGAACAACCTCAACATCCGCATGACACTCATTAAGAAAGGAGAGAGCCTGGCGACTTTTTGAACATCTATTGTTATGGTAGATTGTGACTTTTTTCATATCGCAAAGCTATACAATCTTTAGATTATCCAAATTATTTTATTGTTCAAAAGTTGTCTTCTTTTCTCTTCTTTTACCCTTTCAATTCAATATCTGAATACTTAGATTTGTAAAAAGCAATTTCATGGATTTTCTGAATGAACTAAACGAGAGCCAAAAGGTAGCAGCAAAGCATATGTACGGAGCTGCTATGGTTATCGCTGGTGCAGGCTCAGGAAAAACAAGGGTCTTGACCTACCGAATTGCCCATATGATGGAAAATAATATTGATCCTTTTAATATTCTTGCGTTGACATTCACAAACAAGGCAGCGAAAGAAATGACTGAAAGGATTAGCTCAATAGCCGGAGGGCATGAAGCAAAGAATATCACAATGGGAACCTTTCATTCGGTCTTCTCAAAAATACTTCGCTTTAATGCAGACAGAATTGGTTTTCCGAGTAATTTCACAATCTATGACACACAGGACTCTAAGAGTCTTATAAAGGACATTATAAAAGGTTTTAACCTAGATGATAAAACCTACAAACCGAGTCAAGTATTTGGTAGAATCTCCACAGCAAAGAACAATCTAATCTCTCCAGAAGATTACAACGATAATCCAGAAATAAAATTAGAAGACAAACAGTCAAGACGACCAGAAATGGGTCGCATATATACAAGCTATATGAATCGCTGTCAGAGATCCGGAGCGATGGATTTTGATGATCTATTGTACTACACAAATATTCTCCTGAGAGATTTCCCAGACGTTCTCCATTACTACCAACATAAATTTAAATACATTCTTGTTGATGAGTACCAGGATACCAATTTTGCGCAATACCTTATTATTAAGCAGCTAGCTGCTGCATATGAGAACATTTGCGTGGTTGGGGATGATGCCCAAAGCATCTATTCCTTTAGAGGAGCCAATATAGAGAATATACTAAACTTCAAAAAAGACTATCCTGACTTTTCTCTTTTTAAGCTAGAGCAGAACTACAGAAGCACAAAAAATATTGTGGAAGCAGCAAATAGCGTCATCAAGAACAACAAAGATCAAATTCACAAGAAGGTATGGACGGACAACCAAACTGGCGATAAATTAGAGGTGATCAGAACATTGACCGATAACGAAGAAGGAAGAGCGATTTCAGCAAAGATATTTGACAAACAAAAGTCCGGTGGCTCATATAATGATTTCGCAATACTATATAGGACGAATAGGCAATCCAGAAGCTTCGAGGAATCCCTTAGAAAGCTCAATATTCCTTACAAAGTATATGGAGGCCTGTCCTTTTACCAACGAAAAGAAATAAAAGACCTACTCGCCTATTTTCGTTTATCGGCAAATCCAAACGATGAAGAAGCCTTAAAAAGAGTCATCAATTACCCCAGACGGGCAATCGGAAAAACAAGTATTGAAAAACTCATTGTTGCAGCGAATAAATATAGCACAAGTATTTGGGAGGTGATTTCGAATTTTCAAAAATACCCCGTAGAAATCAACCGTGGAACGCAAGCCAGAATTGGAGAGTTCGTTACCATGATAAAAAGCTTCCAAGCCGAGGTAAATGAAAAAGATGCCTTTACACTTGCCGAACGCATCGCCAAGTCATCTGGCATCATGCGAGAATTGATAAATGAAAAAAACAAAGGCCCAGAAGAAGTGGAGCGCTTTCAAAACATAGAAGAGCTCCTTGGAGGTATTCAAGAGTTTGTCAATTCCAATGAAGACGATTCCGTAAAAACATTAGCGGACTTTATGCTAGAGGTTGCACTACTCACCGACGCTGATCAAGATAAACCTGAAGAAAAAAATCATGTCTCTCTCATGACGATTCATTCAAGCAAAGGCCTTGAATTCCCAAATGTATATCTCGTGGGACTTGAAGAGAACCTATTCCCCTCCCAAATGGCGCTGCAGTCTAGAACTGATCTTGAGGAGGAAAGAAGGTTGTTCTATGTAGCCGTGACCCGCGCCATGCATTCTTGTACCATCTCGTATGCGAGCTCAAGATTTTTATGGGGACAAGCAATTAGCTGCGAACCCTCTAGATTCTTAGACGAAATTGACCCGAGCTANCTATCTTTTAATACCGTGAAACAGCCTATGGGAAAAGGNTCTTTTGGAAATAAATTTCAAGCTACAAAAACTGGAGGCCTGAATAAANACCTTGGCGGTCCTCCTCCTGGAAATTTGCGTTCCCTAAAAGATGTAAAACGAACACAAGCGTCAGGAAATGAATCAAATGTTAGTAAAGCAGAAATCAAGGTAGGATATAATGTTGAGCATGAACGATTTGGNAAAGGGAAGGTAACGCATGTAGAAGGAAGCGGAGCAGACCAAAAAGCCACGATATTTTTCCCGCATCATGGAAGTAAAACAATTTTACTTCGCTTTGCAAACCTTGAAGTACTTGAATAGAATTAGCGNNATTTCGNGTCAAGNACATGTACAAAATGATATCCCTTCACAATAAAATCTTCCTTANAAAANAACTTGTGTGCAGCATGGTTATAAGTAAAAGCATCTAAACCGATAGAACTACATTCTTTTTGANTCGCAAGCTTTTTCGCGTAATCAAATAACATTGCACCAACCCCTTGAGAACGAAAACCCTCTGNAACGACTACATTGTCGAGCTCCATATATTTTCCACACCAAAGCTTATGCCCTACCCAAATTCCACTCAAGCCAATAATCTCATTTTCCTCATAGACGGCAAGCATAGAATAATTATGTGGCAACATGACCTCAAGCTGCTTGTCATATTCCAAGTGCGTCAAATTTGGATACAAATTCGTCAAAAGCGGATAANCCGTTAATAATTCTTCTTTCGTTTTTAACTCTTTAATCTTCATTTCAATTCGTNTAAGTTCATTCCAAAGGTTTCTAATCGAGCACAGAGGCCTTTCAAATCANCCTGACCAATCAATATTAAAAGGGGGNATACATTCTTTACAAAATCAATACAGAANGCGTAAAACATGATAAAGAANCAATTTCCTCTTTTAAAAATACCAAATTGTAATTCATCTCATGATAATTTGCTCCTATTTAAAGAGAGTGTAAAGTTGTTTTTTTGATACTTTCGTATTAATGAAAGCCATTAAACAATTACTATTTTCAATATTAAGTGAAAAAAGCTACCTAAAATTATTACATCGGAGCTTTTATGCCCTATTCGATATCGGGCTTTTAAAGGGTGATCAGAAATTCAAGTANCATTACAAGGTTAAGTCACTCATCAAAGAGGATGATGTCGTGCTAGATATTGGAGCCAATCTAGGCTATTTCGCAAAAACATTTTCAAGAATTGCCTCAAAAGGCAAAGTCATTTGTGTGGAACCTCTACCACAGTATTTTGATGTGCTGACTCATTTTTTGGGAAAGAAACANAATATAACCCTTCACAATGTCGCACTCGGGAAGGAATCCGGAACNGTAANAATGGTTCTTCCTATGCAAGATGGAATGATTCGAACAGGTCTCCCGTATGTTTCTAAGGAAAAAACATCCTCAAATGAAAGAACACAAGAGGTACGAATTGTAAATCCACTATCCCTCATTGAAGGTGAGACAAAACTCGATTACATTAAATGTGACNTTGAAGGCTATGAATGGATTGTTTTTCAAGCACTCAAACCTGCACTTATTGAGCACCTTCCGATTGTTCAGATAGAAATTGCAAAAAAGAACCTAGAGGACTTTATTGAATTTTTTGATGCTTTAGAATTCGTTCAATACGGAATTTCTAATAACGAAATCATACAAGAGGATGGCGCACAGAAAGAAGATGGGGATTATTTATTTGTCCCGAAATCGAAAGAAGCATCATTTTTAGATAGATTGAAATGAAGAATAAAATGATTTTCCTGGTGCTTTTTGGAACGCTGATTGGCTCATGTCAAAAAAACGCAGGGATATTTGAAATTTCAGGAACGGTCACAGATTTGAGTAGCTCAAATGGGCTAGAAAACTGTAAGCTGCACCTATACAGCTATCCTGTGGGTACTGGTGAAGAATTACTTACGGATTCAACTTTCACAGAAAGCGATGGCACATACGCCTTTTCATTTGAAAGGGATCAAATGGANAAATACAAAATCACATTTAACAAAGATGGGTACTTCGAAGGGGAAGAGNTTGTCTATTTCTCATCTCTATCTCTTGAAGGAATCAACACNCTTAACNTGGAAACTTACGGAAAATCATGGGTCGGTATTCGCTTAAAAAATAATAGCCCGCAAATGGAAGATCATTTTAGATACATTAAGCAGGAAGGAAAAACCAATTGTATGGAATGCTGCCCTGCTGACGAACAAAATTTCTACGGTAATTTAGACACGACAATTTACTGTGCAAATAACGCAAATGAGAATTACTCAATCATGTATTGGGTCATCGGGACCTCCATAGTCGATATTGCATCAGTCAATACGACTTTCCTGGACACTACCTTGATTGAAGTAGCTTATTAAACAAAGCACTTTGATTTCCTGCTAATGGCGCTGAATCATTAGTTCATAATTGCAAAAAAAAGACTATTTTTGCGTACAAATTTTAGAAAATGACTGAAAACTTTTCCTTAGAAGACTTAAAACAGAAATTTAGTGAAAACAAAAGCTTTCGAATCTCCTCGATTGCCCTTGGTACCCTGGTTGTTTTGGTGCTTGGTTTTTTAAGCTACCGTCAATGGATGTGGAAACCTGACAATGAGAAATCGAAAGAAACATATTTCGTTTCCTTAAACGCGATAGCGAACGAAGGGAAGAACAACGTGGTTGATACAAGTAAGGCAAGCGCTAAAACTGATCCGATCAAAAAGCTTCAAAGAAGTGTAAAGAAATATGATGGTAAAATTGGTGGCGAAGTAAGTAAATACATCCTTGCAACGCAATACATGAGAAAGGGAAAATATAAAGAGGCCCTCGTTTTACTTGAAAATGTAAATGTTGATGATACCTATGTCAGCATTGAAGTAATAGGACTCCAAGGAGATTGTCAATCTGAGCTGAAAAACTATGAAAAAGCATATGCGCTTTATCAAGAGGCCGCAACAACAAATGAAAATGACTTCACAAGCCCTATGTATTTATTTAAGGCCGGTCTGACTGCAGAAAAGCTAAAAAAGACTGATGAAGCAAAAGCGCACTATCAGAAAATTGCAACCAGCTACCCTAAGTCTTTTTACGCAAAAGAAAAAAACTTAGAAGCTTATATTGCAAGAAATTCGAAATAAACCCTTTGCCCTATGGCAACGTCCAATAAAAATCTATCAGCATACGATAAAAGCAAAATTAAAAGTGATGCCGATTTAATAATCGGCATCGTTGTTTCTGAGTGGAACGATGAAATAACCTCAAACTTATGTAAAGGAGCTGTTGAAACGCTTTTGGAAAATAATGTCCTTGAGGAAAATATTAAAATTCAAAAAGTACCAGGCGCTTTTGAATTACCTCTAGGTGCCCAATTCTTATTAAAGAATCAAAATTTTGATGGAATCATTACCATTGGTACAGTCATTCAAGGAGAAACAAAACATTTCGATTTCGTTTGTCAAGGGGCGACAGAGGGTATCATGCGTGTGATGTTAGATTTCAATACGCCAATTTCATTTTGTGTTCTTACAGACAACACAATAGATCAATCAATTGCAAGATCCGGTGGGAAGCATGGAAACAAAGGTATTGAGGCCGCTGTAAGCCTTCTACAGATGATTGCTGCACATAAATCATTATCATGACACTTATAAAATCTATCTCAGGAATTCGTGGTACAATCGGTGGCACTGTGAACGAGGGACTCACTCCAATTGACACGGTTAAATTCGCATCTGCCTACGGTACATGGTTAAAAAATAAAAATCCAAACAAAAGGCTTAAAGTCGTTATCGGTCGAGACGCACGACCTTCTGGACAAATGGTTTCTGACCTAGTATGCTCATGCCTTATTGGTTTAGGAATTGATGTTGTTAACCTTGGATTATCCACGACACCAACTGTAGAAATAGCTGTTCCCTTGGAAAATGCCGATGGTGGCATCATTCTAACAGCAAGCCACAATCCCAAGCAATGGAATGCTCTAAAACTCTTAAATGAGAAAGGAGAATTCATTTCAGGAGCAGAAGGAAATGCACTCCTCGAGATTGCAGAAAAAGGCTCTTTCATCTTTGCAGAGGTAGACGACCTTGGTATAGTTACTAATAACGATAGCTATCTTCAAAAACATATTGATGCAGTTTTAGACTTGCCGCTGGTGAATATTGAAGCCATTAAAAATGCAAATTTCAGCGTGGTTATCGATGCAGTGAACTCCACAGGTGGAATATTTATTCCAGCGCTTTTAAAGGCACTCGGCGTACATCATATTACAAAGCTATACTGTGAACCCAACGGTCAGTTCCCGCACAATCCGGAACCACTACCAGAGCATTTAACAGACCTTGCTGCAAAAATAAAAGAAAGTAAAGCCGATGTTGGCTTTACCGTGGACCCTGACGTCGACCGTTTAGCGATGGTATGTGAAGACGGAAGTATGTTTGGTGAGGAATACACCTTGGTGGCAGTTGCGGACTATGTATTAAGCCAAACACCGGGAGCTACTGTGTCCAACCTATCCTCTACCCGAGCATTGAGGGATGTTACTGAGCAAAGGGGTGAAAAATACCATGCATCAGCAGTTGGCGAAGTAAACGTGGTAAATCTCATGAAAGCCGAGAATGCAATAATCGGCGGTGAAGGAAATGGTGGAGTGATTTATCCAGCGTCTCATTACGGCCGTGATGCACTAGTTGGTATCGCATTATTTCTATCTCATTTAGCGTTAAAGAATTGCTCAGCCTCAGCTCTAAGAGATAGCTTTCCAAAATATTGTATCTCTAAAAACAAAATCCAGCTAACACCTCAAATTGATGTAGACTACATTCTCAATAAAATGGCAGATAAATACAAGAATGAGGAGGTTGATACTACCGATGGTGTCAAAATACACATTGGAAAAGAATGGGTTCATCTTCGCAAAAGCAATACTGAGCCCATCATTCGAATCTATTCTGAAAGCAAATCAATGGATGACGCAAATTCATTGGCAGATAGGTTTAAAGCTGAAATCAAGGCACTTATCTAAGATGATTTAAAGCAACTTTATTAACAATTCTTCTTTCATAAGTCAAAACAAGAGTCCTTCGACGTAATGTCCGTTATATTAAATTGCAGTGAATTTAAAATTAAATTATTATGAAAAAGTTAATTCTTTTATTTGGAGTTGTATTGACTACTGGTAGTCTATTGGCTCAAAAACCATCAAGTGACGATGCTAATTTTTCTCTTGAAGGTATGATTAATTATAGTGGTGATACTGGATTTCAGTGGAATGCACCGAATCTCAGGATGCGTTATTTTGTGAACGATAAAATCGCTGCACGTGCTGAAGTGACTCTTGGGTCAACGAGTTCATCTACAAATGTATATGAGCTTGGCGGCGATGGTTCTGGTACTATAGATCTATCAAGTACGCAATGGGCTATTGGGCTTGGAGCTGAATACCATTTGGCA
>NHBV01000018.1 GCA_002167775.1 Crocinitomicaceae bacterium TMED16 | reverse complement strand
TGCCATCCGAGGACACCAAGACCTAGTGCTCTATTTTCTTTTGCGAAGTTATACGCGCGCTCCATAAACAAGAAAGTCTGTCGGTCTTCTCGATCAGCCGAATCACGATACACATCCAACTTGTCCAAGAACTCGGTTATGACTGCATCAAGGAAGTGTACCATTGTTTCAACGGCATCTGTGTCTTTCCACTTGTCATAATGTAAAACATTAAGCGATGACAGCACACAAACAAACGACCAGTTTTCATTTGAAGGAAGCATGATCTCCGTGCAAAGATTACTTGCTAAGATTTTCAGGTCTTTTTCTTTATATACTTCAGGAGCCCCTTGATTTGCTTTATCGTTGAAAAAGATATACGGATATCCAATCTCTCCACGTCGCTGAATTACTTTCGCCCAAATCTCTCTTTTTTTGGCATCACCTGCAATCATATCTTCCATCCAGGCATCTGAAACAGTCACACCATGTGTCAATTCTTGTATAGGGTTCCCTTCTGTTCCTATATCCAAAAATTCATGGATATCATTGTGCTCAACAGGTAGATAAGGTGAAAAACGTCCTCTTCTCACTGATCCCTGACTCACAACATCCACCATCGTCTCGAAGAGTTGCATAATGTGAACAGCACCCGAAGCCTTCCCATTGTTTTTTACAGGAGCACCGCGATGACGTATGTTACCAAAGAAACCTGAGGTTCCTCCTCCTAACTTAGACATCATCCCTACCTCAGATTGGGTATATAATATGTTCCCCATATCATCGGACACATTTGACCCAAAGCAGCTAATGGGAAGCCCTCTCTCCTTTCCAAAATTGGACCATACCGGTGAAGCCAAAGAAAAGAATCCTTCAGACATATAATGGTAAAACTTATTCGCATAGCCCTCAATACCGAGAATATCTTCTGCACGTTCTGCGATTTCTCGAATCCGCTGCTCAGGAGAAATCCCTGGGGCCAAATAACCCGCCTCGAGGAAATTTCTACTATGATCCGTCAGCCATGAAAATGATTCTTTTTCCTTCTGAGCATCTAGGGTTTCACGTCTTGCTTTTAATAAAATCTCCGCATCTAGGTCCTTTTGTCCTTTCTGCACTTTATCTTCTGTATTCTGTATTTTTTTCTCCATATTAAAAAAGGTCGTCTGCGGTTATACTTTGTGTTCTTTTACTGTAATTGATTGATCTCTTGACAAAGAAATCACCGTGCTTTGTGCCAATAATCTCATCATTAAACCACTCCGTATCCTTTAATACCTCTTCATCAGTTTCAAAAACTTTAGCTACTCCTATACTCTCTAAAGATCGATTGAATCGGTCTTTTATAAATTCATTGATTTGACTTTTCGGTAAAAAGTCCAATTCACCTTGCTCAAAGATCCAATCAATGATGCCACTTTCTGCCTTAAAGGCCTTGCGACACATATCTTGAATACGCTCAGTGTAATCTGCATCAAACCAATCTGGATTCTCAGACTTGATGATCTTAATCAAATCAATTCCAAAGTCTCCATGAATCTGCTCTTCTTTTGATGTTGCCTCAACGACATTTGAAACCCCTTTGAGCATATTACGATGCTTGTTAAAGGCCATAATGATCAGGAATTGAGAAAACAATGATACATGCTCGATAAATAATGAGAAAAGCAATACAGACTCAGAGTATTCTTTAGCATCTTCACTTTTAGAGGCCGCTAAAGCAGTTTCTAAATACTGAACCCTCCTCATGATAACCGGCTTCTTTTTAAGTGTTTGAAACTCTTTATTTAAACCAAGAATTTCGAGAAGATGTGAATAAGCATCTGCGTGACGCACCTCACTTTCTCCAAAAGTGGCGCCTACTGAACCAACCTCTGGCTTTGGGATTTTTTGATAGATATCACCCCAGAAGCTTTTAACCGCTACTTCAATTTGCGAAATTGCCAGCATGGTGTTTTTAATGGCACTGCGCTCCTTATCGGTTAATTTCGTTTTAAAGTCTTGTATATCGCTAGTGAAATTAAATTCAGAGTGAATCCAATATGAATGACGTATTGCTGCGACATATTCATAAAGATCTGGATACTCATATGGCTTCAGGTTGATTCTCTTTTCAAAAATATTAGGCTTGCGTTTTTGCGCCTGTTCATTTCGATATAAAATATAACACTTGGCTACATCTAAAAATTGACTAAGCATCAATCTCTGCTCCACAACATCTTGTATCTCCTCAATACTTGGAATGTAATTAACGATTCTTCCGTTTCGTTCCGAAAGCACATCAAACACTTCCAACGATATATTGGTCGCGTCTTCTTTAGTTCCATTACCGCAAGACTGCATGGCATTGCATATCGCTTCAGTAATCTTATTTAAATCAAAAATCTCTTTGGTGTAATCTCTTTTTCTAACTTCTTTAAACATATCTCTCCTTATCTTTTATACTTATCACATGGTGATCATGACGATCCTCCAAACGAATCTAATTCTTATTTGAGGCTGTTTGAGAAATAATTCTAGTTGTTTTTAACATTAAAAGTTGATAACTTAATAATTAGTTTAAGTATCAGTAAGATACAGTTCAAAACCTCATTTTTTAAATAAGATGAATTGGGTTTATTCGCAAATATTGAATTTATTTGGTATAAATTTTGTAGGTTACGGTGAAAGTAAAGATGAACAATAGACGTTTTCATATTTTTTATCATTCTGATTTAATACTTTTTCTTAAGAAAACCGGGCATTAGNAGCTGTTATAAAAGAAATAGATNTCATTAAAATAGATGNCNATTGCGATGAATAAAAACAAAAATNAATTTATGAAGACAATCATCACACTTTTNATCACTGCCCTTTCAATNAGCTNANATGGACAAAAAAATATAGATATAGACGTCNATACTGAAAGANTGNTGAATGTTTATTATCCNGGTGACAAAACCATATGTAGNGACGTAATTGCCTTTTATGATTCAATAGCAAAAATGAGTGATACCTCAACTGTTGATTGGTTGTTTACTGAACAAGAGAAGCTTAGCGAGCGCTTAAACAGTAGTTTTGCAATCAATGAAAAAGAAGGNACCAAAGAGTTTCATGAGGCTTTAGAAGAAGCCCATATCCAACTCAGTCGTTCGCTTCCAGGATTTGAATTTCACATAAACCTTTATTCAGATGTTGAACTTGAAGAATTTGAATATATAGAACAGGAAGCGAACATACTCGATGTACACCCAAACATGCAGTTCCTATTCGACCATGCCTCAAAGCACCTCTTAAGNGGAGAGCCAAGTGAAACACACCTGAAGATCGAAGGTGGCTTTGAGATCATTTTTGAGGCCTGGAGCACCATAAAATATGATTATACGACGTTCTGCTATGATATTTGCTGNGATTGTGCCCAAGAAAGCGCATTGGGCTCTGGGTTGCATAGCAGGTTACTTACTGCCATTGTTATATATTCTGCACATTCTAATTTATTTTCCGAAGCTTTAAAAGAAATTAAGCAAGGGATCAAAAACGATGTTCTTTATACCTATGCTTTCAGTAGTCCGAAAAATGCCATACTTGCAGAATTCGAAATCGTCAAACCTCTATTGGGGCTNAGCGAGGAAGAAGCGCTTATTTATGAAAAAAAGAGAATCTACCTCGAAGAAACTTCTGAGTCAGGACTTCANAACTACGGNCGTTAATACCAGAAAATAGATCCGATTGCCAAAACAATAAGTCCTTTATAGATATTATTAATNCGGTCAAATTGCGTCGGTGTCTTAGAGGCACGCAAAATAAAAGTGGATATAAAAATCATCACGAAACTCGCACCAAAATAATAGGAGATGTCCTGGGTCAAGATCTTGGGAAACAANACAATAATCATCACCATCGAAGCAATCATAAAAGAAAGTATAATGTACTTACAGTTGCGAATCCCGAAAAGTATAGGAATGCTTTTCTCTCCAACAANCAGATCCCCTTTTAGNGAAACCATTCTTTTAACAACCTCCCTTGTCACTGTTAAAGCTGCAATATATCCAACGAAGAGACCTATCGTTAAGTTTGTAGTCATATAGTAAATACTAATGCTGGCAAAGGGAGAAACTGTAAGCAATGTCGCGCCAAGCTCCCCTGTCAAGGGTTTTTTACGAAGCTTGTGAGAGTAAAACCACAAGCCAAATGAAAANACAGCATTGAAAACAAAAACCTTCCAACCTGAAAAAGATGACAAAACAAGTCCAACAAANAGAAGAAAGACATAGCTATTAAAACAGAAGGATTTACTGACTACCCGACCAAAAATAGTCTGCTCTGGATGGTTGATCATGTCCTTTTCAAAGTCATAAAACCCATTAATGATATAGCCTGCCATCAGCAAACAGGNAANACCTAAAATATTCATATGCAGGAATATATCTTTTANTACATAAAGTTTTGGTACACCTAAATTNAGCATATACATTGCNCTTAAATAAAGTGCGCAAGTCAGTACAAAGACATTGTACCAACGTACCAAAGAAAGCATGGCNAGTGCTTTGACTACAAAACGTTCTCTTTTAGANCTAAAAGAGGGCTTTTCGGTATTAAAATCTGTGGATGACATTTAATGGATACCCTTGAAGTTTAGACTTCGCTTTTTCAATATCCTCAGTGAAACCAAGAATAAAGCCNCCACCACCCGAACCGCAGAGCTTGAGATAATAGGCGTTAGAATCAATTCCTTCTTGCCATAGCTTATGGTAAACTTGAGGAATCATTGGCTTGAAATGCTCCAAAAGAATTTTGGACAGACCTTTCATATTGGCCAAAAGCGGCTTCGATTTCTTGTTCAAGAACGCATCGATACATGCATCGTTGTATTTCTTGAATTGCCCTTTCAACATTTTGCGGAATCCTTCTTCTTTACAACGCTCCATAAAGTGTTGTACAAGTGGCTGTGTTTTTCCTGTAGTACCAGTGTTCATCAAGAAGATCGCTCCTTTACCTGTCGAGGNATCAGGAAGACCTACGGTTCCTACTTCACTTTTTGACTTAATNAGTACAGGTAAGTTCAAATAACAAATCAAAGGGTCTAGACCAGANCTCTTACCGTGGTAATATGACTCTAGGGTTCCAAATATCTTTTTAAGCGCAATAAATTTCTCATTGCTCATGTTCGCATCTGAGGCGATTTTATCCTGGCTGTAGTTGTCATAAATTGCGGCAACAATGGCGCCAGAACTTCCTACACCAAAACCTTGTGGAATACTAGAATCAAANTGCATGCCCTTGTTTAGATCTGCGCGAAACTTCTTTAAGTCNAAATCACATGGTAACTTACNCTCCGCTTCGAGANCTTCAAGATGTGATAAGAATTTTTCTAGCTTTTGGTTGGAGTCTTTTGAGGACGCATCAGGCGCTGCACTGAAAAGTAGCTTTCCGTTGTAGTCGTTGTAAGGAATAGATAAACCCATTGAATCGTGGATGATTCCGTATTCTCCGAAAAGAAGAATTTTACTGTAGTACAAGGATTCTTTAAGCATAATGCTCCATTTTTAGTAGCGGCCCATTTCCAACTTCATCACAAATATACTGCTCATTTTGACAGTAAGCAATTAATTCGTCCTTGATGAAGTCCAAGGCAAGCTGTTTATATTCAGCAGGATAAAGCAAATGAACATTTGCGCCTGCATCTAAAGTAATCGTAAAAGGAATGTTGTCTGATGCACGCTTTTCCCAAACCTTGTGAATAATGTTTAAGGTATTTGGTTTAAAGAGCATAAAGTAAGGATCAGAGGTCATCATCATCGCATGAAGCGTAAGTGCTTCCTTCTCTACTAACCGATTAAAGTCCAAAATGTTCCCAGATTTGAGGATTTTCTGTAACTCAAGCATGTGATTCCTTGCTTGCTCAAATCGATTTGCAGCAAAGGGATGGTCATTCATGAGGTCATGCCCAAGGGTTGANCTCACCTTCTTCTCTCCTTTGTCTACCAATANTATGGTATCCTGATACGTTTTGAAAACATCGTGTATATCATCATAAGGAACCGCAAAATCATTGCTACTTTCTGCGTAATCAGCATGCGCACCCCAGACACCCATCGGNCCATATACTGAGCGACATGCACTCCCCGACCCTAGTCGGCTTAAAAAAGAAGCCTTCTTNTAAAAGTCAGCATCAGAAAGNCCTGCTNCTTTGCGCTCAATACTCAGNACACACAATGCCAATGCACTAAAACCTGAAGCCGAAGAAGCGATACCACTACTATGTGGAAAGGTGTTTTCAGTTTCAATTTTGAATGCATAATGATTGACATAAGGGCAATAGTTTTCTATGCGCTCGAAAAAGGTCTCAATTTTTTTCAAGAAGGAAGGTTGCTNTTGACCACCAACAAAGACTTTTACGCTGCGTTTGTCTGCTTTGGAAAAAGATAGTTTGGTTGCCGTGTAGCAATTCTTGAGTGTGAAGCTAATAGAAGCGTTGGCAGGAAGCTGCANAGGTTTCTTTCCCCAATACTTCACTAGCGCAATGTTTGAGGGGCTTTCCCAAGCTACGGTGCCTGATTCAGGGACGGATANNNTTGCTTCTGNGGTATATTNTTCTTGAATCATTGCTTAAATGTAAGGTTTAAGAAAGATGGGTANAAAGGGTTGCGAAATAATTATCAACAAGGTTTTCATGAAATCTTTGCNCTACAGAATTAAAGACTCAAATTCGTGGATCACAGNGAACCCTTTGTCCGCGAAATACATGCGGTCTTCAGTATCTCCTGTCGCAAGGATAAAATCTCCACCCCAAGCACCCAGCGACTTAACAGCGCCTTTATAATCAGAGAAGTAAAGTTGTTTAGCNGTTGGATAACCTAATACTACACNCATTATTTCTTCATGTTTGGCAATCGCTTCGTTGAAAANAACAAGCGACGTTGCATTNATCATTGTTCGGGTTAAGGCTGAAATCTCCTCAACAATTGCANCCAAATCAATACTNGATTTTCTGTCTTGGTATTTATTGACCTCACTACTACTTTTTTGTTTGGTGTTCAGGTACACAAAAAACAAAGAAGCGCTAAAGGCGGGTTTCCANTNTATTTGGTTGACTTCTGCCAAACCATCACTTAGTTGATAGGTGATTGCTGAATCTGTCATGCCACAAGCTACATCATAGCCACTTCCATTGCTCACCTTAAAATGCAATTGCATGGGGTCAATACCAAAACATTGTGCCACACAACACAGTAAAGTTGAGCTAGAACCTAATCCCCAGTCTGTTGGAAACTCTAGCGCCGTAGTCANCTCGCCTCTTAGTCNATTTGCTGAATTAGAAAGCCNTGCTGCAGCCAATAATATTTCTTTAAGTGTATCCGCTATTCGGTCATCAGAGCTGTCTACAACCGTTAGTTCATTGCCTTTAAAATGTGCCTCAAACCACGTTTCGCCTTTTACATCTAGACTTCTCCAATGCAATATGTCATGGTCGACTTCTTTGTAGTGCAAGACCTGGCCTCTTTGGGTCGGAAGCGCCAATGACAAACTTCCATCAAGGATGGTGTATTCGCCGCTTATTAAAAGCTTTCCGTTTGCCCGAAAGGTTTTCACTTGTTTTGGNTTTGTAGCTCTTCTTGGGTAATACCGCGCAATGCGCAGAAATAATCTACCACGGCTTTATGAGAAACCACTTTGTCAGCAAAATGGTCTTTTATGACTNTACGCTCTTCTGCTGTTCCACCCAATTGGTTGATGATGTTCAGCAAATGCATNTTCATATGNCCTTTNTGAATNCCNGTNGTNACTANGGANCGNACNGCNCCNAAATTCTGNGCCAAGCCAACNCAAGCAATAATTTTCATGAGCTGNGCNGCGTTCGGTTTNCCGAGCAATTGGTGTGCAAACTTTACCATTGGATGNAAGGCNGTCAANCCACCNATGGTNCCNAGNGCCATNGGNACNTCAATCCAGAANCGGAAGTTNCCATCNGTAATNTCNACATGTGTTANGCTGCTNTAGCTNCCANCNTTNGCNGCATANGTNTGNCCNCAAGCNTCAATGGCNCTAAANTCATTNCCNGTNGCAATCACNACNGCATCNATNCCATTNAAAATNCCTTTNTTGTGCGTNGTTGCTCTNTANGGNTCAATCTTGGCCACATGAATCGCNTGCTCNAACTTTTTNGCAAATTCCTCNGGAGANAGATCTGTTCCCTCTGTAAGGCTTTCNATNGGNCANGAAACTTCAGCGCGNACCAAACATTCNGGTGTNTAGTTACTNAANATACACATGATGACCATNANCTTTTTATCNGNCTCAGNTAGNTCNCTNTTTTCAAGTTCNCCTTGTAAGATTTTNGANAACTCCTCNANNATNCTATTAATGAAGTTGGCACCCATNGCCTCGCAGGTTTCAAACTTCGCCATNAGCTGATAGTAATTNGGTTCGTCATCNGTCTTNTTGANNAGCTGTATATCNAGNATCCCTCCTCCNCGCTTNCGCATGTTTTCNGTGAGGTCATTNGTTTGTTCAATAAACTTGTGCTTNATGGATTCAAAGAANCTNANNAGNGTCTCNTATTCNCCGTACCANGCAAAATGCACATGCCCNACCTTAGTGGTAGAAATCACTTCTGCCTTAAATCCACCTCTGTTCATCCAAAAAGTGGCATTCTTTGCAGCTGCTGCGACAACTGAACTTTCTTCAATAGCCATTGGAACACAAAAAATTTCATCGTTAATCAAAAAATTGGGCGCAATCCCAAAAGGCACATAAAAATTAGAGATGGTGTTCTCAATAAATTCATCGTGGATTTTCTGCACCTTGGCATCATTGTGCCAATAGCTTTTGAGGAGCCCAACACATTCTTCGTCTCCGTCTAGGTACTCATTGGCGATCCATTCGATTTTCGCTTCCTTAGAAAGCTTTGAAAAGCCTTTTACTGATTTCTTAGTCATGTTATTACGTTTGTCCTACAAAGTTAGCGGTTCTGAACTTTAGAAATACAATAGGATAATTGAGTTTTAAACAGATTTTGCGCATAGTTGTTCATACCCTTTTTCTCTCGACTTTAAAGGAGGTGTATATTAGCGTAGTTACCCATCATTAATATTGGATTTTAGAGTGGCTTTTTGTATATTTCTTTATACTTAAACCCACTAAAAATGGACTATAAAACAATTCTTCAAAAGATTAAAAATAATCCCTGTTTTATAGAATGGATGAACAATAGGTTTGGTCAAGAGGCCGGAAATCTAAAGCGAAAAATGACCGAAGCTAAAGTGCTTTCTGATGAGGAAGAAATATTAGTTCGAGAATGCCTTGACGACGGTGCGGATAGTATGTCATTGAGCCGAGATGTAGATGTTTATTATTCGCCCTATTCTCTTCGGAATTATATCACAGATCAAGAAAAGAATGATGGCATATTCTGGCTTGAATTTGAGGGAGAAAACAATTGGGGGTATTTCGATAGTGACGAGCAAGTCTATGAGATCTTTTCCGAATTTGAAGACGAACATTGGGATGAGTGAAAAACGTAATGATTTAACACAAATTTCAATGATCAATGTAATTTTTTCAAACTTCTTGCGTTAGAGAAGTAGAAAATCATTAAGAGTTCCGTAAAAGTCGCGGATGCCAACCGATCCTTCGCAGGGCACGGTGGAAAAAAGATGAGAGGCTCGCACCTAAAAACAAATAGCGAATCCCATTTATATTTCTCTTGATGATGAATTGTTTAACCTTTTAAAACATTTCATTATGTCAAATCAATTTGAAAAAAGGCTCAGAACTTACTCTGACCTTGCGCTTGTAAAGGCGTACAACAAAGACCTTGGTCACAACGGCTGGGTGTCCTCCAGAGGTGAATTCCACATCGCATTACGTGCCGAAATATATCGCCGTAGTTTAAATCCCGGCGCAATTATGCACATGCGCGGGTTTCATTTAAAAAAGGAATTTGAATCAGCACTCGTTGCCATGAACATCCTGCCAATTCAAAAGCTCGGTAAACAAATCTTAGCGCAGCTCATCTTGGATACAGAGAGCAAAAAACACGAAGTCGTTCTGCTCAGCCCAAAGCTCGTATTGTTGCACGATCCTATTGTCAGGCTAAAAGACCACATAACAGCGGATCACTCCCCTGTCCTAATTGCTGTACAGCACGAAAATATACAGACAATAATCGATGTTTCAGGACTACAAGACCAATTCTTAATTGGATTCAATACGCGTAACAAAATCAAATCTGTAAATTGGATCAATGGAGACGCAAGACATGTATTTCAAATGGCAGTATCAAGTAAAACGCTATTGAGTATTCCAAAAGAAGTCATATTGGAATCAGCTAGCTATCTCCTAGGAAAAAGAACAGATCTCGAAAGATTTATAAATGACATTGTAAAAATTGAATTGGTAAACCCATTAAATGTAAACTCATGAAAAATATAATCGGAATTTTAAGTATGTGTTTCATAATATGTCTATCCAACGAAGCTTTCAGTCAACCATTCAATGTCCCCAAAGGGTTTACATACATGGGAGATGCAGAGTATCTCTGCAGGGCAGACGACAAGGCCGAGGCCATAGATATATGCCTAAAGGTATATGACTTCTATGACGTCAAGATGGATAAGTTTAATGTGGATAGAGACTCAAAGGTTTTGATGTTCAGATACTTTAAGAGTGACAGAAGGAATCACGTCTACATACTGTTTGCTATAGAGTACAAGGATGACTATGACGTGGTGCTGAGAGAGATAAAGGATGAAGATAAATACTTTTTCAGCTACGATGATTATGACGGATATACGTATGATTTAATATACAGGAAACTATGAAATCAATATTTCTGCCCTTATTTGGGAAAAACAAAAAGGAAACACCTCCAAAACAAGTCGTGTTTAAGAGACCTTCAAGAGTAGCTTTAGAAGACGCCGTAAAGCATTATGTAGATTGGCGCTTCCCAGGAGCTAGCTATTGTCACGAAAGAAAAGATAAAGGATGGGACCTAAGCATGTATTATTATGATCCCGAACAGAATACTATGGAGCTGAAGATTTGCTTACGTGACGAATTTGAGATTGAATTTAAGCTGCACCTAGTCGATAATGCATTTGTTGGGTAAGGTAATTCAAAAGCAGAACTGACTAGAGGAAAATTTTGTTTACGTATCTTCGAAGAATCATGTCACAGCAAACCACCTCAACCCTGCTCATGGTCAAGCCACACGGATTTGATTATAACAAACAGACTGCGGAGGATAATCATTTTCAAAAAGGAGGCACAGGACTTACGAGCGCTGAGATTAAACGCCAAGCATTCCTTGAGTTTCAAGGTTTCGTGTCACAACTCAAAGCTCACGGTATTGAGTTGATCGTGTTTGATAATCTAATTACCAAAGAAACACCAGATGCCGTTTTTCCCAACAACTGGTTTTCTACGCATATGGATGGTACGGTGTATTTATACCCAATGTTTGCGAATAATAGAAGAAAGGAACGCAGACAAGAAGTTTTGGACCTGCTGACGCAACAACACGGCTTCAGGATTGATAGAATCATGGACTGGTCCAAACACGAAGATGTAGGTTTGTTTTTGGAAGGAACGGGAAGTATGATCCTAGACCGTCCCGATAAAATAATCTATGCTGCCTTGTCTGAACGCACTAGTAAGGAGTTGCTCAAGCAATACTCCCGAGAAATTGGCTACGAACTAGTCGCCTTTAGGAGTTATCACAATGCCAAACATAAGGAAGTGCTCATTTATCACACCAATGTAATGCTTTGTGTGGCCCAAGACTATGCCCTGGTATGTTTGGAATGTATCAAAGAACTGACAGAGAGAAAAGCGGTAATGGACAGCTTAAAGAAGACCAATAAAACAATTGTTGAGCTGAGCCTTGACCAGATTGATCATTTCGCGGGCAATATGCTTGAAGTAAAAAATAAAGCGAATGAATCCTTTTTGATTATGTCTTCGAGGGCATACAAAGCAATGAATGATGCACAAATAACACAAATCCAGCAACATTCGCAAATCATTCATTCACCACTCACGACCATAGAAAATTATGGAGGAGGAAGCGCCCGGTGTATGCTTGCCGAAATCTTTTTACCACGACAAGAAAAGTAATGCTGTACTTTTTTTTGTATCTTATGTAACGGAATGAATGTGCATTCATTATGAAGCGCATAAACCCTTAAACGAATAATGATGATCAATAAAATTGCCCAACCCCTAATCGGTATTCTTTTTCTTATCGGAATGGTTTTGAAATTCATGCACCTCCCGGGTGCGGGAATAACGATTTTTGTGAGTTTATCCTGCGCTGCCCTTATGCTGTTGTTGACGCTTATGCAGGTCAAAGGAACATCCCTATTGTCTCAGCTATATAAGCTTTCCATTGTTAGTGGCGCGACCTATGTAGCGGCCGTTATGTTCAAGGTGATGCACTGGCCAGGAGCGAACATGATGTTGGTGGTATCGATGGCTACCTTAGGACTCATTCTCGTTTTATCGGCACTTAAAACCAGCAAATGGTATTATGCGCTGCTTTCCTTGTTGTTTTCAGTTACCCTGATTATGGCGCTGTGTAAAATCTTGTATTGGCCCCGACCTCCCTACTTGTTGTACGGTTCCTACTTTGGATTTCTTGCCCTGCTCACAGGTGTGTTTTTTTACAGAAGTCAATCTTTAAGCAATAAGGATACATCACTGAGTAAGCATTATAAAGTACTCGGGGGCTTAGCGCTCCTTTCATTGACAGCAACCTTCAAAATTAAATATTACCCTGAACTGCTCGGTATAGGTATCCACCCAATGCGCATAATCGAAACATTTACTTTTGCGGGCATTGTGGCCGTCATCTATAAACTATTAAATAACAAACCTTATGCTACGGCACTTCAAAAAGATTATCAGTTCCTGAAAACAACGCAAGGGATCTTTCTGATCATGCTCGTAATGATGGTTTTGGTAGCGGCCAACTAAATATGGTTTGGGTTAGTAAGATTTTAAATAAATATGTAGCTTGGTAGTATGAATACAAAAACGGCTCTTGTCATTGGTGCCACAGGTGCCACGGGAACCTCACTCGTCAAACAGCTGCTCGAGAACGAGCATTATGGCTATGTGCATGTTTTTGCGCGAAAGAAGGCGTCCTTATCTCATGCTAAATTAACATGGCATGTTGTAGATTTTAACGCGCTTGATGAATGGAAAGCACAGCTCAAGGGAGATGTATTGTTTTCTGCCATGGGCACAACACTTAAGCTTGCTGGAAGTAAAGATGCCCAATTCAAGATAGACTATACCTATCAGCACGATGTTGCCAAAGCGGCAGCAGAAAACGGGGTACCTTCCCTCCTGCTGGTTAGCTCGACAGGTTCAAGCAGTAAGTCGCCTTTCTTTTATGCAAAAATTAAAGGCCAACTCGAAGATGCCGTCAGTAAAATGAACTTTCAGCAAATCCAAATCTTTCAGCCGCCATTTTTGGACCGTGGATCATTCTTGCGCAGCAATGAAAAGTCGGGTATCAAATTCCTGAACATGGTCAATAAGCTTGGGGTTTTACGCTCTCAAATGCCCATGCCAGTGGATTTCTTGGCCAAGCAGATGATTCGTGTATCGTATCGAGAAAGTGATGCAAAGGTCAAGACCTACAACCCAAAACAAATCTGGAAGCTGTAGTCATGTGTCAAGTTTCTGAACAAATCAAATTCTGTACGTGCGCATCCGATATGGATGTTGAGGAAATGGACAATTATTGGGTATTACACCGACGAGACCCCAATAAAAATGACATGGTCATTGGTTCCGTTAATTGCATCATAGGTTTAGACGAGAATGACTTTAAGAACAATCATAAAATGCTAGAAAAACGCATCAATGAATCCGATGCTTTTGACATTCCATTGGCATTACAAGCGGGCGATACATTACACATTCACCTCACCACACCTCAGGCCGACATTAATGCAGAAGATAATTATGCCTTTTTGTACTACGAAAAATGGACACGTTGTGACTATGACATGTGGTCACTTTTGGGAATGTATGATGTGCTTAAGCATGGCTCCGTTAAGTAAGCCTAGAATCTGACAAATACTGAGTATTTCAACGACGAGACCCCAATAAAATGATATGGACATGGAATCCTTGAATAACCTCATAGGTTTAAACAAGAAGGTCTTTGAAATGAGTCCATAACGGCCACTATAAGGATAATCGAAGAGAATCTCTACCCCCGGATTTCTCATTAATACCGAAGTTTTGGCTCTAGGAGGAGGTGCATCCTTCTTGGTATGCTAACATTGAATAACTTAATCGTATAAAGCTCTATATTCTTGGCGTTTGCCACTGAAACAACCGTGCTCTCAGGATGATAGTTTTCTCCAGATTCAATAAACTCATCTGTTACCGTTATCACCATTCTTTTTCTGTTCTTCCAAGTATTTGAATTCATTGCATTTAAAACCGCATCATAGTGGGATTCGCTGCTAAAATATTTCCGTTTTTCTGAAATCAACTCTAATGCATAAAAATGGTCCTCATTTAGATCAGAATACTTGAACCAGTTGGGCCATTTAGAATACCTAAAGACGGCTCCACCTAGTCTTGAGCCATACGGCATGGCTTGTACAATTTGATGACTTTTCTTTGAAATATCCTTTACATTATTTTTCATACTCCTTGAAATATCAACTAAAATCACAACATCGGTTGAGTCATTTGCATTTTGAGTAATTACATCTTCAAGCGCACGAACTAACTGATGAGAAGGGTAATTGACATACTTACCACCTGTAAGACGGGCCAAGCGACCATACTCAAATCCCGTTCCTGAAACGCCTACCATTGGAACAGAGGAATTGTAGTATCCGGTATTTGGATTCGTTCCGCAAGACTGAGATGAATAGTACAAATAGTATGAAATATTGGTATTCGAAGAAGGGGGCCACGCATTTGATGAACTTACGTTACCTTCTGAAGGTTGGTGGTTTGAATTTGATGAGGATGAACTAACATTAGGTGCCGGATGCTTAGTACTATGCTGCTGCATGGGAGAACGGGCAGGATGCTTCGTAATATACTGCTGCTTCGGACTTGATGAAGAGGGTTTTGAAGGCCTTGAAACAGCAGGTCTAGGTTGCCTCACGGGTTTAGAAGGTCTAGAAACAGGAGAACTCGTAGGCCTAGGAGCCGCTTGAACTGCAGGTTTAGAGGGAGCGGTTCTCGTAGGTTTACTCGGGATATTATTTTTCTGACCAAAAGCGACAAAAGAGAAAAGAAAAGAAAAGAATAGTATGGATGTTTTAATAAGCATGGATTTAATAAATAATAAATTTTAAGTCTTCGGAATCTGTAATATTCGAATCAAACTTTTATTGGGATTACGCGAGAATCGTGCCAAAAACTTTCGTAACATCAATACGTGAGGCTATCACAACAAAAGCATCGGTAATTGCACATTCACATTACTGCACCCAAGACCGATATCGATGCAGAAGTAAATTATGCCTTTGTGTACCACGAAAAATGAACACGTTGTGACTATGATATGTGGTCTCTTTTGGGAATGTATGATGTGCTCAAGCATCGCTCCCTTGAATAAGCCAAGAAACCAAGGGAAATCAATTGTAGAAAACGAAAATGAAACTCATTTTCTTGAAACAATTATTTTAATTACAAATCCCCTCTATGGCCTTCGGATGCACATCTGCCCCTAGGTATTTGGCCTCCATTAAATCTGAACATCCATCAATACCCAATAAGTAATTGGCAATGCCCCGGTTCAAAAACGCATTCGCGAAATCTGGATCGATCTTGATGGCGGATGTAAAATCGTCTACGGCTTGCGCATACGCACCAGCATCATAGTAATCCACTCCTCTGTTGTAATAAATCAATTCATTTAGAGGTTCTGCCCGAAGTACAATATTATAATCAATTCTGGCTTCTCGATACATTTTCAAGCGACCATATGCAGCGCCCCTATTATTATAAGCATCGATATATTCGGCATTGATCTTAAGGGCATTTGAATAATCAATGATGGCTTGTGCATATTTCTCTAAATCAAAATAGGCATTACCCCGATTGAAATAGATCTCGCATCTATCGGTTTCTAGCTCAAGTGCTTTGGTAAATTGCTTTATGGCTTTTCGGTATTTACCATTTTCTAGATGAGCAATACCTATATTTTGAATGGAATCCTGCGAAAAAGCGGATATACCTATCGACAGTAGTGAAAAAACGGAGATTAATAACTTCATGATCTTTTAGATTAAATACAACTTTATGTGACTACGCCACATGCAAATACTCTACGTTCATCACCTCTCCTTTAAGCCCCCACGAAAGCTTACCAGGCTCATTGATTTCGTAATACTTGGTTTGAAACAAGCCATCTGCAAATTTTGGATGCTTTTCAGAGAACTGAATCACAATTTTCTCGCGTTGGTAGAAACCATCATTGAGCATGTGCTCATAGATAAAGGCTTTTCTACCATCGACCAAAACGGAGAGCCCCACTTCAATAGGGTTAACTTTGGTTTGAAAATCAGTTACATGTACAACAGGAATTAATCTTGGGGATAATGGGGTTTTCATAGCTTTTGGTTTTAAGTTCACATCAAACTTACATTATCAAATCGTAATCTTTTTACGTAGTTCGTGAGAGTAGCACAGAATCTGCTATTTTAGCTTTAAAACTATCGCCATCAAAGTAAGTATCGTTTTACCGTTTAAGAATGCTGTTCCTTATCTGAAGGAATGCATCGATTCCATCCGCATACAAAACCATACAGACTGGCAGCTGATTGCGGTGGATGACCATTCGCGTGATGATTCAAAGGCCATCATTGAAAGCTATCAGGATCCACGTATCCATGTTATCCAAAATGAGGGAAACGGCATACTACAGGCCTTACAAACAGCCCAGAAATACATCAAAGGAGATTATGTAACACGCATGGATGCTGATGACATTATGCCACTCTACAAGCTCAGGACCTTGCTTGAAGTTATTAGCGCGAAAAAAGGAGGCGTTATTGCGACAGGTACAGTTAAATACTTTGGTGAACAAGAGATATCTGAGGGCTATCAAAGCTATGAGGCTTGGCTGAACAAAACGGCAGACCAGCAGTCCTTTTACAAACGTATTTACAGAGAATGCGTGGTCGCATCACCGAATTGGATGATGCGAAAGGAGGATTTTGACGACATGCAAGGGTTTAGCAAATTGACCTATCCAGAAGACTATGATATGGTATTTCATTGGCGAAAAGCTGGCTTCATGATTAAATCATGTCATCAGCTCACCCATTTATGGCGTGAACACCCAGATCGAACGAGCCGAAACTCTGAGATCTATCAACAAGAAAGCTTTTTTAAACTGAAGCTTGGCTACTTCTTGGAGGAGTACAATAAAAAAGAACTTTTCCTGATTGGCACCGAAAAGAAGGGAGTTCTAATCGCAAAAATGCTGCAAGAAGAGAAAGTTCCCTTTCGTTGGTTTGCGCAAGACCCCGGATTAATTGGACAGAAAAAGCGTGATGTAGTCCTAGAAAATATCTTCACCCTTCCTCCCGAAGGCATTTGCATCTTGTCCATCTACCCTAAGAAAAAGCAGAGAAACGCATTGAAAGACTTCGTGCGAGAACGTGGATATGACATTGGTGAAACCGCACACTTTTTTTAGAAATAATATACTGAAATAATGAACCTTAATAAGGCTCTACTTCAAGTGCTTTGAACATACGGCGCGCCACATCTCTTGAATATGCATTGTAGTGCCACCATTCTGTGGGCAGCTGACGAAACTTTTGGCTTGCCATTACTTTGCGCAATAGTAAACGGTTTTCGTGTTGTTCTTTTGTGAGCTCACCTGTCTTCAGATACTTGGCTTCTTTATTTGGAAAGGCAATTTCTCGAAAATCATCATATCCTGCACCCATATCTAAGGCGTCTCCATCAGCTGTACAAATTGTAATATCAACAGCGCAGCCCATATTGTGCAAACTGAGGTTTGCAGGATTAGAGACATACTTCCCGCGCACAGAGGCAGGAACCGTATCAAGGGCATCCCACATCAGCTTTTGTACACTCACCGGCCGTGCTGCATCATACACCAAAAGATGTAAAGAGGTATCCAAAGCGGATAAATAGATTTGGCAATAATTTAGGCGTTTGGCCACATCAGGCTGTAAGTAAGCTCTTTTCATACGTTCATACAGCGGGAATCCCATGAAGTTGTCTTCACTTGCGTATTTAAGCTCTACAAAAATATCTGTATTGTAAGACTGAATATCGACCAAGCCCTCAAAAACCTCAGGACCTAGGGATTCTACGACAGGAATTTCAACAGGTGCTTCTGCGCCATTCTCTGACTCACTTGATAAGGGAGCAAGAGCTACATTTTCTGATGCATTCGTTGTCGCATCAGAATCAGCACAAGAAACCAGCACCAAAAGAAATATTGTTTGATAAATTTTCATGATAGGAGTGTTTTCATTTCGGCAAAAAGTTTTGCTTTTAGGCCCTCCGAAACAGGCACCAACGGCAAACGCATGTGGTTTTCACAAATCTTCCTGTACACAAGGGCTTCTTTAATGCCTCCTGGATTTCCTTCAGCAAACAACAAACGAATCATATCAAAGAGCTCAAAATGTTCTTTCTTGGCATGATACATCTCATTATTCAAGGAACGATGCACCATACTGCTAAAGCGCTCAGGTAAGGCATTGGCCACAACCGAGATCACACCTTCCACGCCCATTGAAATCAAGGGCATGGTGATCGCATCATCTCCAGAAAGCACCGTAAAATCTTTGGGTTTGTTTTTAAGGATTTCCATAATTTGATCGAAGTCTCCTGAGGCTTCTTTCATGGCTACAATATTTGGAATCTGGGCAAGCGCAAGTGTTGTCGCTGCACTAACGTTAGAGCTCGTTCTACCAGGCACATTGTATAATATAATCGGTAGCTGAGTGCAGCGTGCAATTTCTTTGTAGTGGGCAATAATTCCAGCTTGTAAGGGCTTATTATAGTAAGGTGATACAGATAACAGACCGTCTACCCCATTTGGCAGGTGCTTGATTTTTTCACAAACCTCTTTGGTATTGTTTCCGCCGAGACCATAAACCACGGGAAGCTGTCTCTGGTTGATCTCTATGACATGCTGTAAAACTTGCATTTTTTCCTCCTGACTTAATACTGGGGATTCGCCTGTAGTTCCTTGAACCACAAGGAAATCTGTGCCTCCTGAAATTTGAAGTTCGACGAGCTTTGTTAGTCCATTAAAATCTATCGTTCCATCGGCGTTAAATGGCGTCACTAGGGCTACGCCGGTTCCTCTAAAGTTGTGGTTCATGTGCATCTATTTTTTGGAGTGTTTCGACAACAAACTGAATGACCTCGCTCGGTGAATCTGAGGAAGAATTAAGCTCTAAGTCATAGCTAGTATCTTGCATTAGCTCTGAATTTACTAAAATTTTCTTGCCAATTTCTGTTTGCCGCAAGGTAGCTTTGAGGTGCTTCTTCATGACACCAAAGCAAATAAGGGCATCAAAAGAGCGCTTGAGCTCTGTAGCCAGCTGGTGGTCTTTTAAGCCACCAAATAGGCCATAATCACCAGGTCCGTTATAGTAAATTAAGAAATGTGGCGAAAGGCTATTTTTATCTACACCTTTGGGAATACTTACAATGATAATCACACGCTGAACAGCACTCTCATTTAGGGCCTTATCCAATCCCTTTCGAAATTCCTTTAAACCATCCTCATCGGCATAATTATAGGTCACCAATAAGGAGCCTATTGTTCCCCAAATTGAGTTTTCAATCATATTGTATTCTTTTCAAAAATTCTTCTTCGTTTACCATTTCAATATTGAGATCAGTTGCCTTTTGTAGCTTTGAAGGCCCCATGTTTTCGCCCGCAACCAAAAGATTGGTTTTCTTAGAAATAGAAGAACCATTCTTGCCCCCATTCTCTTCAATCAACTTTTTCATTTCAGCCCTCGATACGCGTGCAAAGGTACCTGAAATAACAATTGTTTGTCCTTCAAATAAAGAGGAAGATAGCACCTGCTCTTCGCTTTCGAAAGCCAATCCAGCATCCTTCAGCTTATGAATGAGTGCAATATTTTTCTCATCCTCCAGAAACAAGCGAATCGATTGTGCAATCTTTTCACCGATCTCATCGGTATCAACCAAGGATTCATAGGAAGCCTCAAGAATGTTATCGATTGTTTTAAAGGCTTTTGCAAGCTTCTTAGAGACTGTTTCCCCCACATAACGAATGCCCATGCCAAAGAGTACCTTTTCAAAGGGACGTTGTTTTGAGGCCTCTATGCCTTGAAGGAGATTGTTTACTGATTTTTCAGCCATGCGCTCTAGGTCAATCAGCTGTTCAAAACGAAGCGCATAAAGGTCTCCTATATCGTTGATGAGTCCTTCTTCAACCAATGTATCAATTGTTTCAGCCCCCAAACCATCTATATCCATGGCTTTACGACTGATAAAATGCTCTATTTTTCCTTTCACTTGAGGCGGGCAGATAGCCGCATGCGTGCAATAATGCTGTGCTTCACCTTCCGTTTTCGTCAAAATATTACCGCAGGCAGGACAGTTTGAAATAAAAACAACCCGCCTTGCAAGGGTCTGTCGTTTTGAGACATTGACACCGACTATTTTGGGAATGATCTCTCCTCCTTTCTCCACGTAAACCAAATCATTTTCATGAAGGTCTAGCTTTTCTATTTGTTCGGCGTTATGCAAAGAGGCTCTCTTGACGGTAGTCCCACCCAAATATACAGGGCGTAGATTCGCAACAGGGGTCACGGCTCCGGTTCTGCCAACCTGATAGCTTACACTTTCTATTTTCGTTTCTACGCGCTCTGCTTTAAACTTATATGCAATGGCCCAGCGAGGTGATTTGGCCGTATAACCGAGCTCCTCCTGTTGATTATATGCATTCACCTTAATCACAATGCCATCAATCTCAAAAGGAAGCTGTTTACGTGCTTCATCCCAATAATCGATAAAGGATAAAATACCGGACACATCCTTTACTTTTTCAATCTTTCGTTCTTCTGGAGGGGGTACCTTAAAACCCATGTCACCCGCAGCAATCACCGCTTCATAGTGCGAATGATAGGAACTTCTTTCTTCATACATTCCGTACAAATAACAGTCAAGGTTTCGCTTGGAAACAAGACCAGAATCTTGAAGCTTTAAAGTTCCAGAGGCGGTGTTTCGTGGATTTGCATACAAAGCCAAATCTGCAGCAGCGCGTTCTTTATTCAGTCTTTCAAACTCTTGGAGCGGCAAAAAGATTTCTCCTCGAATTTCAAAGTCAGCAGGCACTGTACCTTTCAGTTTTAAAGGCACACTGTTAATCGTTTTTACATTGGAGGAAACCAGCTCCCCCTGCGCACCATCACCCCGGGTCACCGCAGAATGAAAAACGCCATTTACATAACGGATCCCAATGGCGACACCATCGTATTTGAGTTCACATACATATTCAATATTCTGCTCAATGGTTTTCTTGATGCGTGCTTCCCATTCGACGATCTCTTCTTTTGAATAACTATTCGATAAGGAAAGCATTGGAAAACGATGCGCCACAGTTTCAAAATTCTTTACCACAGTACCACCCACCCGCTTCGATGGACTATTGATATCCACAAGCTCTGGAAACTTTGCTTCTAGGGCCTCAAGCTCCTTTAGAAGCATGTCAAACTCGTAATCAGAAACCAGCGATTCACTTTTCACATAGTACATGTAATTGTAATGGTGTAGCTGCTCCGAAAGTTCGTTGATCTTACTTTTTACCTCCTCAAAACTCATCCCCTAAAGGTACTTATTTCTGTGCTTTTAGCATGCGCCATTTACCCTGTAAATCCTTTCTTTTTTCAACATTTGTGAAACCCAATTCAAGTAGGAGATTCCGTGTGTTTTCAAGGTATAAATAATGACACTCAAAGTAGAGGACCCCGCTTGTTGATAAAAAGGGCAATATTCCCTCAGCAATACTCCGGTAAAAGAGCAAGGGATCTTCGTCAGGAACGAACAATGCCATTCCAGGCTCGTGCTTGTGTACAACCTCTTCTATAGCTTCTTTCTCTTGATTGGGAATATAAGGAGGATTTGAAACCACAACATCTAATGGTCCTAATTTCGTTTGTTTTTTCAATGCAGCAGTAAATTGCTTAATATCGAGAACATCTACGCGGCTAAATAAAACAGGAAGCTTCAATGCCAAAGCATTTTCTTCTGACAAATCAATCGCCGCTCTTGACAGCTCATAACCATATACGTGCGCATCCTGAAATGCCTGACTAAGGGCGAGTGAAATACAACCGCTACCACTGCATATATCTAAAATATTCGAGGGTATTGTTTTTGTTTCTGTAACGATCCAATCCACAAGTTCCTCTGTCTCGGGTCTCGGAATCAAGGCACGCGCATCTGATTTCAGGGTCAAGCCATAAAACTCAACCTCACCCAATATATGCTGGAAAGGCTCCTTATTTTGAAGGCGCTTCAAAATTCCATTGATGATTTTTGATTCTTGAAGGCTAAATTGATGGTCACCCATTGAAATTTGCTCAATCGGCGAAATACTTAAAAAATGATCGAGGATTTGACGCCAAATTTGTTGAATCTCTGACATGGAGAAATCCGACGTCAACGCTTCTTTAAATAGGTCTTTTTGAACCTTAAAATCTTTGCTCTCCTCTCCTATCATTGTTTTTTACGGAGCATAATGAATTCCTGTATTTTCTCATTTTCAATGAGCACATGTAGGTTATAGTAAGCAATTTTCCAATGTGCACCTTCTTTGACACAAATCCCAGTACCTCTACAATCCTCCATCCAGGTTTCAAGGTCTTCATCAAACCACGCAGTATTACCGTCTTTAGAATAGCTCCATTTCCGATTGGATGGTTTAAAATCCCAAGCTGCTCCTTTGTCAAAATAAGGCTTACAGAACGCTTGAAAATCTAACTTGTCCCAGCGCTCCTCAGGCGCTGTACCTAAGAAAATAAAACCTTGGGATGTAGCGCTAAAATAAGCAGATAATGCAGCCGAAGCTGCATCCTGATGCCATTGATTAATGAGCTGGTCCAGTGCTTTGTCTTGCGAAAAACCAAAAAAAGCAATGACCCAAACTGAAAGCGCTAAAAATAGGCGCATCTTATTTCTTTTTTGCCAGCTTTTTACAAGCTTTCGCTGCCTTGAGGAGATTGACAACTCCACCCGTTACTGATTTATCGGCAAAGCCTTCCACCTTCGGGTACTTTGTTGAAGTATTATACATTACTTCTTTAATTTCTTTCATTGAAAGCGCTGGGAAGTAAGACTTCAACATAGCAGCGGCTCCTGCAACCATTGGTGCCGCCATTGACGTACCTTGAAGGTTCATGTACTCGCTTTGTGGCACGGTATTATAGATTTCAAAACCAGGTGCAAATACATCGACACCTTTTGCACCAAAATTAGAGAATGAAGCGACCATTTCAGGACCTTTATTTTTTGTTGAAGCACCAATGGTCACAAAATGATCAAGAGGAGATTCTTGAAAGCTATACATGGATGTAGGGTAATTTGGTTCTATATCGATATCCTTCGCATCATTTCCTGCAGCATGAATCAATAATACACCGTTTTCATCTGCATATTTAAATGCTTCATATACTTCCTTTTGGTGCGGTGAATACGCCTTTCCAAAAGACATATTAATTACCTCTGCCCCATTGTCTACACAATACCTTACGGCAAGAGCGATATCCTTGTCAAATTCATCTCCGTTCGGAACAGCTCTCAGTACCATGATCTTAACATTTTCAGCAACACCATCTCCACCGAGCTCATTCCCACGAACTGCACCAATAATACCAGAAACATGCGTTCCATGTAAAGCATCTGGGCCTTCAACATCTGCATTTCCGTAGTTTACATCTGTAAAGTCGTCTGGATTGTCTCCAATAAGACTTCGGTCATCAAAATCAACATTCAGGTTATAATCCATTTGGGATTTGATATAGTTCTGGGCATTCTCAGGAAGCTTATCTAGCATTCCCATGTATTGCTCAAATTGCGCACGCCCTGCTTCTACCTCTTTCTTTACTTGAAGATATAGCTTGTATTCATCATCTCCTGCAACGGAACTTGAATCAACATCCGCGTATTTGGCAGACAATGAAGCTAAAATTCTCGTCTTCTCCAGCCTCGCCTCGTTTAAGTGCTCACCTTTTGCGTTGCCTAAAAAATTCCATCCATGAACATCATCGATATAACCGTTTCCGTCATCGTCAATACCATTCCCGGCAATCTCATCTGCATTTACCCAAATTTTCCCTTTGAGGTCCTCATGCTCGATATCTACACCAGAGTCAATCACCCCCACGATAACTGTTTTGGATTCTTTTTTCTTTAAATACTTGTATGCCTTCTCAGTAAACATACCTTGACCATCCTGGTTATACCAGTTTAAAGTCCCTTCAATAGGTTGTGCAATAGACATCGTAGCACATACCACAGCTAGAATGGATAGACTTTGTTTTAAATTCATCATCTTAATTTTCATTGGTTTATATTGATTTCGTTGTTTGACACTATTCGATATTTTCAATTAGCGAAAATAATCCATAATTTAGATTTAGCAACAATTATACCATGAAATATCTCACGCTCTTATTTGTACTAATTGTTTCAAATCAGTTGTTGTCACAAAAATCACCATTCACATTTCAGCAGTTTATTGAACAAAAGGAAAAACCCATTTCAATACCTTTTGCGCTTAAAAACAGTGCAAAAAATAAAAACTACCTTGAAGAATTGGGCATTCGACTCAAACACGAAACCCAAAACTATTTGTTTTGCCATGGAGATGCGGATCAATTTTATACTGCGCAACTCAGCGGAAAATTAGAAGAAGTATATTTTCATATATCTAGACCTAAATCAATGTCAGATAGTGCATTAACTCATCATAAAGGAAACTTGGTTCATGCTGGACTGGGTGGACTAGATACCAGCTACACAGGTAAAGGCGTGGTGATTGGCATTGTTGATCAAGGCATTGACTACAACCACCCTGACTTTCAAAACCCCGATGGAAGCACCCGCGTATTAAGGTATTGGGACCACACAGTAAATGACAACAATCATCCCAATTATTATGAATTTTATGAAAAAGGAATCCTGTGGGATAGCGCAGCAATTAACAACGGCAGCTGTACGAGTCTAGAAGTCAGCTCAGCGCATGGCTCGACAGTATCCGGAATGGCCGCTTCAAATGGTTTAGCCAATGGAACCAATAAGGGGTTTGCACCGGAAGCAGATTTGATTGTAGTAGAATCTGATTTTAGCCAGGATGTATATAACTGGAAATTGAGCATTGCAGATGCCTGTGATTATATCTTTAAGGTTGCTGATTCCTTGAACAAACCCGCTGTGATCAACCTCTCTTTGGGTGATTATTATGGCATGCACGATGCAACGGATCCTGCAGCAGAACTGATCAACAGTTTACTTGATGAAAAAGAAGGACGTATCGTTGTTTCTGCTGCAGGGAATTCTGGAGATTATGGACCCTATCACGTCGGCACTGATGTCACAAGTGATACCTCATTTGTTTGGAGCATACCAAACCCCTCACAAACGATTGTCAATAACGTAAACGACGTAGTTATTTTTGATTTTGTAGTTGATACATCAGAGGCCAGCTTTAGCTTTGCCATTTCTTCCTGCAATCCCAATAACCAATATGAAAGAACAGGTTCCACCGCTTTTCTGCCCTTTTCCAGTGGCTTTACAACAGGAATACCTGAATTTGAGAACATTGAAAATGAAAACGGTGACCTCATTGCTGTGGCTTTTGTTTACAGGGAAACTTTTGGAAGCAATATCATTGGCCAAATTGCCGTCTCCGGCCCGGACTTCACCCCTATTGATTCGTCTGAATATCTATTTGGTTTTGAAACCTTTGGCTCGGGTCACTATGACCTATGGGGAGGAACCTTTTCGGGACGAAGTAACTTTGTAATTGAAGTACCGGATAGCGCATCTGTGCCAGAAATTATACATTATATTTCACCTGATACCTTGCAAACCATTGTCGATTCATGGAACTGTTCCGAAAAAGTAATTTCTGTTGGGAACCTTCGCAATAGAATGGGCCATATAGACCTTAACGGAAATACCTACAATGCCTCACCTGGAATAGCAGTTGGAGAGCTTTATTCTGCCAGTAGCATAGGGCCATCAAGGACAGGTGTTCAAAAACCAGACATCACAGCTTCTGGAGACATTTCTCTTGGTTCGGGTCCATTTTCATGGTTAAATAATCCAGCAAATGCCTCTCTAATTGACCAAGGAGGTTTTCATATAAGAAACGGCGGAACATCAATGGCTTCACCTGTCGTTGCAGGCATCGCTGCCCTATATCTACAAAAATGTCCGGGAGCAAGCTATCAAGATTTCAAAAATGACCTCACTGCAAATACAGACATTGATGCATTCACTGGAAGCGTCCCAAATTATGCATACGGTTATGGCAAAGCCAATGCGCTGCTCACACTACTTGCCAAGCACGAGCCTGTGTTTATTGATGGTCCAGATGGAATTTGTCCAGGAGCGCTTGCTACCTTTGGATACAGCTCTGATTTGATTCCAGTGGCCATTTCTTGGTCGAATGGAGCGACGAGTGCATCCATTACAACAGCCACTCCTGGAGACTATCAGGTAACCTTAGCGGATGCAATGGGCTGCGCTTCTAGATCTGCCGTTCAACCGTTATTGAGTTTCACAAATCCTTCTGTGAATGCGGGTAGTGACCATCTCATTTGCCCCAATAGTCAACTAACACTTACGGCAACTGGGACAGCAACAATGTTTCAATGGAACAATGGCGTCATTCAAAGTGAACCTTTTATCCCANCAGCAGGCACCTATATCGTCGTCGGATTTAATGANGATGGCTGTTCAGCTACTGACACGACAAATATCGAGCTACTATCCACGATTCAAGTGGAATATATCGAAAACATTTCGGAGATTGGCGTCAACCAAACGGCATTCAATGTAACTACAGGAGAGCCAATAGGTGGCGTATACTCTGGTCCTGGTATCATTGGCACCTCATTTCACCCAGGTTTAGCAGGAATAGGAACACATGAAATTGTCTATGCGGTGACAGATGGNAATGGTTGTGTAAGCACAGACACATCAGTTATTGAAGTTTATGAAGATGCAGGGCTCCTCGACTTATCATCAGNTGCAATCAATATCGCACCAAATCCATTTACTGATGAAATTCAAGTTTTATTATCGGAACCAACTGAACTGTCTATCTACGACCTTAAAGGGAAACTTGTTTATCAAAGAAATATGGCATACTCCCAGCATATTCAATTACATCAACTTGCACCAGGACTATANCAACTTTTAGCCAAACAAATAAGCAGTAATAAAATCAGTTCCGTAAAACTGATCAAACAACGCTAAACCAAAGACCAATATCGAAGCAATACCTTGACTTGAATGCTTTTGTTACATTTACATGATGAATTTTAAAAAGTTTGTACAGCCTTATTCAGCTTTGAGCCTCGATCATTTTCATGATATCATTGCCTTGCGTATAAAGATTTTTGTCATCGAACAAGACTGCCCTTATCAAGATCTNGACGGAAAAGATAAACTAGCNTACCACCTATTTTACACGAACAATGAAGGTGAGGTCGTTGCAGCAACGCGCATATTACCACAAAACATTTCTTATGCTGAGGTTTCTGTTGGTAGAGTTGTTGTAGATGAAAGCTGCAGAGGAACAGGATTAGGACATCTGATTATGGAAGAATCCATGAACTTTGTCCAAGCTGAATTTGGACCAGTAGATGTCCGACTTTCTGCCCAAAAACACTTGGAAAATTATTACGGAAAGCATGGGTTTAAGTCAACGGGGAAGGAATACCTCGAAGACGGCATACCGCATGTTGAAATGTTATACAAATCATAATCTCATGAAATCAATTTTTAAAACGACCATCCTATTTACGTTATTAGCATTTAATATCTGCGCACAAAAATCGACGGTAGATATCTCCTACATGAAGAANGATNTAAAACCTACAGAAGACTTTTTCATGTTTTCAAATGGCACATGGGTAGAAAATAATCAAATACCAGCCTCAGAATCGAGATGGGGAAGCTTTAACGAATTAGACAAAGCAAACAAAGAAAAATTGAGAGCAATTCTTGATGAATTTGAGGAAACGGAAGGTNAAAAAGGAAGTGACATTCAACTACTCGGTGATTTTTACNGCTCATTTATAAACATGGANCAAAGAAATGAGAAAGGNTTTTCGGAGCTACAGGGTCTTCTTGAGNAGGTTTCTAANATCAAAAACCTTCAAGAGTTTTCCGATGTTATGGCAGAGCAGCATATGTTAGGACTTGNCGNGCTATTCGGGTTTGGCGTNGGGCAAGATTTAAAGGACGTAGAGACAAATATTTACTATCTAAGTCAAGGTGGAATTGGGCTTCCAAATAAAGAATATTACCTCTCGGAAGGTAAAAAAGAAATCCTAAAAAAATACGGGGTTTTCATGGACAAAACCTTTNATCATTTCAAATTGAATAGCAAAATCGAAGAAAAAAGTAAAAAGCTTCTAGAGCTTGAACACGCGCTGGCAGAAAATATGTTTGCGCCTGCTGANTTAAGAATACCTGAAAACACCTATAACAAAATGGCATTATCAGAAATTCAAAAAATGATGATACCCTTTGATTTCTCNTTATTCTTAAAGAAAATGAAAGTANCAGCACCTGACTCGATAGTCGTAAGCACACCTCAATTTTTTAGCAACATGAGCACAATGTTTAAAAGCTTCAGCCTAGAAACATGGAAAGATTACTTACGTTGGAACCTTATGCGGAAAGCGGCTCCATACCTAGACCGAGAGCTTGTAAACCTGAACTTTGACTTTTATGGAAAAACACTCAGTGGAAAAAAAGAGCTAAAGGGCATTCAGGATAGGGCCATTGAGGAGATAACAGGGTCTGTGCTTTCAGAACTTTTGGGAAAAGCATTTGTAGGTAGGCATTTTAGCCCTGAAGCAAAAGCCAAAGTAAACAATATGGTAGACAACCTATTAAGCGTTTTTCAAGCGAGAATAAACAAGCTAGATTGGATGAGTACTACTACGAAAAAAGAAGCCCTTACAAAGCTAAATGCTATTGGAAGAAAACTCGGATATCCTGATGTCTGGGAAGACTACTCTTCACTGAATATTTCTACTGACTCCTACTTTCAAAATATTTTAGAACTAAACCGTTTTGCCGTGGCAGATAATTTTTCTGATATCAACAAACCTGTTGACAAAGAGGAATGGGGAATGCCCGCNCATATGGTGAATGCATATTACCACCCACTTCTTAATGAGATTGCATTTCCTGCCGGCATTATGCAACCACCCTTTTTCGATGAGAATGCCGAAGATGCTGTCAACTATGGNAGAATTGGAATGGTGATTGGACATGAATTCACNCATGGTTTTGACGACATGGGGTCCAAATTTGCCGCAGATGGTTCTTTCAAGAATTGGTGGACAGAAGAGGACCGAAAATCCTTTGAGGAAAAAACAGAAACACTTGGGAACACATACGCTCAATTCTGCCCTATTGATGACAACTGTGTAAATCCCGACCTAACTATGGGAGAAAATATCGCGGATCTTGGTGGACTAACAATGGCCTATCACGCTTATGTGATGACAGAAGAATTTAAGGAGAATAAGACCCGTGAGAATTTTACACCAGCACAGCGATTCTTTATTTCCTATGCACAGCTTTGGAAAATTAAATACACAGATGAAGAAATGAAAAATAGAATTGCCAATGACCCACATTCNCCTGGCATGTATCGNGTCAATGGACCACTAATGAATTGCCCGGAGTTCTTCGAGGCTTTTGACGTTGANGAAAAAGATGCCATGAGAAATGAAGCGGGAAAGGTTTCTAAAATATGGTAAAACAGCTTTACANTTTGACCGCCCTANAGACGATCTAAAAAGTCTTTACGGCTAATCTTTTCTTGCTTNCCACTCTCCATGTTCTTCAATGTAATTGAGTCTGATTTTCTTTCATCCTCTCCAATCANAATGACAAAACGTGCATTACGCGAATCTGCATATTTGAATTGCTTTTGAATTTTNGCGTTACTNGGATAAAGCTCACAATCTACTCCTTTCNCCCTTATATCTTGGGTAAGCCGCAGACTTGATTTCATATCCTCTCCACCAAAATTAAGTAATAAATAAGAAATGCTACGCTCTGTAGAGCNCGGGAATAAACCCAATTCATTGAGCACATCATATATGCGGTCTGCGCCAAAAGAGATTCCAATACCCGATACATCCTTCAGACCAAACTGAGCTGTTAAATCATCGTAACGACCACCACCACAAATACTACCCATCTTAACGCCATCAGCAGCTACNTCAAAAATAGCACCTGTATAATAATTCAATCCCCGGGCGAGTGTGATGTCGAACTCTAACCTGCCGCAATGTAAACCTAAGTCATCAACATGATCCAAAACCTCTTGAAGTTCTTGAAGCCCTGAGTTCCCAATTTCAGAACCCTCAAGAAANGCCTCCATNAGCTTCATTTTTTCTTCATTGGTACCGCTAAATGACAANAGAGGCTTTAGTTTATTAATGGCTGAATCAGGCACAAGTTTTTGTTTGAGTTCGTCAAGAACTCCTTGTTCTCCAACCTTATCAAGCTTATCGATTGCAGTTACGATTGTAACTAAGTGATCACCCGCTCCGCTTTTTTCAGNAATTCCTGAAAGAATTTTACGGTTGTTCATTTTAATGGCAAAACCAGGAAGCTNCAAACCNGAGAGTACTTCATCAAAAATCTGAATACACTCCACTTCATATAACAATGAATCACTACCTACAACATCAACATCGCATTGCGTAAACTCCTGNTACCTGCCATGTTGAGGCCGGTCTGAGCGCCAAACAGGTTGAATTTGAAATCTTTTGAATGGGAAGGAAAGTTCATTTTGGTGTTGCACTACAAAACGAGCAAAAGGAACCGTAAGGTCGTAGCGAAGTGCCTTTTCAGAGATAGAGTTTGCAAACTTGGGAAGCGCATTATTATCCAAGGCTTTTACATCAGCCTTTTTTAACTTNTCACCTGAATTTAGAATTTTAAAAATCAATCGGTCTCCCTCTTCACCATATTTACCCATNAAAGTTGAAGTAAGTTCAAAACTAGGCGTTTCGATAGGTTGATATCCATATTTCCGAAAAACAGAACGCATCACNCCAAACATATATTCTCTTTTTTGAACATCAGCTGGGAGAAAATCCCGGGTACCCTTTGAAATCCTTGGTTTTCCAGACATTATTTATTTTTTTCGTTAAGGTACATTTGATAGACCATTCCATCGGACAAGCCGACCTTTGGCACGTGAATAAGCTTTGATTTAAAATTAGATATAACCCTTGTATAAATATCTAAAGCTGGCACAATTACATCAGCACGGTCTGGACGCAATTGAAATTTCTTCATTCTACTGGGCAAATCTAAAGATTCAAGCTCTNCCTTCAGTGTTAGCAATTCTTCAAANGAANCGGCCTCATTAGGNCCATGCGCAAGGAGCTTGTGTGCTTTATTTATATTTCCTCCTGTTCCAAACAATCGGTATTCTTCAAAAGGAAGAATATAATCTAAAATCCATTCATTTATTTCTGACCAAACCGCCTCGTCAAACTTACCACGAAGAATNCGNAGCGTTCCNACTTTAAATGATTTAGAGCCCACTTTTTCTCCTTTTTTGAAGATATTGATCTCAGTCGACCCACCTCCTACATCTATGACCACAAAAGGCTGCCCCTTATCAAAATCCAAAAGCATGAAGGTACCGAGAATGACATTTGCCTCTTCTGTTCCTGAGATGATATTCAAATCAATACCAGTCGCACTTTTTATGTCCATAACAATTTGGCTCGCGTTTTCCGCTTCACGCATCGCTGAGGTTGCAACGGCTTTCAGATTATCTACCTCAAATATATCTGTAATGATCTCAAAAGCCTTCATGGTATTTATGAGGTTCAATTTCTTCTTNACANCAACCCTACCCAACGAAAATACATCATCACCTAACCTTAGTGGAATTCGCGTGTAGGATATTTTCTTTACAAATGAACGACCTGAATCATGAACGACTTCACCAATTAAAAGTCGTGCCGCATTTGTTCCAATGTCAATGGCACCATATTTCATGAATACAAATTTAAAAATCTATTTAATGTACCAATTGCTATTGAGATGATTTGTCTTTTTCGCACCTTTGTATTATGAAAAAAATAAACTTTTCATTTACCAACAATGAAAGGCCAAAAAAAGGCAGCGTTCTCATATCAGATCCTTTCTTAAACGATCCATACTTTGGAAGATCCGTGGTTGTTCTATGTGAGCACAATGAAGACGGAACCTTTGGTTTTGTACTGAATAATTTTGCAGAAATAGATTTACATAAAATTGACGCCAACTTTCCAGACATCAANGCAAAAATTGGATTTGGAGGACCNGTATCAAAAGACAGTCTTTTTTTCATTCATTCATTGGGAAGTGATATTTCAAATTCTTTACAAATACAAAAGAATCTTTTTTATGGTGGTGATTTTGACCAAATTTGTGCCGTTTTAGAAAAAACGCCAGAGGCGCGAGAAAAAATCCGTTTTTTTATCGGCTATTCAGGATGGGACCTTGAGCAACTTGATAATGAATTGAAAGAAAATTCTTGGATTACAGTGAACAATGTAGACCACGAGCTTATTCTAGATACAAATCANGAGGATTTNTGGAAAGCGGCACTCGAAATGCAGCAAGGGAAATTTAAAATGATTTCTAAATTCCCTAACAANCCCAATGACAATTAATTAGGANCTTNCGATTATTTTCAATTCACTTTACCAAAAGTCTTTATTATTCTAAAGAATTCCCTATCTTTGCACTCTCAAAATGGTCACCCTCCTTTAAATATGTGACCCGTATAAATNCTTTCAAGGAATNAGGAGCNTTGAAATACAAATGTTAACAGCCCAATGGCAACAACAAAAACAANGCAGGGAACTGCAGATTTCGACTGGGAAGCACTACAATTAGATGGCTACAGTCANGTAGAAAGGTCAGAAATGTCTGACGTTTATGAAAAAACCTTAACGTCGATCAACGAAAAAGAGGTAATCAAAGGTACAGTCGTACATCTCACCAAAAAAGAAGCTATTATTAATATCGGTTATAAATCCGAAGGTGTAATTGCTGCAAATGAATTCCGTTATAATCCGGATCTTAAAATTGGCGATGTTGTAGACGTATATGTAGAATGCAGAGAAGACAAAACAGGTCAACTAATCGTTTCTCANAAAACAGCAAGAATGCACAGCGCGTGGATTCGTGTAAATGAAGTTTTGAAAACAGGAGAGGTTATTACTGGTCATGTTAAATGCAGAACGAAAGGTGGATTGATTGTAGATGTGTTTGGNATCGAAGCTTTCCTTCCAGGTTCTCAAATAGATGTTAAACCNATCCGTGACTACGATGTATATGTTGGAAAAAACATGGAATTCAAAGTAGTTAAAATCAATGAAGAATTTAGAAACGTTGTTGTTTCGCATAAAGCCCTTATCGAAGCAGAACTTGAAGAGCAAAAGAAACAAATCATTTCTGGCCTTGAAAAAGGACAAGTTCTTGAAGGTATCGTNAAGAATATTACTTCTTACGGGGTATTTATTGATTTAGGTGGTGTTGACGGATTAATTCACATCACGGACCTTTCTTGGGGACGCGTTTCGCATCCNGAAGAAATGTTGGAATTAGANTCTAAAATCAATGTGGTTATTCTTGACTTTGATGATGAGAAGAAAAGAATTGCGCTTGGATTGAAGCAACTNCAGCCNCATCCATGGGATTCTTTGNATGCTGAATTAGCGGTTGGTGACAAAGTTACGGGTAAAGTAGTTGTTATGGCTGATTACGGTGCATTTATAGAGATTGCAGCGGGTGTTGAAGGATTGATTCACGTTTCTGAAATGAGTTGGTCACAGCACTTACGTTCTGCACAAGACTTCATGAAAATTGGAGACTCAGTAGAAGCAGTTGTATTGACTTTAGATAGAGAAGAAAGAAAAATGTCTCTTGGAATCAAGCAATTAATGCCAGATCCCTGGAGTAACATTGATACGAAGTATGCTGTTAATACGCAGCACACTGCAAAAGTGAGAAACTTCACAAACTTTGGTGTTTTCGTTGAATTGGAAGAAGGAGTTGATGGATTAATCCACATTTCTGACCTTTCGTGGCAAAAGAAAATCAAGCACCCATCTGAATTCTGCAAAACTGGAGAAGCGATGGAAGTGATTGTTTTAGAAATTGACCAAGAAAACAGAAGAATCTCTTTAGGCCATAAGCAGCTTGAAGAAAATCCATGGGAAGTATTTGAAGCTACTTTCGCTGAAGGAACTGTACACAACGGAACCATCATCGAAATGAAAGACAAATCAGGAATTGTTTCTTTACCTTATGGTTTAGAGGGGATTTGTCCAGCCAAGCACTTAAAGAAAGCTGACGGAAACAACGCTAAGGTTGAGGACGTTCTGGACTTTAAGGTGATTGAATTTAACAGAGATGCAAGAAAAATCGTTGTTTCACATATCAGAACACACGAGGAGCATGCTGAGCCTAAAACGAGTTCTAGACCATCTAGAAAATCGAATACAGGTAATCTAAATGCAATCAACAAAAATGCAGAAAAATCTACGCTTGGAGATCTTGATGCATTGGCTGATTTGAAAGAAAAAATGGACAAGAAGAAATAATTTTGTCTATAAAGAATAGAAAAAGGGGAGCTTCTCCCCTTTTTTTTTTGAAGCTATTTTCGTGTTTGTGTTGATAAGACTTGAAAACCATTCACAAATAATGGAAACTTGAATTAATTTATATTGTAAATTTGTTCTTTGCTATGAGTGAAAGCACACTACAAGAAACAGTTAAAGGAATCTTTTCTGCTTATCTAGAAAAGAATAGGCATCGGAAGACACCGGAACGCTTTGCGATATTGGACGAAATATATCGGCACGAAGGACATTTTGATATCGAATCCCTTTACATCAAAATGAAGAGTCACAACTACCGTGTTTCGAGAGCGACGCTTTATAACACCATAGAATTACTGTTAGCCTGTAACCTCGTAAGCAAACACCAATTCGGCAAAAACATTGCCCAATTTGAAAAGTCACATGGTTCAAAGCAGCATGACCATGTCATATGTACAGATACAGGAGAAGTTATTGAATTTTGTGACCCAAGAATACAACAAATCAAGTCAACCATTGAAGATTTGTTTGATGTAAAAGTTCAGCATCATTCCCTCTATTTTTATGGAACAAAAAATAAAAAAACTGAAGGATGAATTTGAATGTAACAGCAAAAGCTAATTCAGACTGTATAGTATGTCATCTTCAAGGTAAAATATTAACCGAAACTGATGCAGAGAATCTCAAAGAAGCTGTTTCAAACTTAAAGTCATATAAAGTGATTTTTAACCTTCAAGAGCTAACACACATCAATTCAACTGGTATCGCCGTATTTGTTAAAACAATGACAAAATGTAGGATCGAGAATGGCGACCTTTTAATTTGCGCACCAAATAAGCTCATCGCAAAATTATTTGAGATCACAAAAATGAATGATGTTTTTTCTATGTATGATTCGGAAGAATCTGCTGTTAACTATTTTAAGTAAAATTTGATGAACGTAGATGTATTATTAGGACTTCAATGGGGAGATGAAGGGAAGGGAAAAATTGTTGATGTTTTAACACCAAAATATGACATTATTGCACGGTTTCAAGGAGGTCCAAACGCAGGACACACACTTGAATTCGAGGGAATTAAGCATGTTTTACACACCATCCCTTCGGGTATTTTCCACCCAGAAGTAGTAAATCTCGTTGGAAATGGTGTAGTCATAGACCCTGTTATTTTCAAGCAAGAACTCGATAAACTAGCACCCTACGATGTTGAATACAAATCAAGATTGTTAATTTCGAAAAAAGCACACCTTATTCTACCTACACATAAACTTTTGGATGCTGCATCTGAAATGGCAAAAGGAAAGAATAAAATAGGTTCTACATTGAAAGGTATCGGTCCAACATATATGGATAAGACAGGAAGAAATGGATTAAGAGTTGGAGATATTTTGTCTCCAAACTTTCAGAAAAAGTATGATGCATTAGTGGCAAAGCATAAAAATATTTTAAGCCACTATGATGGATTCACTTATTCTTTAGACGAACTCGAAGGGCCATGGTTCGAAGGCATCAAGACAATGAAAGAATTGGAGTTTGTGGATAGCGAAATTTATATTGACGAAGCAATAAAGACGGGTAAAAAGGTCTTGGCTGAAGGAGCCCAGGGAACAATGCTAGACATTGATTTCGGTACTTACCCCTTCGTTACTTCCTCAAATACGATTACTGCCGGAACATGCACAGGACTTGGCGTTCCACCAACAAAGGTTGGAAAGGTTATTGGTATTTTTAAAGCATATTGCACACGCGTTGGTAGTGGCCCCTTCCCTACTGAATTATTCGATAAGGACGGAGAAGATATGGGTAGAGAGGGACATGAGTTTGGCGCAACCACTGGTCGCCCAAGGCGATGTGGTTGGATTGACTTAGTTCAATTACGCTATTCTATCATGATCAATGGAGTTACGGAGCTTTGCATGATGAAAGGAGATGTGCTTAGTATATTTGATGAAATCAAAGCATGCACAAAATATATTATTGATGGAAAAGAGGTCAATCATTTTCCCTTTGATCTAAATGATAGTGAAATCACTCCAGTATACGAAAAGTTACCCGGGTGGAAAAAGGATTTGACACAACTCGAATCGCTTGAGGATGCACCAGACACGTTCAAGGCATATGTAGATTACCTAGAAAAGCAATTAAATGTGCCTATTCGCGTTGTATCAGTCGGACCTGACAGAAAACAAACGTTAGCCAATTCTTAATGATTTTAGAAAGGCAGATTATACATTATGCGCTTTTCGTAAGCGCATTTTTTTTGAGCCAAAGTTACTTGGCCCAAAAAGATGTGCTTAAATTACTTCCAGGCTCAAAAAAAGCCAACTATTTTGAAGAAACTGACCTACTAAAGCTAGAGGGAGATGTCAATTTCGAATACCAACAGAACACTATGTTTTGTGATAGTGCCTATTATTTTGAAAAAGCAGAAATCGTTCGTGCTTATGGAAATGTTCACATTATAAAAGAAAATCTTAATATTTTTTGCGACTCGGCTTTCTTTGATGGGCAAGCCGAGAAATCCAAACTATGGGGGCGTGTAAAAATGAGAGATGGTGATTATAAATTAACAACCGACAGTATTGATTATGATTCAGCTTCTGGACGGGCGACTTACAGAAACCACGGTGTAATACAAAAAATAAATTCTAAAGAACGCATCACGAGCAAAGTAGGCTATTTCTATCCTGACACCAAAAACTACCACTTTCAAGACAGTGTGAAATATACAAATGAGTCTTTGACTATGACAACCGATACACTTCAGTTCGATTATGCCAAACAGATCAGCTATTTTTTTGGCAAAACAAAGATTAAGAAAGATAGCGCTGATATTGTTTCTACTTACGGATGGTTTCACACCAAAAAGAATTTGGGTTATTTACATGGAGATGCGATGTTTAAGGACCCAGAAAAGACATTATTTGCCGATACTATATTTTATAACGATAGCCTCCAAAAAATTGAAGCCAAAAAAAATGTTCATTTCACTGAAGAAAAGAACAACATACGAATTCAATCAAATTACCTATTAAAAGACGAATCAAAAGACGTGACATTCGTCTCAGAATGTGTGTTAGCAGAACTCATTCAAGAAAGTGACACGATTTACATACATAGTGACACACTTAGGATCCTACCTGACACCATCGATGATCAGAAAATGATATTCGCCTATCATGGTGTGCGAATTTTCAACACGCAAATTCAAGCACGCTGTGATTCATTGTCATTTATTGAAACTGCAGATCTAATGACACTCTACTCATCCCCTATTATATGGTCTGAAAATGCAGAGCTAAAGGGAGATTCCATGCAGATTCATTTAAAAGATTCACTGATTGATCATATTGATATCTATGACAACGCTTCGGTCATCATGGAACTTGACTCTGGCACCTTTTATAATCAAATATCCGGCAAAGATATTATTGCACTTATGAAAAAAGGGAAACTTGTTCAAACAGATGTTTATGGTTCTGCTACAAGTATCTATTTCCCTGAAGATGAAGAGCAAACGGATAGCTTGCTAACCATTAAAAGAATGGGATTAAATAAGCTCGAAGCTTCAACATTAACCGTTCACTTGGATAGTGGTGAGGTAACGGGTATTACTTATAGAACACAACCTACCGGTGTCTTTTATCCAATGGATCAGATTAATATCAAAGATAAATGGATAAAAAACTTCAAATGGAACCCCATGTTGAGGCCAAAAGACTTCTCCACCTTAGATAATGATTAAGGTGTATTAACCAACGTCTGTATCCTCTTCATCCCAGCGAACGACGCGCTTAACTCCTTCTACTTGCTCGAATTCACGTGTAAGCTGCTCGAGATGCCCCGTATCATATACCAGAACTTTTATACGCCCTTCAAATACGCCATCGTTCGTATCAAAAGAAATACTTTTCATGTTGATGTTAATCTGATTAGAGATGATTTCAGTGATTCTATTCACCAAACCAAATTGATCGATACCAATAATTTTAATGGCCGCTACACGCTCTACCATATCGTCAGACTTCCATCTTGCCTTAATGCAGCGATACGCCATTTTTGACATCATATTCACGGCATTCGGACAGTTGAAACGATGAATTTTAATCCCAGAAGAAACCGTTATAAAACCAAAAACCTGATCTCCCGGTATCGGGTTACAGCATTTAGCCATTTGATAATCAAAGCCCTGAAAGTCATCTCCAATGCGCAAGGTTGCTTTCTTTGGATCCATTGTGACAAATTCGGACTCATAATCATGCAAACTCTTCTTTTTGCGGGTGGAGGGCTTTCTTTCTATTTTGAACAAACCATTCATTTGATCAATCTCCCGGAGTTTGGTTAAATCAATTTTTCCTTTTGCTACTCTGAAATAAAGCTCAGTTATCGTGGGTAAACCAAAATATTTTTCAAGAAACATAAGGTTTTCGGAACCCATTCGTAGGTTGAACTGTTTGAACTTGCGCTCTAAAATTTCCTTACCATCTTGAGCGATTAAATTACGCTCTTCATTTAAGGAAGATTTAATTTTTGATTTCGCACGAGCAGTAACTACAAAACGAAGCCATTCATCTTTTGGCCTTTGTTTTGATGAGGTGATGATTTCAAGTTGATCTCCATTTTGCAACTCATAAGAGAGCGGCATCAATCGATTATTGACCTTGGCACCAATACAAGANGCTCCTATGTCCGTATGGATGTCATAAGCAAAGTCTAGAATCGTTGCACCAGTTGGCAACACACGCAAATCTCCCTTAGGTGTGAATACGTAAATTTCTTGATTGAATAAATTCAATTTGAAATCATTGACAAAATCAATTGCATCAGCATCAGAAGATTCTAATAGGTCTCTAATCTCACTAATCCATCGGTCTAGCTTATTTTCTTCATTGNCAGCCTCTTTATATCTAAAGTGAGCAGCGAGACCTCTTTCGGCAATTTCATCCATTCGTTTAGAACGAATCTGAACCTCTACCCATTTACCTTGTGGAGACATGACCGTAGTATGCAGGGACTCATAGCCATTTGCCCTTGGAGTGGAAATCCAATCCCTCAACCTTTCNGGGCTTGGCTGATAAAAGTCAGTAACGATGCTATAAATCCTCCAACAATCTGGTTTTTCAAGTTCTGTTGGGGTATCNACAATAATTCGAATCGCGAATACATCAAATATCTCTTCAAAGGGAATGTCTTTTGAGTTCATCTTCTTCCATATGGAAGAGATTGATTTTGTTCTTGCTTTAATGTTAAAAACATAACCTTCATNTGCTAAAGCCTGCTTNACGGGTGCAATAAACCGTCGAATAAACCTCGTTCTGACNTCCTTGGTCTTGGCCAGCTTTTCCTCGATATCAACATAAGCCTCAGACTCACAATACTTCATGGAAAGATCCTCCAATTCCGTCTTTACAGTGTATAAACCNANCCGATGCGCGAGAGGAGCATATAAAAACTTTGTTTCAGAAGCTATCTTTAATTGTTTATCTGAACNCATGCTATCCAATGTTCGCATATTGTGCAGACGGTCAGAAAGCTTTATGAGAACAACTCTGAAGTCCTCGGATATTGTCAAAATCATTTTACGGAAATTCTCAGCCTGTATTGATGCGTTTGCATCAAAAACATCAGGAATTTTTGTAAGACCATCAATAATTAAACGAACTTTTAGACCAAATAAGTCTTCGACATCNTCTAATGTNATATGNGTATCTTCAACTGTGTCATGCAACAATGCACAAATTACCGAGGTCGGACCGAGTCCCATCTCTTCTGCACAAATACGTGCTACTGCAATTGGATGATAAATGTAAGGCTCACCGGACTTGCGTCGCATCTCTTTATGTGCATCTAAAGCAACNTCAAAAGCCTTTCNAATGAGTTTGGTTTCCTCTTTGTTTCGGTCCTTTAAGGCACGCATTAATCCCCTAAACGCATTTAATATTTCTTTGCGTTCTTGCTCCAGATTTGATATGGATTCAGAGGATACGGTGTTCATTTATTTAGAAGGTAACAATTTTGAGGTGACTTCTCCAAATCCCAAACGAATTTTGTCATTTNTACAGAACCCTCGCATCGTAACGGTATCTCCGTCCTGAATAAATTTTCTTTCCGTTCCATCCGCCATTGGAACAGGCTTGGTTCCCTTCCAAGCAAGCTCAAGCATTGATCCATACGAATCAGGAGTAGGACCTGAAATNGTACCTGAACCAAGTAAATCTCCACCCCTAACATTACAGCCATTTACGGTATGATGAGCTAGCTGTTGTGCCATATTCCAGTACATATACTTGAAATTTGAGNTACAAACGATTGTCTCTTCACTTGACTCAGGAGTAATGGCTACCTGCAAGTGAATGTCGTATGATTTTTTACCCTCAAATTTAAGATAATCCAATACTTCTGGATCTTGATTAGGAGTATCGACACAAAATGGTTGTAATGCATCTAAGCTTACAATCCAAGATGAAATAGATGAAGCGAAATTCTTTGCCAAAAATGGTCCTAAAGGAACATATTCCCATTTCTGAATATCCCGTGCGGACCAATCGTTAAAAAGTACCANTCCGAAAATATAATCCTCTGCTTCAGCGGTTGAAATAGAATCTCCCAAGGGTTTCCCNTCAAAAGTAACAAAAGCCATCTCTAGCTCAAAGTCAATCATTTTAGAAGGTCCAAACACTGGCCCTTGATCTTCNTTCGGTTTGGTTTGTCCTTTTGGCCTGTGTATATTTTGACCTGACGGTATGACGGAAGATGAACGACCATGATATCCAACCGGAATGTGCAACCAATTTGGCAATAGCGCATTATTTGGGTCCCTGAACATTGTACCTACATTTGTGGCNTGTTCNCGGCTCGAATAAAAATCAGTATAGTCACCNATTTCAATTGGCATAAGTACTTCAGCAGAAGCTTCATCAATTAAAACCTGCGCAACATGATGGGTATTATTTTGTAGCTCTGTGTTCTCTTTGTTCAAAAGGTCTGAAATACGGTCNCTTAATCTTCGAGAGGCTAGTTTTNCTTTTCTCATTAGACCATTCAAAGTTGAAGCATCAAGCAAATCAAGCGTAAAAGGAAGATTGTCTAAATAACCTAAAACGTGAAGGGTTTTTAAATCTAAAATTGAATTTCCGATTCTAACACCTACNCGGGGCGCTAAGGAATCAGTTTTGAAAATACCTAACGGCAGGTTCTGGATTGGAAAATCTGAATCTGAAGGCACTTCTACCCATGATTCTAAATTTGGATCGTTTGCTTTTATCATTTTACTCAACTTNCTTTTTATACGTTAAATCTGAAATGCATGATGTCTCCATCTTGCACAATATATTCTTTTCCTTCTACCTTGAATTTTCCGGACTCTTTTACCGCTTGTTCTGAACCTAAAGCTGTAAAATCATCATACTTCATCACTTCGGCTCGAATAAAACCTTTTTCGAAATCAGTATGAATNANCCCAGCAGCCTGAGGTGCAGACATACCCTCTTTAATAGTCCATGCCCGTACTTCTTTTTCCCCTGCAGTAAAATAGGTTTGTAGGTTCAATAAAGAATAAGCAGAACGAATCAATCGGTTGACTCCTGGCTCATCAAGATCAAGTTCATCTAAAAACATCTGACGCTCCTCATAGGTCTCAAGTTCCGTGATGTCGGCTTCAATTTTTGCCCCTATCACTAAAACCTCGGCTCCTTCATCCTTGACTGCAGCTCGAACCGCATCCACAAAATGATTTCCATTTTGCACCGATGCCTCGTCCACATTACAGACATACATAACNGGTTTTGCAGTTATCAGATTAAATGAATGAACAAGCTCCTGTTCNTCCTCAGTCAAATCTANTGCGCGAACAGACAGTCCCTGCTCCAATCCTTCTCTTANCTTTNTTGCCAAATNATTTTCTTTCACTGCATCTTTATCTCCAGACTTGATCACNCGAGAAAGAGATNTGATTTTCTTTTCGACAGATTCTAAGTCCTTAAGCTGGAGCTCAATATCTATAATTTCTTTGTCCCGNATAGGATCTACNGAACCATCNACATGAATTATATTACCATCTTCAAAACAACGAAGCACATGCAAAATAGCATCTGTCTCCCTAATGTTAGCCAAAAACTTATTTCCAAGCCCCTCTCCCTTTGAGGCACCTTTTACCAAACCAGCAATATCTAGNATTTCCATAGTTGTTGGGATGACACGTTCAGGATTTACCAATTTCTCTAGTTTCTCAAGTCGAGCATCTGGAACGGAAATCGTCCCAATATTTGGCTCAATTGTACAAAACGGAAAGTTNGCAGATTGCGCTTTAGCGTTGGACAAACAATTGAAAAGGGTCGACTTGCCAACATTCGGTAAACCTACAATACCACACTTTAGAGACATATGTTTTTTTTGGATGTCAAAGATAAGAAAGAATGCCAAGATTACACCCTATTTGAGCANAAGGTCATTCATTTTTTAATGTTNCTGAACCATAATCCATTGTAAAGTAAAATAGAATTTTACCTACTTTTAAACATCTAAAAAAGATTATGAATACTACAAAATCCTTTTCCCTTCTTTTATTGGTTTTCTTTTGCAGCTTGGTAAGCGCGCAGGACAAAGAAATGAAAACAAATAGCGCAAAATTCATTCGAGATATATACACCGAGGCGCTGACACGAGGACATGCCTACGAGGACCTTAGGTTTTTGTGTAAAGAGATTGGCGCAAGAATCACAGGTTCAACTGANGCTCAGATGGCCATTGAATGGGGACAGGAAAAAATGAAGAGCTATGGTCTCGAAACCAGGCTTCATGAAATTCAAGTTCCCCACTGGGAGAGAGGAACGAAGGAAGCATTTTATCTAAAGACAAGCGGTGGCACTCATCTAAAGCTAAGAGGTCTTGCATTGGGAGGCTCCGTTGGAACAAATGGAACACTAAGAGGTNATTTGATAGAATTTGAAAGTCTTGANGCCCTAAANGAAGCAACACCAGAAATGGTCAAGGGNAAAATTGTATTTGTAAATCAAGCTATGGATGCAAAACAAATTCAAACCTTTAAAGCCTACGGAGGATGTTATCCACTGAGAGGCAATAGCGCTTCAATAGCAGCAGAAAAAGGAGCAATTGGATCAGTGATTCGTTCCTTAGGCCTTGCTTCAGACCCTCATCCACACACTGGGTCCATGTNCTATACGGATGGAGTTGATAAGATTCCTGCTGCCGCGATTTGTACAGCTGACGCTGACAAAATCCATGGTTTTTTCAAAAATAATCCACAACAAGAAATACAGCTAGTTATGGAGATGGACTGTAGATCTTTTCCAGATGCCACNTCCTACAATGTCCTGGGAGAAATTAAAGGAAGTAAATATTCAGATGAAATCATAACAGTTGGCGGACACCTGGATTCTTGGGATACAGGAGAGGGTGCGCACGACGATGGTGCAGGAATTATACATTGTCTTGAAGCATTTAGAATTCTAAAAGAAATGAACTACCAGCCACAGCACACCTTGAGACTAGTGTTTTTCATGAATGAAGAAAATGGAAACAAGGGAGGGAAAACCTATGCCAAATGGGTAAAAGAAAATGAAGAAAANCATTTCGCGGCAATAGAAAGTGATCGGGGCGGATTTGCACCAAGAGGATTTACCTGTGATGGNTCAGAAGAACAGGTTGAATGGCTGAATTCATTGGCCCCTATATTTAAGGCATATGANCTTCATATTTTTGAAAAGGGATATGGAGGTGTTGATATTGGACCGTTAAAAGAATCCTACCCAGATATTCCGCTCTTTGGTTTTGTACCAGATTCACAACGNTATTTTGACATGCACCACTCTCCAAATGACGTGTTTGAAAATGTAAACAAGCGAGANTTGGAATTAGGAGCGGCAGCCATTGCNTCATTCATGTATATTTTAGACCAAAAAGAGCGTTAATGGGTNTGATCTGAAAAGCGAGGATCTTCAATATAAGATTGCTTTTTCATATAACGCACCTCAAGGCAATAAAACCCAAACTCTTCAACAATTTTACCTTCTATAAAATAAATTCCGGACCCAGAAAAAGGATAACGTTTTAAAGATCTTTGAAAATGAACGGTATCTACAACCTCACCATCTTGATCTAAAAACATAGCGAATGAGATTGCTTGNCCTTTGGAAGACTTAGAATTTTTGAGCGCCACCAAATANCCGTAAATCTGTACTACCTTACCTTTAAAGGAAGAAAACAACAACGGGCTGCAATTAGAATCTACAGGTAATGCTAACAGCTCAAACGGACTACACAAAGAAAAACCCATCAGCTCTAAGTATTCAAAATCTAGCTCGAACTGACGTTCCTTGANTGCAGGAAGCTCTTCTGGTTGTTTTGAAGAACCTCCTAAAGGCAATAAAGATTGGATGTTTTTAGGTTTTTTATCATGAAAAAAATNTGCCTGCCAAAGCAGCTCTTTTCTAGGGANACAAAAACAACGTAGCGCATCAATTCGAATTAATAANATAAGCTGCTCAAANGGAATATATACCCGGTCAAGCAGCTCCTCAAAGCTTTCAAAATGACCAAAATGATTTCTAGATTTTAAAATATTCAGAATCGTTTTNCGCTCGATNCCATTCACTAAATTGAATCCTAAAATCAAAACAANACCCTTTANTACCGATTGATATGCCCCCTTTTGAATACAAGGTGCTTCTACCCTAGCTCCTAGCTTTCGTGCTTCATATACATAGAACTCTGTACGNTAAAAGCCACCAAAATTATTAATACATGCTGTCATGTATTCCAATGGATAATAAGCCTTAAGGTATAGACTTTGATAACTTTCTACTGCATATGAAGCAGAATGTCCCTTTGCAAAAGCATAGCCTGCAAAGCTCTCAATCTGCTCCCAGATGGATTTGATTAGCTCAAAACGGTAACCCTTGTGTCCACAATTTTGGAAAAATTTTTCCTTGATGACCAANAATTCACTGCGCGACCTNAATTTTCCTGACATTCCTCTTCGCAANACATCAGANTCCCCAAGTGTCAAACCTGCAAAATAATGCGCTACCTTAATAACATCTTCTTGATACACCATTACGCCATAAGTNTCAGGCATAATCTTAAGCAAAAGAGGATGCGCTTTCTTGCGCTCCTNAGGAAAACGATGGCGCAAAATATAGGTGCGCATCATTCCCGATTGTGAAACCCCAGGACGGATTACGGAGCTTGCTGCGACAAGCTCTAAGTAATTTTTNACACTAAGCTTAGTCATTAACATGCGCATGGCAGGAGACTCGACGTAAAAACAACCCAGTGCATCTGCTTTAGTCAAAAGCGCATTGATTCTTGGATCATTCTTAAAAAACGCTANGTCATTAATGTCTCGTGGTGGGTTTTGAGGATGATTTTTGACTGCAAGCGCAAGGCCCTCCTGAATCTTTGCGAGTCCGCGCTGGCTTAATATATCAAACTTATAGAGCCCTACATCTTCGGCTTCAAGCATAGAGAATTGCGTAGTTGGAAACCCTTTGGGNGGTAAAAAAGTAGCAGAAAACCAGGTCATNGGTTTTTCGCTGATGACAATACCACCTGAATGNACACTCAAATAAGANGGAAGACCTTGTATACATGCGCTATATTTCAGNACCAAGGTCGACAAGGCGTCGTTTGGCTTTGCTTCCTTTACNGCGAGCTGGTCTATTTCTGTTTTCGGCAAGCCAAACACCTTTCCAAGCTCCCGAATCGTAGCTCTATATTGAAATGTATTGTAGGTACANAGCAATGNCGNGGTAGGNTACTTCTCAAAAATATAGCGGATTACATCATCTCGATCATGCCAAGAAAAATCAATATCAAAATCTGGAGGGCTCTTGCGTTCAGTATTCATAAAGCGCTCGAAGTACAGGTCAAGATCCAAGGGGTCNACATTTGTAATCCGAAGTAAATAAGCTACGATACTATTAGCTCCACTACCTCTCCCTACATAAAAGTAATTTCTGGAACGCGCATATGAGGTNAAGTCCCAGGTCATCAGGAAATAAGAAAGATATTTTTTCTTTGCAATGATTTCTATTTCCTTCTCTATACGTTCGACAATTTCATCTGTAAGGTCTTTGTATCGTTGAGGAAGCCCCTCTAAACAAAGGTTTCTAAGGAGAAGCTCATCCTCAGCTTCACTTCCTGTAAAGGTTGCAGGATTTTGAGGCAGCGCCGCTTCACTAAAATCAAAAGTAAGCCCACAATCCTCTAAAAGNANAATAGTACGTTCCAATGCAAGAAGATAAGGTGCAAAGGTTTGTTTTAAGGTATTGAAATCCATCAAGTATCCATCCCTTGCACACTGTGAACGTTCTAGCTTAGAAAGTAAGGTNTTGTAATGCATCGCACGCAGNAAACGATGGGTGTTGTAATCGCGCTGGTTTCTGAATACCATTGCAGGAAGCACCAGTAATTTATTGAGGTCTAAATTATTTAACTTAAGATTTATATCAGTTAAGTTAAAATATTGAATATCAANATATTCATTTTCATTAAGNTGGTATCTTGGCCCCGGAAAAGGATACGACACGTAGCAATTACTGAGGTGCGGAATACGNTCAGGGAAATCAATTTTGTCATGCAGGTATCTTGATAGAAAAACATTTAATTCATGAAATCCCCTATTGTTTCTAGCAATGATTGTTGCTTTTAGCTCCATATCATTGCGTAGCTCGACACCGACTACNGCCTTTACCCCTTTCTCTTGCGCAGAACGTACAAATGACAAAGCAGCCCCTGTCGAATTAATATCCGCAAGTAATANAAAAGGATACCTCGACTCAAGTGCCCATTCGATAAGCGCTTCGGGTTGTAACACACCATATTTCAANCTGTAGCAAGATTGTACCTTCATCTCCGACTGAAATGCTTAAGATCTACGATTAGCCAATAAAGCTGGCGGCTCTCCATTNAAAGGATTCCATCCCCCTATCGTCTTGGCCTCCATACCAATTGCCTTAATTACGGAACGGTCTCCATACTTTAAACGAATACGGTCTAATGCATTGTATAAGGATGGATAGTCAATAGTATCTCCAAACAAGCCTAGCTGATAATTCCCTGAAACTAGAGAGCTGTAACGCACTCCTATCAAGCGAACCAATAGCCTTCTACTAAAAGCACGTTCAAAGAGCTCTAGTACCATCGGAATCAGCTCATGNTCTGCTGCCGTATAAGGAATCTTCTTTTGAATCGTTTGGGTTTGGAAATCAGAATACCGAACCTTCACTGTAACACAACCACTAAGCTTGTCTCCCCTACGAAGCTGATAGGCAAGATTTTCAGCCATTGCANAAAGAATCCCTTTAAGCTTGACCACATCCGTCGTATCTTGATTAAAGGTACGCTCGGTTGAGATTGACTTTCGTTCGTTATGCTGTACAACAGGAGTCAGGTCAATACCATTTGCTTTTTTCCAGATCCCCACACCGTTTCTACCCATGATGCGCTCCATCATTTCTANAGGCATCTCTTGAATAGGCTTTATAGTTCTAATCCCTAAATTACAGAGCGATTGATAGGTCTTGAGGCCTACCATCGGAATCTTGCGTACTGATAATGGGCTCAAAAAATTCTTTTCATTGCCATAAGAAATCTGTATTTGATTGTCGGGCTTNGCCTCTCCCGTTGCAATTTTAGACACCGTTTTGTTTTCAGACAAACCAAAAGATATAGGCAAACCCGTTTCTTTGAGGATGCGCTGCCTAAGCTCCGTACTATATTTGAGTACTCCATGAAAGCGGTCCATTCCCGTAAAATCAATATAAAACTCATCGATAGAAGACTTCTCATAAAGNGGAGAGGATTCTTTGATAATGTCTGTGACCAGCCTAGAGTACTTCGTGTACGTTGAGGAGTTTCCTTTGATCACAATCGCNTCAGGACAACGCTGCTTGGCCATTCGCATGGGCATTGCAGAATGAATACCGAACTTTCGGGCTTCATAGCTACAGGAGGCGACTACGCCCCGATCACTGGTTCCGCCAATGAGAATTGGCTTGTGGTTCAAGCGACTGTCTAAAAGACGTTCACAAGAAACAAAAAAGGTGTCAAGGTCCATGTGGACGATGGATCGCAATAAAGGCATTTGTAACAGATTTAATGGCTACTAAATAAAAACACTGCAAATCGTTGGAATACAAATATAATAATGATTAATNATTAATCATNATAAANGATTAAAATATAAACAANATANGCNCTGAAAACAANTTTATGTTAACAAACTATATGACTCAAAATTTAGAATTATCTTTAAGCCAACTATAAATAATTAAACTAAAAAAAATGGGCCCTTTAGGAATACTCCTCGTTGTCGTAGCAATATTTGTGTTAATGATCATCAGCATCTACAATACACTTGTCAAATTAAAAAACAACCGTGAAAATGCATTTGCTGATATTGATGTTCAACTCAAACAACGTCATGACCTCGTACCACAACTCATCGGTTCTGTCAAAGGTTACATGGAGCATGAAGCAGGTACATTAGCTGCCATTACAGAAGCGCGTAACAAAGCAATGGGCGCTTCTTCTATCAATGACAAAATTGCCGCTGAACAACAATTAAGCTCGGCTCTTAGTGGATTTAGTATTCAAGTAGAGGCCTATCCCGACCTAAAAGCAAGCAGTAACTTTATGCAACTACAAGAAGAGCTATCTGATATTGAAAACAAGCTAGCTGCTGTGAGAAGATTCTTTAATTCAGCTACTAAAGAACTCAACATCGCGGTTCAAAAATTCCCTAATGTACTGTTTGCAAGTATGTTCGGATTTAAAAGTGAAGAAATGTTTGATCTAGGCGAAACAGCTAGAGAAGACCTAAGCAAAGCTCCCGAGGTTAAATTCTAGAACATGAAATACGTTGGGCTTCAACAGCAAATAACGAGTAATAACAGGAAGTCCATCCTACTGTTACTCGGATTCCCCGCTATCTTATTGATTGCGCTTTACATTGTGCTTTTCTTCCTTGCAGAAGACAATGCCAATCAAGCATTTGTTGGACTTACTCCTTTTGTCCTTGTTTTTACGGCGATCTGGTTTTTAANTGCTTACTTCGGTCATTCCAGGATGATCAACTACGCAACAGGAGCAATAAGCTTGGAGAGAAAAGAGAATATGAGGGTTTATAANCTTACAGAAAACCTNTGCATGAGTGTCGGTATGAAAATGCCTATACTTAAGATTATAGAATCTCCTGCCCTCAATGCTTTTGCTAGTGGACTGAATGAAAAGAACCATACNGTGACGCTAACCCGAGGAATCATTGACACTCTTGACGATGACGAACTTGAAGGCGTAATCGCACATGAGCTCATGCATATCCGAAACAATGACGTAAGACTCTTAATTATCAGCATTGTATTTGTTGGAATCTTTTCATTCATCCTACAAATAGCATTTAGAAGCTTTCTATTCGGCGGCGGAAGATCCAGGAAAAAAGATGGAAAAGGAGGCGCAGGCGCAATCATTGTAATACTCATTGCCTCTGCCGTTGCTTATTTAATCTCGATGNTTTTCAAGTTTGCCTTAAGCAGAAAGAGAGAATATCTAGCAGATGCAGGCGCTGCTGAAATGACCAAAAANCCNCTTGGGNTGGCCAACGCGCTTCGGAAAATATCAGGTAATTCGAAAATTGAAACGATCAAAAATAACGACGTAAAAGAAATGTTTATTGAAAATGGCCCTGGTAAAAATGCTTCAAGCNTATTTAGTGGCATAAGAAGTATCTTTTCTACACACCCTCCTATCGACAAAAGAATCACAATACTTGAACAGTTTTAAAAAAAAAGATGACCAAAGTTCTACTACCTTTTTTTCTAGTTATATTTTTTGCAAGCTGCACTGCACAAAAAACAGAGCGTATAGCCTTTTATAATGTGGAAAACCTATTTGACACCATTAATGGCCCTAACAATGATGAGGAATTTCTTCCAGGCGGTAAAAAACAATGGACATCAGAACGTTATGACACTAAAATAAATCATATCAATCAAATCATCGGTGCGCTTAAAACACCAATGCTAATAGGGCTGTGCGAGATTGAAAACGAGCTTGTAATGAATGATATTCTGAAAAGCAACAAAAAGCTAAAACCATACAAGACTGTCCATTTCAATAGCCTTGATGCCAGAGGAATTGATGCCGGAATGCTCTTCAACGCAAAAAAACTCAACCTACTTGACAAAGGATTTATTCGCTTTAACTTACCTGAACAAGACACCCCAACCTCAAGAGATATCGTATGGGCAAAATTTTCCTATAAAAAAGAAGTGTTTTTTGCCATGGTCAATCATTGGCCTAGCAGACGTGGCGGAACTGAAAAAAGCGCTCCAAAACGAATGAAGGCATCTTCTGAAGCAAAGCAATTTATTGACTCATTGCTGATGGACGACCCAAACACAAAAATCATCCTTATGGGTGATTTAAATGATTATCCAAGCAATAGATCTGTTCAGCAGCTAACAGAAACAATGACTCCTTGTATCACTGAAGCATCGAATCAATATGGAGGGACAAACTGCTATAAGGGAGATTGGAACATACTTGACCATATTATGATTTCACAAGGTTTTCAAAATAAGAAACTCCAGATTAAACCTAAATCAGGAATCATTTACACACCCGATTATTTAATCACAGAATATAGAGGAAACAAAGTTCCGTTTCGAACCTATGGAGGCAGCAAATATTTAGATGGATATTCGGACCACCTACCCGTTTTTGTGGAATTTTACTTCAAAAAGTAATCAAGACATTTTAAACCAAAAGGTTCCAGCCGAACTCATCGGCAATACGACCTGTTTTCAGATCACCTAGGTACTTCTTGATTCTATTTGATAACAGACGTTCTTCAACTGGAGGAAGCACATATTTCTCATCTTCATAACCAATCATTGCAATAGGCGCAATCGTTGCTGCGGTCCCGGCACCAAATGCATCTTTCAACGAACCATTTTTTGCAGCTTCTATAATTTCAGCAACTGTAATCATTCTCTCCTCTACCTCTACCCCCCATTTCTCAGCAATCTCAAACACACTTCTTTTTGTGATTCCTCTCAAAATCGTATCATGATTTTCATCGGGAGTAATGAGTTTATCGCCAATTTGGAACACAATATTCATTGTACCAGACTCTTCTATATATTTATGCTCAGCTGCATCGGTCCAAACCAATTGGTGGAAACCTTCTTTCTGCGCCTGCAAAGCAGGGTACATTGAAGCTGCATAATTTCCGGCTGCCTTTGCTCTACCTACACCACCTGATGCTGCGCGTGTATATGACTTCTCAATTTTTACATTGACTGGTTCCGAATAATAATGGCCTACGGGTGTTGTAATAATTAAAAACTTGTAGGTTCTTGAAGGGCGAATGCCAACAAGCTCGTCTGTAGCAAACATAAATGGTCTAATGTAGAGCGAATGCCCCTCGCGAGAAGTAACCCACTCATCATCTAAAGCGACCAATTGACGAATCGCTTCTACAAATAAATCTTCAGNTATTGTNGGCATACACATACGCTCGGCTGATTCATTGAATCTTCTGGCATTCATGTCNGGTCTAAAAATACTCACTTCATTATTGACAGTTCGATTTGCCTTTAAACCTTCAAAAATAGATTGTCCATAATGAATGGCAGACATTGCCGGATGCATGGTTAAATTAGCGAAAGGAACAATCTCCCCNTGCCCCCATTCACCGTCCTTGTATTCCATAAGAAACATATGGTCAGAGAAATTCTTCCCGAAATCAAGATGGTCCCAATCAAAATATTTTATCTTTGATTCAGAGGTCTTAGTTACGGGAAAAGTATATAGATCTGTTGACATATATTGTTGATTTAAGGGGTACAAAAATACGTTTAATATGCGGATTATTCAAGGTAAACCTTAGCAAAAATTATACCTAAGTAAAAAACTTAAGCCAATCAATGGATTCANCGCGAAAAATTCTAAAAAAAATTTGGGGACATACGGAATTCAGAGCGGGTCAAGAGCTNATTATTAATGACCTATGTGCCGGGGAAGATGTCTTCGCATTGCTCCCAACGGGCGGTGGTAAATCAATNTGCTACCAAGTACCCGGTATCCTAAAAAAAGGCTTGACTATTGTTATCTCACCACTCATATCCTTGATGCAAGACCAAGTAGAACAACTCACCAAAAACGGAGTTAAAGCNGCTGCATTATACGGCGGTATGAGCTTCAGAGAAATTGACATCACNCTAGACAATGCACGCTTCGGAAGCTATGACTTTCTATANCTTTCTCCTGAANGACTCGAGACACAAATCTTCATTGAACGCTATAAAGTAATGCAGGTATCNCAAATTATAATTGACGAAGCCCACTGTATTTCTCAATGGGGTCATGATTTNCGCCCTTCCTACGCCCGGATATCCGCACTTAGAGCATTAAAACCTTCTGTTCCTTTTGCTGCCTTCACAGCCACGGCCAATAAAAAAACACAAGCAGACATTATTGATAAACTTGGGCTCAAAAATGTAAAGCTACACAAGGCGTCCTTTCATAGAGCAAATATTGCATATCGCGTATTCCATTCAAACTATAAAAAAGCACGTGTGCTCGAGCTATGTAAAAGTCTTAAGAACAGTTCGGGAATTGTATACTGTCAAACAAGGCGAAGTGTTCGAGAAATAAATTCGATGCTCTCAAGTGAAGGAATAACCTGTGCAATGTACCACGGCGGCATGAACAACCAAGACAGAACATCTACCATGAACAATTGGATGCAGAACCAAACAAAGGTGATTGTTGCCACAAATGCATTTGGGATGGGAATAGACAAGTCCGATGTTCGATATGTCATTCACTACGAAATAAGCGATTCGATCGAAGGATACTTTCAAGAAGTGGGCAGAGGCGGAAGAGATCAGAAAAAAGCAATTGGTTTTGCNTTATATAACGACGCTGACGTAAATAAACTGAAAGAAAGTATTTCCCTTAAATTTCCAAAAAAAAGTGACATATCAAAACTNTACAGCAATCTATTCCAACACTTCAAAGTAGCTTATGGAGACGGTAAAGACCAGGTCGTAGAAATTAATATTCAAGATTTTGCAAGCAACTACAAGATCCCTGCACTAATTGTGTATCATGGGCTCAAAATACTTGAGCTTAATGGAGATTTGGCCTTATCAGAATCTGTATTCCACCCTTCTAAAATAAAGCTCATTGTTGGCATCACTGAGCTTTATAACTTCGAAATACAGTATCCCGCGTTCAATAAGCTATCAACCTACTTGACAAGAAAACTTCCCGGTGTTTTCGACCTATACAAACGTATAGATATTAGCGAAATATCAAGAACACTAAAAATGAGCAAAACACATGTTGAGAAACAGCTAGAACAGCTGAATAATTTTGGCCTGTGNGACTTTGTNAAGGCCTCAAACGAACCAACCATAACATTTTTAAGAGCGCGTGCACAAGACGATACTTTTCTGCTTCATCCCAGTGTATATGGGATTCGNAAAAAAAATTATGAAGCGCAAATTGATGCTGTAATTGAATTTTTAGGTGAAGAAAAGTGCAGAACCCAAAAGCTCCTATCCTATTTCGGAGAAATNGTAGAAAAATGTGGCAACTGTGACCATTGTGTAAAGCAAGTAAACGAAGACAAAGANCCTTGGGAATTAATTCTAAAACGAATCGACAAGCCAAGCACCATTTCCANATTAATGAATCAGACAGGGTTTAATGAGAAATTAATAATGAGGAACNTGGATTACNTACAAGAAGAGGAAAAAGTCGAGTGTGGTAAAATATGGATCAAAAAAACNCAAAAATAAAAAACTAATCACATGGAATCTGACTNCCATCCTCAAGATAGCAACGCACTGATGAGGTTAAACCATCTAAATAATCAATCTCCACATTCACAGCNCCACTCTTATAATATTCTTTACTCGTCCCAAAAGGAACACCATTCAAATAGTTTATATCGATTTTAAGAGAACCATCCTCATAAAAGGTNTGAGCATTTCCATTCTCAACCCCTTTAATCATCTNAACTGTATATTCAACCTGACCGTTTTCAAAATAGTAAATCAAATCACCATCCATNAAATCATCTTTGAANANNACCTCCTTCCTTATATTNCCGTTTTCATACCAGTATCTAGAAAGACCATTGGCTTGACCATTTGAAAATGAATATTGAGACTCTTTTGCCCCCGATTCATACCAACTCTTAGTCGTTCCAACAATAATACCTTCCTTGTAGTTCTCAATTAGTCGAAGCCGACCGTTCTTATGCCATTGTTTAGATGCACCGTCACTTAGACCATCTTTGAGCGTGATATATGCACTGAGCTCTCCAGTCTGATAACATACCTTTATCGGACCTGAATACGCCTCTGGAACTTCGTCAAAATAGTTAATTTTCAAACCGTCCACCGCTTCACAAGACGGCGCTTTTTTTTGAGCGTAAGCAGAGGAATGCAATAGAAAAAGAAGAATAAGGAGTCGCATAGAAAATCGTTGAAAAAGTAAATATAGGGAAATCACCATGAACTATAAATTATTCTGCTCAAGGATACATACGGTTCCCTTTCATAATCATAAATACTCCAATAATTAAAAGAACAACATAAAGATGACCATAAGGTACATGTTTTAAAGTTTCAAGCTGACTTGAATATTGACCGGATAGCTTTTGAAAACCTAAAGCCAAAAGAACACCAGATCCGACGGCTAAAACCCTTCCTGCTGTCGTAATAAATTGTTTCAAGAATTGATCTTACTTTTTTAGATCAATAATTAAACCGCCAGAACCGACAACTTGAGGCATTTTTCCATCCCACTTCTGAGCCTTCAAATACTCTATATATTGAGTAGATGACCTAAGCTGCTCTTGCTTGATTTTAATCGATTGTGCTTCTGCAGTTGCCCTAATAATTGCTTTGGCAGAATCACCTTTTGCCGTAGCGATTTTCGCAGCAGCCAAATATTCCTGCTCCTGCTGCTTTTGCTCTGCTGTAAGGTTCTTTTGTTTCTGAGTTTCTTTATTTGTGATTTCCGTCGCAATGTTTTGCGGGAGGTTGACGTCTGCGATCTCTACATAATGGAAGACAATAAAATTCCCTTTAAAATCTGCGATCAATATTTCTTCAATTTCTCCTTCCAAAGCTTCTCTTTTGGATGAATATACTTCTTGGTAGGTATAACGACCTACGACATCTTTAATTGCTCCTTTCACCTTGTCATCGATAAATTGGATATACCCAACACCATGCTTAAGATGAAGCTTCGCAGCATTTCCCTTTTTGACAGAGAAATTAACAGCAACCTCAACAGAAATATCGGTTCCGTTAACATCCATAACAGTTGATTCATAGGATTTTGATTGCTGCAAAATATTATAGGTAATAATATCGTTCCATGGTGGAATAAAATAGGTCCCTTCTGTATAGCTCGATTCAATATCCACACCTCCTCCATACGGACGATAGGCAAAACCCTCTTCTCCTGGATCGACATCCATCCAAGACATAAATAAAATGATTAATGTAATAAGGCCTAAAACGCCGAGACCAACTGATTTTAATGTGCTTTTTAAATTCATTCTTTTTCTTTTATTAAAAAATTATATGCGTAATAAATTGTTATCGCATTTAATGCAAGTGCTAAAACTTTTATGATTATCGGCAACTTAATGATATATCGGCCAGTTACAACGACGACAAGGGCAATCAAAAAATATCCTAAAAAACGGTAGAGTGTTCTTTTTTCCATAACGATGTAATTCCATATTTTCAAACGATAAAAACGCAGTTTCAATGGTTTAAAAACGAATGCCTAAAGATAGTACATATTCGGAAATGAAACGTATTATTTAACACAATTTAGTTTATTGAAAACCTTTGAAGGGCGACGACTCTTGATGCAATCTGATGGCTTTGCGCGCAAAACGAAAACCAAAAAACAAACAAGCAAAAAATCCAATAAATTGAAGGCCGGGATGAATTCCCGGATACATGAGTACAAAATCATAAATACCATGTAAGAGTGAAGCGAGTAGCAAGCCTTGAAGTGCTGCTGTCTTAGAACCAAAACTCTTCTGAACACCCAAATAATATCCCATAACGATTGCAAATACAGCATGCATCGGCACAGCTGTGAACATACGAAGCCAACCCGTAGATGCCCCAGAGGCAGCAACATAAAGGATGTTTTCAATTGTTGCAAAACCCATTGATACCATTACGCTGTAGACAATTCCATCAAAAGGTTCGTTGAAATCATCCTTCTTGTACGCGTAGTAACGCACAAAAATAAATTTGCTAAACTCCTCGACCAAACCAATACCTATGACACAAGAAATCAAGGAAAAAATAAGATTAGAACTCGTAGGTTCAAAACCAAACAAATAAGTCCCCAGCTCTGATAAAAGCAATGTTGGTACAACACTAAGCACCCCTAGAATGAAACTAATCACAAGAAGCCTTATGGGCTCTTTCTCATATTTATCTTTAAAATAGATGTAAAAACAAATGGCAATACCTGGTGCGATCGCCAAAGCAAGAAGATAGAGACTCATAACTGATTGTGTTTGATTCTGAAAAATACGATTAAATTTTGTAGCTTTCCTTATGCGATATCAATTCCTCCTTTCAAGCCTTTTACTCTTTTTTAATCTCAACGCACAAGAGCAACTTGTTGTCAGAACAGCTCATCCTGAACAATTGGATTCAAAACTTTATTCAATTCAATACCTGAACAACAATTACTTCCTTCTGTCAGCAGAAAAAAAGATAGAAAGAAATCTAAATTGGAACTTCTGCGTAGAACCCAAAACAACAGATGAACACCTGAGTTTTCATACCAACGAGCTGATTGTTAGAACTAAATCTAATCTTACCCAAGAGCAAGAAAGCACAATAAGAGAATTCGGTCGCTATCAAAAAAACAAGCACAACAATTCACTATACTTGATCGATACTGATGAAAAAGAAATTGACGAAGTAAGACATAAAAAGGCGATACTGGAAAACCTCAGCTTTATAAAAACCGTTCAAATCAATCAGTACTTTACTTTACAGGACTGCTCAAATGACCCGCTTTACGATCGTCAATGGTATTTGGAAAATACAGGAACACCACTTCAGTTTAACGGAACAGCTGGAGCAGATATACAGGTCAATGATGCCTGGAACATATCAAAAGGGACAGATATTATTGTAGCCATTCTAGACAGTGGTATTGATACGCTACATTCAGAATTTACAGGTAGACTCTTACCTGGTTTTGATGCATTTGCGACAGACAGTATCAATACAAATGGTTATCCCTTTCTGAATTTTGATCAAAATGCCCATGGTACGGCATGTGCTGGAATTGTTGGCGCAGCGCAAGACAATGAAATTGGTATCAGCGGTGTAGCTCCTGAAGCCATCCTCGTTCCTGTACGGATCTTCTTTTATATTGAGCTTAATAATCAGATTGTTCCATTTACTAATATGAATGCTTTGCTCACAGGCTCAGCGTACTCCTGGAATACCATTGGTGCGGATGTAATAAGCTGCTCGGCAGGACTCACTGAAGAATTCATTAATCTCTTAACCATAGATACCACCATATGTAATGAAGAGCTCCGAATGGCCCATACGGAGGGCAGAAATGGAAAAGGAACAGCCATGTTCTTTTCAGCTGGTAATGAAAACAGTCCGAACGTATTGTGGCCTGCCAACTTAAACGCAACCATTGCCGTTGGTGCGAGTGATATGTGCGATACGCGCAAACGTCCAAATGATTGTTCAGGTGAAAACTGGGGAAGCGATTATGGAGAAACCCTTGACTTTGTAGCTCCAGGAGTGAAAATTGCCACCTGTGATATTTCAGGAACTCCAGGCTACGCAGGAAATGATTATTCTTTAAACTTTAATGGAACGAGTGCCGCTTGTCCTATTGCCGCAGGAATAAGCGCCCTGCTTCTTGCAGAAAACCCATCACTGACCTCAAACGAGATCCGACACTTACTAAATATAACAAGCGAAAAAGTAGAACCCTACATATATGATAGCATTAATTCAGATGGGACCTGGAACGAAGAGGTTGGTCATGGTCGCGTAAATGCATACCTAGCCCTGACACAAGCTTTTAATGCCTCTATTCAAAGTAATACATCGACTTTTGTAGCCCTATACCCTAACCCAGCGACCAAGACCATATTTCTAAAAGGTGTAAAAATCAATACGCAATATACCATCAGTGATGGTTTCGGAAGAAAGTGCCTAGAAGGCAATGTATCTGAATCAAAACAAATTGTGATTAATGAATTGAAAACAGGTTTTTACTTTATTCATATAAATGGTCAAGTAATGAAATTTCAAATTCAACACTAAACCATGAAACGACTCAGCTCTTTTAAAGAATTTTATCCATACTATCTCGAGGAGCACAAGCTGCCGCGAACCAAGCTATTTCATTTTATCGGAACTTTAGTAGCTATACTATTTCTCATTGCACTTGCTTACACGCGAAACCCATTATTCATTCTTGGCGCGCTGTTCTCAGGGTATGGTGCTGCATGGATCAGCCATTTCTTTATAGAAAAGAACAAACCTGCTACCTTCAAATATCCATTGTATAGTTTTCTGGGAGACTACCGCATGTTTTTTGAGATTCTCTTGGGGAAGCATCGGATATTTTAAATACAATCTTTAAAGCTTATTCTAGAATCAGAAAATATCAATCATCAAGAGATAGAGGTTTCTATCAGAAATACGCCATTCCTGATTGTTTTCGGCTCAGTTGCAATAGGGATTATTCTCGGATATTCCAGAATAACATATGAATATTGGGCAATACTCACCTTAGGAATTGTATTGATCGGATTCATTAATTTGAAAATAAACCGCAGAGGAAATACACAATATCTATTTTATTTCATATTTCTTTTTCTTCAACTCGGGTTTTTCAGTATTCGAATAAGTAATACAAAGCCACATGATTTCCTAAATAATGAAATTCATGAGGTTCAATGCAAAATCATCGAGCTTCCTTCAGGTAATAAAAAATGGAATAAAGGAGTCGCACAAATTCAACAAATATTCAGAGAAAGCCAAAAACCATTTGTTTCTAAACAAAAGTTACTTTTTTACACCGATAAAGAAACAAGCCTTCAACTCGGACAAGGAGACATTATTCTTGTCAAAAGTCAAATTCAAAAAATAAATAACAAGGGAAACCCGGGAGAATTCAATGCCTCCTATTACTGGGGTTCAAAGGATACTTACTATCTCTCATTCTTTACAAATTCAGATTTTTCCGTGATCCTAAATTCAAAAGTCAGAATTAAGGATGTAATCAAAGACAAAATTCTAAAAAATCTAAAAAAACATGTCTCAAAAAAACACCTAGGTATCGTTCAAGCACTCTTTTTAGGTGATAAATCATCCTTAGAGCAAGAAACAAGGTATTCATTTAGCGCTGCAGGCGCGATGCATTTATTAGCGATATCTGGATTACACATTGGTTTATTCATTTGGATTATATTTGGTTTTTTACGACTATTTTCCAAATTCATAAGAAGAAACGCAGCGCTTATCATTGCCCTCATATTCATTTGGCTTTATGCTTATCTCATTGACTTCCCGCCAAGCGTTCTGCGATCTGTACTCATGTTTTCGATTCTAAGCCTGGGTTATTTTATTCGAGGTATTAAAAATCAGCTAAATATCCTACTATTCTCTGCCACAATTTTACTCTTAATAAACCCAATGTATTTACTTGATATCGGTTATCAACTATCTTACTCGGCCATGCTGGGAATCACATTATGCTACAGAGGCATTTCACAATCGATTCGTTTTACGAATAGTTTTCTAAATTTCTTTTGGGGCGCCACTGCACTTTGTCTATCAGCACAATTATTTACATTCCCTGCTTGCCTCTATTATTTCCATCAATTCCCAAATTACTTTGTCCTTACAAACCTGGGTATCGTTATCTTTGCAGGGATTATTGTTGGTGTTGGTGGAGCATTCATTATTTTGTCTCAGCTCGCTTTTCTGCCTGAGAAAATCGCATATTTACTTTCTATATTATTGGCTCTGCTCATTACCTTTATTGAATGGGTTGAACACCTGCCTGGATCTTTATCAAAAGGATTTATGCTCGGAGAAATTGAGCTTGTATTGCTTATACTTTGTTGTTTTGGCCTCTATTGGAACCTAATACATAAAAGACGCCTATTGTTAGGGAGCGTAATCGGCCTCTTCATATGCTCAATCATTGCATTGAACCACAACCGTCAACTATCATCTAAACATCTCGTATTATTTAATACAAATAAGTTTTCATGTGCTTTACATTTTAAAAACACCACCTACTTCTTCCATGATAATCTACCATCCAAAAAATACTTGCCATTACTTTCAGATTATGATAAATGTTACCCAGGAAAGTTAAATATCATGAACCTAAAGAACAAAAATATTACAGCTTCCACGCATGGACCTACTATCAAATTTTCATGGACAGAAAATGGATTGTTATTGAACATTAATGACCACAATTATAACATATGCTACTCTCAAAAAGAGGTCTTAAATAGTGGGAATGACAAAATAGGCCTAGCATGGATTGAAGGAGCACAAATAAGACTAAACAAAGCTTATTTTTTCAATTTTTAAAGTCTATTGATATCTTAGTTTTATCTTTACAAAAAAATGAGCGTATGAACACCATTTGTCCNAAAGAGTGNAAGCAGAAAATGCAGGCAAGCAACTCCATCAAGGTGATTGATATTCGCGAAGCATTTGAATANGAATTTTGCAACCTNGGNAACGATCACGTTCCAATGCAAACTTTTTTGGATAATGCAGATGACCTAGATAAAACCCAGACTTATGTTTTAATGTGCAGAACTGGTCAACGCGCTGAAGCCCTTGCTAATCTGCTTAAATNTGAAAAAGGAATGGACAACATTCTTGTTATGGCAGGCGGAATTACGGGTTGGAAAGAAAAAAACGACCCAAGCTTAATCCTAGAATAAATGAATATTATTCAACAGCTCATTGACTTCATCCTACATTTGGATGCCCACCTATTTGCCCTTATCATGGATTATGGCAATTGGATATACCTTATTCTTTTCATGATTGTTTTTGTAGAAACAGGATTNGTAGTGATGCCTTTGCTTCCCGGAGACTCGTTATTATTTGCAGCGGGTACCTTTTGTGCTGGTGTAGTACAGAACGGCCAGACCGCTGAGCTGAGTCTGTGGATTGTGATTCCCTTACTTTGNACAGCAGCCTTTATTGGNGANAACCTAAATTACTATATNGGNAAGAANATTGGACTNAAGGTCATGCAATGGAAAATCANAGGNNGACAAATNGTTAAACAGTCCTACATAGATAAAACACAAGCTTTCTACGACAAACATGGACCAAAAACGATCATTCTTGCCAGGTATGTACCCATCGTTAGAACTTTTGCCCCATTTGTAGCCGGCGTAGGAGAAATGAAGTACTTCAAGTTCCTAAAATACAGCGTAATAGGTGGNATAACATGGGTTTTCGCTTTAACGTTATTAGGCTTCTTTTTTGGCAACCTCCCGATCGTTCAGCGCAACTTTGAAACGGTCATATTCGGCATCATTGGACTTTCCCTCCTCCCTATGCTCATTGAGTTTATCAGAGCCAAGCTAAAAAGCGCCGAATAAATTACATTATAAATTATGCACGCATAATATATTTTTAGTAGTTTTAAAGAATTAAATAATCTCTCTATTAAAAGCATTTAAAATGAGCAATACAGCATATATCGTGGCAGGATTTAGATCCGCCGTTGGAAAAGCTAAGAAAGGCGGGTTTCGTTTCTATAGACCTGATGATATCGGCGCNTCTGTCATCAAGCATTTGGTTAAAAGTATTCCTAACCTTGATAAGGATAGAATTGACGATGTGATTGTTGGAAATGCGACACCTGAGGCCGAACAAGGACTCAATATGGGAAGAATGCTTTCTCTAATGGGGCTCGATACAGACAAAGTACCAGGAATGACTGTCAATAGATATTGCGCTTCAGGACTTGAAACCATTGCTATTGCTCAAGCGAAAATAGAAAGTGGAATGGCNGATTGTATAATTGCNGGTGGTGCTGAATCCATGTCGGTTATGGCTATGGGGGGATGGAGAATTGTTCCAAATGCGCGCGTTGGTAAAGAGAACCCTAACTGGTATTGGGGAATGGGACTCACTGCTGAAGCGGTTGCGAATCAATACAAAATTAGTAGAGAAGACCAAGACGCATTCGCCCTGCATTCTCATGAAAAAGCAATTAGTGCGATCAAAGAAGGCAAGTTTAAGGATGAAATTGTTCCCATCGACGTAGAACATATTTTTCTAGATGAACACGAAAAAAGGCAAGTCAANAACTTCACCGTAGATACGGATGAAGGACCACGTGCCAGTACGATAGAAAAATTAAATTCATTAAGACCCGTTTTTGCACAAGGNGGATCTGTCACAGCAGGTAACTCTTCTCAAACCTCTGATGGCGCTGCCTTCGTTATGGTGATGTCAGAAAAAATGCTCAAGGAGTTGAACCTTGAACCAATTGCAAGATTAGTTTCATATGCAACAGTTGGTGTAGAACCTAGAATTATGGGCATCGGACCTGTAGATGCGATTCCGAAGGCTTTAAAGCAAGCTGGGTTATCAATGAATGATTTAGGTCTAGTAGAANTAAACGAAGCTTTTGCTTCACAATCTTTAGCCGTATTGCGTGAAACAGGTCTAAACCCAGACATTGTGAATGTAAATGGAGGGGCAATCGCTCTCGGACACCCATTAGGATGCACCGGCGGAAAGCTAAGCGTTCAATTGATCAATGAAATGCGAAGAAGAAAGCAAAAATATGGAATGGTAACCATGTGCGTCGGAACGGGACAAGGTGCTGCAGGAGTAATTGAGCTTCTAAAATAATTCCTGAAATTCCTTTTTAACGATTTTAACCGCTATGCTTGTTGGAAACTCCTCAAGCTGGGCAATGATTTCAAATATTTTTTCTGAAAGATCAGTACTTGTTGACTTTTCGTTCATTTGGCTACCTGCCATATGAATCAATTTAATGACTTCATCTTTAGAGTTTCTAATAATATCCCAAGTACCTGTAGAAATGAAAATCTGTTGAGCAAGATTGTGCTCAAATTCACTTCGAACAGCTTTAACTAGCTCTGCCTGAAAAAGAGTAGCATTCAAGCTTGGATTGTGCGCACGCATAATTAAACTTGTAGGATGTATTCGTTCTAAAAGTAATACTGATCTCTGATAGGCGTCTAATCTACTCGGTAAAAAAAACTCTTGCCGCTGCTTATGCAGCTCCGTTCTGAGCTTTGTTACCTCCTTGTCTGTCTGTTTTTTTAAAAAACGAAATACGATCAAAACGAGCGCTCCACAGCTCACAATCGTCATTAAAAGAAAAATCCAAGCGTCCATATTCTATTTTTACAAATATACTTACCTTTTCACATTAACGTTAAATGACAAATAAAGATACATTTGTAATCACCTAAATTAATCTACTCGTTAAATGACACCAACTTTAATTGTTTCGATTTTAGTTCTTTATTTTGGACTTCTGGTGGCTGTATCGTTTTTTACTTCGAAAGCCAAGGGAAATGATGGATTTTTTGTAGGAGAACGTCAATCCCCATGGTATCTGGTTGCATTCGGAATGATCGGTGCATCCCTAAGCGGTGTTACCTTCTTGTCTGTTCCGGGTTGGGTTGGAAATGCAAGCAACCAGTTTAGCTATATGCAAGCAGTATTGGGCTATTTTATTGGTTACCTGATTATCACCTATGTACTGATGCCTGTTTACTANAAAATGAATGTAGTTTCCATTTACGAATACCTTAAAGAACGATTTGGTTTTTTGAGTCATAAAACGGGTGCGGTTCTTTTTCTTCTTTCTAGGGTCATTGGTGCTTCCGTNAGGCTCATGCTTGTTGCTGAGGTACTACAAAGCATTTTATTTAACGACTGGGGAATTCCATTTGAAGTCACAGTAAGCATATGTATTTTGCTTATTTGGCTGTATACAAATCGAGGAGGCATAAAAACAATAGTATGGACCGACACGCTGCAAACGGGTTTTATGCTACTCTCTGTTTTACTGACAGTCTATTTCATTGCCAATGCCCTTCCTAGTGTTGCAAATGAAGGAATTATTGAGCAGGTTGCAAATGGGCCTTATGGAAAGATTTTTTTCTTTGACGATATATATGATGCCAATCACTTTTTAAAACACTTCTTCGGCGGGATTTTTATTGCGATTGGGATGACTGGACTAGACCAAGACATGATGCAAAAAAACTTAAGCTGNAAAAGCTTAAAGGATGCGCAAAAAAATATGATGAGTATGGCCAGTGTTTTAATTGTTGTCAACCTTGTTTTTTTATTCCTCGGTGCTCTTTTGTATATGTACGCGGCAGCACATTCAATTCCNTTTGAAAAATCTGACATGCTCTTCTCCGCGATTGCCATGGATAGTAATACGCCCATTATTATTGGTGTTTTATTCTTGTTAGGGCTGATCGCAGCGGCTTATTCGAGCGCTGACTCCGCCCTTACTTCCCTGACCACATCTATTTTTGTTGACCTAGTACCAGAGAAAAGTAAAACAGAGGACAATAAAGTTCCTTTGCGGAAACGTATTCACGTAGCAGTATCCATCTTAATAATCCTGGTTGTCCTTATATTACATCATTACACGGATGATTCTGCAATTGGATTACTTATGAAATTTGCAGGTTTCACTTATGGCCCGCTCATTGGAGTCTTCTTTTTTGGAATCCTAACCAAGCGCATTATAAGCGACAGGGCAATTCCCTTAATGAGTATTATATCTATCTCGATTACATTTGTGCTGTGGTACTTCTCAAAAGGTGCTCCTGGAGTTGAAAAAGGAGCACAAGGNAACCTNGGAGATTACTCATTTGGATTTGAGATTATAATTTTAAATGCCTTTCTTACCTTTACNTTATTATTTATTGCGTCAAAAGCCCATTCAAGTCTTAAAAGATGAAATTTAACTTAAGTGATTTCGGAAAACACAAAAACTTTGCNCCGCTNAGCTTAACNAAACCTATTGCATGNCTNCGCATGGGGATNTACACAAATNNNGAACGCTATGCTTNCTATTTACCNNANGCNNNTATAGGNTATGAAACTGAAGATTACTTAGCTGATAANTATCCNAGTGTAGATTGTGACTTAACAATAAACGCATGTGTTTTGCCTAATCCGGATTTAATAGCCGCCATNTTGCATTTAGAAGACAATCAAAGTTTATATGCCGGAGAAGTCTTGCTTGCTAGAAAAGGAGATGGAACAGAGACAATTAATTTTACCGGAACAAAATTAATTATCGTTGAAGAACGATGGGATATGTTTCAAAAAAATGCTGCTGCCCTTGACTTAGATTTTATTCAAGCAACTGAAGGTCGAAAAACCCAAACNCTCTCTCCTACAAACCTTTTGATAGGACCTAATAACAAACTTTTTATTGAGGAAGGAGCAAGCATAGAAGGCTGTACTCTAAATACAAAAGACGGACNCATATACGTTGGCAAAGATGCCATAATAATGGAGGGCAGTATGGTTCGCGGCGGNCTTGCTTTAAATGCACACGCAACCATTAAAATGGGCGCCAAAATATATGGAGCTACCACCATCGGCCCTCACTGCAAAGTGGGTGGAGAGGTAAACAATGTTATTTTCCAAGCCTACTCCAATAAAGGACACGATGGCTTTTTAGGTAATTCATTAATTGGTGAATGGTGCAATCTCGGTGCAGATACCAATACATCTAATCTTAAGAATAATTATTCTAAGGTGAGAACCTACTCCTATTCGTCTAAAACCGAGGTTCAAACTGATTTGCAATTTATCGGCTTAAGCATGGGCGATTTCTCTAAATGTGCAATTAACACAATGTTCAATACCGCGACTGTTGTGGGGGTTTCCTGTAACATTTTCACACACGGGTTTCCCAAGAAACATATCCCGAGTTTTTCATGGGTTCAGGGAGAGANATATAGCATAAACGAGCTAAACAAAGCATTCGATTCGGCAAACAACATGATGCATCGAAGAAATCTTTTACTGAGTAAAGAAGACAAAGCTATTCTCACACACATAGAGAAAGCAAGAGACTAACACCGACATTTTTTCTTAAAAAATTATTTTGGCACGCAGATTGAACCATATGTGTCGCAGGCCTGTTTTAACAAGTTTTGCAACAATTGACAAGAATCAATGACATAATGTCATAAAGAAAATATATGAACGACCTATTTGATCNCTCCTTACTAAACTTATCTGGATTAGAATCTGATGCTGAATTTATTCCATTAACTACGGCTGAAGAAGAAGAGACAGTAAATAATCAAGATTTTCCAGAGAACCTTCCTATTCTGCCCCTGCGCAACAACGTTTTGTTTCCAGGAGTAGTAATTCCAATTACGGTGGGTAGAGACAAATCCATTAANCTGATTCAAGAAGCCAACAAAGGCAACAAAATCATCGGTGTTGTTTCTCAGAAGGTGCAAGAAGAGGAATCTCCAGAATTTAAAGACCTACATATGGTCGGTACAGTTGCACAAATTGTAAGGCTACTGAAAATGCCCGATGGAAGCTCAACAGTCATTATACAAGGGAAAAGACGCTTTAGAATGATTGAAATGACACAGACGGANCCGTTCATGCGCGCGTCTGTTGAAATCTTGAAGGAGCAGAAATTTGATACCAAGAATAAAGAGCTCAATATGATGTTTAAAAACATCAAAGACCTCGCGCTTCAAATCATTAAAGACAGCCCTAACATTCCGTCTGAAGCCCAGTTTGCCATCAAAAATATTGATAGCCCAACATTTCTCGTAAATTTCATTTCCTCAAATATGAATGCTGACGTTTCGAAAAAGCAAGATATGCTTGAAGAAATGGAAATCAAAAGTAGGGTTATGAAAGTATTAGAGCACTTGTCTATGGAGTCTCAAATGCTAGAGATGCGCAATGAAATCCACAATAAGGTTCGAAAAGATCTTGACAAACAGCAGCGTGAATACTTTCTGCATCAGCAGATGAGGACCATTCAAGATGAGCTTGGTGATAACCCACAAGAGCAAGATGTGCGTGATTTCAGAGAACGTGCAAAAACAAAAAAATGGACNAAAGAGGTAGGCACACTATTTCAAAAAGAACTAGATAAGCTTCAAAGAATGAATCCCCAAGGTGCTGAGTATACCGTTCAACTCAACTATATCGACACCATGATTGAGCTTCCTTGGAATGAGTATTCGAAGGACAACCTTGACCTAAAGCGTTCAAGAAAAATTTTAGAGCGTGATCATTTTGGTCTTGAAAAAGTNAAAGAACGGATCATGGAGTACCTNGCGGTACTGAAGATTAAGGGGAACATGAAATCTCCAATACTATGTTTTTATGGACCTCCGGGAGTTGGTAAAACATCNCTTGGAAAGTCGATTGCAGAAGCATTAGGAAGAAAATATGTCCGAATGTCGCTTGGTGGATTGCACGATGAATCTGAAATCAGAGGNCATCGAAAAACCTACATNGGAGCGATGCCGGGAAGAATAATTCAGAACCTAAAGAAGGCTGAAACGGCAAACCCCGTTTTTGTACTTGATGAAATTGATAAACTCGGACGAAGCAATCATGGCGACCCCTCCTCTGCNCTTCTTGAAGTACTCGACCCTGAGCAAAATAACGCGTTTTATGACAATTATATAGAAACAGAATTTGATTTATCAAAAGTACTTTTCATCGCAACATCTAATTCTTTATCTACGATACAAGGGCCACTAAGAGATAGAATGGAGATCATAGAAGTGAATGGATATACTTTAGAAGAAAAAGTTGAAATCGCAGCAAGACATCTGATTCCAAAGCAAATTAAAGAGCATGGAATTAAAAAAGAGCATATCNGCTTTAGCAAACAAATTCTGCGTAAAATAGTCGAAGAATACACCAACGAATCTGGAGTTCGGGGTTTAGATAAGGTAATCGCCAAATTGGTGAGAAACAGAACAAGACAAATCGCCATGGAAGAAAGCTTTGAAACGAAGCTTAGTAATGATGATTTATTTGCTATTCTAGGCTCTGGACGCTCAAAGGTAAAATCGATTGACCATAATACATTTGGCGTCGTCACTGGCCTCGCTTGGACAAGTATTGGTGGAGATGTTTTATTTATTGAATCCTCTATTACAAAGGGCAAAGGGAAGCTAACCCTGACTGGGAATCTCGGGGACGTCATGAAGGAATCCGCTATCATTGCTTTGGAATATCTAAAAGCCCATGCAGACATGATTNACACAAAACAAGAGGCATTTGATATACACAACGTTCATATTCATGTTCCNGAGGGAGCAACACCAAAAGATGGACCCAGTGCAGGAATCACAATGTTGACCTCTTTGGCGTCAATTTTCAGTAAGAGAAAGGTTAAAAAGAATCTTGCTATGACNGGAGAAATTACGCTTCGTGGAGATGTACTNCCTGTAGGTGGAATCAAAGAAAAGATTCTTGCGGCCAAAAGAAGTGGTGTAAAAGAAATTATTTTGTGCGCGAGAAACAAACAGGATGTAGATGAAATTAAAGAAAGCTACCTCAAAGGACTCACCTTTCATTATGTAGATAAAATGAAAGAGGTGNTTCAGCTTGCTTTGGTATAAAAGNAATTCAGCTTTAAAACTANTTCCCCTCTGCCCTAATNACGATCAGTAGCGTATGCAGCATGATTTTAATATCTAATGAAATACTTCTGTTTTTTAGATACAGAAGATCGAATTTCATACGCTGTAACATTTGATCTACATTTTCTGCATAACCATACTTCACCTGACCCCAAGAAGTTATACCGGGACGAACCTTCGTTAGCTGATTGTATTGCGGTTCAATTTTGGCAATTTGATCAATATAGAACTTTCGCTCAGGACGNGGGCCAACAATGGACATGTGTCCCATTAAAACATTAAAGAATTGCGGGAATTCATCGAGCCGAGTCTTTCTCATAAAGCTCCCNGTGCGCGTTATCCTAGGGTCATTTTCAGATGAGAGCTGCGGACCATTCTTTTCCGAATCGACATACATCGTTCTGAACTTAAAAATTTTAAAAACACGACCATCCTTGCCGATTCTATCTTGCAAAAATAAAATTGGTCCAGGGGATGAAAACTTGACTGCTACAGCAGAAAATAAATAAAACGGCATCAGTAGGATGACCGCAACAAAAGACAATGTGAAGTCAATGATTCTTTTGAGAACTTTTTGCCAAAAAGGCATGGCATCNGACTGAACATCCAACAGCAAAGCACCATAAATATTAGTCATTTTAACACTTCCGGAAAGAATCACATAGGTATCAGGAAGAGTTTTGATTCTCGTTGTACCGTTCTCGATCTTCAATAAAATCTGCATNAGCTTATTATGCTCCGAGCTTTCTATAGCAATAATGTATTCGTCAATCTCAGTATCTTTTGACACCTCGTCCAAATCATCAAAATGCCCTAAATATGGAAGCTTACCATCTAACTGACGGTCATTGCCATTCATATTTATGTAACCTACAAACGTGTTTACATTTTTTTCATTCTTTTTGATTTCCTCTANAATCTCTACTGCCTTTTCTGTTCCNCCAATGATAACCGTTTTAAAACCATTATTTGGCTTTCTAATGGTATGTACAAGCCAGGTGTTAATTAGTAACCTTGGGGTAAAAGTAGCGCCAAAATGAACGACAAATAAAATGAGTAAATTCCAGTAATAACCTTCGTAAGAGCGAACTTGATCATCAAGTATGATGGAAAAGAAAATAATAAGTGATCCGATTACACTAATACTGATAGTAAGATTTAAAAGCTTAAGCCTAAACATTCTCCTTATNTCGATATAGGTGCCCTGCACGAAATATAGCAACATCCAGAATAAAGGAATCAAAGCGATGCCTAACCAGAAATTTATATCCATCTCAAAAGCCTGATTTTCAATCAAGGTTTTTCTAAAAAAGAAAAATAAAGCCCAAGAAACCAATGCCGATATATAATCAGATACTAAAAAAAGACTTAACCACGGACTATTTTTATTCATTAAAACCAAATCACTTTTATGTTATCAAGACAAATCACGCCTTCTATGTCATTGGCATCTAGATTGGCCTGAAAGGATTGTAGAAAAGTAGATTGAATTGGAGAGGCTGTCACCAACTCTCTGAGCTCAATATACATTTTCTTCCAAACTGCACTTTCTGGCGCTTGTGCATTCATACGAATATTTATGTTATCCTGTATCCCTGACGGAGATAAATAAATAAGCCCTTGATAAACATCGTTGGTATTGTAATAATCTATTTCAAGATAGCTGTCCACNCCTTTGGGAATCGGTAACTGCTCAAGCGTATATGCTACCCAAGTTGAGTCAGTCTCATTTAACATCACTTTACCATAGTAATTACCATTAAATGCATTTAAAGACTCATTGGAAAGAATCAAGTTTGCTAAAGATGTATTTGGGTCATTTTCAATTGAAATATTAATATCCTCAAAATCTTCAATCCAAAAATTNGCATTTGACTTATAGCTTGTAACTGGAGAAATCACAACTGTATCATTCTTAACAAGTGTTACAGTCTCTTGGTAGAAATTAGTGAATGGATATNCTTTTTTTGTCGCAGAAATACCATTATTAATGACAACAGGATCCAGTCTTATAACACTTTCTCCTGAAGAAAGAAGTGGTATGCGAAAAGGAGTCTCAAAAATTCCAATGAGCTCATCATTCACATATACCTTAGCATTTGTAATCTTCTTAGTAAGCTCCCCTTCCTCTCCAGAAAGCNCAACATTGGCTACTAAATCCCAATCATTNACANGCAACCAAGAAGGATCGGGGNTATTTTTCACACACGAAAATAACAAGGGCAAAACAATAAAAACGAAAACTGTAAAACGCACTAAATGCACAACGATTGATTTAAAAGAATATTGCAACTATTTTAGGTAAACTTTTGACATTTCTCCTAGAATCCTATGCGCCAACTCCATAGCANTAACACCATCATCAATAGGNACTGGTGACTGCTTATGCTCTAGAACACAGTCATGAAAGCAAATTAGCTCCTCTTGAATGGCATTAGTTTGTGTAATTTCTGGCTTATCAATTAAGATTTTCTTCTTTGGTTTGTTTTNGCCTAAATCTAAAATTAGGTCAAATGGATCGGGTTCACCTTGAACATCCTCCATTTCAAAAACCTCTGCCTCTTTATTTAAAAAATCAACACTGATGTAGGCATCCCGCTGGAAAAATCTAGTTTTACGCATATTTTTTAAAGAAATACGAGATGCTGTAATATTGGCAACACAACCATTGTCAAACTCCACCCTGGCATTTGCAATATCATGTGAATCACTTATTACAGCTACCCCAGAGGCGGAAACCTTCTTAACATTGGACTTTACAACACTTAAAATGATATCTAAATCGTGTATCATCAAATCTAACACTACAGGAACATCGGTGCCCCGCGGATTAAATTGAGCCAAACGATGTGTTTCAATAAACATTGGCCTGTCTAAATACTTTCGTGCCGCAATGAAACCGGGATTAAAACGTTCAACGTGACCGACTTGAGCAATTACGTCAGCCTCTTGCACAAGACGTTGAAGCTTCTTAGCTTCCTCAATCGTTTCTGTCAGNGGTTTTTCGATAAAAACATGCTTTCGTGCTTGGATGGCAGATTTAGCAACTTCAAAATGAGATAAAGTAGTTGTCACTACNGCCAAACAATCGACCTGATCAATTAAACTTTGTACCGTTTCAAATGAAGTTACCCCAAAGGATGCCTCTACCTCCTTTGCCAACGATTGGTCAGCGTCATAAAAACCAACTAATTCATATAGCGCAGATAACTCTTTTAAGATTTTAATATGAATCTTTCCCAAATGTCCCGCTCCTGCTACTCCTATTTTTAGCATTCTCACACTTTTAATACGTTTCACTAAAATAAGAATAGTGAATTAAGAAATGAATAAAAAAAAGCCATTAGAAATCTAATGGCTTTACTGATATAGTCTTAAACTTATTTTTTAACTGAATCTACTACTGCTTTAAAAGCATCAGGATGGTTCATAGCTAAATCAGCTAGAACTTTACGATTCAATTCNATTCCACTTTTATTCACTGCTCCCATAAATTGAGAATAGCTCATTCCATGAAGTCTTGCACCNGCATTAATACGGGCAATCCATAGTGAACGAAAGTTTCTTTTCTTTTGTTTACGACCGGNATAAGCATATAACAACCCTTTTTCAATGGCGTTCTTTGCTACGGTCCATACATTTTTACGTCTTCCAAANTAACCTTTGGANAGCTTCATCATGTTTTTTCTTTTTGCTCTTGAAGCAACGTGATTTACTGATCTTGGCATAATTTCTATTTTTTTAATAAAGAGTGCATCATTGTTTCAGAAGACTTAGTTACTCGTTACTTGGTTTATAATAAAGAACCTTTTATTTCATGCACAATTGCAACTTGATATTCGATAGATCGGCATCATGTACCAATCCAGAATGGGTCAAATTACGCTTACGCTTCTTGGCCTTTTTCGTTAAAATGTGACTTTTAAAAGCGTGCTTACGCTTAATTTTGCCACTACCAGTGATTGTGAATCTCTTCTTCGCACTGGATTTTGTCTTCATTTTAGGCATTTTTCTGTTTTTTAAAGATGAACACTATATCAGTTTTTTTATTTCTTTTTTGGGTTGATCATCAAAATCATTTTCTTCCCTTCTAATTTCGGAAGTTGCTCAACCACNCCATAATCTTCTAATTCTTGTGCAAAACGAAGAAGTAAAATCTCCCCTCTATCCTTAAACACAATCGTTCTTCCCCTAAAGAAAACAAAGGCTTTTACTTTGCTTCCATCAGTTAAGAACTTTTTTGCATGTGCTAGCTTAAAATTGAAATCATGATCATCCGTATTGGGACCAAATCTAATTTCTTTTACAACTACCTTACTTTGCTTGGCTTTTAACTCTTTTTGTTTTCTCTTTTGATTGTAAAGAAACTTCTTGTAGTCCATGATTTTACAAACCGGTGGAACTGCTTTGGGTGAAATCTCAACCAAGTCCAAACCTTCTGTTTCCGCCATGTCAATCGCCTTAGGTGTCGAAACAACAATAGGAGCACTTCCTTCAACAACCAATCTCACTTCAGGAGCAAGGATTTTTTGGTTTATTTTNTGTTGCGCTGTCTCTTCTCTTCTAACATAAGGACGTCTGGGAGCTCTTCTCATTCAAATATTAATCGTTTATTGCCAATTCTTTATTTACTAAATCTTGTACAAACTCAGCAAATTTATCTACACTCATAGATCCTTGATCCCCTTGTCCTCGTTGACGAACAGCGACTGTATTAGCGTCAAACTCTTTCTCTCCGATGACAAGCATGAATGGTCTTTTTGCCAATTCTGCATCTCTTATTTTCTTACCTATTTTTTCATTTCGGTCGTCAATAAGACCGCGAATATCGTAATTATTTAGCAAATCTGAAACTTTTTGAGCATACTCGTTAAATTTCTCAGATATTGGAAGAATGACAAATTGATTGGTTGTGAGCCACAATGGAAAGTCTCCACCNCAGTGCTCGATAAGAACAGCAACAAATCTTTCCATAGAACCAAATGGTGCCCTATGGATCATAACAGGTCTGTGCTTCAAATTGTCACTTCCAACATATTCCAGTTCAAAACGTTCAGGAAGGNTATAGTCTACCTGTATTGTTCCCAGCTGCCATTCTCTTCCAATCGCATCTTTGACCATAAAATCTAGCTTAGGCCCGTAGAAAGCCGCTTCACCATATTCAATAACTGTATTAAGGTCTTTTTCTGCTGCAGCCTCCATAATCGCCTGCTCGGCCTTTGCCCAATTTTCATCTGAACCGATGTATTTCGTTTTATTTTCAGGGTCCCGTAAAGAAATTTGCGCCTTAAAATNAGTAAACTCTAAGGTCTTTAGAACGTACAATACGATATCAATGACATTCTTAAACTCTTGTTTCACTTGCTCTTGAGTACAGAATATGTGCGCGTCATCTTGCGTAAAACCACGAACTCGGGTCAATCCATGCAGTTCACCAGATTGCTCATACCTATAAACCGTTCCAAACTCCGCGTATCTTGTAGGCAAATCTTTATATGACTTTGGACTTGACTTGAAAATTTCACAATGATGCGGACAATTCATTGGCTTTAAATAAAACTCCTCATTGGGATCCGGTGTGCGTATAGGTTGAAAAGAATCCTCACCATATTTTTCATAATGGCCGGAACAAACATATAAATCTTTATTTCCTATATGTGGGGTAATTACCTGCTCGTAACCTGCTTTTTTCTGAGCACGCTTTAAAAAGCCCTCAAGACGCTCTCTNAGNGCTGTTCCGTTTGGAAGCCAAAGCGGAAGACCTTGACCTACTTTTTGAGAAAAAGTAAACAAACCTAGCTCCTTCCCTAATTTCCGATGATCTCTTTTCTTTGCTTCCTCAAGCATCTCCATGTGCTGGTTTAGTTCAGCATTCTTAGGAAATGTAATACCATAAATTCGTGTCAGCTGCTTATTCTTTTCATCTCCTCTCCAGTATGCCCCGGCAACCGCTGTAAGCTTTACTGCCTTNATAAATCCTGTGTGCGGTATATGAGGACCTCTGCATAGATCAGTAAATCCTCCCTGAGTATAGAATGTGATCGATCCATCTTCTAAACCTTCNAAAAGCTCCAGCTTNTAAGGNTCTTCTTTGGTTTTAAAATAAGATAAAGCATCCTTTTTTGAAATCTCTTTACGTATATATTGATTCTTCGCTTTCGCAAGCTCTTTCATTTTTGACTCAATCTTTTGTAAATCATTTTCAGAAAATGATTCCCCCATAAAGTCAATATCATAATAAAACCCTTTTTCAATTGGCGGACCAATTGCAAACTTGGCATTCGGATAATAAAACTGTATTGCCTCTGCCATCAGATGGGCTGAAGAATGCCACATCGTTGATTTTCCATCATCGTCATTCCAGGTCAATAGCTTTAAAGATGCCGAAGCTTCAATAGGCAAATTGGCATCCACTACTGAACCATTAACTTCAGCCGCAAGAACATTTCTTGCCAAACCCTCTGATATGGAGAGCGCCAGATCCATAGCTGTGCTATTTTTATCAACCTGCTTTATCGTTCCATCNGGAAGCGTAATATCAATCATAGAGAAAATTTGAGCAAAGATAAGCAATCAGGGGAAAACCTAAGAACAGAAATTAACTTTTGTTCTCGATTCTAAATAGGCTCTTTTGGATTGCCAATAAAGAATCAGAAATTTGCCCTTCTCCAAGCGCCAAAGATGGAAGCTCCATGGAAATATAACATCGGAATCTCCATATCTCCAAAACCTCATTNATAGAAACCTCATAGGGCGCNTAAAAAGTATTNGTAGAAGANAGAAGAAAGGTTTTATTGTNTTTCAGATTNTTTTCAAGAATTTTAAAAACAATACCATTGTCATTTGTAACCACTATACAAGGCGTATCATTGGAAATAGCTGTCCAATCCTCAATGAATTCTCCAACAACAAAAGAACCATCGGCGACAGGAGGCATTGAATCTCCCGAAATAGGAAAGGTGCGGTGCTTTCTATTTTTTGATAAAAAAGGCAAACGTATCGTGGGCAGTTCTTTAATGAACTCCGGATCTGCATAGCCAGCAGTATAACCAGCCCTTGCTTTTGCAGGAATCATCTCAATAAGCTCCTCATTGTCATCAGAAACCTGTGAAGTTAGAATGCGTAAGCCCGACCCCTTAGCTGTATGCTTCCAAGCCCCTTGAATACCTTTCCATTGCTTTTCAGTGAATGTAGAAAAATCATTCCTCAAAAGAACATCTGTGGCTATATTGTAGTAATCACATATACTCGTAATAATATCTAGACTTGGTTGTGCAACAGCATTTTCATAACCACTATAGGTCGATCTATTTAAACCAAGTGCTTTCGAAACCTCATCTTGGGATTTTGAAAACTGCTTTCGCAATAGCTTTAGATTATTACCAATCATATGTATCTTTTACTGTAAAAATACTAAATAATTAATAACTACGCATAAATGTTGATTAGAATTTAACCCTATTGTGCTGCAAACCTGTATTTAATTACGCCAGATTGGGTTTGTGATGAAGCAGAAGAGTAGTTAAAACGAGATTTCTTGGCATATTTAACCGCTTTATTAAGCATACAATCGGAGGCTCCTTTCGATAATGACGAGTTTACTTGAGCAAACACAACATTTCCATTTCGGTTTACTTTTATTTGTACCACCACCAAGCCATTAGAATTCTTACCGCAGGTATATCCAGGGTTTCTGACATACCAATTGTCTTTCTTAAAAGCTGTTCTCCCAGACAACTCAAACTCCACCATGACATTGCCTGAAAACTGATTCTGTGACACTGCCTTAATGCTCTGATTTGATTCAGCTTCTTTTGCTAATTGCTCAAGACGAGCCTTGTGATCCTCTTGAAGCTGATCGCGCCGTTCTTGCTCACCTGTGCTTTCAAAAAACTGACGCTCTACTTCTTTAGCATTCTGCTCAGGGTCTCCCTCATATGTACTTTCCGACCAGTCATCTGAGGACGAGGCTCGGCTATCGTTAACATCTCTCGATACAGAAGAAACTGCTCCTCCAGCAAAATTCTCACTTTCAATATTATTTGCAGTCAATTCTACATCTTCTTGGACCAATTCGGAGTAAGTGTCGAAAGACTTGGTCTGTCTGTAATCTGGAAAAGAAGAGATTTGAAGGTACATAAAGACAAAAAGATAAACACCGAGACATGCCAACAATGCTAGCAGAACGTGTTCGGGTTTATCTTTGTTCATAAACATGATTATTCCATAATTAATTTACCATCTGTCAGCCTAAAATATCCTATTTTATTTTCATTATTGACTAATAAATGTGATTTCGTTAAAGGCTGAATACTTTTAAAACCAATAGTTGAGACAAGGTTCCCTTTACCATCCATAAGGTAATATAAATCATTTCCACAACCTAGGGTAACGAAATAATCTCTGAACTTTTTTATGACCCTGTACACCGGAGGCAATATTGCGTTCATCTCAGCATCCATCATTCCGTATTTCCCATTTTCTTTATACAATACAAAACCATCGCCTAAGGCATCAATAGAGGCAAATAGCGCCGGTGTTATACTATCCTTGGTAAGTGAGAGAATAGACCAATGATCACCTTGCCTTGAAGCATAGAGATCTTCTAAACGAATTAACTGTTTGTATTGCGCAGATATCTTATAATTCCCTGCGGTATCAATAATGCCAAATAAACCCTCTGATTTAACAATGGCATATCCTTTATGAAACAAACCTGAAGACATAATTCCCATATAAGGTTCATATTGAAAATCGATTACCTCCTCTGCCTGACTATTCAAATAACCAACGCCTGTCTCTTTCATGGCAAGGGCATATCCATTATGTAAAGGTGAAATACTTACATAATTAGAATCCGTCATCATTTCATTTGATTTAGTCATGATTTTCAGCTCATTCCTGATTTCTCCTACGAAGGAATCTTCGCCGAATTTATTGATTTCCCCGTATGCTATCGAGAGCACCTCTGATAAATCACAATTATCCTGAGATTGAAACAAGCCGACTTTCATACCTCCAAAACCATAGCCGAGATAATAGCATGAATCTAATAGCTCAAGATCAGTAGGGTCAAAGATCAAAGGAGAAGAAGAATTGATGCAATACAACTCTGATTCTTCGCCCTTGTATAGCAAATAGTAAATTGAATCCACATCAATAATCTGTGTGTATTCTGTCTTATGACGCACAGAACCATCTCTATTCAATAGGCCATACAAGCCTTCTGAAGACACAAGAATAAGTGTGTTATCAAGGACCTCAACCTCATCGTAAATAAAAGGTACAATCTCAACTCCATTTTTATTGATAATCCCATACAAACCATCCTTGCCGATTACAGCATAACCTTGACTAAAAAATGACGGCTCTTCGAATTTTATCCTCGGAGGAATAATCCAGTCCATTTCATCATTTTTGTAGCCATATGCATTGGCTGAAATAGAAGAATCTGAAAAAGGATAAAGCTGTAACTTGGAGAGATTGATATCCTGCGACAACTGTACCTTATTCGGGTAATCAGGATAACGTCTCGCAAAACCTTCGAGCAGTGCAGGATGATAATAATTGGTCTCAAGCTCATAGACACGTCCCCATGCAAAGGCTACATTTCGATTTAGAGGGTATTTCTTTATAAAAGATAGATAAAGCTCTGCATCGTTTTTATGGAAGAATCGAAATAAACTATCCTGTAATGGACCCGCAAAACGATTCTCAGGGTGCGCCTCAATAAATGCTGCTAACTCCACTTCCGTATTTGTTTTGATATTATTATTGAGTTCAAAACTATCGTATAAAGCATGAAGTTTAGACTTAAAAAGCGTTTCTGGATATATCTCTAGAAGTTTTTGTACATATGCGGTTGACTTATTTTGTTTTGCTCGGCTATAGAATAGTGAATCTCTGTAGTATATAATCTCTGAAATATTATTGTTCCAAGGTTGTGCGCTTACCAGAAAATCAAAACATTCAGGTTCATTTAATGAGATACAATGCTCAAAAAAAAGCTGACCTATTAGATTTTTTTGCTTCTGAACTGAATTCTTATCAATACCATATAGGGCTAATTTAGCCATGGACTTTCCCGATACAGTTGGCCATTTTTTCTCAGCAATTAAAAGGAATTTTAAAGAAGAATCTATATTTAGATAAGACGGCTCAGTATAACACAAGGACAAGCCTAAAGCTGACTCAGCTGGATAACGCTTTAACTTCTTATTAAAACCAGCCTGTGCAGAATAAAAGTCCTTTTTACGTAGCCTTTCGAAGGATTTATAGACGTTTTGAGACTTTGCACTAAATAGCACTGAAAACAGAATAAGGTATAGACTTATAATTTTAACCACGACAAATAAATATCAAATATTATACCTAAGTAACTAGTGTTTCAAATCTTCTGAGATTTGACAAACAGGAATAGGTTCCATCTTATGCTTATTCGCTGAATTAAAACCTCTGTAAATAGATAAAACCTTCATTTGTCTTTGGTCTAAGTCAGCCTCGTTTCCGACAAAATCCATTGCCCATTCAAGTTCTGCATAGGTAGCCCCTATTTGATCTTCGTCTCGTCTACCATCACCCCATAAACCGTCAGTCGGAGCTGCATTTTGGATTCCCTGAATAACATTTAAGGTTTTAGCCAAAGCAAAAACCTCTGTTTTATTTAAATCGGCAATCGGACTAAGATCAACTCCTCCATCACCATATTTCGTATAGAATCCGATACCAAAATCCTCCACCTTATTCCCTGTTCCCGCAACAAGTAGGTTGTTTGCTTGACCAACGGCATATAATGTCATCATGCGCAGCCTAGCGCGGCTATTTGCCAATGACAAACCATTGGATTCAATATCAAAAGGCATAACTTTTTCAAAAGATTCAAAAACAGGGGACAGATTTAATTCATGACTTGAAACATTTGAATATCTATTTTTCAAATCCTCTATATGCCGCTCAGCACGGGCAAACTCATTTGCGCTCTGTCGTATGGGCATGTTCAAAAGCACGACTTTTTTGTTTGTCTCTGCACAAAGAATGGAAGAAACTGCAGAGTCTATACCACCAGAAACACCAATTACGAAACCATCTGTATTGCTTTTTTCAGAATATGCCTTCAACCAAGAAACAATATGTGCTTTAACTTTTTCCAATGAATTAACCGTTTAGAATAATATAGATAGCTTAAAAATCAACTGATTCTGACGTGCAGCCGCCGAAAAATAATCGCGAGATGGTGGAAACACAAGTTCAGTGCCTATGTTGTACATTGTCCTGTTGGCCTCCTTTCGATTTAAAAAATAAGGGGTAATACCATAGTAATAACCGGCCTCGAGCACCAAGCAAGTAGAACCGACAAAGTTCCATTCAGCACCAGCGCTCAAACCAATACTACCATTATAAATAAACATTTCACCCGGAGATCGCATCAGCGAGGTAGAAACATTTGTACCATTTGGGATACCAAGTGTTGTGGCCATACCTTCATCATCGATACTGTGAGACAACAAGAATGAATTGCGAATACCAAATTTACCAAAGTACCTGAAATCTCCTATGAAATTGGTACGAAAAAGAAGCATCAAAGGAATCGTTAATTTGGTTGTTGAAACCTTCCTTGAAACCAGCTGCATTGTCTCATATGTATCTGCATTCGCCGCTTCTTCATTCGTTAAAATCACATCATCTTGCAAGTAGTCCACAAAAGTATATGAGGAGCCGTCGGAAGAATTAGGACCGTAGTTGTTCTTTCCAAAATCAAACTCTAATCCAGTTGAAATCGCTAAATTTTGTGAAGATTTCAATGCTGAATGCAAATTAAGGCCAATACTCAAAACAGAGCCTCCTCCATTCACCTCTATTTTATTTGAGCTCGGAGATAAAAAGTTGGCTCCCGCATTAAAGGTTAATCCAGCCTGAACCTTTTTGTCTGCGGCAGATTGACCATAAGTGACAAATGGAAACATTATTGCTCCCATAAATAGTATTCGTAGAATGTTTTTCATGATTCGATAAGTATGATAAATGAGTATTGGTTACTTTTGAACAAAAATAAAAAATATCACGAGGTAATTCATGAAAACAAAGTTATTTTATTCCTTACTAATTTGCCTAGGCTTGGTCTTTCTTTGGTTTATTATTAACCCTTTCATAAAATCAAATCCACTTGATTCAGGAGAAGGAAAAATTGAAATTACCTTTGAGCGCATAACCCCCACAATATTAATTGAAGAAAGAATTAAGCTTAACGACGTCCTTAATCAGTATCCGGCAGTGAGCCCTTACCTCCTTGAATTTTGCTACGGTTTAAACCTGACATCAGATAGCAGTCTCTTTGCATCTTTATTGGCTTTTACACAACAGGAGTATATCTCAAAAACGGAATTTGAACTCAATGAACAATTTTCAGATTTAACGACTCATGAGGCAAGAATAAAGCGTAGCTTCGCGCGGTTAAAAAACCAATTTGACACCCTTAAAACCCCTACAGAAATTGTATTCGCAAATTCAAATTTCAACTACAATGCAACGTGTTACAACGAATCAATATTGGTCGGTTTAGAACGATATATTGGCGCAAACCACCCACTTGTCGTTGAGACCTTAAATCCAACAGATTTTCCAGAATGGATTCGAAATGGAATGGAAGAAAACTTTATGGATAGAGACATTCTATCCTCATGGATATCTACGAAGCTTTTCAAGGAAACGCAAGGTTATCATATTGAAGAAATGATCCGATGGGGAAAAATTCACCTCATTACTGAAATGTGCTTGAGATTGGATAATGAGGACATTCCAACAAGTCAGGTTCTGAGATGGTCTAAAGATCAATACGATTGGGCTAACAGTAATGAAATGAAGTTTTGGAAATATTTGATGGATGAAAACCTTTTGTTTGATAGCAATGAAAAAAACAGAGCCTACCTTTTAAACAATGGTCCTTATACAATAGGTTTGCCTGAAGAGAGTCCAGATCGAATGGGACAGTTTTTAGGTTATAAAATAGTGCTAAACTATATCCAAAATCAAGACATCGAGCTAAAAGAATTATTGGACATAGACTACAAGACAATATTAAAATCATATAACCCATAATACACCACTATGAAATCATCTGAAATTAAAATTGCTGTTGGTTTAAATGAAAACAATTTACCGACTGAAATAAAATGGAGTGCAGAGGACGGCAAGGTAACCGATAAGAATGCAGCCGCATTTCTATTGTCTATTTGGGATCCCAAAGAAAAAAATACGATGAAAGTCGACTTATGGACCAAGGACATGACCGTTGAGGAGATGAAACAGTTCTTTCATCAATCATTGCTATCCATGGCGGATACTTTTGAAAAAGCAACCGGGGAAAATCTTATCTGCGAGGACTTAAGGGATTATTGCTATCATTTTGCAGAAAAAATGGAAATTTTACCTGAATGAAAATAACACTTTCTAAAATGATTACCCAACATCATGAGCCTATTTCATATAAGCTAGCTTCTGATGGGTCTAAGATTGATTTTAATTCCTTAATGAATAAGAAAATTAAGATCAGCTGGAACGGGGTCATCACATGTAGAAAATGTACAAAAAAAACAAAAAAAAGTTTTGGAGAAGGCTTTTGTTATCCCTGCTTCATAAATGCCCCAGAGGCAAGCCCGTGCATTATAAAACCTGAACTTTGTCAGGGGCATTTAGGAATAGGTCGAGACCTTGAATATGAAGAAAAAAACCACAATAAACCACATGCTGTTTATCTCGCAGCAACAGATAAGGTCAAAGTAGGTGTCACAAGATCTACACAAATACCAACGCGTTGGATTGATCAAGGCGCAAATAAAGCAATTGTATTGGCTATTACGCCATACAGATATCTTGCGGGAGTCCTTGAGGTTGCGCTAAAGTCAATCTACACGGACAAAACCAACTGGCGCAATATGCTTAAAAACATAACAGATGAAAGTATTGACCTTGAAGAAGAAAAGTGGTCATGCTACGAATTACTGCCGAGTGATCTACAACAATATTTCATTGAAGATGATACCATTTATAATTTTTCGTATCCTTCGGAAAATTACCCAACAAAAGTAAGCTCAATTAATCTTCAGAAAACACCATCAATTGAAGGCGTCCTAACCGCAATTAAAGGGCAATACCTTATTTTTGATAATGAATACGTTTTCAACGTAAGAAGACATACTAGCTACGAAATAGAACTAAATATAAATGAGTAATTTGATTAGAAAATTTCTTGACCTATTCTACCCTATTGTCTCTAAAATATTTGACAAAACAACCTATTACTACGCTGCATGCGGAGCTGGAAATCTAGTCCTAAGCTGGATTCTTTTCTTTTTATTTTATCAGTATATTTACGAAAAGAAGCTATGGTATATTGACGCGATAAACTTTGTATTCACACCCTATACCCTGAGTGCGTTTTCATGCTTTATCATTTCATTTACAATCGGCTTTTTGCTCATGAAATATGTCGTGTTTACTGAAAGTGAACTTAAGGGTAGAATACAACTATTTCGTTACGGNTTAAGTGCNNTCATTACAAGCAGTGCGAANTGGGTNTTACTGAAAGGTTTTNTAGAGCTNTTTGCNTTCTTTCCNTCACTTGCAAATGTTCTTTCCACNTGNATTGTNGTAGTGATNAGCTACCTCATACAAAGAAACTTTACTTTTAAGTNATTANAGAATNGACTGGTAAATGGNNGTGAATTTTNCTCCAACCTCNCGGTAACTAAAATGNTNCATNGCATANGCCCTNATTNTCNNNGNATCAAAATTAATNTCACCANTNANAAATGANCNNATNGCATTNCCAAGCGCANCCTCATCTCTTGGATTCAACGAGAATNCCATTTTCTTTATTTACATGTTCGGGNATNCCNTTAACATTTGAGGAAATNACNGGTTTTCCNGACATCATACTNTCNGCAATNACNCANGGGAAGTTCTCATAATTACTNAACATCANNANGGCATCGCANGATGCAATCATACCNGCGATTTNCTCAGTTGTTTTTGTAGAGTGAAAATCAATGCACTGATTACCCCCTAACCTTCTATGTAATTCTTTGGCATATTCTATATCTCCATCGGAAACAATATCAAGATGAATATCGGGTTGAGATAGACAAAGACCATTGATTACCCTAATCATTCCTGATAAATTTTTGATACTATCTACACCAGTAGAAATATGAATAAATCGATTTTTAGAGGTANTCTCTTGAAAAGATGTCTCAAATAATTGCTCATCGACCACGTTACAGANGATTTCAAATGAATCACTTCCTGAAAGCTTTTGAAGACTCGTTTTAAGGTTAATACTGACAGGCATTAAGACTGAGGCATGCTTTAATATGATGCGACAGAGTGTCAAAATACGTTTTGGATANGCATGTTCAGTACCAACATGAAANCCNCTTGAATTCTCGGTAATCACATAAGGAATTTTATACCTGAGCTTCAACCANAGAGCCCATATNCCCAAAGGATAAACAATATTCAAATGAACAACATCAGGCTTCCCCATCANCTCAACAACCTTTAGATACCCNAATTTAAAAGCCTTACGATGTGAGAAAAAGTTCTTTATCTTACTTAAAAGGACAAACCCTCCCTCTTGTTTGGGATAATACANCACAAGCTCATCTAATTCATTACGTTTTGTATGAACCAATCTTACTGAGGTATCNCCCGTTGACGGAAAGATNGCCAATGCAATAGCTCTGTTCTGCAAGGCTATTGNATCCGCATGTTTTTGAACGAAATTACCTAGGGTAGGATTGTTATCATTGGGATACCACGAGCAAAGGGTTAAAACGTTGAGCTTCTTTTCCTTATTCAACACTAAACAATCTTATTTTTGAATATCTCTACAACCTGACTTACGGCATAATCAATTTCGGCTAAAGTGGTGTAACGAGAAAAAGAAAATCGCGCATTAGGCCGATTGGGATTGGCATTGATCCCTTCCAAAACATGNGANCCTTTGGCCGACCCNGATGAACAAGCACTACCTCCGCTTGCAGCAATTCCCTTCAGGTCGAGCGTAAATAGCAACATTGCTGCCTTATCTGTTTCAGGAAAACAAACATTCAAAACAGTATATAANGATTTTTCATANGAGGTCTCTCCATGAAAAGATATATCTGAAAAACGTTCCTTGAAAGAATCCATCATGTGCTTTTTCAAGCCGAAAACATGTTCCTGGTGCGCCTCTAAATCAGAATAGGCCAAATCCATTGCTTTTGCCAAGCCTACAATACCATGAAGATTCTCAGTACCTCCACGCAAACCACGTTCTTGTGCACCNCCATGAATAAACGCTTTTGAATGAACTGACTTATTGATGTATAAAAANCCAATGCCTTTTGGCCCATGAAATTTATGGGCTGCACAGGTAAGGAAATCAATATCTAATTCTTGAAGNTTGAAAGTGTAATGCCCCATCGTTTGAACTGTGTCAGAATGAAAATACGCACCATACTTTCTGCAAATGCGAGAGACTTCCTCAATGGGCATTAAAGTTCCTAATTCATTATTGGCATGCATCAAGGTNACCAGGGTTTTTTTCGAGGTATCCTCTAAAATATTTGAAAGATGATCAAGGTCAACATTTCCAGCACCGTCAATATCAACATAAACAAGCTCAACTTCATATTTATCTCGAATATGACACGCTGTATGTCCAACCGCATGATGCTCGATACTTGAAGTAACAATTCGTTTCACACCAAGTTCAGTAACAGAGGTAAACATAGCCATATTATCAGCCTCAGTCCCTCCTGAAGTAAATACAATTTCAGAAGGTTGACAATTAATATGTTTAGCAATTCCTCTTCGAGACTGTTCAATAATCGCTTTGGTGCTTCTACCGAAAAGATGCGCACTTGAAGGATTCCCAAAATCATTCTTCAATATGGGCGCCATAGCTTCAAATACCTCAGGCGCAACAGGTGTGGTTGCTGCATTATCAAGATATACCTTCATCTGTAAAACTTTGCACGAAGGTAATAAATTTAACGTAAATATTTCTCCTAGAATTTAGGTGTAAAATGGATGAGCACTGAATAATATTTGTACATTAACAACATGGACTTAAGGTTTATAATTCTTTCATTTTTTGCTACATTTTTGTGTTGCTCTAATACGATCCNTGGTCAGATATGGTTTGACATTGCAGCAGGCGGATCAATTGGAACTGGCATCTCAAGTGATTTTGAATTATATGACGACACGAGAATNGANGTTTCGCCTCGGGCTTCATCAAATGCATTTTTAAAAATNGGCGTAAACATTACAGAAACNGAATCAATTCTTTTTGACATCGGTGTTTCAGACCGAAATTTTCGCTTTGCCCAAAAGAGCTTGCCTGATTCAGAGAATATGTCAAAAACCATTTCTCTTGGATATACCGGTTTTAGAATCTTACCAATGTACAGGCACACAAAGGAAGGTTCTTATATCGAAATTGGTCCTGAGTTTGGTTCGATTCAACATCAATATTATTCAGACGAGGCAAATGGTTCGATTCCAGAAAACTCTTTTTTCAGTGAAAGAAGCTTTCGCGGAGCTATTGGTTTTGGAGGCTATATTTTGGGAAATGAAAGAATCACATTAGTCTCTGGCCTGCGTATTCTATATGATTTTGCAGATTTAAGATCTGACAATGCGCTCAATGCTCAATTCCCCTATCAAAATTATGATGAAAAAAGAGATAGTCCATTCAAAGCGTTTGACATCCAGTTCAGCCTCGAGCTGAATATATCATTAGGTTTTTTGGTACGTAGCTCCTGTGGAAGAAGAAAACTACTTATTCAGTGGTAGCAGGCTTCCATATAAGTCATAATGGTCTGCTTTATCAATTACAACCTTTGTAAAATCTCCCAAACGAACATACTGGTCTTTTGTGGAAACCAAAACTTCATTATCTACTTCAGGAGAGTCAAATTCCGTTCTTCCCACAAAATAACCTCCCTCCGTCTTATCAAATAAAACGTTAAGCTNTTGTCCTACTCGATTTTGATTTAAATCGTAGCTGATACCGGATTGTAAATCCATTATTATATCTGCTCTCTCCTTCTTTAATATCTCGGGTACATCATCCTCAAAATTATATGCATGCGTGTTCTCCTCATGGGAATAAGTAAAGATTCCGAGTCGATCAAATTTAGAACGNTGCACCCAATCGTACATCTCGTCNAAATCAGCATCCGTCTCGCCAGGATAACCTGCAATTAAAGTTGTACGTATCGCAATACCTGGAACAGTAGCCCTTATTTTANNAATTAAATCCTCTGTTTTCTCACGGGTAATTCCTCTGCGCATTGCCTTAAGCATGCGCGTAGAGCCATGCTGCAAAGGCATATCTAAATAATTACAAATTTTTGGATGATCTCTCATCACCTCAAGTACATCCATTGGAAAACCAGAAGGAAAAGCATAATGTAAGCGAATCCATTCAATACCCTCTACCTCNACGAGCTTCAATAATAAGTCAGCCAATGCTCTTTTTTTATAAAGATCTAAGCCATAATAGGTTAAATCTTGGGCAATCAACATCAATTCTTTTACGCCATTCGCAGCAAGACCTTTTGCTTGCTTAACCAAAGCTTCAATTGGCGTTGAGAGATGTTTTCCTCTCATCAAAGGAATCGCACAAAAAGAACAAGGACGGTCACATCCCTCAGCAATTTTAAAATAGGCAAAATGATTTGGCGTAGTCAAAAGTCTTTCTCCAACAAGCTCATGCTTGTAATCTGCTTTGAGTGTTTTCAATAATCTAGGAAGCTCTCGCGTTCCAAAATAACCATCCACCTCTGGTATTTCAGATTCTAAATCTTCTTTGTAACGCTNNGATAAGCAACCCGTAACATAAACTCTGTCTACAGCACCCTCTTTCTTCGCATCTGCATACCTTAAAATGGTATCTATTGATTCTTGTTTGGCATTGTCAATGAAACCACATGTATTGATGATTACGATTTCTGAATCATCTTGCTGTGCTTCATGGGTTACATCAAATTTATTTGCCTTGAGCTGAGCCATCATCACCTCTGAATCAAAAATATTCTTTGAGCAACCCAATGTTACTACGTTTACCTTGTTTTTCTTTAGTGTTCTTGCCTTCATTGTTTGCAAAAATAAGGTACTTTCGTTAGACACACTATGAACCGCACAATTACTTTTTTATTCACNCTTTATTTTCTGAGTANTTCATGTTCNAAAACAACAGTGATTGATCCATATTTTTTTGGAAACGGAATGGAAGAAATTNATATCAATGCAGCAGTTAAAGGAACTTTCCCTGAAACTAAATCATACAGAATAATAAACGCCTACATGGATGCAAACCTTCTTTATCTCGANTTGGAGTATCGAGCATCTTGTGNGGGTTCAGATGACTTTCAATTTATAGGAGGGGNTTTGACTTATGACGAGATGGGTTTTGCGCACAGAGAGGCACGCTTGTCAATNGGTAAAACAAGAGAAAGCTGTGACCTNATAAANGAAACGAANATTGTAGACCTCAGAGAGCTTACAAGNGCGCATCAGAGAGATGCAGANGTCATACTGCACATCGGNGGTTGGCGAACTGATATGACCTATGTTTACATCCCNTACAAAAAAAATTAAAATGGCCGTAAATCACACTTTGGTATTATATTTGAATAATCAAGATAAAACNCACNACTATGAAAATTATATTCATTCTAACNCTTCTTGTATTTGTCTCATGTAAAACGGCAAAAAATACAGGCGCAAAAAACGATGAAACCAAAATTGAACAATCCAATACAGAGGGAGGTATAGTGGAACGAAAGTATGAACCTATCGAAATTAAAGCAGAAATTGGAAGAATTGAACGAGAACAAACAGGCGGGGTGCAAATCATAAAATCACGAATAGAAGGAAATACCCTTTACTTAAAAATTGGATATTCAGGAGGTTGTGCAAAGCATGATTTCAAGGTAATAGGCAATCCTATGATTTCCAAATCATTACCACCAATTCGTAGCGTTGAGCTTGTTCACCTAAACAATGGAGATACCTGCAGGGAATATATCGAGCAACAGTTGATTATAGATGTCAGTGATTTGGCTTATCAGANGNAAACTGGGAGTAAAATTAAGCTTCAATTTTCTGGAATAGAAGAAATGATTATGTACACCTACATAACCGACTAANAACGAATGTCAAAAAAAGATGCGCTTGATCTATCTACCCCGATCTTTATAACTGGAATCGGAACAGATGTTGGAAAGACTGTCGTTTCCGCAATCTTATGCGATTGGTTACAAGCGAACTATTGGAAACCCATTCAATCAGGAGATCCTGAGGGAGGAGATTCGAAAACATTGAAAAACTTGGTAAGCCATTCCTCATTTGAAATTTTTAAGGAAGCCTACACATTCGATGCACCATTATCACCGCATGCAGCAGCGAAATTAGAAGGTAAAAAAATTAAAGTTGATTCAATTATTCCTCCTGAATCTAAAAACCCAATTATAATGGAAGGTGCGGGTGGACTTCTTGTTCCTTTAAACTATGGAAATGAAACCATATGCGACCTCATTATACATTTAAAAGCTCAGGTCATTGTTGTGGTCAAGGAATACCTCGGAAATATTAACCATACCCTTTTGACTATTTCACATTTAGAAAAACACAATATAAAAATAACGGGACTCGTTTTTGTCGGAGAAGAGCTACCCCATACTTGGGACCTTATAGAAAAAACAACGGGCCTTCCGCTGCTATTTAGAGTTCCTATATTCAATGAACTAAATAAAAATACAATCGTTAACTTTGTGAAAGAAATTGACCAAAAATAGTTGATGCCTATGAGTCTTGAATATGACAAAAAACATCTCTGGCACCCTTTGACTCAGCACCAACTGCATCCCGAAAACCTTTTGATAAAGAAAGCAAAAGGAGCCCTGCTTTTCGATGAGCACGACAATGAGTATATAGACGGTATTGCATCATGGTATACCTGTATGTATGGACATTGTAATCCTTACATTACAGATAAAGTAGCTGCGCAGATGCAGGATCTTGATCATGTGGTTTTTACTGGCTTTACGCACGAACCGGCAATAAATTTAGCCAAAGCACTGATTTCTATTTTACCCAAGAACCAACACAAATTATTTTTTTCTGACAACGGTTCAACATCTGTTGATATAGCGATAAAAATGGCATTACAGTATCACTTCAATAAGGGGGAAAAAAGAAAAAAACTAATTGCACTTGAAGACGGTTTTCACGGTGATACATTTGGAGCAATGTCTATCTCTGGCTTATCTATTTACAATGGACCCTTTGAAGATTTCTCATTGGATGTTGAAAGAATTCCTGTCCCAAATAAGAACAATATCGATCTACTTGCGTCTCGTTTTGAGAAAATGATTCAGAAAGGCGATGTCGCTGCATTTGTATATGAACCCTTAGTGCAAGGTGCAGCTGCGATGAAAATGCACCAACCTGAGCACTTAGATCAACTACTCCGGATTGCCAAAGAAACTGGAGTAATCACAATAGCCGATGAGGTAATGACAGGTTTTGGAAAAACTGGCAAACATTTCGCATCAGAACACATGCAAAACCTTCCTGATATCATTTGCTTATCAAAATCACTTACTGGAGGTCTTGTACCTATGGCGATAACGAGCTGCAATGAAAACATTTACAATGCNTTTCTGAGCNCTAAAATGGAAAAAGGATTCTTTCATGGACANACATANTCTGCAAATCCAACATCGTGTACTGCAGCTCTTGCTAGTATTGAGCTGCTTNAATCAAAGGAGATTCAAAGCAACATAAAAATGATTTGCGCGTCACATGAAATATTTAATGAAAAAATTAAAAATCATCCTAAAATTAAAAGCACGAGACAGCAAGGTATCATCTTTGCGATCGACTTCGATGTGAAAACNGACCGCTATGGTGATCTGAGATATAAACTATTCGATTTTTATATGAGTAAGGGAGTCTATCTTCGACCTTTGGGAAATACGGTATATATTTTAGCTCCTTTTATCATTTCAAAAAACCAGTTGGATAAAATATACCATGTTATTGAGGAGAGTTTAAATCTATTTTAAGAATTACATATTTAATTTTGAGCACTATGGATGCAAATTATTGGAGTTCAAGATATCAAAACCAAAAAACAGGTTGGGACTTGGGAGAAGCTTCTNNACCTTTGNTTGAAATTTTCCAACATATTGAAAAAAACGCCAAAATATTAATTCCGGGGTGTGGAAATGCCTATGANGCAGAATATCTTTACAATTCAGGTTATAAAAATGTATATATCATTGATTTAGCAAAAGAACCAGTTGAGNAATTCAAAAAACGAAACANAAGCTTTCCAGCGCATCAAATTATCCTTGGAGATTTCTTCGCTCACNTNGGTGCTTATGATTTTATAATAGAACAGACCTTCTTTTGTGCGATCGAACCCGTCCTTCGTAAAAAATATGTANTTAAATCCCATGAGCTATTGAAACCAAAGGGTATGCTTTTAGGTGTATTATTTGATCGACCATTTGANGGAGGACCTCCATTCGGTGGNAGCAAAGAGGAATACAATGTATTGTTTGGTGAAGTATTTCAANAGGTTGAAATTCAGGATTGCTTACATTCCATTCAACCTCGATTAGGGGCTGAGGTAACGATTAAATGTGTAAAATAAAATTTGGACAAAAAAACCTTACGCTAGCTGATTCTTCAAAATATATTTAAAATGATAATCTACAAGGTTTTCTATAGGTTTTGCAATAATAGACCTAATCTCAATGCCTAAATTTTCCGCCGCAAGTCTTAATTCATCNTCAAGAAGTGCTGAAAGCGAACCTACAAAATGCACCGNGGTATCAAGATAGTCATCGTAACAGCATACATGAACTTCCATGAAATGTTGTAANCCTTTTACGATTGTATCATTGAAAAAAGCATGCTTCTTATGTTTTACAATGAAGGGCATAAAAGATGCAATATATACGTTCGCACTATCCTTTTGATANACCTTAGAAACAATTTCAGCCTCAGTCAATGCATAGGTGTTTTGAAAATCTTTCAAAAGATCTGCGGGAAGCTTNTGATATAAAAAACTTGAAAGTAAAAACTTTCCAAAATAGCTACCACTTCCTTCATCGCCTAAAACATAACCNAAGGCAGGTACCTCCTCTGTTAGGTTATCGCCATCGAAATGACATGAATTTGAACCGGTTCCTATGATACAAGAAATACCTGGTTCTCCATCATAGGTTGCATAGGCACAAGCCAACAAATCGTGTTCTACAANAACTTCGGCATCTGTAAATACAGATTGAATACCCCTCTTAATTTCGTCATTCATCTTTTGACTTGAACAACCTGCACCATAGAAAAATATCTTCTTTACATTTGAGGCTNGACCGACAATATCTTTATTTTTTCGAATCTCNGCAGACACTANCTCTGCAGAATGGAAATATGGATTGAAGCCAATGGTATTGTAAAAAGTTTGTTTAGATTTGTTNTTGACTAAGACCCAGTCACTTTTAGTTGAACCACTTTCAATGATAAAAATCATATATAAAATTGTTGTTTATAGCTNTGTGTCTTCAGAACACTTTCAAATATAATATAATTAATACGAAGTCATCAATTTCAAATAAAAAAATGAGTAAAAAAGAGCTTAACCCTAATGTATCTGTTGACTGTGTGATATTTGGTTTTGACCTAGAACAGCTTTATGTATTACTTATTGATAGTGGCAGTACAGAGAGCTACAACCAAGCGAGAATGGCCGTTCCTGGTGATTTAATCTACGATACAGAAACATTGGATNAGGCGGCTCGTCGAGTACTTAAGGAACTTACGGGTATTGAAAATATTTACCTTGAACAAATTGGTGCATTTGGAGATCCAGATAGAATTGGAAAAAAAGCATCAGATAGAAAATGGTTAGAATCCATTAGAGCAATGCCAGAGGCCAGAGTCATAACCGTGGCATATTACTCACTTGTTCGCATGCCCAACTTCAATCCAAAAGCCAGCTCTTTTGCAAAAAGTGCAGGATGGGCGCCTGTAAAAGAGGTGCACGATCTTGCATTTGATCATTATGAGATCCTACAATCTGGACTTAAACAACTTAAAAGGAAAATAAAAATTCAACCCATTGGCTTTAATTTACTACCTGAAAAATTCACATTGAGTCAACTNCATAAGCTTTATGAATGTATCTACGATAAGGAGCTAGACAAAAGAAATTTCAGAAGGAAAATATTAAACTTAAACATACTGACCAATTTGGATGAAAAACAGATTGGAGTCCCTCACAAACCCTCGCAACTCTTCAAGTTCAATGAAGAAAATTACAAGAAATTATCTGAGGAAGGTTTTGATAATTTCGGGTTTTAAAACCTAAATAAGTTTCCCTATATTTGTTAGATAAGTTACCACCTGTAACTTTTAGACTATTCAATTTGTATTAACTGTAAATGCACTTATTTGAAAAAGCATGAATACAACGCGATTATTGATGAGCTTAGTGCTCCACTTTATCGNTATGCCTTTCATTTCCTGAGGAATCAGGAGGACGCGAAGGACATAATTCAAGATGTTTTTGAGAAGTTGTGGATAAACAGAAAAATGATTGATTTGGACAGAGTAAANTCTTGGTTGTATCGTTGTACGCACAATGCGATGGTGAATTTTTCATCAAAAAAGTCGCGCACACAGTACATGAATAGCCATGACTTACCGACATCCTCTACTTCATTTGATTCAACTTTTGAATCGATGCAAGTCGTGGAGCGAATGGTAAACATTTTACCTCCAACCCAAAAAAGCATTATTCTGTTACGCGACATTGAGGGTTACTCTTACAGCGATATCGGTCAGATTCTTGATCTGTCNGCATCTCAAGTAAAAGTATATCTCTTTCGTGCAAGAATGAAAATTAAAAAGCAGTTAATAGGATTGAATAAGCTCGCATGACTTCACCAAACTTTGAAAATATAGACTTGTGGCTCTTTGANTATGTNGAAGGCAATTTGAGCGTATACCAAAANGAGCTTTTAGAAAACTATATTCGAAACCATCCTGAACTTGAGATTGACTTGGACATGTGGANTATGTCAAAAATGCCTGTTGCAGAAACCTTAGACCATGGTGTTCAAATCAAGAAGAAGAGAGAGAATCGTTATGCGTATTACACAACAAGCATTCTTGGTGCCGTAATTATCTTATTGATTGCTAAATCNAATGAGTCATATAATTTATATTTAAATAAATNAATACAGACATCTGATTTACAGATTAATAAATCTAAAAATGAAGTCTCAAAAGAGACGTACGAGTTGAATACAAAAAATGCGAATTCAGCAACAGTGAAGATTGAGTCCTCAATCATTTTAAATGAAATTCAAATAACCCAAAGATTCTCTGATTCCGGATTAACAAATGTGAATCCTGCACCGGAACAGCAAGAAGCGATGCGATCAACCCACAGAAATACAATTTTTTCTAAGGCTTCCAAGTACACTCCAGATACGAAGGAAATGATTGAAGAAAGAATAGACGTGTTAGCTTTAAATCCATTAAAGCTACCCATTCAACTCAAAGGAATTGTAAACAGTGAATCCTACTCCTCTATTGAATTAACTCAGACAAGTCAGGCGTCAAACAAAAAATCATCAGGGTTAAACGGTATTCGACTAAACACGAGGACATTGTTCAATAAAATTGACAGGGTGCTATCAAAGAGTATTGCTTTTAGCAATTATCGAGACCATTTCTACATGATCCCAGGAATTGCATCTAACAACATTAACCTGAGCGCAACAGGTTCAACATCGCAAACAAGATTCTTATCAACTTCTAGAGCTCGTTGGTTTGGTACAAGCAATGAAAAGCTTTCTCAAGAGCTTAGTATTGATGGCTATGCGCGATCTATACGATCAGGGATTGGGGCACAAGTGAATTATGATACATATGCCAATGGTACGATTCAAGATTGGAATGCTGCATTGATTTTTTCGCCTAAAATCGCTCTTTCACGAAACATCTCTCTCGAGCCAGTAGCCCGACTTAAAATTGGAAATAAAATCCTAGATGCAAATAAAGCTGAGAATAACAGTGTGTCATTGTATAATCACAACAATCCACAAATATTCGCTTTTGATACGACACAAAACATAGGGCGGAAACTTTGGTATAGAGACTTAGATGCTGGTTTTACAATAAACACCAAAGTTTTATACATTGGATTCCAAGCCGAAAACCTTCTGAACCATGTTGAAAACCTTTATCAAAATGATCAGAATTCAACAAATGCGATACCAACAACCTACTCTTTACTTGCGGGTACTCAATATTTATCGCGAAATGAAAAAGTTAGCTTTCATCCATATGTGTACATGCGTTCAAATGTAAATCGAACAGCCTACTACACGGGCTTTTCATTTGATTTAGACAAACTATTTATTGGAGCTTCCTATGGTTCTGATGATGAATATTCTGGTTCTCTTGGACTTTCATTAAACCGTTTTGCACTGCTTGTTCAAACCACAAGGGCATATCAACCACAATTAAATCAAAATCTCTTTACACATCAGCTCACCTTGCGCGTCAATTCTCCGATGAGCAAGAAAACTAGAAGATACATTACACTTTAAACTATGAAAAAACTCATCACTCTACTTGTCGTTACGTTCGTTTCATTTGCATACAATGCGCAAGATCCTACGTTTACGCAGTTCTTCTCAAACCCAATTTATCTGAACCCAGCACTTGCGGGCTCTTCAGGTTGTCCTAGGTTTGCGATGAACTACCGG
>NHBV01000017.1 GCA_002167775.1 Crocinitomicaceae bacterium TMED16 | reverse complement strand
GAACCGCTCTTCCGATCTGTAGCTGGAACAAGGAAGTACTTCAAACAGTTTTTTATTCGAACGCGTGGGTTTGTTTACCCAAATAAGATGATAGCCTGCATCTTTGATTGTTAATTTATTGTTCTTTTTTTCGAGCTCAATTTCAAGCATCATTCCTCCATCAGTATTCACACTTGCTTGATTAGAGACAAAGTTCCCCAAAGAATAGGCGACAAGTTGGTCTTTGTCTTGATCCCATTCAACCTTCTGAAGTACATGGGGATGGCCACCAATAATGATATTTACTCCATTTCGAAATAGAAAGTCAGTAATTTTCTTTTGAAACTTATTGGGTTTAGTTTGGTATTCTATCCCCCAATGGACTATGGCTATTAGAGCATCTATGGATTCATTTTTACTTTGCTCAATATCTAATAGCATTTGATTGGTATCAATATAATTTACCGATGTTGGTTTCGGGGCTTTTAGTCCATTTGTGCCGTACGTATAATTAAGCATTCCTATTCTAATATCCTCTTTTCTTAAGATCATAAGATTACGCAGTGCTCTATCGTTTTCATTTTTGTATGAGCCATTGTGCGGAATATTCATTTCGTCAAGAACTTCTATTGTTCTTTTTATTCCCTTTCCACCGCGATCACACGTATGATTGTTTGCAGTAACTAAAACATCAATACCACTATTTTTGCATGCTTTTGCAAGGGCATCAGGAGAAGAAAATTGAGGGTAACCACTGAATGGTTCTCCAGCAAGTGTTACTTCAAGATTCGCTATTGCAAAGTCTGGTTTTTCGATGATTTTTCTGAGCTCAGCAAAAACGAGATCATAATTGTATGTTTCTTTACCCAAGTCATGAGCTGCTTCAATTTGTCCTCCATGTCCCATAATATCACCTAAAAAAATCAGTGACATAGAACTTTGGCTCAAGGAAATAAAACTTGATAAAAAGAATAAAATACAGAAGGATTTCATAACGTTAAATATGATTTGAAAGTACTATTTTCGCATCAAACTCTTTCTATTGATTGTGTTTTTTTATTTAGCTCAAATGGAAAAGGATATAAATAAAGCTGATTTTCTGAATGCAATGCATGAAAGTATCAGGCTGCGCATTTCAGAGGCTTCACTGATTCTTGATGGTATTCAGGAGTCAATAGATTCTGAAACGCATAGCACAGCTGGGGACAAACATGATACTTCTAGGGAATTGATGCAGCAAGAAAGAAACAAGGCAGCGCAGAATCTTCAGAATCAAATGTCACTAGATGGTTTAGTCCTAAAGCTTAAAATGATTGCCGTTTCCAGTGATGTCAGCTTTGGTAGCTTGGTATTGACAAATGTTGGTTGGTTTTTCATTGGTTTACCATTGGGAAGAATACGTTTCGAGGATGAGGATATATTATGTGTTTCTGGTAATGCTCCTGCCGCGAAACTTTTGGAAAGTCAAAGCGTGGGGTCCTCAATTATAATGAATGGAAAGAATATCCAAATATTGGGTATAACATAAAAAAAGTGAGACGAATCTCACTTTTCTTGATAAATATTTACGGTAGGTTATTTATTTCAATGTTTACACAAAGCATACGAAAATATTTTCTCTAGGTTTCATTTTATATACTACCTGATTACGTTTAGGTGTCCTGTTTCAAATATTTTCTTACCATCGCTCAAACGGGTATATTCAACTTGCCAGGTGTATGTTCCATTTTGGACCATTTTATTCTTGAATGTACCATCCCATTTTGCGCTGACATCATGCGATTCCCATATGATTTCACCCCATCGGTTGTATAGATTCAAGCTAAAGTTAAATTCGTCAATACCCGAAATTACAATAAACCAGTCTTGATTGTTTTCATCTCCATCGGGAGTAAAGCTGTTCGGTGCGTATAGGTTTACATCATCAATTTCATAGCAAGGTTCAATTGGGTTGATAAGTGTCGTACTTTCTGCCGCTGCGCAACCTGCGTCATCCATGACAACCACAGAATAAGTACCTGCAGCTAAGTTTTGCAGTATTGAAATGGATTCATTTTGTGACCATTGTATTGTGTAAGGCTCTGTCCCTCCACTAATTTCAATGCTGATCTCACCAGAGTCATCCCCAGAACAAATTGGATTGGTGCTTATAATTTCAAGCATTGGTTGGGGATAAACGTTGACGTAGATGCTGGCTGTACTTTCACATCCGTTTATATCTATTCCCGTTACAGTATATTCTGTAATCCCAACATTTGGTATAAATGACACACCATTGATAATTCCACCATCCCATACATAGGAATTCGATCCGTTAGCAGAGAGTGTTATATTTTCACCTTCACATACNGCGATATCCTGCCCAGGATTCACATTATTTATCGTAAAAACTGTTAAGTCCAAGGTCACAATGGAATCACATCCGTTTGCAGCGCCACCAAGGATTNTATATGTNGCTGTATTGTTGCTCTGAGTATAGGTGTTTCCATCAATCCANGTAAANNNTCCACAAGTNNCTTGCGTNTCNGTTCCNTTCACNGCATTGCTGATTGTTAANTCTAAGGTCACAATGGAATCACATCCGTTTGCCGCGCCACCAAGGATTGTATAGGTTGCTGTATTGTTGCTCTGAGTATAGGTGTTTCCATCAATCCAAGTAAANNNTCCACANGTCGCTTGTGTGTCGGTTCCACTCAATCCACTTGCATTNACAGGGGTGTCCGAATAAACGCGGATATTGTCTACAGCTAATCCATAACCCCAGTTTCCTGCATCATTATATGTGAATCGTATTTGAACATTGTTTTGTCCAACATAAGGTGTAAGTNGTATTTGATTGCCGATTACCCAGGGAGTCGTTAGTGTATTGTTGTTGTTTGCACTTGTATTAGTAAGTGTAANAAGATTGTTCCAGCCTCCACCGGTATTGATTTCAACTTCCGCAATTTCATATGTCTCTGCCGAAAATGCATGATCAAATTCAAAGAAAACATCTCCAGNGATTCCTGCCAAGCTAAAAATTGGAGANCTGAGTATATCATTGGATTTATCGCAATCACAAGCGTCGTCGTTGGTGAATGCAAATTGGGTGTTATTACTTGGTTCTATAATCCAAAATTGGCTTGAGGCAGTTGCTGAGTTTCCATTTTGAAACAAATCGGAACCAGCTTGGCCTTGTGTGGTAAAGTTCCCGATACCCCCATTTTCAAAATTTTCGTATAAAATATTTGATGCTACAAAGTTTGCATCTAATATTGTTAGGGTANATATTCCNGTGGTAGTCGAAGCGATTGCATCTCCTGTTGTTGTTACCACAATTTGAAGCTCGATAATTTCAGAATTTTCAATAATTACATCGTTATATACCCTAATANTAAAGCTTTGGTTGTTGCTTACATTGGCATTAAAAGTTACGGATGCTGGAATAATTTCAAAATCAACTCCCAATGTAGCTGTTGTATTTCCTCCTAAAGTGAAAGTTACTNTTGCAGCGTCTGTGGGCGGAAGGGAGATTTGAAGGTCAACAGGGATATCAATATAATCGCAGTTTTCNCCNTCATTTATNGTNCCTCCATTNGTGTTNACAAAACTTATTGTTGGTTGTGGTAAGCCACATTTTTCTGATAATGGGAGTAGTGCTCTGCGGGGGCAGTTATCCATTACGGTTCGTATTCTGTCTTTTTGGTCTGCTGTAAAAATATCCATACATGCATCATTCGTGTAATCCATGTAGTTTTCCACCATGTCTTGATTTCCATCACAGGTCGTAAGGTTTGGGCATCCAAAGTTGGAGGCCTGNGATTGTGGNGTATCNGCNCAGAAATCATTTCCACAATTTGCATCTCCCCATATGTGACGTAAACCGAGCCAATGACCAACTTCATGCGTCATGGTTCTTCCCAAGTTATATGGTGCGCCTCCTGGAAATGGATTCGCAACAGAACCTATTGTTGAATATAAATGAACAACGCCATCTGTAGCTGCCGCTCCTCCATTTGCGTTTAAACCACCTAAACCTGAATTNCTCGGGAATTGNGCATAGCCAAGAATACCACCTGTTATGTCAGCAACCCATACGTTCATATATTCATCTGGATTCCAAATCGTTCCCGGTTTAATTGTACCATCTATAAATCCAGTATTAAAAGGGCCTTCTCCATAGGTAGTTACACGATTGATTCCTTGTTCTGGTAATAGATTGTCGCTTTCATCCAAAATTGCTAAACAAAATTCGATCTCAACATCCGCTGCGGCAGGATCTGTTGAGCCTGCTAGATTTCTAAAATCAATATTTAATTGATCCACTTGCGCTTGAACTTGCGCTGCAGAAATATTTTCAGCTCCNGCTCCATCTGTAATAATATGAAAGATACAGGGTATGGTTAATAAGGTTGCTTTGTTTACGTTTCCTCCTTTGCCTGAGCTTTTGCCAGACTTATATTCTTTGAGCTGTTTTTTGAATAAGATTTCTTCTTCCACTAAGCTCGGGAGCTCAGGGTTAAGGTTTCTGCGTTGTGCATCCATTTCCATGGTGTAGCAACGAATCTTCTTTTGTTTGCTTTGTGAGTAGGTCTGGTTAAGGTCTGGACCAACTCTTGTAGCTTGTTTCTGTGCGTTTGCAGTTGTAATAAAAAAACCAATAAACAAAAGCGCACAGAGTTTTGGAGAGTAGCGCATTGTTTTATTTGTAGCAAGGTGAGTGTCNTATAGACGTAAAGTTTTTAATAAGGAAGCCTCGCAGTTGAAAAATAAAGTAAGTGAAGGATATTTATTTATTTAAAGTATTGTTATTAAGTGGNTTAGTAGAATCGTTTGAAAAAGGANAAATAAGNTTTGTCAATTAAAACCCCAAACAGGTGGAACCATAAAAGGATACCGACAGGAAGTATAATGAAAGAGAGCTTATTGAATTGCCAAGCTGTTTGAACATCGAGATGCATAAGGTGCATGATGCCGCGTGTCAAGCCACATCCTAAACATTCTAAATCAAAGAATAATACAGAAAGGCACATGCTTTGACCTGAGTCAAAATAGTCAGCAGGTAAAAAGAATAACAAAAGNAATGCTCCAAGTATCATTACAAGGAGCATTTTTTTAAAGCATCGAAATATTTTATCTATTCCCAAGAATTACAATTAAAGCATGAATAANTCCGGGAAGTCCGCATAGCAATGNTAAAATTAAGTTGATCGTACATCGCTCTGTCCAATAGCCTTCATATAAATAGACGGCCANAGGTGNNCCAATAAACGGAACAAGNATAGCCAATATCACCAACAATACNNNGTCGGTATTTGAGCCTTGTTTTTTCTGTTCTTTTTTTATNGCNTTNATAATTNCNTTGGCNTCTNTTTTAGTTGATTTAGCATCTTCTTTGCTAATCTCTTTTGCAGTATGTNCAAAAGTCACAGCTTGACTTTTAACGGAAGTTTGTGCTGCAATTGATGGTGCAGTATNTGTTAGAGTCGGAACCGCGACACTTGTAGAAGCAATGTCCATTGAAACAAGCGTCTTATAGTTTCTTGTTAACTTCTGTTTTTCAATATTGTTCGTAACAATAGCGTCCTCTTGAATCGATTCCGTATGAACAACCTTACGGTTTTTCTTCATGTTTACANAAGCATTGTTCCAGTTTACAGTGAAACCCTTTCTATGGTAGCGTTTTTGAACAGAGCAGGAGTCTAGAAAAAGTATCATTACAAATGTAGCTGATAGTAGTAAAGCAATTTTTTTCATTTTAATAATAGTTTAAGTTCTCTTCTAANTTAATAAAAAAGAATATTTCGNACACCCAAAATTACTTTTTGATAATTGAAAAATTAATCGAAAATAATTTTAAACTCTACACGTCTATTCTTCTGGCGTCCCGCTGCAGTCGTGTTGTCGTCAATAGGTTTTGACTCCCCGAAGAATTGGGTTTCAATTCGTCCTTCATCGATGCCTTTTTCGGCCAAGAATCGTTTGACAGACTCCGCACGTTTTTTAGAAAGGATCATATTCGCATCGTCATCACCAACGTTGTCCGTGTGGCCTGAAAGTTTTAGCTTCCAATCAGGTTTCTTTTTGAGTGTATTGGCCAATTCAGTCAAAGCAGGTTTAGAACCTGATTTGATGACATCTAAATTGGTTTCGAACTCCAAGTTGCTGAATGCAGTGTTCAATACCTCTTGTTCTTTCTTCTCAATGATTGGGCACCCTTTATTTTCGATAGGCCCTGCAGTTTTTGGACATTCATCGTCTTTATCTAAGAGTCCGTCACCATCTGTGTCTTCATACGGGCATCCTTTGTTTTCTAATGGCCCTGCTATGTTTGGACATTCATCTTCATTATCGAGCAGTCCATCGNCATCCGTATCTGGGTAGGGGCAACCATTATTTTCTTTTGGCCCAGCCAATTCAGGACAATCATCTATTGCATCAAAAAGCCCGTCCTCGTCCGTATCAGGACATCCTTTGTATTCTTTTAATCCTGGTGTATCAGGGCAGAGGTCATCCTTATCAAGAATTCCATCACCATCACGGTCTGGGTTTACCTCTTTTTTGGTTTCTTTGGGAGNTTCGGGTTTGTTAAATTGATAGGCCAATAAAACCTCATGNGAACCTTTCGAATAACCAGTGATATCAGAAATATTATAGTCATAGCTGTACGCCAACACTGTATTTTTAACATTGATGCCTAGCATAGCAATGGCAGATTCTGAATGTCTGTAGCTCAATCCAAAGAAAAGCAAATCATTGAAGGTTCCCTTGGCACCCAATTCTATGAGGGAANGGGCAATAAAGGTGCTACGCATCAAAAAGTAAGGATCTAAATCAAATGATTCTGATAATTTAAAGGANTAGGATGTNGTTAAATTATAGTGCCGAATCAATCGATTCTCACCCAATGCTAGAGAATTTAAATCGTCTAGCTTAGATAGTCGGCTTTGGATCAATTGATTGACACCAAATCCAACCCTTAATTTATCATTTAAGGAATACAAAAGTCCAAAGCTCATGTCGGGTGACATTTGCTTCACACTGCCGCTTAGACTTGGATCTGGATCAATATTTTCAATCCCTGAGCCATCATAGCTGTATTGATTCAGTATACCGGAAACAGCCATCGATAAATTTGATTTGTCATTGAGCTTAAGAATGTAATTATAGTTCAGCATGAGTCCCATTTGTGANACAGCACCNCCGGCATCATCCATAAATAGCATNCCTCCCAATCCCATTTGCTGGTTTTTGAGAAGGGTATGCCCACCTAGTGTATATGTGGAAGGTGCACCGTCAAAACCGCCCCACTGATTGCGGTATCCCAGCTGAACGCGAGGTGAATTCGTAACACCTGTATAGGCCGGGTTAATTACAAAGTCATTCCAAAAGAATTGACTGTACATTGGCAATTGCTGTGCGTTAAAGCCAAAGGACATCGTTACGAATACTAAAGCGAATATCAGTTTTTTCATATCTATACTTTTCATAGTGTTCTTATCTTTTCAACGTTACGACGCCATTAAACTTTTGTCCATCTCCTAAATCGAGAATATAATAATAGTCCGCTGTAGGTTGCGGATCGCCTTGGAAGCTACCATCCCAAGGATCTGAGAAAGCATCGCCGCGATATACCTCATTACCCCATCTATTGAATACCAAAATTACTGCATCAGGGTATTGATTTAAGCCACCAATGGTCCAAGTGTCATTCGTATTGTCTCCATTGGGTGAAAGCCCCTCAGGAATAGCAAAGCAAGTAGGACCGCCAATGGTAAGATTTAGCGTGTAGACGACACTGTCACAACCTACAACACTAGTTTCTATATATGTGGCTGTGTTGTTACTTTCGATATACGTAATGCCATCTAACCAGGTGTATGCGTCGCAGGCAGTCTGTACATCTATTTCCTGACTTACAGGGATTTCGGTTACAAATACAGTATCACTTTCTGAACAAGCTGTTTCAGGATCGGTTACAGTGACATAATAGGTGCCTTCCTCTGTTACATAGATGCTTTCTGTAGTTTCGCTTGTATTCCAAATATATTCGAAACCTGGTTCTTGGGGACTAAGCGCGATGCTATCGTTGGCACAGAGAAATACATCAGGTCCCAAATCAGGATCCAAGATAGTAAGTGTAAGCGCCAATGTGATGATACTGTCGCAGCCCGAAGCATTTGTGGTGATAAAGGTGGCCGTGTTGTTACTTTCCGAATACGTAATGCCATCAATCCATGTAAATGAGCTGCATGCTTCGTGTTCATCCGTGCTACTTGACGATTCCAAAATGGTAAGGTTCAGCGTGATCGTACTATCGCATCCTGCAGCGTTTGTAGTGACGAAGGTAGCGACGTTGTTACTTTCTGTATATTCAATCCCGTCGATCCAAGTGTAAGCGCCACATTGAGTGACCACATCGCTACTCGATGAGCTGCTGTTTATAGTTAAATTCAAGGTCACTATACTATCGCATCCGAATGCATTGCTCAAGGTATGTGTCGCCGTATTGTTGCTATTCGTGTAGGTGTTTCCGTCAATCCAAGTATAGGTATCACATGCAGTGATGCTATCGATTCCTGTATTGGAATTATTTATGGTTAAGTCCAAAGTCACGATACTATCACATCCAACCGAATTTGTGAGCACATGCGTGGCACTGCTATTGTTCTCAGTGTAGGTGTTTCCGTCAATCCACGTGTAAGTATCGCATGCAACAATTTCATCTACACCAGCTGTCGCGGAATGGATTGTTAGGTTGAGCGTTACTAGACTGTCACATCCTCCAATTGCCGTGAGTAAAAATGTTGCTGTGTTGTTGTTTGCCGTGTAGCTTATGCCGTCAATCCATGTGAAAGATCCACATGCAACTTGCGTATCTGTCGAGCTTAAGGAGCTGTCAATGGTCAAATCTAAAGTGACAAGACTATCACATCCCGTAATGGAGGTAAGTAAGACGCTTGCGGTATTGTTACTCGAGGTATAGGTGTTTCCATCAATCCACGTGTAAGAGTCACAAGATCCTTGCACGTCTGTTGTGCTGTATGAGCTATTAATCGTCAGGTTTAGCGTAACAATACTATCACATCCTGCAGCGTTGGTGAGTATATGTGTTGCACTGTTGTTACTAATTGTGTAGGTATTACCATCGATCCAAGTGTACGCATCACACGCTGTTATTTCATCAATACCAGTATTTGAACTATTAATCGTTAAATCAAGTGTCACCACGCTATCACAACCGACACTGTTTATAAGGGTATGGGTTGCAGTATTATTGCTAGCGGTATAGGTATTGCCATCAATCCAAGTATAGGTATCACAAGCCGTGACGACATCGATTCCTGTATTGGAATTATTGATGGTGAGGTCTAAGCTCACAATACTATCACAACCTGCAGCATTGGTAAGTGTATGCGTAGCGCTGTTATTACTTACTGTATAGGTGTTTCCATCAATCCAAGTGTAAGTGTCACATGCGGTGACGACATCGATTCCTGTATTGGAATTATTGATGGTGAGGTCTAAGCTCACAATACTATCACAACCCGCAGCATTGGTCAATGTATGCGTGGCATTGTTGTTACTTATTGTATAAGTATTTCCATCAATCCAAGTATAGGTATCACAAGCGGTAATGACGTCGATTCCTGTATTGGAATTATTGATGGTGAGGTCTAAGCTCACAATACTATCACAACCTGCAGCATTGGTAAGTGTATGCGTAGCGCTG
>NHBV01000016.1 GCA_002167775.1 Crocinitomicaceae bacterium TMED16 | reverse complement strand
TAAAAGATATATTTCGTGTGTATCATATATTAGTTTGGCTCCAGTTTGTTTAGCAATTTTAGCACCAGGATGAAGTGTGGGCAGATCGTTACACCAAACGAAATCGATTTTACCACCATGTAATAAAGCCTTTTTGTATAAGAAATTATGTTCTGTCCAAAAAAAACTATGTCTTTTAATCTTGTTCAGAAGAGAGTCCTTAGAAATAAATGAGAACAACGAAACATTAGAATTGAATATATTCTCATCTGCATCTGATCCATCTAGATAAAAGAGGTTTATTTTATGTTCTTTTGATAGCGAATTAATTACTTTAATCACACGATAGTCATTTTTTACGGGCCCATTCAATAAAACGCATATTACTTTCACTTTGAGTTTTGGTTGTTTTCTTTCTGATTTCCGATTAGAGCTGTTTTCAATTTCTCATACTGTGAGGTGTAATTATACTTTTTATTAAATAATAGTTTACTTTCAGTACCTAAATTTATTCTTAAATCTTCATCATGAAATAATTTTTTTATACATGAAACCCACTCTGTTTCATCATTAGCGATCACGGCGTGTTGTTCGTTTTTGACAAATTCTGAAATAGCTACAGGCGAACAAACTTGGGGAGTTCCCGTTAAGAGAAATTCTTGATGTTTCATAGCTATCTTTCCCATAGTTCTCATATTCCTTGTCATAAAAGGGCTGATACCAATATCAAATGAGGCAATTAAAGAATAGTAGTCATCCCCAAATTTGTAATGATCGGCATCTATTCCTTTAAGCAGTAAATCAAAATTATCACGACATATATACCTAAAGGTAAAGGGATGTAATTTATTTAGAGTAGCTAATGCTTCTTTTATTTTTAGAACTTCATTGAAGTTTCCCGGACTTCCCATCCAACCTACAATTGGTTTTTTACCTATGGAATAATTGTTTTTTTTGATATATTTTTCATCAGGTATGGTCCAGTATACTTGTGTTACGTCTGTGTATTTTTTCTCAAATTCTTGTAAGAGATACCGATATCCTACTGTGATTTTATCTGCATTCCGGTATACATCCTCCATTAGTTTTGGGTTGCCTAGATAATCTCCGCCATCCGTAGAATCAACGACTATTCTTGAAACAACTCGATTTAAACAGCGCTCTAGAAATGCAGATTTACGTGGGTAAAATGGAATCAGACTTCGGTCAATCCATAATACATCGTATCGATGTGCTTTTATGAGCTGAGGAAGTCTCCTCCAAATGCATAGCGAGAAATAATAATATTTTTGGGACCACGATCCATTTTCAATGTACTTGACATACTCATTCAGCTCGTTATTAAAAAAGTCATCAAATATGTAGCCATCATCTATAAAGTATTTGCGCCAACCGCCAATTCTTAGGTTAGAACCGGTTAGATCTGGTGGATAGTACCAAAAGGCACCGATACTTTTAAAGTCCTTTGTTTTCTTTTTCTTGTTGTATAAAATTGAATAAAAGAATACAATTGAGTTAATGGTATATTCCGAGAATTTCAACCAAACATAAACTAATTTCCGAAGGTACCAATCCATTATTTATACTTGGTCGTTAAGGTTGCTAGTTCTTTTTCATGTTTAAGGTACCACTCAATCGTTTGATCTATTCCAAGCTCAAAGGATGTTTTAGGTTCAAAACCAAAATGTTCTCTGGCTTTGGAGATATCTAGTAGTCTTTTGGGTTGACCATTGGGGTAGGAGGTGTCCCAATTCACACTGCCTTCAAAATTGACTTTTTCCTTAATAAAGCCATATAAAGCCTTTATGCTTATGTCTTTTCCATTTCCTACATTTATTGGATTAGAATAGCTGCAATTAATCGATTTTACAATAGCTCTTGCAGCGTCCTTTACATATAAGAAATCTCTTGTAGGTGAGCCATCTCCCCAAGCTGAAATCTCTTTAGTGTTATTGTTTTTAGCAGCAATCATTTTTTTTATAATCGCGGGAATGACATGGGATGTTTCATCTCTAAAGTCATCTCCTGGTCCGTAGAGATTCGTTAAAAGAAGGTTGACCACATTTAATCCGTATTGTTTATTCACGGCAAGTGCGTATTCGGCAACTGCTTTTTTGGAGATACCATAGGCACCATTAGTAGGCTCAGGATATCCATTCCAAAGGTCTTCTTCTTTGAAAGGTACGGGAGTTATTTTGGGATAGCTACACACAGTACCTATCAATATGAGTTTTGATGCATTTGATAGACGAGCACCGTCAACCGTATTTATTCCGATTGTGATATTGTCATAAAAGTAGTTTGCAGGAAATTTTCGATTGTCTCCAATCCCTCCAAGTCTTGCGGCTATTCCAATTACAATCTCCGGTTTCATTTTGCTAAAGTAGGTAAGTGTGCTTTCTCTATCTCTCAGGTCTACATCTTTAGATCTCGGTACAATAATTTGTGATGTTGGGTATTTGCTTTTTATTTCCTGAAACACATGTTGTCCAAGAAAGCCAGCACCTCCAGTTATTAAAATTGTTCCTGTTTTCATTTGTTCATTTCTTCTAAATCGTTTTCAACCATTTCTTTAACGAGTTCTTTGAAGGTGTAGGATGGTGTCCAGCCTAGTTTCTGTTTGGCTTTAGTTGGATCTCCGAGGAGCAGATCAACCTCTGTTAGTCTGAAGTAATAAGGATCGATTTCAATGATTACATTCCCATTACTCTTGTCATATCCTTTTTCATCAATACCTTCCCCTTTCCATTCAATTTGAATGCCCAAGAACAGGAATGTTAGTTCGCAAAATTCTCGAACCGAATGAAGCTCCCCTGTTGCTAAAACAAAGTCTTCGGGAACATCATGCTGCAATATTCGCCACATACCTTCTACATAATCTTTGGCATGACCCCAATCTCTTTTGGCATCAATATTTCCAAGGAAGAGTTTGTTTTGTTTCCCAAGCTTGATTGAGCATGCAGCTCTAGTTATTTTTCTTGATACAAAGGTTTCTCCCCGGCGTGGACTTTCATGGTTGAATAAAATTCCATTTACTGCAAACATATCATACGCCTCTCTGTAGTTCTTAGTAATCCAAAAAGCATAAAGTTTTGCTACACCATAAGGACTTCTTGGATAAAATGGTGTTTCTTCGTTTTGAGGTGTTTCCATAACCTTACCGTACAATTCAGAGGTAGAAGCTTGATAAATTTTTGTTTTTTTTGTTAGCTTCAAAATTCTTATTGCTTCTAATAATCTTAGCGTCCCGAGACCATCCGAATTTCCGGTATATTCAGGAGTTTCGAAGCTGACTTGGACATGAGACTGTGCAGCCAAATTATAAATCTCATCGGGTTGCGTTTCTTGGACTATTCTTATAAGGTTTGTCGGATCTGTTAGGTCTCCATAGTGCAGGTGGAAATTATTTGATGAGTCATGAATGTCTTTTATCAAATGGTCAATACGGCCTGTATTAAACAATGAGCTTCTTCTTTTTAAACCATGTACCTTATACCCCTTACTGAGTAAAAGTTCAGCTAAATAAGCGCCGTCTTGGCCTGTGATACCTGTTATTAAGGCTACTTTCATTTTGTTAATTTAAATATTGATTTATCGTTTCTTTTTCAATCTTTTTAATAAATACGTCGACGCTCCAGGTCAAATCATCGTTATTTGGTTTGAAATCTTGCATTGCTTTGTTGCTTTTATCAATTCTCATGAACGGTTTCGAGTCTTTATATACTATCTCAAATCTATTATTTTCTTTCATCAGTTTTTTAAGTTCAGAGGGGTAATCAATATAACTTTCGGGATCATATCTTACAAATCGAAGCACATTTTGTCTCTGGTATCTATAATTTACGTTTAACGGGTCATTTGTTCCGAAATAGTAATTGTTTCTCTTTTCAATAAATTCATCTTTAGAGAGTTTGAAATTAGGATTTTCATTAGTATACTTTCGCCATGTAAAATAATGAAATCTATGGATCAGGTTTTCATCAGACTTCAGACCTTGACAGTGCAGATAATAATTTGTTGATTCTTTCAATTGTTTGTAATAGAAGGGAACCTTTATAGAATCGAATTTACCATATTCCTTGTAAACAATATCTCTCGTATACCTCATAAGTATAGGTTCTCCTTGATCGCTGATTTTACCCTCTGTTGCATGGTAAAAGTCGCCATTTAAATTGATTCTTGGGAGCTGAATGGTTCTTGGCGTATCAGATTGTAAAATTTTCTTTTTCAGATGTAAAAATGAATGCTCTCCATCTGTATGGGCGATCATATCTGCATCCCATCTTAGATGCCAATTATACTTTGTTCTTTTTAGACCTTCGTTACGGCAATCACCGAGCAAAGCTCCTGGCATTTGCACCAATTCCAGATGAGAAAATTCTTGCTGTAATTCCTCAACTATTTCTATCGATTTGTCGCTTGAGCCATTGTCGATACAAATAATCTGATCGGCAAATCCATAAAGACTTCTTATGCAAGCTTCAATCGTATATTCCTCGTCCTTCATTGAAATTACAGCAGATATACCATTCATCAATGTTTTTCCTTTAGTATCTTTATTGAGTGATTTATTTTTCAGTAGATAAAGTAAATAAAAAATGGGAGTTAAAATTTTGCGTCCAATGCTTTTAAGATAATTCATTTTGATTTATTATTTGTTGGGCTAAACTTTATTTTTTCGTGTAATAATCGATTTAGTAAACGAGCTAATGAAAACATTAATATCTTCCCTCTTGAATATGTACACAATTGCAGCTAGAGATATAATGAAGCTTAATTTAATTATCATATTTATGATAAACGAAAATTTTAATTCAATAAAGAAGGGTAGGCATATTATTGAGGACATTACAATGCAGCAAATGATAAGGAACCGATAGTCGTAAATTTCTCTTTTTTGTGTTTCTTTGTAACTTAAATAAAATAGCACAAGTACGTGTGCTCCAAAAGCAATTAGCCTTGATAATGTTGCTCCTAGAATATTGTATTTCGGGATTAATAGGTAACAAGCAGTAATTTCTACTGCCAACCCAATCAGTGTAGCAATAAACAGGTAATCTGTATATTTTCCGAAGTAATATGTTTTGATGTTAAAAAGATTTCCGAATAGGATTAAATAAAAGCTGACAATAGTAAATGGTATATATATGTGAGCATCTACGAAAGTGGGATTACTTGAAAGAATCGTTAAAATCTCAAATGAAAAGAAGCTTAAACCCATTGCAATAAAGCCAGAAATTAGAAAAGTCCAATTTATGATGCGTTTAATTGCATTCACATTTCCTTCTATATTCTCATAAAAATATGGGGTAAGGGCGGTAATTATTGATTCTTTAAAAGATGAGAAAATCGAAGCGAAAATGACCACGATGTAATAGAGCCCGGAATAGGAAGTTCCGAATTGTGAATTTAAGTAAAACTTATCGCAAGCTTCAAAAACGATGTTTAAAATTGCATAGGGAACCAAAGGCATGCAGTATCTCAGTATTTTCCTAAGCAGTTGCGGGCTAAATTCGATGGTTAATTTTCTGTAGAATGTAAAGTACAGGATGCATGAAAAAATTAATGTATTGATTAGTATTCCATAGAATATACCTAACACATCAAAACCCAATACGACTACAAAGAAAAGGTTGAATAGTATGTTTAGCGAGAAAAACGAGATGTCAATATAAAATACTTTCTTACCCTCATGAATTGATTTAAAATATGTTTTTGCTACTTCAATTATAGAGTTGAATGGTACCGCTAAAATCGCGACAAAAACGTATGGGAAAAATGCGATTTCATTTAATAAACTATTCGGAATGAATCGGTTAAACAGGACAATGAATATGACAAATATAGCCTGCACTCCAAAGCTTGAGAACAGCGATGTGAAGATAATACTGGAATGACTGTCGTTCGTTTTTTCTGATTCATAATAAATAAATCTTGTAATAGAACGATTTATTCCGAGTCCAGCCATTACCCCAACAATGAGAGCAATGCTTTGAGTGATTGATAAGATTCCATAATCGGATTCCGTCAGATAAAGTGAAAATATCGGAAAGAATATGATTGATGATGCCCTTAATAGAAATGTAGAAAGCGTATATAGGCTCGTATTTGTAATTATTTTAAATACTCCGGAAAAGCTCACTTATTAGTTTTACAAAAGATGTTAAGTATAATTTTGATAATCTCAACCATTTTTTTTGAGGTATACTGTCAATTGCATTCCTCGATTTGTTCTTTTCATGTACCAATTCAGCAGTGGATGCAGAAACTTCGGTAAAAAGAAAATTTCGCATACTGAAAAATGATGTTTTGCGATATTAAAACCAATTTCATTTCCCAAATATTCGAATGATTTTAGGTCAAATTCATAAAGATGAAATGGAGCGTGCATCGGGCTTAAATTAGTAACATAATTTGTTCCAATTAACCTGTAATACTTATTGATAATCGCTGAAATTAGCCAATTAGATGAAGGAACTTCAATATGTATAATTCCATTTGGCTTTAACCATTTCATCGCTTTTTCAATGCACTCCTTTGGATTGTATAGATGCTCAACTACTGCTCCAAAGGTTATAAAGTCAAAAGATTCTGAATCGTAGTCTAAATCTTCAACGGCACCAAAGGATAGTTTTTTTTCAGAAATACCCATTTGTTCAATTGCTCGGCTATAGAACGGTTTCGATGGCTCTAGTCCTAAAGTGTCGAATCCTTCATTTTCTAGTGTGAGCATTGCTTTTCCTAATCCTGCACCAATATCTAGAGCTGTCATACCCTTTTTAAAGTTTAATAGCTCTTGGGCAGTTTGCGTTTGAATTCGAAAATAATTTTTATTCCATTTAAAATACTCGGGTTTCCAATAATCTTCTGGAGGTGTTCCGTAATGATCCTGTAAATCATTTGGAATAGGTTGTGGTGATGCATAAATCAAATTGCATCGGGTACATTTTTTAACACCTACAGCTATACCTGTTTTATTCTTTGGACTCTTGCCTTGGGATTTATTTAAACGAATCCCGAGTGTTTTATGCTCCTCACAGGATTCTCCGCACATTTCACAGCTACTCATATGCATAAAAATATATCTCTTGACTTTTTCCATAATAATTATATTATCATTCCTGCCCCAACAGTATTAAAATTAGTTTCTTCGATTAAAATAAAAGAACCTGTATTTCTATTTTTCCTGTAGGAATCAAAAAAGAGTGGTGTAGTAGTTTTTATTTTAATTCGCGCTATTCCATTTTTTTCCAGTGAAGTTTTTCCTTCGATTCGTTTCAATTCATTAAGGTCGACAATATAAACGATTTCTTTAATGATGGCCCTACCAGATCGTGCTGTATGCTGTATGCTATATTTACCATTTAACTGCATCGGGTTTTCTCCCATCCAACAAACCATAGCATCAATCTCCTGGCTGTTTTCAGGTTGGTTTGTCGTTTTAACAATCATATCACCTCGACTAATGTCAATGTCATCCTCTAGTTCTATACTAATAGATTGAGGCGCATAGGCCTCTTGAAGTTCTAATTCTGCGCAATGTATTTTTTTAATACTGCTTTGTAGTTTAGAGGGGAGTGCGGTGACAGGATCTCCAATTCTTAAAATACCACTTGCAATGCGTCCTGCGTACCCTCTGTAGTCATGGTATTCATCTGAATGTGGTCTCAAAACTGTTTGCACGGCAAATCTAAAGTCTATATGATTGAGGTCATTTGCGACGGGTATATTTTCTAATGAATGTAATAATGTGGATCCGTTGTACCATTCCATTTTTTTAGAACGATTTACAACATTGTCTCCTTTCAAAGCCGATATTGGAATGAATTTAAAATCTTGAATATCTAATTTGGCTGCAAAGTCTTTGTATTGTTCTTTTATTTTTTCGAACGCACTTTCTTCGTAATTAACCAAGTCCATCTTGTTGATACAGACTAAAACATGTGGTATTTGGAGCAATGAGGCAATATAACTATGTCTTTTTGTTTGTTCTATGACACCATTGCGTGCATCTATTAAAATTAAAGCAGCATTAGCCGTTGATGCTCCCGTCACCATATTTCTGGTGTACTGAATGTGTCCTGGAGTATCTGCGATGATGAACTTTCGATTCGGCGTATTGAAATACCGATAAGCAACATCAATTGTAATACCTTGTTCTCGTTCATCTTTTAAGCCATCAGTTAAGAGTGAAAAATCAATTTCATCTAAACCTTTCTTTTTGCTTGTGTTTTCTATAGCAGCGAGCTGGTCTTGAAAAATGCTTTTTGAGTCGTAAAGTAAACGGCCGATTAAGGTGCTTTTACCATCATCAACACTACCAGCGGTTGTAAATCTTAATAATTCTCCTTTCATATTAAAAGTATCCTTCTTTTTTGCGTTCTTCCATAGCAGCCTCTGATCGTTGATCGTCCGCTCGATTACCGCGTTCTGTTTCGCACGCTGCGGCCACCTCGGCAATAATATGATCTAGCGTACTTGCCTCTGATTGAACAGCTCCTGTAATTGTTAAATCTCCAATAGTTCTAAATCGAACAATTTCTTTTGTTACCTTTTCGTTTGGTTTAAGCGTAATGAAAGGTGAGTTTGCCAAGATGGTATCACCTCTTCTTATTACCTCTCGCTCATGAGAGAAGTAAAGACTTGGTAATGCTATATTTTCTTTTTTGATATATTCCCAAATATCCATCTCTGTCCAGTTACTTATTGGAAACACACGAAAGTGTTCTCCATATTTTTTCCTTCCATTATACAGATTCCACAGCTCTGGTCTTTGGTTTTTAGGGTCCCATTGCCCAAAGTCATCCCTGTGGGAGAAGAACCTTTCTTTTGCCCTAGCCTTCTCTTCATCCCTTCGCGCCCCTCCCATTGCTGCATCAAATTTGTTTTTTTCAATGGCATCTAACAAAGTTGGTATTTGCGCAGTATTTCTTGTTGCATGTACTCCTTTTTCGTCTTGCGCAAGACCATTATCAATCGCCTCTTGAACGCTTCCAACTATGAGCTGAGCGCCAATCTTTTGAATTAGTTCATCCCTGAAAGCTATTGTTTCATCAAAATTATGCCCCGTATCAATATGTACTAAAGGGAATGGTATTTTAGCTGGATAGAAAGCTTTTACAGCCAAATGGGTAACAACAATAGAATCTTTACCCCCAGAAAATAAAATACAGGGATTTTCAAACTGCGCAAATGCTTCTCTGAGCACGTAAATCGATTCTGCTTCTAATTCTGCTAAATGCTCTAATCTGTAACTCATAATTTTGATTTCAATTCATGGAATACATAATCAATACTTTCTTCAATAGAAAGATTCTCAGTATCTATACTAATATCGGGATTTATTGGTTTTTCAAAGGGGCTCGAAACTCCTGTGAAGTCCTTTATTTCTCCTGACCTTGCTTTCTTATATAGCCCTTTTACATCTCGGTTTTCACATGTAGTGATTGAACTATTGATATATACTTCTACAAAATCTTTATCGGAAATTATTTTTTTTGCTTCTATTCTATTGATTTCAAATGGAGAAATAAAGGCATTAATTACAATATGTCCAGTTTCAATAAATAGTTTTGATATCTCTGCAACACGTCTAATATTTTCATTCCTATCTTCGTCTGAGAAACCAAGGTCTTTATTTATTCCTAGTCTCGTGTTGTCTCCATCCAAAACAACCGATTGTAAGCCATTTTCAAAAAGCTTTGCGTGAAGTCCATTTGCGAGCGTGGACTTACCCGAACCCGAAAGACCAACAAGCCATATAGCTATACCGCGATGCTTATTTCTTTTTTCAAAGTCAATACGCTTAATTTTGTAAGAATGCGTTTTTAAATTTTTCACTTTTCTTCTTTCAATTTTTCATCAGATTTTCTATGAGGCAAACCTAAGTTGATTTTAAACCACATTCGCTCGTGAAAATAATACAAAATCATTTTAGTTACCACTTCGATTCCGCCAATTTTGAGTCCAGTCATGGCATTTCCTGTAATCAGCCAACCGATAATCATTGTATCTATAGTCCCAACAATTCTCCAAGTAATTGTTTTGGCAACATGGCGCTTTACTGATGGATCTTTGAATAAAATTAAATCTAATATCATAATATAGCTTCGCTACTCTCAGTCCCATTTTTTTAGTAGGAATAAAGTAGTATTAAAAAGTATCTAAGTAAACTATTCCTTACTCCAAAGAAGTAAAAAAGGTTCCTTTTGATTTTTTGTATACAAACTAAACTCATCAGACGTCATGACCATAGCACGAATTTTTCGTGAAACTAGGTCTTCGGCTTTCTGTATGTGTTCTTGTAATATGTTTTTGTCAATATCACCTATTAAGACAACGTCTATTACACCAGAATCCTTTCCTTTTGCATAGTCTCCAATCAAATAAGCCTTTTCGACTGAACCTAGTCTTTCTATGACAGATTCAATGATGGAATCAATTCCGGTAATTTTCGAGACAATACTTTTGATTTCAGGAAATAAAGGGTGAGATTTCTTTGCATTATACATGACCAAATTCCCTTTGGATTCACGTTCAATAAGTCCCGCGTCTTGCAATCGATTTAATTCAAGTCTTACGGAATTTGTGCTTTCATCAAATTCATTAGCCAATTCACGGAGGTAAGCCTTCATTGTCGGGTTCAAAAAGAACTTTACCAACAATCGTATCCTTGTCTTTGATGTTATTAGTGCATCTAACATTGAGTAACAAATTTACTCGTTATTCGGAATAAGTGCGAGGTTCAACGAATATTTATTAACAAGTAATGAACAAAACTAGGCATTGAGGTAATTTTGAACATAATCGCTAACACCTTCTTCAAGGGTATGGAATGATTTTGAGTAACCAGCGGCTATTAGCTTTTGTATGGACGCTTCTGTGAAATACTGGTATTTATCTCGGATATCAAGCGGTGTATCTATAAAAGATATATTTGGTTTTAAGTCGAGCGCCTGAAAAGTTAGACTTGCCAAATCATGAAATGATCGCGCAATACCCGTTCCCGCATTATATAAACCCGAGGCCTCTTTTTTTTCTGCCAGGAACAATAATATTGAGACCACATCTTTCACATAAATAAAATCCCTCAACTGTTCACCATCTTTATAGTTCGCATTGTGTGAGCGGAATAGCTTCATACCACCTGTTTTTTGAATTTGGTGATAGGTATGAAATACAACACTCGCCATTCTTCCTTTGTGGTTCTCATTGGGACCGTATACATTAAAGAATTTCACACCTGCCCAGAATGGAGGAGTCTTATCTTGATTCAATACCCATTTATCAAAATTATTTTTTGAATCTCCATATGGATTTAAAGGATTTAATTTTGCAACAATATCATGATTGTCTTCGTAGCCATGTTCGCCCATTCCGTAGGTCGCTGCGCTACTTGCGTAAATTAAAGGAACATTTTGCGCGGTGCAGATATTCCAAATATCCTCGCTGTATTTAACATTTAAAGTCTCATGAATGCTGTAATCCATTTCAGTTGTATCGGTTCTTGCACCGAGGTGAAATACAAAATCGACTTCATTATGGTTCGTTGAAAACCAATCAATAAATGCTGTTCTTTCAATTTTGGAATGGCATTGAAGATTTTCATGATTGTTTTGTTTATCCTCTCTCGAAAAGTCATCCACCAATATAAGGTCAGTGACACCTGATTCATTTAATTTTTCTACAAGAAAACTAGCGATAAACCCTGCTGCTCCGGTAACGATAATCATAGTCTAAAACAAGCCGTTTATTTCGGCATCGATGGAATGAATGATTTTACCCAAATCTTCTTGGCTTTCAGGGAAGCGATTGTTGTCGATATCGATAATTAACAATTTACCCTTGTCATAGGTAGAAATCCAAGCTTCGTAGCGTTCATTTAAGCGCTTTAAGTAATCCAATCGAATACTTTCTTCATATTCACGACCTCTTTGCTGAATTTGGTTGACTAGGGTTGGAACACTAGCGCGAAGATAGATTAGAAGATCAGGAGCCGACACAAAAGAATCCATCAAAGTAAAAAGAGAGAAATAATTTTCGAAATCTCTTGTGGTCATCAAACCCATTGAATGCAGGTTAGGTGCAAATATAAATGCATCCTCATAAATAGTTCTATCCTGAATGACCGTTTGTTCAGTTGATTTTATTTCTTGAACCTGCGTAAATCGACTATTGAGGTAATAGATTTGTAGGTTGAAAGACCATCTTTGCATATCGTGATAAAAGTCATTCAAATATGGGTTGTGCTCAACATCTTCAAAATGTGTTTCCCAGCCATAGTGCTTTGAAAGCATGTTGGTTAAAGTCGTTTTACCTGATCCTATATTTCCTGCAACTGCAATATGCATAATGTATTTTTTTTCGCTTTGCTAAATTAGTATAATTGACCGTACCCGAATTGATTATTGAGATTTTAATTCGAAGGTCGATAATGCTCCATTTTCACTAAAATAAAAAGAATTTCCATGAACACTCAAAGCGGATGCTTCTTCGCATTTTATTGTATAGCTGATTTTACTATTATTTAGCGAAGAGAATTGTAGCTCATTTCCTTTTAATTCTACAATGTAGTCATTCCAAAAATTCAATGCATTCAAGGTAGTATTTAGTTGGCCTTTTAGGTTCAGGAACATATCAAAAACAAGAACGGACCCGTCTGTATTCAATACAAACAATTTATTATTATGCTCCTTAAGCTCAATAATGTTTAATTCTCTTCCAATTAAAGCCGCTACATTGAGTACACTTTGTCTTACCTTCAGCTCAATAAAATCCACTAGCAGTAATGTGCTATTGAATTCATCGAAAATATAGATGAGGTTTGGTCTGGCTGAAACAGCGCACAGTTTGGCATTTTGAACTTCAAAATCTTCTAAATCTATGCAATCTCCATTTGGGCTGAATGTATTATCAAGAATACAGAGTTGTTGCTGGTCACCTGAAAACAATATGGTTTTAAATGCATTAATCGGTAAAAGTTGCGTGATTTCTCCTGTGGACCTTATGCTCTGGGTGAAGGTTGGAAGCTGTCCTTTTTGTGCTTTGAAGAGATTATTTGCCTTGTAAAACAGGATATTGCCAGTGGCATCGGGAATCCAATTAAGCCCTTTTTCGAGGGTATAATTTTCATTGAGCGCTACTAGTTTTGGCTGGCTATTTCCATATAAAGAAAATACCAAGAAAAGAAAAAGTAGTTTAAATTCAAGCATGGTCAAATGTTAGCGAATTCGAGAATCTTCCTTCGCGATTTCTAGAAGTTCTTCTATAAATATACGGTCATTTTGCACTCTTGGTATCTTATGTTGTCCTCCAAGCTTATTTTTTTTCTTGAGCCATCGCTCAAAAACGTTTTTTTGAACGTATGAAAACTTTGGTGCAAGCATATTGATAGAGTCTTTTCTTTTTCCTTCGTAATCTACATTTAAAGACTTCATATTCGATTCAATTGCAGATTCAAGTGTATGGATTTGATTTTCATTTTCTGCATTCAGCGCAATAAGCCATTCGTGACCTCCAGAGCCCTTCGATTCTTCAAAGTAAGGAGCAACTGTAAAGTCAAAAACCAGAATGTCATTCTCGCTAGCGGCTTCGGATAAAGCTTTTTCTACATGTGAAATGATTGTTTTTTCTCCAAAAGCATTGATATAATGCGTTGTTCTGCCCGTAACTTGAAAGCGATAAGGCAAAATGGATGTAAAGCAAATTGTGTCTCCTATGATATAGCGCCACAATCCAGCTGACGTAGTTAAAACAATAGCATATTCTACATCTATGCTGACTTCTTCCAAATCAATAACGTGTCTAGAGTTGAGCCCCTTAAATTCATCCATAGGTATAAACTCATAATACACTTGTGCATCAGTCAGCAAAAGCATATCACTGCTTTCTTTTCTGTCTTGAAGTCCAAAGTAACCTTCTGATGCGTTATAGGCTTGAACATAATTCATATTCGGATTTGGAAGCATTTTTTCAAAAGCTTTTCGATATGGATCAATGTTCATCCCACCATGAATATAGAGCTCTAGGTTTGGCCAAACCTCATGGATGTTTTTTTTGCCTGAGATATCTAAAACACGTTGAAAAAGAACCAATGTCCAGCTGGGAAGTCCAGCTACTATGCATATGTTGTCATTTAATGTAGCATGCGCCATTTGGTCGAGTTTTTCCTCCCAATTGTCCATTAACGCTATTTTTCTTTTTGGCGTTCTTCTTATTTCTGTCCACCACGGAAGGTTTTCAACAATAAATGCGGAAAGATCTCCAATACTCGTATTGTTGGTTTGTGTATTTATTTGCGTACTTCCACCTATGATTAGGTGTTTTGCATTGTATAATTTTCGATTTGAATGGTTTTCATAGTAAATGGCGAGAAGATCCTTTCCGCCAGCATAGTGGTTTTCATACAAGGAGTCTACTGTAATGGGTAATAGCTTGGAAGTATTTCCGCTTGTACCGGAAGATTTTGCAAACCAAGATGTTTTTCCCGGCCAAAGCACATTTTCTTCCCCTTCAATTTGTCTTTTTATATACGGATATAAGGTATCATAACTGCTTAATGGTACAAGGGTTTGAAATTGCTCTTTAGAACGAATTTCATTAAAATGATGAAGCAATCCGAAACTCGTCTTTTGAGCTTTTTTCAAAAGTTGCTCCAACACCGTCTTTTGACATGAAATAGGGGAGGATGAATAATTTCTTATTCTAGGGATCCGTTTTTTTATAATGTGTGAAAAAACGGCATTAAATGGCATAAGGATATAATTGATTTGGACCTATCCCCACATTAAGATACTGATAATGATACCAAGTAAAACAATTGTAACGATGGTACCAACAGCATTGGTTGATTCTTCAAAAAAATTATCAGACATAATATTTGTTTTGTTTCAACAAAAATAATTAAAAGGATTGTTTTTTCAACAATTAAAAAGATTAATCCCTTCCACCCAAGATTCTGAGTAAAGATAGGAATAGGTTAATGAAAAGGATATAAAGCTGAAGACCACCAATCAAAGCAATTTTACTTTTTTCTACTGGACTAATTTGGTTGCTATGTACCATTTTCTTTAATGCTTGCATGTGATATGCAGTAAGTCCTGTAAACACAAATACGCCCAAACACGCAATGATAAAGCCCAATGAATCACTACCTATGAAAAAATTAACAATTGAAGAAATAAACATTCCGATGAAAACCATGTATAGAAGGCTTCCAAACTTGCTCAGGTCGGTTTTGGTTGTGTAGCCAAGAATGGCCATTCCTCCGAACGCACCTGCGGAAACGAAGAACGTGTTGGCAATCGCCTGTAAATCATATACAAGAAAGATCGAGGAAAGCATCAGTCCCATCAGTCCTGAATACAAGATAAATAGGAATGTTAAGGAGAGCATTGAAAGTCTGTTGTATCCCCATTGAATCAGAAAACTAAGTCCTATAGGTGCAAACAAAACCAAATAAAAAGAGGCAGATAGGCCACCTGTTCCATTCAAAAAGTATTCGCTGAATAAATTTGGATCATTCCCAACCCTGTAAGCGATAATTCCTGATATACCTAAAGCAGCGAACATGTAGGAATAGACTGACCTGAAAAAACTTCTTACTGCTTCCGCATTATTTTCTGTTCTACTATTTTCAAAAATCGTATTCATAATTATCTAATCAAGTTAATAAATTCCTTTCGCGTGGCGTCATTCTTGAGAAATAGCCCCGTAAATGCGCTTGTTGTGGTCGCCGAATTCTGTTTTTGAACACCTCTCATTTGCATGCACATGTGAGAGCATTCTAATACAACGGCAACACCCTTTGGGTTTAAGGTTCGCTGTAAGCAATCCCTTATTTCTATTGTGAGTCGTTCTTGAACTTGTAACCTTCTTGAATAAGCATCAACTACTCTTGGTACCTTGCTTAAACCTACGATTTTCCCATCTGGGATGTAGGCAATGTGCGCTTTACCAAAAAAGGGAAGTACGTGGTGCTCGCAGAGCGAATATATCTCAATATCTTTCACCAATACCATTTCTGAATAGGTTTCATTGAAGACCGCTTGATGAACGATGGAGTCTGGGTCAATTTCATAACCGCTAGTCAAGAATTTCATTGCTTTCCCAACGCGCTCGGGCGTTTTTAAAAGTCCTTCTCGATCGGGGTTTTCACCAATTTCTTTTAATATTTGACGGTAATTTTTTTCTAAAGTATTTGAGTCCAATGTATTTATTTTATAGTCTAAACGTAGTTCATTCAAAATGGTTCTTTTCCGCCGAAATATTCTACGAAATTATTTTCGGTTTCAACCAGTTTTATTTTAACCAATTCGCCTCCTTTAGCTTTGATTAAGTTTTCCAATTGTTCCCAAATACCTATTGCTAAATTTTCAGTTGAAGACATTTTTCCGCTCATGAAGGGAACGTCTAGGTTAATATTTTTATGGTCAATTTTTTCGATTACGTTTTCTTTAATGATTTCTCCGAGATCTTTCAAATTCATAACAAATCCCGTTTCTTCACTTGGCACACCTTTTACGGTTACAAAAAGATCAAAGTTATGTCCATGCCAATTTTTATTACTACATTTTCCAAAAACTTCCTCGTTTTTAGCGGATGACCAATCCTCCCTTCTCAGCCTATGCGCTGCATTAAATGTCTCTCTTCGTATAATGTAAATAGGCTTCATAAATTAAATTTCGATTGTAGCTTCTGTGGCTGACTTATAAATACCATCTCGGTCTAAGTGATCTAAATGAACCTCACAAAACGTGTTTGTTAAGTTTGGCTGATAAGGTGTTTTAATTTTTATATAGTTCTCTGTGAAACCATGTAGATAACCATCATGGTTATCGTCTTCAAAAAGTACTTTTCTTTTGGATCCTTTATTCGATTCATAAAAATGACGCCTTTTTCGGTCAGATAAAAGGTGTAAAATTTTACTTCTTTCTTTTCTCTTCGGAATAGGAACCACCTGGTCCATTTTTTTCGCTGTCGTATTTGCGCGCTCCGAGTAGGTGAAAACATGCAGATACGATATATCAAGTTCTTTAAGGAATTCTACTGTGTCATTGAAATGTGCATCTGACTCTCCAGGAAATCCAACAATGACGTCTACGCCTATACAGGCATCTGGACGTAAGCTCTTGATATATTCAATTCTTTCTCGGTACAATGCCGTGTCATATTTCCTACGCATCGAATTTAATAACTCATCGTTTCCCGATTGCAGTGGGATATGAAAATGTGGTACAAATTTTTCAGAGTCGTTCAGGCAAAATTCTATAATTTCATTGGACAACAGATTGGGCTCAATGGAAGAGATTCTGAATCTGTCAATTCCTTCTACAGTTTCGAGTCCTTTTACTAAAGAAAAAAAATTCTCTTGACCGCCTTGTCCGAAGTCTCCAATATTAACCCCAGTAAGTACAATTTCTTTTACATCTTTCGCTGCGATTTTTTTTGCTTCCATTAGCGTTTCTGCTATACTCGCGTTTCTACTTTTTCCTCTCGCCAAAGGTATGGTACAAAACGTACAGAAGTAATCACAACCGTCTTGAATTTTTAAAAAAGATCGAGTTCTATCTCCAATTGAATAAGAAGGAACGAACTCTTTTGTTTTTTTGATATTATCGAATGAAACAATGGCATGCTTGTTTTTCTCATCCAAGCGATCTAAATGTTCGAGGACATTAAATTTTTCATTGGCGCCAAGCACCATATCCACGCCTTCCATTTTACTAATCTCCGTTGGTTTGAGCTGCGCAAAACAGCCAACAATAATTACAAATGATGCGCTATTTACACGTTTTGCTTTTTTTACAAGCTGTCGACATTTTTTATCTGCATTTTCAGTAACAGAACAGGTGTTGATCACATATATATCTGGATGCTCTTCGAAATTTACCTTTGCGATACCCGCATCTTGGAAAAGTCTTGAGATCGTCGAAGTCTCTGAGAAATTCAGCTTACATCCAAGGGTATAAAAAGCAACTTTTTTGAACTGATTCATAATTGATTGTCTGCAAATTTACGAGTTCATGGATGGTTAACAAAATAGAAACCTATCTTATTGCTCATTTTATGGTTTAAACATAGATATTCCCTAAATTTGCGGAAAATTCAATACTATGAAATTTGATATTGCAGTTGTTGGTGGTGGAATTGTTGGGGCAGCAACCTTTTACAAGCTNCAAAAAAGAAATCCGAACCTAACNATTGCTTTATTTGAAAAGGAACCAGGTTTGGCAGACCACCAGACAGGGCATAATTCGGGAGTCATTCATTCAGGCTTGTANTATAAGCCAGGTAGTTTAAAAGCTAAAAATTGCATTGAAGGACGGCACGAACTCGTTGCCTTTTCAAAGGANTATGGTATTCCACACGATGTTTGTGGTAAAGTTGTNGTGGCGACTGAAAAAAAAGAGCTCGCAAATATGGACCGTATATTTGCAATAGGAACTGAAAATAGAATCGAAGGAATAGAGAAGATAAATGCTGACCAAGTNAAAGACATCGAGCCTCATGTCGAATCTATTGGTGGTATTTGGGTTCCTTGCACTGGAATCGTTGATTTTGTAGCGGCAACAAAAAAAATGGTAGAACTGGCCTTGGCGATTAATAAGGATAGTAAAGTCTTTATGGGATGCGAGGTTCAAGACNTTGAAAAGAAAGATGAATATTCAATCCTACATACGAGTAAAGGTGTTTTTCAATCCAACTATCAAGTTTTTTGTGCAGGTCTGCAGGCGGATCGTTTGGCGAAGAAAGACGGTGTTGACCTAAAAGAGAAGGTAGTCGGTTTTCGAGGAGATTATTATGAGCTTACCCCTCAGGCCCAACACAAAGTCAAAAACTTAATCTATCCTGTTCCAAATCCTGACTTTCCTTTTTTAGGTGTGCATTTTACGCGGATGACGAACGGTGAAATTGAATGCGGACCGAATGCGGTCTTTACATTTAAGCGAGAGGGATATGAGAAAACTGATTTTTCACTGACAGATACGGTAGATGCACTCTCTTATAAAGGCACTTGGAAATTATTTTTCAACAATATGGCTTTTGGTATTAATGAATACCGTCGTGCCTTTTCAAAAAGACTTTTTCTTAAAACATTGCAGCGTATGATTCCTTCATTAGNATCAGATGATATTCGACCAGGAAGGGCAGGTGTTAGAGCGCTTCTTTTGTCGCAGGATGGGGACACAAGGGATGATTTCCGAATTGAGTACCACGGCAATTCTATACATGTTTTGAATGCACCATCACCAGCAGCGACAGCTTCTCTTGCAATAGGTGATTATGTGTCCGAAGCGGCTGAAAAACATTTTTCAATTAAATAAATAGCATTTAAACANTTGCAATGTTGATAATATTTTTTAGATGGTATATGGGAGCATTTAAAATAAATTTACCTTTAATAAAAACGGCCTATGTTTGACGACGAAGAAGACGACAGTAGCGAGAATTATTTAAAGGAAGATCTAGAGTTATTTGAATCCTACATAAAAGGAAATAATGCCGTCTTTATTGATAGCGATCGATTGGAGGCAATTGTAGATCATTATTTAATCAATGGAAATTTCTCCAAAGCNCTTCTAGCGGCGGAAATGGCGATTACNCATTTCTCCTATAATGGTTTGTTTTCNCTAAGAAAGGCCCAGGCTTTAACCGGATTAGGTAAGCTAAACGATGCGATTGATGTTTTAGATAATATTCAGTCTTTTGGCGTTCCTTCTTTCGAATTTCATTTGACCAAAGCTTCNATTTTTAGTCAGCTCAAAGANTCTAAGAATGCAATTAAGAATTACACCTTAGCAATTGAAGCAGCAGGGGAAGAAGANATCGACGATATTTATTTNGATATTGCCNTGGAATATCAAAACTTAGGCAAGTTTAAGGAGGCAATAGATATCTTAAGAACGGCAATATCAGTGAATCCTCAAAATGAAGGTGCACTTTATGAAATTGCATTTTGCTATGATCANCTTGGAGATTATCAACAAGCAATTTCATGTTATTCTCAATTTATAGATGAAAACCCATATTCTTTTACGGCTTGGTATAACCTCGGTAATGCACATAGCAAGCTAGAAGATTATGCAAAGGCGATTTGGGCTTACGATTATTCTCTTTTAATTAANAAAGATTTTGGACCTGCTCATTTTAATATGGCCAATGCTTATTTATCACAAGAGAAATTTTTTAAAGCGATTGAGCATTTCAATGAATGTATGCGGATTGATGGAGATGATGCTTCTGCCTATTGTTACATTGGTGAATGCTATGAGCAATTGAATGAACTAGAGCTATCAAAGCATAATTACAAACGAAGTATNGAATTGGCCCCAATGCTTTCTGAGGCTTGGCTTGGACTTGGTATTATTGAAGACCTTGAAGGAAGAACGCGTGAGGGCATTGTATTGATAGAAAAAGCATTGGAATTTGAACCAAATAATGCTGGAATCATGCATGTTCTTGCAGGAGCATATGAAAAGATTTCTGAATTTGANCTGGCAAAAGAATTTTACAAGGGTTCTTTGGAGCTCAATCCACATGACGAGGAATGTTTNTCTGATTANATCGAATTATTGACTGAAGAATCACCGGCAAATGCTTTTGAAGTATTGCAGAATTTTATCGGTGAGCACAAAGAAAATAGNATTGCAGCTGTCNTGAAAGTCAACTTATACTGGCTGCGNGGNCAAAAAGAAGAAGCACTACATTTATTCTCTAAATGTTTACAAGAAAACGGTCAAAAAGCCAAATCAATTTTTGACATCAATCCAAATTTACTNGACGATCAGGATTTTTTAAACCTATCACAAGACTAAATCGAAAAATGAATTTTAAACTATCCTATATTCCGAAGAGATCGGAAAAACCTCGTCAGCAGGGTGTGACCATGATGATGGATAAAGGCTTGAGTCTGAACGAAACAGAGAATTTTATAGAATCTTCTGGACACCTTACNGATGTTATAAAATTTGGGTTTGGAACGGCTTTTGTCACCAGAAACCTTGAAGAAAAAATTAAGCTATACAAGGCTGCGGGAATCAGACCTTATTTTGGCGGGACGCTTTTTGAAGCATTTTATGCTCGCGGAAAATTCAACGAATTTAGAAAGCTAGTATCCAAATACGACTTGGACTTGGCGGAGATTTCTGATGGTTCAATCATTATTCCTCATGACGAAAAATGCGAATTAATTAGAACCTTATCTAATGATTGCACCGTGATGTCTGAGGTTGGTTCTAAAGATTCTGGAATATTAATTTCACCAGCTAAATGGATCCGGATGATGCAGTCAGAGCTTCAAGCCGGTAGCTGGAAAGTAATCGCAGAAGGAAGAGAATCGGGCAATGTGGGTGTTTTCAGACCGAATGGAACAGCACATACTTTATTGATCAATCGAATCATTGCGAAAATTAAACCATCTGATATCTTATGGGAGGCCCCCCAAAAGAATCAACAAGTTTGGTTTATAAAACTTTTTGGTGCAGAGGTCAACCTTGGAAATATTGCACCAAANGATATGATTCCACTCGAATGCCTAAGGTTAGGATTAAGAGGGGATACTTTCTTTGAGTTTTTACCTAAAACCTTTGAAGAAAGGCTAAAACAGGTCAATGATGACGAGGAACTAGATGACGCTGACGAATAATAGCCCAATATTATTTTATTTCAAGAAGAACATACTTTAATAAGCCANACTGCACCTGTCTACAGTATTTGCTATCATGAGGGTTTTATTTACTCTGCTTCTGGTGACAAGTCTATTGCGCGATGGGATATTAANACAGGTCGCGCCGATNATTTTTTAATTAGGTTAGACNTNGCNCCCTATAAAATATTCATTATAGAAGAATACGCTCAGCTTGTCATTGGTTTAAACAATGGTAAGATTNATGTCATTGATTTAGCTCAGAAAAAGGAACTTCATCGCTTCGATAAACATAACGCTTCCATTTTTTCTTTCGAGTATAATAACAAAGAAGGACATTTTTATGTGGGAGATAAAGACGGGGTCTTATCTGTCTGGGATGTCAAAACTTGGTGTCAGCTATTTACTTTTGAGCTAGATGGCGGGAGGCTCAGGGCCATGCATTATATTGAAAATGATGACCTTTTGCTTNTGGGTAAGTATAATGGTGAAATTTCAGTTTATGAAACGGAGTTTTACAATGAAATCTTGTGCTTCCAGGCCCATAAAACAGGTGTTTCAAGCCTTACATTTGATACGAATACCAAAATGATTATTTCGGGTGGTCAAAATGCATTGATTAAATCTTGGGATTCAAATGGTAACATATCTACATCTATTCCTGCGCATAGATATATCGTTTATGGTCTCAAAATATTTAATGATTCTCTATCGCTTTCTTGCAGTCGAGATGGAAGTATTAAAGTTTGGGAGAATACCTTTAAAGAGGTTGTTCAAAAGATTGATGTTTCAGGATTTGGTCACAAACATTCGGTAAATCAATTGTTGGTTATAAATACAGAACTGTTTGCTTCATGCAGTGACGACCAAACCATTAAAATATTTCGATTTTCAGGACTTAATCCTTGATGTATGCTAATTTCAATTTGCCTGTCATTTTATACATTTCCAGGTATGTATTGATTTTAGTTAATAAAAAGTCAAAATACTGTACTGATTGGTTTTCAAAAGTATTCTTAAAAGTAACGAGCTCAATAGAACTNAGTGTACCGAGATTAAATCTNTTTTCAGCAAGTGTCCAAGCTTGCTTGGCATAATCCAAATTTAGTTCGGCAAGTGCTACAAGTTCTGTATTTCCTTTATACGTGTCGATCAATGTAGCCAAAGAGTTTTCCAAGGACTTCTTCATATTTTCATAACTGAGGGCTGAGATGGATTCCTGAATTTTCGAAGCGTCGATCGCTCTTTTGTTTTTCCAGTTATTGAATAAGTTGTACCTCAAATTAAGCCCGCCATTGTACATAATCACTTCAGTATTGACTTTAAGGTTTGGATCGTTTAGATCTCTGAACCAACTTCTCGCTGGCGTGAATCCCGCCTGTAAACCAAGAGTGGGGTATAAAAAGGATTTCTGAAATGCAGTATTTGTTCTCTGTAGCTCTACTGCGAGGTATTGATTTTTTAGGTCTTGGTTCGAATTAGGTAAGCTCGAAAGGGCATCTTCAAAATCGATAATTGGGAACTCAGCACTAAATTCCTCTGTAAGNTCAGGGATATTATCAACCTCAATAGGTTGATTCATTAGTAAAAATAGATTTCTCATACTATTTTCAAAAGAAATTTTCTGCACTGTAGCATTTATACTATCTGAAAAGTAGAGGTTTTTAAATTGAAGCGCTTCCAATGAGTTTGAGGTTCCGATTTCATTCTTTAAGTCGTAATATTTAAATCGATCCAAAGAATTTTTTTTTACTTCATTCAATACCTTAAGCTTTTCTCGTTGTGCTAAAGCTTGATAATATGTTTTGAGTACATCTAAAATTGTTGATTCAATGACTGCAAGAGCATTTCCCTTACTTTGCGCTTCAAGTTGCGCCAACCGTTGTTTAGATATTCTTACNGCCATTCCGCTGAACAAATTCATATTTAAGGAAAGGTTCGGAGATAGGTTTGTTGAAAGAATGACACCAGGGGTGAAGGTAAAGGGGTTATTCGTATTGTCTTGAATTGTTGTATTGGCGCCTATATTAAGTGCCACTGTCGGATACAAGCCAGCCTCACTCCAGGTATTGTTTTTTTCTGCTATGCGCTGCTGTGCAGCACNNATTTGCACCGCATAATTATTTTTAATGGCAATTAAAACGGCCTCTTTAGCCGATAAATTTTGTTTGTCTTGACAGAAAAAAGTTTGAAGCGTTAAAAGCGAAAAAAAACAGAGGAAAAATCTAGCGTTCATTTTTTAATGTTTTTTTTAATTTAAATACGGGCTCTACATCAATAGCTGATTTTCTTTCACCGTGAAAAATAAATCTTCCAAGTCGTGCTCTATCGTTCCACAATAATATGGCAGAAGGATAAAAGAAAAGTATAAAAACAGTTCCAAATAGAACACCAAAGGCAATCGAGGTAGCCATCGGAATCAAAAACTGTGCTTGCATGCTTGTTTCAGAAATCATTGGTAGCAAACCAGCTACTGTTGTTATGGAGGTTAGTAGGATGGGTCTGAAACGTGAAGCTGCGGCTAAAATGGCGGCTTCTTTTATTGGTTTCCCTTCCAATAGCAAGCCATTGTATCGGTCTAAAAAGACAATGGCATCATTTACGAGTACACCAATCAATGCAATCATTCCGAATACAGAAAGAATGGATACGGGAATACCAACCAAACCATGACCAATAATCGATCCCGCAATACCAGAAGGGATAACGAGCATAATTAAAAAGGCTTGTGAAAGGCTATTGAAATGAAGCATGAGAATTACAAACATTAAGAAAATAAGCACAAGTGTCACATATTGCATTGAATCTCCTGTTTTCTGGCTGCGTTCAAATTGTCCAAGTTTGAGGCTTTGAACATTTGGATACAAAGACGTTACTTTAGGTAATATGGAGTCAAATATTTCAGTATTTATGTTTGCTACTTCTTCTGGATCAATGGTTTCTGCATCAATTTTAACGATGCGTNGACCATTTCTTCTTTTTAAGCTTTCAGGTGTACGCCCCATTGAGTACTCGCATATTTCGCGTAATGGAATGCGCATACCTTGTGCATTTTTGATTTTCATTTCAAATAAATCGTAGGTACTATTACGATCTTCTATGGGATAGCGAACCCATATTTTAATTTCATCTGTTCCTATGATCACTCTTTGTGCTTCTTGTCCAAAAAAGCCCTGTCTAATTTGATTCAAGACCTCTCCTTTGGATACNCCAAATAATTCAGCTTGTGGTTTCATTTTAAGCTGTATTTCATTTCTTCCAGGAGGCAGGTTGTCTTTTATATTGATGACACCATTCATTTGGCCAAGGGCCTTCTTAATACCGTCCCTGGCACTCATCAAGTTTTGATCATCACTTGAAGTAAGACCGATTTCTATTTCTTTACCGAAGCGGTTGAATCCTCCTACGTATAGATTTTCGGCAATTTTACCCTGATCTAACTCGTTGATCCTTTTATTGATCCGATTCATCAGCGTATCTAAAGGAATTTCTGAATCCTCAGCATTGACAAATACACTAATACCGCCCGTATGATTGCCTGCTTGACCNATGTTTTGCGTAAAACCAATATTACTTGTGTAGTAGGTCATAATTTCATCTCCGGATTGCTTTTTTATTCTGTTGTTTTCTTCAAGCAGAATGAAAGTAGCTTGCTCTATGAATTTTTCGGTTTCTTTTTCGTTTGTACCTGGTGTATAGGCTACTTCAATTGTGAAAAAGTCTGGCTGAATATTCGGGAAAAATGTAGANGATAAGGTGCCATTGACCAACAAGGAGATCACAAATACAGTAAAGAAAAGTGGNATGAAGAATGAAAAACGATACCACCTCTTTGTTTGTCCAACAAGAAGAGAAACCGTTTGTGTAAAAAGNTGGTCTCTAAACCATTTGATAAATGAATCTGCTGTAGNCCTCACTTTCGCTTCAATAGGTGATTTGGAAAATCCAGCATATAGAATAAAGAGTCCAAATAGACTCAAAACTACTGGGAACAATATAATATCCCATGCGGGCTCTATTGGGAATATATAGTAGGCCATTGCGCACGAAACGATTCCAGTAATCATGAACAAAATGCCTAAACCGANCCCATAGGATTTTTCTTTGGNTTCCTCTAAAACCGATTTCTTAGATAGGTGAGAGGGGAGTGTAATAATTCCTTCAAGAATTGAGAAAATCAGACATGCAATGACGACAAATGCCATTTCCCTCATCATTTCTAANCCTTCGACAAAGAACAGGACGGAAAAGGCGACAATTGTCGTAATGACTGATGAGCAAACCGAAGGCAATACCTCCATAGTTCCATCAATCGCCGCTTGTTTGGCACTTTTACCCTTTTCAAAATGGGCATAAATATTTTCTGCAATGACAATTCCATCATCGACAAGTATTCCAACCACGAGAATCATTCCAAATAACGAGATCATATTAATGGTAATTCCATAGAAGATTCCGAGAACGAACATGCCTAAGAATGAAAATGGAATTCCGAAGGCCACCCAGCTTGAAAGTTTTATATTTAGGAACATACCAAGAAATACAAGTACTAATATTAAACCTGTAAGGCCATTTTTTGTAAGCAAATCGATTCTCCCCTCCAATAATTCATTGAATTCAAAATAAATATCAAATTGAAAATCTGGGTTCTCCTCATTAAATCGATTTTGATAATTATGTAGCGCTGAGGATATTTTTTCAATGTCTTGAGAGGGTGATTTTTCAATTTGNAATGAGACCGCTGGAAGGCCGTTGAAAGCCGATTTTTGAGAATTTTCGGAGTACCCCAGTTTTACATCTGCTANATCTTTTATTTTTACTTTTTCCCCGGAAGGAAGTGCGCGCAGTACAATCTCTGAAATTTCATTCGCAGTAAGTACGCGATTGTTAGAACGAATATTCATTTCTTGAGATTCTCCTCGAATTTGTCCTGTTGTAATATTTAGGTTTTGTGATGATATCGCCAAGGAAACTTCTTGGAAAGAGGTGTTATAGCGTACAAGATCATTCTCACGGATATTGATTGAGATCTCTTTAGTAGGGAACCCCATTTTTACTATTTCAGTAATATCCTTGGTGTTTAGAAGGTCTTGTTCAACTTTAGAGGCTAGATCAATGAGTTCTATATCTGAAATTCTTTTGTCCCTTGCNGATATACCAATAAAGGCAACAACGCTGCCCATTCCGCCAGAAGTGATTTTATTTAAAATTGGCTTTTCTGCACCCGCCGGGAAAGAGTTGATAGAATTGATGGCGTTTTCAACATCANTCAAGAGCTGGTCCATATTTGCATCTTGATAGGCCTTTATCTTTACCGAAGAAAGATTTTCAGAGGAGGTAGAATTGATTTCTTCGATTGCTGCTAGTCCTTTAATCGATTGCTCAATTTTAATGGTTACGCCTTCCTCCATTTCCTTAGGGGATGCACCCGGATAGAATACTGAAGCGATGATCGTTTGTGGCTCCAATTCCGGAAAAAATGATTTTTTTGTCTGAAGTAATGAGAATATCCCAAATATTATGATGACTGCAATAAATGCATTCCCCCAAACAGGTCTGTTGACAAAAAAGGTGATTAGCTTTCTCATTTTTGCTGAGGAATTCCGATGTATTTCTTTATGGTTTTGGATGGAGTGNTATACTCAACCACCAGGGTGTCCGTATTATTAAGCCCCTCGACAAAGATAGAATCCTGCTTTTGACTGATGATTTTAACCGGTTTTCTTTTCAGTTTGTTATTATCTAGCAGGTATACTTCGTTTTCTTTTACTGCGGATGCAGGCACAACAGCAACGGATTCTGAAATNAGGTTATCTATGCTAGCGGTAACATATTGTCCAGAAAGAAGNGCTACTCCTTTCTCAGGACTTATTGAATAGTAGGCATCAACAGACTGCGTATTCTTGTTTATTTCACTAGAAGTTCTTAAAAGTTTACCTCCTGCTACTTTTATTCCATTTGCGTCGTAAAAAGTAACGCGACCTGTTTTTTGAAATTTTTCAATAAAGTCAATAGGTATGGGTAAACGTACCTCCATTTTTTCTTGATTGAATACTTTCGCTATTCTTCCTCCTGGATTAATAATTGCACCAGGTTCGGTATATATTTCGCTAACAGCTCCATTGAATGGGGCTAAATAAATATATTTTGATATTTTCTCCTCCATCCCTTTGATTGTCCAATACTCAGCGTAAATTCCTTTTGAGCTAACGAAGAGCGCTTCTTTTTCGGATGAGAACGACGGTAAATTTGGTAAAAACCCACTGGGTTTAATGTTTTTGAGAAATAAGGTCCATTTTTCATAATCTTCATTAAAATCGATTGATATATCCGGAAGGACACCTATAATAAGCCGAGATAACTGTTCTTTTCGGGCATTTAAGTTATAAAACATTTCTTCAGAACTTACCTTATAAAGAAGGTCGTTTTTAGCAAACCGTGTCCCGGGTTTCATTAATAAATCTCCTCTTTGAAGCCTCCCTGATATTTCGAATGCTATATCAAGCTCTGTAAATGGAACAATTTGTCCATATGAGCTTATGGTTAGTGATCTTTCTTGATTTTCAATAATACGTACCGAAATGTATTTACTGGTTTCTGCACCTTTTTTTTCTTTTATCTCTTCTTTTTGGTTGGCGAGCACCATTAGATATAATATACCTGTGATTGCTAAGAGAATAGCAAAAAGTATAATTTGNTTTTTTTTCATTGAAAGGGGAACTAGCTTAAGTGGTTTAGAATTCAAAAATAGTCATTGCAATATAGACTTGCAATCTAATGTAGGGCATAATGTATTATTCGTTAATTGGATAGACTTTTGTTTTGCCTTATATTTGAACAACTGTCTCGGCTATGAAATATTTAATCTTTTTCCTATACNCACTGCCCATTTATATTTCTGCCCAGTTTCAATTTTCTTTTTCTGATTCGATACAAATTATAAGTGATAATGAAACGCTTTCAATGCCNTGGGCGGGAGGGCTCAATTANCCTCAGTTTTCTAGTATAGACTATGATTTTGATGGTGATTTAGATTTGCTTGTTTTCGATAGAAGCAGCAATCAGCTCAAGGTATTTGAACATAAAGTTGAAGATGGCGACCATTTTTATGATTATGATTATACTGGTGATCAATGGTTTCCTGAAGAGTTGCGTTACCGTCTATTTGCGATTGATTATGATGGTGATGGACGCAAAGATCTATTTGCCTATGGTATCGGTGGTCTGAAGGTGTTTCGAAATATAGGAGACCCTGTAAACGGACTTTCTTGGGAGGTTGCTAAGGAAATTCTTTATTCTGATAATTGGGGCACCTCTTTAAGTCTTTATGTAAGCTCTAGTGATATCCCTGCAATTGTTGACGTGGATGGTGATGGTGATATTGATGTATTGACTTTTCATATTGGNGGAGAGTACCTGCGTTACCATCAAAATCAGAGTATTGATCTATATGGCCATGCAGATTCTTTAGAATTTGTTTTGAAAAATGAGTGTTGGGGTACTTTCCGGGAGGATTTGAGTACCAATTCTGTTTATTTAAATGACAATACTACGCCATGTACGACCGGTAACGTCCCTAACCCAGAATTTCCTTTAATTGAAGAAAAGAAAGTAAACGAAGATAAGGCGCATTCGGGTTCAACGATACTCGCCTTAGACATTGATGGATCTGGCGTAATGGATTTAGTNTTGGGAGATGTGGCATTTCCAAATTTGAATTTATTGATCAATGGAGGGACAGGTGTGAATGAAAATTCCGCGATGGTTTCAACAGACCCTTTTTTCCCTTCCAATAGTATACCTNCAAGTATGCAGTTATTTCCAGCTGCATTCAATTTGGATGTTGATTTTGATGGCNTCAAGGATTTAATTGTTGCNCCCAACGCTAAAAANATTTCGGAAAATGAACAGAGTATTCATTTTTATAGAAACACAGGGAGTAATCAGGTTTCCAATTTTGTTTTTGAAACAAAAGAATTTCTTCAAGGTGACATGGTAGACCATGGGTCTGGTTCTATTCCTGTTTTAACAGATGTTGATGGGGATGGATTAACAGATCTNATGGTTGGTAATATTTTCGCATATAAGGCTGTTTTAAACAAGGAAAGCCGAATTGCTTATTACAAGAATACAGGGACATTGTCATCNCCTGAATTCACGCTTATTGACCGNGATTTTCAAAACCTATCGACACTCGATGTTGGTTTAAGGATGTATCCANCTTTTGGTGATCTCAATGGAGANCAAAAAAATGATATGATTCTAGGTTTAGAAGATGGAACACTTTCCTACTTTGTAAATAATTCAACGGGNAGTATTCCTTCTTACGCTGCGCCAATCGTCAATTTGGAGGATATGAATGGTACGGTTATNCAAAACGGTTTATACGCGGCTCCTCAGCTTTTTGATTTGAATAAAGATGGACTTTTAGACCTTATTATCGGCATTAAAACGGGTGAACTTATTTACTATAAAAATATTGGCTCGTCTTCGAACCCATCTTTCGAATTGGTAAGNAATTTTCTCGGAGGTGTGGATGTGGCGGAAACATCACCAAATGGATATGCTACACCATGTTTTTTCAGGCAGAATGATACGACCTATGCGCTCATTGGAGCTGTTGATGGTCTCGCCTATTTTGTGCAAGGAATTGATGAAAATATANATGATGGCCAAGTTTTTGAAAGTGTTGTTCAAGATTATTTAGGATTGAATGTCGGTGGTTATAGCTCATTTTCCATTTCAAATTTAGANGGTGATGGAGAGCTAGATCTATTCGTAGGTCAAGACCTTGGTGGTTTATTCTACCTTGAGAATGATTCCAATAGTAGTGCTGGTTTAGTTTCTTTGGAAAAACNGTCATTCTTNTCTGTTTGGCCCAATCCATTTAAAAAGGAGCTCACTATTGAATTAATGGATGTGTCTGAAGAAGTATCTGCCGAAATATTCACTGTAACTGGTGAGCGAATTGATTCCTATATCCTCAATCAAAAAATAAATATTATCCAATTAAATCANCTGGAACCAGGTGTTTATTATNTGCGCTTATCGAATGGTTTTGGGACAACGAAGCTTATAAAGTTATAGTCTTACCTAATATTGAAATTTAAGACATCTTTCCCCATTAAAAGGCACTTCAAATTATCTCCAATTTCAANAGCACCAACGCCTGCTGGCGTCCCTGTAAAAATAAGGTCTCCTTTTTTGAGGGTGATGAATTTCGAAATNTANGCGATGATTTGATCAAATGAGAAAATCATATTAAAGTTAGATCCTTTTTGAACTGTCTTTCCATTTTTTTCTAATTCGAATTTGATTTCTTGTTTANCACCTGTTAATGGAATCCAGGTTTTTGACAAAGGAGCACTTTGGTCAAAGCTTTTAGCGATTTCCCAAGGAAGACCTTTTTCTTTACAATTTTGTTGAACATCCCTCGCTGTGAAGTCTATGCCTAATGTACAAGAAGAGTAATAAGNATGTGCGAATTTCTCGTCTATGTTTTTGCCAACCTTGTCGATTTTTAGAACGATTTCACATTCGTAGTGTAAATTNCTCGTGAATTTAGGGTAGAAAAANTCTCTTGTCCTAAGAAGNGCTGTTTCAGGTTTCATAAAGAAAATAGGAGCAGAGGGGAGAGGAGCATTCATTTCTTTGGCATGCTCNACATAATTTCTCCCGATACAAATAATTTTCATTTGTTAAATTTCTTTTGAAGCGCATTGAGTTTATCCTCCATATTATGGGCNTCATTAATCCTTCTTTTTTCTTTTATTTCTTNCATCGCTTTCCGAAGCACTGATTTGGTATACAATGGAAAATCAGCTTCAAGCATCCATCCATAATACCCCGGCTCAGTTTTGGCAACAGAAGCAATTGTTTTACCCTTGTGCTTACCGAAGTTATAAATGACTTCCTCTTTGCTATTCATCGCAATACGTCCAGCCATATCTAGAATTTTATGATTTCCGGCTCTTGAAAGTTCTGCTAATGAAACGACATCGGGTTTAAGCTTGTATTTTTCTATTTGCTTTTCTAGAACNTCCCANGTTGCTTTTGTATCNTGCATAGCATCATGTGCATTCTCTAAATTTTTTTGACAATAAAATTTGTATGCCGCTACTAAGGTCCTCTGTTCCATTTTATGGAAGATGTTTTGGACATCAATAAACGCTCTTTGGGTAAGGTCAAATTCTATTCCTACACGTAAAAACTCTTCGGCTAATACAGGAATATCAAATTTATTGGAGTTATATCCGGCCAAATCTGAATCGCCAAAAAAAGATTTTATTTGTTCGGCTAAGGCTCTGAAGGTAGGTGCTTTGATTGCCATTTCGTTGGTAATACCATGTATGTCAATAACCTCTTGCGGGATTTCCATTTCAGGATTTACAACTAAATTGAGCTNCTCTTCTGTNCCATCAGGGTGAATTTTAAGTGCGGCGATTTGAACAATGCGGTCTTTTGTAACCTGCAGACCTGTGGTTTCTAAATCAAAAACACAAAGTGAATTCTTCAGCTGAGCATTCATACGCCTGCGAAAAACGAGATATTAAGGTATAATAACAAACTCCGTTCTNCTGTTCTTTTGGTGTTCATCCTTCGAACATGAAGCACATTTGCAGTTATTTACAGGCTGACTTTCACCGTATCCTTTGGACACAATACGATCTGAGTTTGTTATCCTCTTTGCAATGTAATCGGCTGCAGATTTCGCTCGCTTTTTCGANAGTTTTGAATTATATCTCNATGAACCTCGGCAGTCAGTATGAGATCCTAGTTCAATTTTAACCTCAGGATTTTCGTTCATTATTTTTACAATTTTATCCAGCTCAACTTTCGCATCATCACGAATGTCATACTTGTCAAAGTTGTAGTAAATCATAAATGGACCGAGGTCTGTTCCAATTTCTTTTTTATCAAGCATGTAAGAAAGAGAAATGAGTGAATCTGTAGNAAGTTCAGCATTTAGCTCATATGTCGCTAGTAGGTAGCCATCTGCACTGACGGTAACCGTGTAGTTCAGTTTATGACCAAAAGCTTTTTTATCAACGAGCTGCGATACGAATTGACCGAGTGAATCTGTCATTAGTATTTCNGCTTCTTGGTCTCCATTAGAAAATACGACTTTTGCATTCGGAATCATTTCTCCTGATTTTCTNTCGGCTACAATACCTTCTAGGTTGTAATCGAAGAAAGGAATAATTACTNGCTTCTCCTCANCAAGCAGCANGCGCTTGTATACCTCTTCGTAGGCTAGATCACAATTTGTTGAGAAATTGTCCGTGTAAGGGTCTACAGTTTGATCATTGTAGAAATAGACCAACTGATAATCTTTACACTTTTCTAGTTTCGACAAGAATACGCCGTCTCTAACACGAGGCTTTAATATCGATTTTTGTTCGGGCTCACAATTCAGACAAGTCAATTCAATGTATGAGTCTTCTGGGATATCTTTATTTTGAGAATGGATGATTTCTCCGTTTAGTAAAGCTACATTTCTTATTTCACTATTTACATTNAGGCGATATATNTCTTTTTCNCCTTTTCCGCCTTTCCTAAANGAGCTNAGNTATGCCTTTTGACCATCAGCCGTGTGCGTATAAAATAAATCGTCCCCAACAGAATTAATTGGGTACCCTAGATTTATCGGCTTAGACCAAATTCCGTTTTCGTCTCTAACGGACATGAAAACATCAAACTCTCCCATACTTGTNGAGTCGTTACTTGANAAATAGAGTACGTTATTATCTAGGCCCATAAATGGGGAATCNTCGTCCCATTTCGAGTTGATGGTTCCTCCAATATTTTTTGGTTCTGACCATACTCCGCCTTTATCTTCCATATAGTAGATATCTCTTTTCCCATAACCACTTTCTTTGTCGGAAACAAAAAACACCATTTTTCCGTCAGGNGATACAGTGTANTGCGTTTCCCAACGNGTTTCAGTATTAATACCTGACTTTCCTATTGGAGCAATAGGCGTAAAGCTTCCGTTTTTTAAGTCACTATAGTAGATGTCNCCATTTCCTTTCTTGTCATTGTAGGTGTAAACGCGCCTTTCGTCNATGCTGACNCTTACGCTGGCTTCATTAAATTGAGGTTTACACATATCCATTCGAGAAGGACTGTTCCAACCATCATTATCAGCCAATGATGCTTGGTAAATATCCTCNGAGTAATGGTTGAGCATTGGGTCTTTAAAGCCATTAGATGCNCCNTCTTCCCANGGTCGTCTCGANGTAAAGTATANNGCTCTTCCGTCTAGAGAAATATTCGANGAGAAGTCTGCNTATTCNGTATTAATTGAATCTCCTANNTTNTCAACNTTNACATCTTTNGGCATTGCCATAANCTTTTTTGCAATTCCACATTGGTGGATTCTTTTTTCNGNATGNTCAATGAGCTCTGACTCCTTNNTGGTTTGNGNTAAAAACAAATTNTAGTTTTCTATTGCNTTTGCAAAATCCTCATTTAAGTGATGGGCTCTTCCCAAATGATAAAAGACATCNGCGGGNACNGCNCCCTCTTTNACGGAGTACATNTCATAATTTTTATCAATTGAACCTGAGGCAGCAGTGAATAGCTCTATNGCCTTGAGGTAATCCTGTCGCATGGTGAGNTCNATNAATCCTTTTCTATATTTATAGTTCGCACTCTCGGGATTTATCTTCAATAATTTATCGGTGATGAGGTCTGCGTAATGAAAGAAGTTTTCTTGGAGCATTCGAGAGCATTCTATAACAAGCTCTTTTTCAGATGCTTGTGAAATTAGGTTTTTCACTTCAATTTCCGAAAATTGAGAAATACTTTTAAATGGTGTTGCAATAGTTNCCAAAATGGCTAAGACAAAACTAAATTTTTTCATAACTTTTAACTCTTATACGTTCTAAATATCGCGATTTATGTCGAATTCTTCNAAATAGTCTGCAACTTTTCTTACAAACCTTCCTCCTAAGGCCCCATCTACNACTCTATGGTCGTAGGCATGTGACAAAAACATTTTATGGCGAATACCAATGAAATCACCTTCTGGGGTTTCCACAACAGCGGGTACTTTACGGATTGCGCCTAGTGCCATAATTGCCACCTGAGGTTGGTTTATAATTGGCGTTCCCATTACATTTCCGAAAGAACCAACGTTTGTAACAGTATAGGTTCCTCCCTGAATATCTTCTGGTTTTAATTTGTTTTCTCTTGCATTTACAGCGAGTTCNTTAACGCTTTTAGTGAGCCCTGTAAGACTCAATCGATCCGCGTTTTTAATTACTGGGACAATTAAATTACCACTCGGTAAGGCGGTAGCCATTCCAATATTGATGTTCTTTTTAACAATGATTTGTGTCCCAGAGACAGACACGTTGACCATTGGGAAGTCTTTTATGGCCTTCACTATTGCTTCAATTAGGATAGGGGTNAAGGTCAGATTTTCGCCTTCTCTATCTTTATATGCTTTTTTAATTTTATTTCTCCAATTGACAATGTTCGTTACATCCGCTTCAACATATGAAGTAACATGAGGTGAAACTTGTTTGGACATCACCATGTGGTCCGCAATAAGCTTTCGCATACGGTCCATTTCAATAATCTGGTCTTCACCGCTTGGAACAANCAACGGTGCTTCTTTAATTTCAGAACGATGCTCCTTTGTTTTCGTTGCGCTATTTGCGNNAGGTGAGGTTTTTATATCTTGGGTTANATGGGCAAGTACATCTTTTTTCGTTACCCGACCTTCTGCACCGGATCCATTAATCGCCTCAAGCTCTTCTTGAGAAATCCCTTCTTTTTCAGCAATACTGCGCACAAGAGGTGAAAAAAACTGCCCTTTCGTACCGTTTTTCGNAATTCGGTCCGTANTATTTCCATTCTGACTTGTTAATGGAGCAGNAGGTACATCCATTTTCACAATGCTCGGNTGNTCATCTTTCGTTTGAGCTTCTNTTGTAATTTCAGCTGAAGAATTTGTTTGATCAGAGATTTCTGGTTTGGCTCCGGCTTCGGTGGATATTATNGCGATAACATCACCTACTTGAGCGACCTCATCCTTTTGAAATAGCTGCTTTACCAATATACCCTCTGCNTCTGACGGTAATTCGTTGTCGACTTTATCTGTTGCAACTTCGACAAGAGGCTCATCCAATGATATTTCCTCACCAGGACTTTTTAACCAATTTGTTATTGTCGCTTCTGTGACACTTTCCCCCATCTTCGGGAGGCGGATTTCAATTTCTGCCATTTAATTTCCTTCAACTTTTACAGCGGTAAAGATAATAAACAAAGATGAGGCGAAAAAGCTAAAGGTCTAAATATGTCCATTTTTTTATTAATACCCGCAAATCCTTTATAATTGAGTATTCTCTGGCATAATTGATATTTANTTGGTCTATTAATTTTGAGTCGTTAACTGTATTACCAGATAAAGGGTTCAGGAGACCCCTTTTTAAGGACGGTAGGTCTCGAGTTTTTTCTACATCTTCAGTTTCCCGNATNAAATAACCAACAATTGAGATTTCTCCTTTAAAAACGGAGAAAAGGTTNACTAAAAGCTGCTTTTTGTGCTCAAAGAACAAAATGAGNACTGGGCTTATGCACAATCCAATAAATGAAATCAATAAATCAAANAGTCTCTTTGATCTAAGATTATCGGGGCGCGTAATGGAATTAATTTTCATTGTATATAGGTCGCCCCGCGTTTCAATAGAATTGCTCCCTATNATAAAGCTAGTTTCTGGTTGGGCNATTTTGAATTGTATTTCCTGGCCTGCAAGTTGATTCATACATCGAATGATTTCACTTGGGGTAATATTTTTGGCACAGAATATTAGCTCATTNAATATCGTCCTTGATTCTTCATAGATTGATTTGTTAACCTCATTGCTCAAGTTTGTCTTGATATCTATGGTTTTAATTTGTCCAATATTGGAGTATGTTTCGTGTAATAAACCTTTTACCCGATTTGTCTCTTCCTCTTCTCCACAAATAATAAAGTGCTTTCTTTTTACATTAGAATACCTCAAGCTATCAAAGCTAAAAAGGTTGGATAAGCAAGTTTTAATNTAATGGGCAGAGATTACCCAAAGTGCACCGACTAAAATGAAGACTCTTGAGAATTGCCATTCTTTGGGNAGCAGCGCATATACGAGTAAAATTANAGCAGTGCCTAAAAGAGTTGATTTTACAATTGCTGTNGGNTTGGGTTCTTTGTCGTATACTCCAAAGAAAACAGCAGCAATGAGCCANGTTAAACTGTAAATAGGTATCGAGTAATCAAATACGAAGTCAGGAAAGTGAATGTCTGCAGNTNGCCAATGGTTTGTNAGTAGCAATAGGCCTCCGAATATAAACACGAGNTCTATTAAAAAAGGGAAAGAGAACTTTATAAAACGATTAAAAATCGCTAAAGAGGCTCTAAAATAAATGGCTATATGTATCGCTAGAGAAAAGATTNTAGCATTGTTTTTTGAGAAATGCTTTTGGGCAAATATGACCATAGCNTTATAAAANACAAAAACATAATTCACCGAGCTTTTTTTTGTGCTTTCTCCCTTGTAATGGATAATGGTTGTTTCCGGAAGGTAATAGTTTTTAAATCCTCCTTTGGTGATGCGATAAGAAAAGTCAATATCCTCACCGTACATGAAGAAGGTTTCATCAAGCATCCCTATTTTTTCTATNGCTTCTNGGCTTACACAAAGAAAAGCACCACTCAAAACATCTATTTCATTNGTNTCGAATTCATTGAGGTATCCCAAATGGTAGGCACCAAATTCTTTTGATTTGGGAAATAGCGNCGANAGGCCAAAAATTTTGTAGAAAGCTACTTTTGGAGTAGGCAGCCCTCTTTTTGATTCAGGTAAAAAATCCCCTTTACCATCTACCATTCTTACGCCAAGACCTCCGCATTTTGGGTTGTCTTTCATGAAGGTNGTGATCTTTTTAAATGTAAGTTCTTCAACCACGGTATCGGGATTGAGTAATAAAATATATTTGCCTTGGGCTTGTTTTATCGCCTGGTTATTCGCACTTGAAAAACCTTTATTGTCTTTATTTGCGATTAGTTTGACTTCAGGAAATTTTTCCTGTACCATTTGTACAGATCCGTCATTGCTATTATTGTCTACGACGAAGATTTCAGTATCACACTGCTGTGATGCTTCACGTACAGAATTTAGACACTGCTCAAGGAAGTATTCTACATTGTAATTTACAATGACTACGGATAAATCAAAAGTCTTTTTCTCAGAGCTCATTATTTGCTGGCTATGCAAGATATTTCAATAGGTACGTCAAGCGGTAGTCGGGCNACTTGAACTGTTTCGCGTGCAGGAAAGGTCCCAGAGAAATAGGAGGAGTATATTTCGTTTACTTTTGAAAAGTCGTCCATATCTTTGAGAAAGATACTACATTTAATAACGTTTGCTGTTGTCATTCCTGCCGCATTGAGNAATGCTTGGATGTTTGACATCACTTGTTCCGTAGCCTTCTGAATAGAATTTAATTCCAATTCTTGGGTAACCGGATTGAGTGGGATTTGTCCGCTGATGTACAAGGTGTTATTGTTCAAAATTGCCTGACTATAGGATCCNACAGGTTTTGGCGCATTTGGTATATCTATTGCTTTTTTCATCTTTTAACAGCAAATTTTTNCAGGGTTTTATACTTTTACAAAGAAACGACAAAAAATCATATGAGAATATTGTTGGTCGATTTTTACGATTCATTTACGTATAATTTACTTCATTATATCGAGCTTCAAAATGTGGCAGTTGATGTGATTCGAAACGATGCAAAAATCGATGCTGAAATACTATCCAGGTATTCCCATGTTGTTTTGTCTCCGGGTCCTGGTCTTCCGTCTGAAAAAAAGAATTTACATGAAATAATTGCTCTTTGCAGCGGTANGCGTCCTGTNCTCGGGATTTGCNTAGGAATGCAAGGTATTGGAGAGTTTCTTGGCGGCACATTGGAGAATATGGAAAGTGTTAAACACGGGGTAGCGGAGTCATTGCAGGTGCGCAATACTGATGTTTTNTTCAANGGTATGCCAGTTACCTTTGATGTTGGACTGTATCACAGCTGGGCAATTACCGATATAGAGGAACGATACATTGATGCTATATCGGCCAATGGGACAATTATGGCGGTCTCCTGCAAGGTTCAAAAATTATATGGTGTTCAATTTCATCCGGAATCTATTCTTTCAAATTACGGTAAGAAACTGATTAAAAATTTCATAAACAACGCATNATTCTAAACTATATTAAGGCGTTGTTGTTTATTCAAAAAANCAAAAAAATGAAATTTCTTTTTCTCCTTTTTACACTAATGCCTTTTTTAATTTTATCTCAAGGAGGTCAAATAAATGGTAGGGTTTATAATGAGTTGAATAACAATGCGATATCTTTTGCAACAGTAAAAATCGTTGGGTCTCAGATGGGAGCTGTTTCTGATGAGGATGGACGATTCACGATTTTAAATCTAGAACCGGGTATATATTCTTTCAAGGCAACGGCATCAGGTTATAAGCCCTTTTATATTAATGAGGTTACGGTTACAAAAACAAGGGNAGAATCTCTGGAGTTTTCTTTGGAGGAGATCATCATTGAGCAAGAGGAGGNCGTCGTCAAAGCATCTCCNTTTCTTCAACGAAAAGAATCCCCCGTTTCTTTAAAAACATTGAATGCTACAGAAATAGAAAGACTTCCTGGTGCAAATAGGGATGTGAGCAAGGTAATTGCAGCATTGCCTGGNGTTGCCTCTCGGGCAACCTTTCGAAACGATATTATTATTCGAGGNGGTTCTCCNGGTGAAAATAAATTCTATTTAGATGGTATTGAGGTACCTAACATTAATCATTTTGCAACGCAAGGAAGNAGTGGGGGACCGGTTGGGCTTTTAAATGTGAATTTTATACGAGAAGTTGACTTTTATTCAGGGGCATTTCCATCGAATCGTGCCAATGGTTTAAGNTCAGTGCTTGCCTTCAAGCAAAAAGAAGGAAATACCGAAGGTTTGATTGCCAACTTTGCCTTAGGNTCNAGTGATGCCGCCTTTACGCTAGATGGTCCATTAGGAAAAAAAGCGAACTTTATTTTTTCGGCAAGACGCTCCTACTTGCAGTTTCTTTTCGCGGCACTTCAGCTTCCCATTTTGCCTACTTACAACGATTTCCAATTCAAAATAAACCTTAAGGTAAATGAGAAGAATAAGATCTCATTTATTGGTTTGGGGGCGATTGATGATTTTAATTTGAATGCGTCTGTAAATGATAATATTACGGATCCAGAAGTAATAGAATCGAATAACTTTATATTAAATAATTTACCTCTTCAGAAACAATGGAATTATGCTGTGGGCATGAATTGGCTGCATTATTCAAAAAATTCATATCAAAACATTGTGTTGAGCAGAAATATGTTGAACAATTCGGCTACTCGGTTTAAAGATAATATCGAAACAACCGAAAATGTATTGCTAGACTATGATTCTTTTGAGGCTGAAAATAAGTTTAGGTTTGAACATACCTTTAATAAGAATGGTTGGAGAATAAATGCAGGGTTGGGTTATGAGTATGCCCAGTATTTCAATTCTACCTATAATAATATTACAGTTCAGGGCTTTCCAGTTGTGGTAGATTATGAGTCAAGTCTTGGCTTAAATAAATTTGCTTTATTTTCTCAAATAAGTAAGGCTTATTTTAATGATAAGTTATCGAGTTCCTTGGGTTTACGCACAGATTTTAGCTCTTATTCCAGTAGCATGGCCAATCCATTAGATCAACTATCTCCAAGCTTCTCTTTAAGCTATCGTTTGACAAAATCGTGGTCTATCAATGCTAATCTGTCAAGGTTCCATCAATTACCATCATATACGATTCTAGGATTCAGAGATCAAAATGAAATCTTGGTGAATAAGTCAAACGATATAAAATATATTCGAGCCGACCACGCCGTGGTTGGTTTTGAGTACATCACGGATTGGAAGTCAAGGTTTACTGTGGAAAGCTTTTATAAGGACTACTCGCGTTATCCATTTTCATTAAACGATTCTATTAGCTTAGCGAATGTAGGTTCTGACTTTGGTGTAGTCGGCAATGAGGAGGTGGAGTCTACATCTGAAGGAAGAAGCTACGGCCTAGAGTTTCTGTACCAGCAAAAATTAATTAAAGGTTTCTATGCGATATTCGCATATACACTTGTAAATTCCGAGTTTAAAGATAAAAATGACAATTATGTGCCTACGGCTTGGGACAGTAAGCACATTGTTTCGTTGACAGGTGGAAAGCGATTCAAGAGTGGTTGGGAGCTTGGTTTTCGCTGGCTGTATTCCGGTGGCTCTCCTTACACTCCTTTTGATGTAGTAGCCTCAAGTTCAAAAGAGAATTGGGACATCAATGGCATTGGAGTTCGCGATTTTTCTCAGTTAAATTCGCGACGAGAAGGGAATTTTCATCAGCTCAATGTACGGGTAGATAAAAAGTGGTTCTTTGATAAGTTTTCACTTAATTTTTATCTGGATTTACAAAATGCATATGCTTTTAAAGCAAAGCTCGCACCAACGCTGATCGTTGAAACCGATACTGATGGGAATTATATTGAGGATCCAAATGACCCAACACGATACCAAACTAAATTTATCGAATCAGCTTCTGGAATTATTCAACCAACATTGGGTATTGTTATTGAGTTTACTGCTAAGAAATAGACCTAATCTACAATGAATCGTTTAGGAGTAAATAACGCTCCATCCATTTCAAGTCGAATTAAATAGAATCCTTTGGTCAGGTCTTCGTTTACCGAAAATAAATTGATTCCTGACTTTAGAGAAATTCCCGTTTGATAAACGGGCGCTCCTAGCGTGTTAAAAACATGCAAATGTCCTTGTTTTTGTATGTTTTTCTCATTTGAGATTTTAATGGTGAAATTACCATTATTAGGATTGGGGTAAACATCAAATGTAATGTTGCTTGGATCTGCTTCACAGTCTACGTTCAAGACCATACCTTCATAGGTTACTGATTTACCATCAATATCATTTTGCGTCAATCGATAGTAATTGTCTCCTGAAATGGATTGCTTGTGCTCGTAAGAATATGAAATCAGCTCTGTACTAAATCCTGCAGCAGGTTCAGTATGAATCAAATCCCAATCTATACCATCACGTGAATAGGCAACTTCAAAGTCCTCACTGTTGTTTTCAGAAGCTGTTTGCCAAATTAAGTCAACAACTCCATCATTACAAGATCCATTGAATGAAACCAGCTCTACAGGCAGTGCATTATCGTCTTCTGTACCTGCTCCGAAGAAGCTAAACCCTGTTCCAGATGCTGTAACTGTGTAATCACTATCTGCACTTCCTGATATAGAACCATGCGTCAATGCCACCCATGAGGTATGACTCGGACCAGCACTTTTAATGATTCGAACCTTAGTTCTGTCCATACTTGCGTTGTTGGCTCCTGTGAGGCCCTTCATGTGAAGCGTGATATCATATCCTGCAGCGTTGATGTCTGCTGAATAGCTCTCTCCCGTAATGGTTGATCCTGGAGTGATTTCCCAATACCCTTCATCGTCATAGTTTTGAATCAACTGACCGTCAGCTGTGGTCAATGGTAGCCCAGCATATAAGTCTGTACCACTTAGCTGAGCGTATCCAGCATTGTAGGAAGCCGTTAAATATTGGTTCGTTCCTGGAGAAGAGGAGAACGCTACCGTAGCATCCATCGTTTTCGAGGCTGTACCAATCGGAAAGTCTTTCGAAGAATTAGNGCCTGTAGCATAGAATCTACGAAGNTTTCCTAAAACAGANCCTGAGCTGTGCGTAATGGCTCCCGNACTTGAACTAGATGTTCCAATGGTTAAAATATTTGAACCATTAGANATATTTCCTTTNTTCATNGTNAGNNTNCCNTCTACNGTNACAGNANTGCTTAAAACCAAGTTATCTGATGACTTATTTAACGTTAAATTGTTAAAGCTAGTTGTTCCGCCTCCAGAAATCGTTTGGTCACCAGAAGCCGTTAAGGATACTGTACCACTTCCAGCAGTAATCGTACCGGCGTTGGTTAAGTCTCCGTTTAAGGTAACTGTTCCTGATCCTAAATCCATACTTGCCGATGAACCGACATTCAAGGATGCAAGTGTCGTTGTANNCAATGTCAAAGTATTGGAGGCATGAATACAATTATTATCTGTTGTGAGTACATGNAGCTTATCCGTTGATGCAGTTGGGGCAGAGGACTGTCTCTCCCAAATGCTATTTGTGGCATCCCACTTGTACCAGTTATTNCCCGTNGCAATATCCGTGCTCGTCAATCCTCCCCACAGGTAGCAGTANGTATCTGGGCTAGAAATTGAAGTTGGTTGGTTAAATCTAATAACCTTACTNGCAGTTGAACCATCACANGCCTGACCTCCATCAATAGTCCAAGTCATCGTGATATCCTTATTNACGTCAGNAGNAATTGGTCGAACAGAGATTGATGCATCTGTNGATGANCCTGATGTGAANGCTANNGTTCCACCAGAATANGTCCAAGCACCGTTACCGCCTGTTCCACTATGCGNAATACTCAGCTCAGTTACCCCACAAGTATTTGCGGCCGTNGTTAAATCTGTCNCTGTTGTGATTGTTGGNGCTGCCGAAGCNGTTCCTGAGGCAGANACCGTTTGGGACACAGCTGAAGTAGCNGAACAGGTTACATCGCCGCTCTCAGAACNCGATGCACTTGAGCTTAACCTGACATAAATTGTTGTCGCCGACACATTTCCTGAACTTGCAGACAAATTAACGGAGCCANTAAAATTTGTATCGTCAGTTGAAACTTCAAATCCAGCAGGTGCGGTTACGTCGATACCCGTTGCATTACTGATGTAACTACCTGAAACACTGAAACTTTGACTTGAGGATGCTGTACCTGCACATCCTGTGAAGCTCGAAAGTGATCCTGAGGTTGAAATAGTTGGTCTTTTTAGTGTAATAGAAAATGGTGAGGAATAAATCGTACAAGAGCTNGTACCTGTTGCCCTTGACTGAACATAGAGTAGTCGATCAGTACTCGTGAAATATGTTCCGCTGTTGTCTGACCATGATTGAGGATTGGTATTCCAAACGTAGNTATAGCTGGCATCATCAGTAGGGTCAGANTCCCAGTAGTAGCCCAAGCTATGACCTGCACCTGTNCCATCTCCACCTGTAGGCCACGTCCATTCGACACTTGAATTTATGGTGAAATCACCACCATCCGATATTGNTACTCCATCAACTGTGGCACTAATAGGCTCAGTGTAGCAATTGTTCCAATATGTTGAAACAATATTGGAAAGATCGTTTTCCGATCCGCAGACGGCTTTTGCTCGGACGTATAAAGTTTGCCCAATGTTGCCAGTCCAACCTGATCCCCANGTTTGAGGATTGTTAGTNGTCCATGGTGCAGTCCAGCCTGTATTGTCCCATTGATAATCATAGGAGTCAAAATCTGACCCTGTGTATGTCCAAGTAATGTTATTGCCTGCCAAAATATAATCGTCGGATACAGCCACTGTGCCTGCTTTACAAATCGCCGTAATACTCAAATCATCCACCGCCATTCCGTCATCAGCTCCTGACGCATTCAAGTCATTCCACCTGATCCAAAAAGTACCATTATCTGCTATNCCAAGGTTGGTAAGTGTGTCATTTAAACTNGCTGTATGCTGAATGCTACCGCTTCCCGTTGCTTGNCCGGTGTTGACATAATCTAAATTGTCAAAATCTGTCCATGTTCCATCATCTAGACTCGTTGCATCTGTACTGTACTGAAAGTTTAATTGATCNGTTCGGCTTGNGGATCCTATGCGCCATGATTCTCCTGTATAGGAGATAACNATAGAGTTTAAAGTTGTTCCAGTTGAATTTCTAATTTTGGCGCCAAAAGAGGTTTGTAGGCTNNNGCTGGCAACCCCACCAAGCGCTCTATCACTATCTGAACCGAAGCTGTATGTATTTCCGGCGCTAGAAGACCCTGTCGAAACCCCATATGTACTATTNGCATTGCTCCCTGATTCATCGAGGNAAATACCTGTAGGTAACGTACTAGAANTTCCGGATGATGCCAATGAGTTAAAGTTTTCTGTGGTCGCTGAATTAAATGCGGTTAAAGTTAGTTCGTTGGCGGTGGGAGAACCAACAGCCGTATTTGATGCAGCTCCTGCTCCTTCAGAATTCACAGCGCGAATTTGAATGTTGTAGTCTGTGCCGTTTGTAAGACCTGTAATTGTGTATGGGCTGGATGTCGTCCCCATTGAAGTAAAGGTCGAACCATTGTCAATTGAGTAATCATAATCCGTTATGGTAGCTCCACCATCTGATCCCGCTGAGAAATTAACAGTCACTTGACCATCACCATTTTCGATACTTGATATCGTTGGCGCAGAAGGGGTGGTTGCGGAAGANCCTGNAAACGTTTGGATTACAATNTTGTCCATATACAATCCTTCGTCANNGGATGTTAAGNNATTGAATTGNAATTTAATATCAAGCGTAGTGTTACTCGACAGGTTTATACTATTTGTTNAATAGGTCATAAAATTAAATGATGAAACCGTACANCCAGATGAACTCTCTGTACCCGATGACCTCGACGACAATGTAGTTGTCGCTCCACAATCTCCATCTCCATCGAAGCCAAGGTCTAATCCGGCAGGTGTATTACTTGAACTTCCCGNCATGGATTGAACCCACATTAGATTTTGATNNGCACCTCCATCTAAAGAATAAGTTATTAAAAGTTCATCAGATGCGTCCCAATCATCATAATGATGCGCAACTAAATCNATTGAGAAAGTAAAAGATGCAGCACCAGAAATGTCGATTTGGTCAAGATCAATANAAGGGTTCGTTATCGATAAATCTTCANNAGCCCAGTAATAACCGTCTTCATTTGTAACTATAGNCATATTGTGATTCGTGCGGTTAAAAACATCAGTCCAACCCGAACCCNATGTTNCTGANGGNGTATATCCATNTCCTGCNGTTTCAAAATCNATAGTTGTTGTNGTTTGTGAATAGCCATTATTCGCTATTATTAAAATTAAGGATNCCAGAANGGTCTTAAAAATTTGTTGCATTGTTTTATGAAATTTAGCCANTCAAAATTCGTCATTTTNACGANNANNGTAGTATCATTTAGATATTATGATTTCAACAACAAAACATGAAATTTTTATTTGTTTTTAATGGCTTTTTTTAATGGCTTNATAGCAAAAAACAAAAAGCAGAATCAATTCACTAATTTTAAGGATTTTAGTTCCTGAGAGGCCAAGATTTAAAATAAAGGAACCTATTTTGAAAGTTTGGATTTCAAACGCAAACGCAAACGCTACTTTTTCAAACCATACAGATGGAAATATAAGAGCTTTTGTCGTAAATGTGATCCAATCTGAAGGCCATAAGCCTGAATTTTCACCGAGATATGCTTCGTTAAAATAAGCAATGTAAAATGCACTCTTAATACCAAGTGTAATGTAGCTTAGGATTATTATTNTAATAATTACAAAAGCCATTTGCTGCTTTTGTGCCTTAATTTCTTGAGCAGAATGCCAGATAAGTAAAGCAATACCCAACCACATTAAAATATTTAAAATAGGGNGGGGTTGATTGCTGAAAGAATAGCGTAGGCATTACCAACAATGATAAAAAATGTTAATCTCAGGGAAAACCAAATAATGTTTTTTGACATGATTTGAATCATATATGACATGTAAAATTAAAGATTTAAAATTTCGAGATTCATTATTTAAACGATATGCAGTGAGATATCTATCAATTTCATATCTTTGCACCCAAAATTAGACACATGGCAACGAACAGAACTTTTACGATGATTAAACCAGATGCTGTTGAAAACGGACATATTGGTAATATTTTAAATATGATTACTCAAGCTGGGTTTTCAATTAAGGCGATGAAATATACGCGTTTGACTGAAGCTCAGGCCAAAGCATTTTATGAAGTGCACGCTGAAAGACCGTTTTATGGTGAATTGGTGTCGTATATGACTTCAGGACCTATAGTTGCAGCGATCCTTGAAAAGGAGAATGCGATGGCAGATTTTCGTGCATTAATTGGTTCAACTGATCCAGCAGAGGCGGCAGAAGGAACCATCCGTAAGGCATATGCAGAAAGTAAAGGTAGAAATGCTGTACACGGCTCTGATTCAGACGAAAATGCGGAGATTGAAGGAAAATTCCATTTCTCAGCTGAAGAGATACACTAATCTATAAAGTATTTAAGAAGGGCTTTTGTAGGCCCTTTTTTTGGCAATGAACTTTAACGAATCCATAGAAAAAAGAAGGACTTTTGGGATAATTTCCCATCCTGACGCAGGTAAGACGACGCTTACTGAAAAGCTATTGCTTTTTGGTGGTGCGATTCAATCNGCTGGTGCTGTTAAAAATAATAAGATCAAGAAGACGGCTACTTCAGATTTCATGGAAATTGAGAAGCAAAGAGGAATTTCTGTTGCAACGTCGGTGATGGCCTTCGGTTATAAAAACAAGCAAATAAATATTTTAGACACACCCGGGCATAAGGATTTTGCTGAGGATACCTTCCGAACCTTAACTGCTGTAGATTCTGTCATCCTTGTGATTGACGTGGCGAGTGGGGTAGAGTCACAGACGGAGAAACTCATGGAGGTTTGTCGTATGAGAAAAACACCTGTCATCATTTTTATTAATAAAATGGATCGTGATGGTAAAGAGGCATTTGATTTATTGGATGAGCTCGAGCAATCCTTAGATATTAAGGTGCGTCCATTAACGTGGCCCATTGGAATGGGTGATCGATTTCAGGGAGTTTATAACATATACCAAAAAGGACTAAATCTATTTTCTGCGAACAAGACCAAAATTGCTGAAGACGTATACGAGGTAAAGGATATAAACGATAAAGAGCTTGATGAGATTATAGGCGAAGAACCTGCGNAGGAGCTCAGGGAGGAGCTTGAAATGGTGGAGGGTGTTTATGATGCTTTTGAGCGGGAAGCCTATCTCTCTGGTGAAGTTGCNCCCGTATTCTTTGGTTCTGCGGTAAATAANTTTGGTGTNAAGGAGCTTTTGGATACGTTCTGCGAGATTTCCCCTTCTCCGAGAGGTCGTATCACAGATTTGAGACCNATTGATCCTTATGAAAATAAGTTTAGTGGATTTGTCTTTAAGATTCACGCGAATCTAGATCCCAAGCACAGAGATAGAATAGCATTCTTGCGTGTTGTTTCCGGAACCTTCGAGCGCAATAAGTTCTATCAGCATATTCGTTTAAATAAGAAAATGAAGTTTCCAAATCCTACTTCTTTTATGGCTCAAGATAAAAGTGTGATTGAACATGCTTATCCTGGTGATGTAATAGGCCTATACGATACAGGTAATTTTAAAATTGGGGATACACTCACAGAAGGTGAAAAGATGATGTTTAAGGGGATTCCTAGCTTTTCACCTGAGATTTTTCAAGAGCTTGAAAATCTTGACCCTATGAAATCTAAGCAATTGGACAAAGGGGTGCGCCAGCTCATTGATGAGGGCGTGGCTCAGCTTTTTATTCAGCAACCGGGTAACCGCAAGATAGTAGGAACAGTAGGGCAGCTGCAATTTGAGGTGATTAATTATCGTCTAATCAATGAATATGGTGCCAAGTGTCGCTTTGTCCCGCGTAATTATTTTAAAGCCTGTTGGATCACAACTGATAATGAAGCACAGTTAGAAACATTTAAAAAAGCAAAACATAATTTGCTGGCTACCGATAAAGATGACAATCTTGTTTTCCTTGCGGAAACTACTTTTTTATTGCAGATGGCTGAGCGCGATTATCCCGACATTATCTTTCACAAGACTTCCGAGTTTATGTTGGATAAATAGCAAGCTACAAATGTTTACATTTGTGCATGCGATATTTTGCATTTCTCTCTATTTTAATATGTATTTTAACTTCATGTAAAAATACTGAATCATCTAAAAAACAAGTTGTTAAAAACAAAATAATACCTGAAACATTAGGTGTTAGTTTCTTGGATATTGATGTGATTTCTTTTGCAGGGTTGTATGAAAAAAACCAATTAGATGGTTTGAATTCAATCCCTCAAGCACAGTCAAAAGCCGAATGGATTTTAGCCGCAAAGAACAGAATAGGCGCATGGTGCTATGTTGATACCTCGAACAAATTGGGGGTTCTGTACAATGGTTATTGTCTCAATAATAAAGCGTTTCAAAATATTTTATTGGCTGATTCTATTTATCAAGGTTTTGAAAATAATATGCAAGCGAAACCTGATCAAATAAGCGATTATGATTCTTTATTAATGATAGAGCGCAATGCAAATGGAAATTTATATAATTTAGGATATCACTCATTTTGGGTGGGGTCTGACACTAATTCAGGAAACCACTATATCATTTCTTTGGATCAAAGCAATGGAGACATAAAGCTTAGGTCTGTAAATGCTGGGAACGGTTATTTCATTAGACTTTTAAAATAAATAATATGCTAAAAAGATTATTGATGCTTGTTTTATTTTTTCAAATGCTTTCTGCGAATGCGCAGATCACACGAATTAAAATTGATCGGTCCTCCGACACCACGGGTGAAGTTGTGATGCGTCTCGCGCACCGTTTTCAAAGCTATAACTGGACACCGAAGCATAAGTTCGATCATTACGACACCTCAATAAATTCACCTAAGTCTGTAAAGTATGCTTTGGATGGTTCGAAATTCTATGTTCAATCTTTAGAGGGGTATACCACTTCGATATATAATGCGGAATCAAAGAAGCTCATTAAAACCTTAATTCATGGATTCACAGCAGCAAACGACAGCTTGTTTAAAGATGGGGAGACGACGATTTACAATTATCCATATAAACAGAATCGAAAACAAAAGAATGTATTTCTAGGTAAACCTGTAGAGTCATGCTTTTCGCATAAAGGCAAGTACTTGTGGGTGACTTATTACCGCCGAGATTTTGACCCCATTGCCCAGTCTCCATCGGCCGTAGCAATCATTGATACAGAGCGTGACATAATTGTTCGCGTAATGCCCACAGGACCTTTACCAAAAATGATTGCTTGTTCACCGGACAATAAGCGGATTGCTGTAACCCATTGGGGAGATAATACGGTAGCCATTATTGATATTGATTCCGAGGATCCATTTGACTTTCAATTTGTAAAGCACTCTGTAGTTGATTATAAGATGTCTACGGAGTTTTCTTCTTCGCATGTAAATAGAGATGCGAGCTGTGGATTCTGTCTTCGCGGTACGGCTTACACTCCAGATGGACAATTCTTGTTGGTAGGTAGAATGGGGGGCGGGGGCATCGCTATATTTGATACATTCAATTATGATTATTTGGGTACCGTATTTGGAATGATGTCAAATGTACGGCACTTGGTGGTAAAAGGGGATTATTTATACATAAGCTGCAACCGCCCGGGTTATGTTCAACGTTGCTCTTGGCGTGAGCTGGTAAAAACGCGTTTGGATAGCCAAGAGAAGAAAGTGAATTATACTGCTTTTGAAAATGTTTATGTGGGAACAGGAGCTAGAACCATTGTGTTGACCTCGGATGGAAAATATTTGTTTGCTTGTGCCAATAATGTATCTAAAATTGTGGCTGTGCGCACAGCTGATATGAAAGTTGTTGCAAAAATACCGGCTGATTCTTATCCTGTAGGAATGGCGATTTCTGCGGATGATTCTGAATTAATTGTAACCTCACAAGGGAAAAGTAATAGAGGTGGTAATTCTGTGATGGTCTTTGCTCTAGATTATCAATAAATTTTGATCAAGGAAATAAAAAATTAACATAAATGGCCTTAAAATACTCTTCCATGCTTGATTTAGGAACCACTATCCCTGAATTTGAGCTTGTCAATGTTTTAGATGATGCTTTATTTGCATCCGCTTCATTGAAAAATAGCAAACCGAGCCTGCTTATGGTTATTTGTAACCATTGCCCCTATGTAATACAATATCATGAAGAGTTACAGCGATTGGCACATGATTTTAAAAAATCAATAAATATGGTGGCAATTAGTGCCAATGATGTGGACCATTATCCGCAGGACGGTCCAGAACCAATGAAAGCACTATTCAATAACCTTGGTTTAGGATTTCCTTATCTCTATGATCAAACGCAAGCGCTGGCAAAAGCTTTAAAAGCTGAATGCACCCCTGAATTTTATCTCTATGATACAAATGGTGTTTTGGTCTATCGTGGAAGATTGGATGATGCTTCACCCGGAAATGTTATTAAACCGACGGGAAAAGATTTGAGAGGCGCCCTAAATAGTTTATTATCCGGAAAGTCAATAACAGAGCACCAGTATCCATCTATGGGCTGCAGTATTAAGTGGAGAGAATAATCGTTTTACTTTACAGATGCAGGATAAAACCAATCCCTGAATTACTTGGTTCAATTTTTTGCAGTATTGGATTCAAATTGCGCCTCGCATGATTCCTGTGCATACCGAATGCAATCCAATCAAAAACAAGTAGAAAGCCGCCCTGCAAAATGATGCTGTTCCCAAAACCAATAAATTGATTTTTTTTATCCATATTTTGTTCTTGCCTATTTCTTAGTAGAATACCTGATGAAATATATGCCAAATCGATACCTGCATTGATTAAAAATATCGTTTCTGTTTTACGCTGTTCTTCAATCGTTTTCGCCAAACTGAGCTTGGTTTTTCCTTTGTTGGCCTTGAGATAGCCTGGAATGGAGAGGCCGAGGTTTACAGCGTTCCAAAATACATTCATTTGGTGAAAAGCTTTGTTGCTTTGGTCTTCACTTACGGCCCATCCAATCGAACTGCCAACGAGATTCATACTCGCCCAAGACCCAAGACCTAACATGAGTCGTTTATCCATTGTATGTCGTTGCGTGTTAAATTCTTGTATTTGTGTAAAACTCGTGTTTTGATTGATCACATATGTTAGGAGAGCAATTATTGCGATTGACTTTTTCATAAAACTAAAACAAAAATACCAACGCAAAGTTCTATGTTGAATGAATAAGTATACTGTTTAGGGTGTTAAAATAATTATCTTGTAAAAAAAATAATTTCATGAAATATTTCTTTGCTTTGGGGGTTGTATTTTGCTTCCGATTTTTCGTGGCTCAGACTATTCAACCTTTCTATGGGCATATGGAGGCTTATGTCAATGGTTCCAATATATCGAGTTTAGAACCTATGGATACGGGATTTGTAGATATTTGCCTTGGTGATACGATCATATATGTGGCGGCACCTGACTTTCTCAATTCCTTTGAAAATACCGGTTCAGGATATTCTCAGGATGTAAATACGAATATTGATTTTTCATGGACCATAGGTGGAGATACTTATCCAAATAACGATACAATTTCTTTTGTCGCAGATTCACCCAATGGTTCTTTGGTGAATCTCATTATCACCGATCAATTTGGTGAAATAGCAGAGCTTACAAGTAAAATTCGTGTGGGCATACCACCTGATTTTTCCGGACTATACGTGTTGCAAGATTCTATTTGTGCTGGTTCGACTACCCAGATTTATGGAGGTGCCAATTCAGAAGGTTCCTCCTTTACTATTCCTGGTGGAAGTTTTGGTTCCTCACAATATTTTGAAGGCTTGACATATCTTCCTGATGGCTCAGGTGCGCAATATGAAGCGCCTATAACAATTGAAGGGTTTTCCTCTTCAGCAACGATTGAGAGTGCAGGCGATCTCATTCAAGTTTGCGTTACGATGGAGCACTCCTACTCTGGTGATTTAGAAATTTGGTTGCAATGTCCAAATGGCACAACTGTACCTCTTGTGAATGCCTACAGTGGTGGTGGCGGAGCCATACCGGGGGGTAATAGCGGAGGAGGAACCTATCTAGGCGATCCTATTGATGATAGCGGGGGCGGTGGACCAGGCGAAGGTTGGGAATATTGTTTTAGCTCTGTGTTGAACGATATTGGGCCAATGACAGAGAATTGGGGAAATACAATTCCAGCGCCGAACTTTGGAAATGGTGGTCAATCTGTCAATCCGAATAATATATATGAACCAGATAATTCTTTCTCTGGTTTCATCGGTTGTCCTTTTAATGGCCAATGGACACTTTTTATTCAGGATAATTTGGGCATTGATGACGGATATATTTTCGGTTGGGGGATTGACTTTGAAGAATCAATTAATGGATTATCTGGGTATCAAAATACGCTTGATTCTGCATGGTGGTCTCCAAACCCTACTATTGTAGGTAATTTTGGTGATTCATCTATTCTTGTAGCTCCTGAAAGCATTGGTGGAAGCTATGTCTTTAACGTATCGGATGATTTTGGATGTACATATGATACGGCGATAATAGTTTCAATGAATCCAATAACAGCCTTTATTGACCTTGATCCAATTCAGGGTTGTGTCCCAATGGTTGTTGCTTTTGATTACAGTGCGAGCGTTGGAGATTCGTTTTATTTGGATTTTGGAGATGGCACGTACTATTCGGGTTCATCAGTACCTGAAAACATTAGTCACTTCTACTCAGAAGCCATTGATGGCTCAGCCATACTATATGTAAACAACGGTTCGTGCAGCGATACCGCCTATATTGCGATTAATACAGCAGCACCATCGACGGGATATGTGAGTGATTCAGCCCTTTGCGGAGAGCTATATGAATGGAATGGTAATCTCATTTATGATTCTGGGTCATATACGCAAGTATTTGAGGGAAGCAATGGCTGCGACTCAATTGTAATATTGGATTTTGTCTTTATTAATGAAGGTTTTGATGTAAGCTTTAGTGCAAACCAACAATTGTTTACCCAACCTCCATTTGCGGTACAATTCACAAATACAACGCCTAACCTGCAGGACTATAATTTTACATGGGATTTTGGCGATGGTACTACAATTCAATCTAATAACTTGAATGTTTTTCACGAGTATGTTTCAAATGGTTCTTTTTCTGTTAGTCTATCTGCGACTGATTTGATTGCTTCATGCTCGGAAAGCTTTATGGAGTCAGATTACATTTATACCACAGGTATGTCGTTTCTCTACGAGAATGCATTAAACCCTTATTACATTTACCCAAACCCAAGTTCAAATTGGATTAGTATTCAATCTGAAAGCCCATTCAATAATAAGTTTGTCATATTAGACCAGCAAGGGCGTGAGATGATAAATGGAATGCTACTAGGTAATAGAACAGATGTGTCGCTTGAAAAGTTAGCCAATGGAGCCTATACAGTACGAATCGAAGGGGACTTTAAGCCTCAAGTTGTTATAAAGCAGTAAGGTTAAGTTTAGATGCATTAATATTATCTGTGTCTTTTTATATCTTTAGTTTCTAAATTTTAATTATGAAAGTTTTATTACTGCTTTTGACCCTACATTTAAGTATCAGCTCAATAGCGCAATCTAAAAAAGAGCAAATAAGTATTCTCAATTTTCGTATTGATAGTCTTAAAGAAGAGTATGTTAAGGATACCACAGTATTGAGTAATGATGTTCTGAAAATCACGAAGGAAAACAACATGCTTTCAGAACAATTGGGCAAGGTTAAGGATCAGCTTAAGAAAAAGTCGAATACAATTACAGATAAGTCAAATACCATAAAGTCTCTGAACGCAAAGAATATGGAATTGATGCAAGATTTAAAGGATATGCGCACTGAAAAAAAGAATCTATTTGCTCAACAGAAGGCATTAAAATTAAACCTTGACAGTTTACAAAGATTAAATGACATTATGGAGCAAGGAGTAATGATACCTGAGAATGCTATTCCTTTTCATGGGATATTGCAAAGTGAGAGCCAGTATGATGGAACTTGGAATTATGAACTGAATTTTGACAAAGGACATCTGATGGGGGTATCAACCTTATATGTCAAAAGTGGGTTTGAAGATGAATATGAAATAAATTGTAGCTGTCCAGAATACGAATCGATTCCCGAGGGCGCTCGTGTTTTTGGTTTCGCCGTTCAATCGCGTTGTGCATTTGAAGATGTTTCTGATGGGACTGTTCGAACAAAAGAATGTTACCGTCCTGTTATTTTGCGCAAATACTAGGTAAAACTAATTCAATGATGGTGCTAGATTTCCCGTGGATGGGCAACGTAAGTGGGTCTATTTTCTATGATGCTTTTTGTTAATCCTCAATTTGTGACTTTACATCCTTTATCTTCGATTAGTATTCCTCCAAAAGTTTAATCTGCTTACTGTGTTCTAGGATCATGTTGGGGGTATTGCCGTATTCTCCAATTTCTCCTTTAAAACAAACTTGTTTATTGATGAGGTAAATTTCGGGTTCATAGTCGAAGTTCTTAATATTGGATTCAAAAATCGAGAGGCTAAAGACCTGGTTTGGAAATTTTTTATCAAGGTTGATAAAAACGTGTCCCTTCTTATGTTTCTTTGTGCTTACAACATTTCCACATACGATGTGTTTTCTGCCATCATTCATGATTCCATTAACACGCTGGGTATTGACAGCTCCTTTCGGTAAGCTCTTTAGAGAAATGGCCATGATATCATCTTTTTGCGATTCCGGGAGCCATTCGAGATATGGCGTTTCAGCTTCTATCTTATTTTCAAGAGAGTCAGTTAGATTTGAGAATAAATCATAACCCATGGTGCTTTCCACGCTGTCAATACTTACTGCAAAGTATTCCAACGGACGTTCAATTTTTTCATGCGGTAGAATGAACCCAATGCCCCGATTGTTTTCAATATCTAGTGCCGCCTTTACAAAATATTTAGGGATTGAAACCTTATTTATTCCGCGCTCTATTTTATCAAGATCATCTGATAGGATAGGGGCGGTTAGAATGACTAAGCTCGTATTATTTTTGGTCACATACTCACGCATCCAGTTTTCAAGTTCAGCCCATTTATATCGATTGAAATCCCCTATCTGTGGGGACATGTTGGAATAAAAATAGCTTTCAGAAAGTGCCTGCTCACTCCATCTGAAATCAGCAGAAGGGGCGAGGTGTCCTCTATCATATCCAAATCCATCGTATTTGTATTTTCCGTCAGGTTTCTTCTCTTTTAAAAAGTAATCTTGTTCTAAAGACGTTCCAGTAGTCACGAGGGGGTCTTCTCTAAAATCATTAGACCGAGTAGCGTTTCCATCAGATATGGCAGGTAGAATTACATGCATCACCCAATTTGCTTGTTCATGCTCCTCATTGTAGCTCAAACTAAACGCTAGATGATTTATAACCTCCTCAATATTGTCTGAACTCGGGACACCGATTTTTTTAATTTGATGCTGAATCCAATTAAGCTTCGCAGCTTCTAATTCGGTTTTGAGTATTTCTTTTGATTGCTCCAAAGCATCAATTTTTCTTTGGATAGAATTAATTTCTGGCGTTTCAATTTGTCCAAAACAACAGCAGCTAATCAATAAAAAAACAGGAATCAATTGCATAGACCTAAATTAGATTTTAGCACATTTTATTGGTCAAGTTGAAGTTAATTATTTATTCTAATATAAGGGTCTTAATTTAATGTGTGACTCGAAATTTAACCATCTGATAATAGTCCGGCTTTATATTTCATGATTGGTTTCTTTATTTTATTTTGAAAACATTATTTTTGAAATGCTAACTATTACTTATGAATCCAATTTTAAAGAATGTACTAGCAAGCTTCGCTGGGTTTGTTGTTATGATGGTCGTTAACATGGTACTAGTAATGTTTCTCGGCAGCATATTCCCACCGCCAGATGGTGTAGACCCTAGCGATATGAATAGTATAAATAATAACTTACATAGATATACAATCTTTCAGTTAATTATGCCCTTTCTAGCGCATGCAGGAGGTACTTTAGCAGGTGCACTGACAGCTGCAAAAATAGCTAATAGCCATAAAATATTAATTGTAATGATATTGGCTGCGGTCCACTTTTCTGGTGGTGCAATGATGGTTTCTATGCTTAGCAACTCCCCAACTTGGTTTAATGTTTTAGACTTGGGTTTTGCCTATTTCCCGATGGCTTGGTTGGGATACAAACTCACTAAATAAAATACCTAGGAAAAAAGGAAGCTTTGAAGCTTTTAATGTAGGACTCGAATATTAGTCCACTTTAACTAAAAAAAGCCACTCGTTAAAGTGGCTCTAAATCGTAGTATTATTCGATTACCCCTTTATTATTTTTTTCGTTATTTTTTGACCAGATGACGGGTCTCGTATTTCAAGCAGGAAAACACCTTGAGGTAAAGACCGAAGATCAATCAAAGATTGGTTTGTTGTGTTTATCATTTTTCTTCCTTGCAAATCAAAAATGGTTACCATGTATTTGATACCATCAGAAACGTTTATATTGATAATGTCTAAAGCGGGGTTAGGATAAATATTAATCTTTGAATTTGAAAAAACATCAATTGATAAAACCAAATCGGCACCGTTACAATCTTCATCTATGCCATTGTTCGGTATTTCTTCAGCACTAGGATTAATACTAGTGTTGTTATCGTCACAATCAGAATTTATGCAAAATCCATCATTGTCAGTATCCAGAGAAAGGTTCTCGCGATATATTTGAGCTTCCCATACAATTCGCATAATCACCTTATCAAAATCAGTAACCCAAGTTCCATTTTCAAATACGCTGCCAGAATTCATTACAGAAGATAGTCCTTGCGCACATGGATATTTGATATTATCGTAAAGGTCATCATGAAAAAAGCAATGTCCCATTTCGTGAGAAAAAACGTCATCTAATGTTTCCCCTGTTGCATAATTCGTAATGCATCCACCGATCTTTAAATATTGCCTTTGAGCTACTGCATCCCAAGTTGTTTTGTGCCAGAATTTCGTATAAAACATATCGACCTCTTCCGGGTGCACATATGATTCCCAATCTGTGGGCGTAAATACGGCATTTGGATAACTAGCCGAATTATTACCTATAACCTTGAGAGAATCGAAATCGTCAATCTGGTACCAGTTTTGGTTAAACTCACTTTCATCACTTCTGTAAACAACTTGCCAAGGTGCGGATTCAGATGTTTCTTGCCAATTCGTTACTATGGGATAGTTACCATAGGTATCATAAAAACTAGGCGCTACTTCAACACCTTCATTAAAGACAAATCCAAAAACGTTGATTGTAACATTTTCAGGAGCGCCAGCGTCAAAATCAGTAAGCCCCTCAAGCCACTTATTTGCTAACATTTCGTATTCACTTGTCAGGTTGTTGATTGCAACATCTGTTACAGGCCCTTCCCAACTTTCTATGTGGTAATACATCACCCATTGTCCGTTATCATTAATAGTCCACATGGGATTTCGTCGATCGTATAAAAGAGCCGAAAGGTTTTCTCGGAAACGCTCAGCGTTGTTTGAAAATTGACAGCTATCACTGATGTCTAAATTTATAAAGTATGGCTCATAACAGTTTAATTTACAATCTAAACAAGGGTCTTCTTGTGCATAACTCGCACCGATAAAAAAAGTTAAAAGCCAGCTACTTATCAATATATATTTCATAGTACATTTTTTTTAAGGTAATAATTTCTTTGATATATATTTTAATGTGGGACTCGAATATTGGATAATTCTAATTAAAAAAGCCACTAATTAAAGTGGCTCTATATCTTAACCTTTGCCGTTATCGGTTTATCCGTGTTTCAGTAGTTCGTCTATTGTTTGTATTGTCATATTTTGTAAATTGTTTAAAATTTAAATGTTATGGAAAGTCCTT
>NHBV01000015.1 GCA_002167775.1 Crocinitomicaceae bacterium TMED16 | reverse complement strand
CCAACGCCAACACCAGATGTAACGCCAACGCCGACACCAGATGTAACGCCAACGCCAACACCAGATGTAACGCCAACGCCAACACCAGATGTTACGCCAACGCCAACACCGGATGTAACGCCAACGCCAACGCCGACACCAGATGTTACGCCAACGCCAACCCAAGATGTTACGCCAACACCAGCACCGGTTCCCGTTTTAGACAAAACAGGTCTAACCTCAATTGGAGACGTTAACTTTACGATTAATCAATCGGCTGTCCAATCGAGATTTTATCCAGTTTTGAATGAGACAGCGAACCTTCTTAAATCAATGCCAGGATCATCAATTGTTATTGCAGGACATGCGGACATTACGGGAGATGAATCTTTCAATCAGAAATTGGCTTTCAAACGTGCAAATTCAATTAAGAAATATCTAATGAGTAGAGGTATTGCGTCTAACCGAATTGAGGTTGTGTCATTTGGAGAAACGAAACCAAAGTTTTTGAATACGACGGCTGCGGGAAGGGCTTTAAATAGAAGGGTAGAGGTATATATTAAATAATACCTTTTTAAAGAAATCCAAGCTCAAGCTTGGCTTCTTCACTCATCATGTCTTTATCCCATGGAGGATCGAAAACAATTTCAACTTTTGAGCTTTTAACACCCTGAATTTCGCCTACCTTGTCCTCAACTTCTTTTGGCATACTTTCGGCCACAGGGCAATTTGGTGAGGTAAGCGTCATGTCGATTGCAACATTTTTATCCTTATCTATTTTCACCTCATAAATAAGTCCAAGTTCATAGATGTCTACGGGTATTTCAGGGTCAAAAATTGACTTTAAGACTTCTACAATTGTATTTTCTAATTCTTCCATTAAACGTGTTTTAACGCCTCTATTTTCATTCGCTTGACCATCTCCAATAAACCATTTGCTCTAGTTGGGGACAGATGTTCTTGTAGTCCTATTTGATCAATGAAATATAAATCTTCTTTGACGATTGTTTCTGGTTTTTCTCCATTGTATACGTTGATCAATAGGGCTATGATTCCTTTTGTAATAATTGCGTCTGAATCTGCAGCAAATACCATTCTTGTATTATCGATATCTGATTTTAGCCAGACCCTAGATTGGCAGCCATCAATTAGCTGCTCATCTTTTCTTTTTTCAAGAGAAATACCTTGAATCTCTTTCCCCAAATCAATAATCATTTCATATTTATCCATCCAGTCGTCAAAGACTTCGAAATCGGATATGATTGCATCCTGCTTTTCCTTAAATGAAGCACTCATGACAATGCGATTAGGGCTCTTTTGAGGGCATGAATAAATAGATCAACTTCTTCTTTCGTATTGTATATGGAAAAAGATGCCCTTATTGTTCCTGGTATTTCAAAGAAATCCATTAATGGCTGGGTGCAGTGATGTCCTGTACGAACAGCTATTCCTTGTTTATCTAGAAGCGTTCCAATATCAAAAGGGTGAATCGTTCCTACATTAAAAGAAACAAGGCTCGTTTTCAGTGCAGATGTGCCATATATTTTGAGATTTTCGATTTGCAGAAGTTCCTTTTCTGCATAGCTCAATAAGTCTTTTTCAAAGGAAAAAGCCTGCTCAGTGTCAATCGACTCCATAAATTCTACAGCCGTTCCCAATGCAATTCCTCCAACAATGTTCGGTGTGCCTGCTTCAAATTTAAAAGGGAGCTCATTGAAGCTTGTCTTTTCAAAACTAACGCGCTTGATCATATCACCACCGCCTTGATACGGAGGCATACTTTCCAATATGGATGCTTTACCGTAAAGCACACCAATACCCGTTGGGCCAAATATTTTATGTCCTGAGAACACGAAAAAATCACAATTAAGATTTACAACATTTATTTCGCCATGTTGAATACTCTGTGCACCATCAATGAGTACTTTTGCGCCAAATTTATGCGCCCGATTGATAATCGTTTCAATAGGATTTATGGTCCCCAAGGTATTTGATATGTGGGTAATTGAAACGAGCTTAGTTCTATCGTTAAGCATCTCTTCAAATCGGGCCATGTCGAGTGTTCCATCTCTGCGTATTGGAATGATTTTTAAGACGATGCCTTTTCTTTCTGCTAAAAGTTGCCAAGGAACAATGTTTGAATGATGCTCCATAGCACTTATGAGCACTTCATCGCCTTTCTTCATCAATTCTCCATATGACGAGGCAATCAAATTGATTCCGTCAGTTGTTCCTTTCGTGAAAACAATTTCATTTTCTTTCTCAGCGCCAATATAGTTTTTGATTCGAATCCTAGCGTCTTCGTAATCTTTTGTTGCAACTTGGCTTAGGTGATGAACGCCTCTATGGATATTGGCATTTTCAGAGCTGTAATATGCGTTGATGCGATCGATCACCTTTTGGGGCTTTTGGGTTGTTGCCGCGTTATCAAAATAAACCAATGGCTTTCCATGCACTTTTTCCTTTAAAATAGGAAACTGGGAGCGAATGCCTTCTATATAAACGGGTGTTTGATTCATTTTAATTTAACTATTACAAAATTACGCAAAGCAAACAGATTCAAACGGAATCAAGATGTTTATTTTGCCTTCATTTCTATGTACGGAATCATTATTTCTTCCATAGAAATTCCACCATGCTGAAAGGTATTGCCATAATAATTAACGAAATGATTGTAGTTATTTGGATAAACAAAAAAATCTTGTTCTTTTGCAAAAACAAATTCACTCGACATTTTTTGTCTCGGTAAAAAACCATCTTGTGGCTCACGAACGACAAAAACGTCTTTCTCTTTGTACCCTAAACCACGACCTACTTTGTACCTCAAATTTGTATTTGTATTTCTTTGACCCGCAATTTTAACAGGTTGATTCACTTTTATCGTCCCGTGGTCTGTGGTTACAATTAAATCCATGCCCTCTTCAGCGGCTTTCTTTATAACATCTAATAAAGGTGAATGTTCTAACCAAGATATCGTCAAGGATCGATATGCCGATTCGTCATCTGCAAGCTCCCGAATAACCTCCATATCTGTACGGGCATGAGACAGCATATCTACAAAATTGTAAACGAGAAAATTCATATCATTTTCCTTGAGTTTATGGAATTGCTCTACCAGTTTTTTACCTGCATTGACATTTGTAATTTTATTGTATGAATATCTAAGTGATGACTTTCCAAGTCTTTTTAGATTCAAATCTAAGAGCTCCTTTTCGAAGCGGTTTTTGCTTCCTTCATCCTCTTCATTTTTCCAATATTGTGGATGTTTCTTAGCAATTTCGGAGGGCATTAATCCTGCGAAAAACGCATTTCTTGCGTATTGCGTCGCTGTGGGCAAAATTGAGAAGACTACCTCTTCTTTTTCTTTTACAAAATACTTATTGAAAACAGGTTCAAGAACCTTCCATTGGTCATATCTTAGGTTGTCAATAACTAAAACTAGGGTTTGGGCGTTGGATTTGCGTTTAAATATCCTTTCCTTTATTAAGTTATGAATAAAAACCGGTCCTTCTTCAACGCCATTTAGCCAATCGAGGTAATTATTTTCAATAAATCCCGAGAACTGCTGATTTGCTTCTTTTTTTTGCATTTCGAATATTTCACTCATACCTGAGTCCTCAATCTTATCAAGCTGCAACTCCCAGTATACGAGCTTTGCATAAAGTTCTTTCCATTCATTCACATCCAACCTGTTGTTCAGCAGCATGCCTAGCTGTCTAAATTCTTGTTGGTAGTTGAGGCTTGTTTTGTCACTGACCAATTGATTGGCCTGTAGATTCTTTTTGAGACTAATTAGAATTTGGTTTTGATTGACAGGCTTGATCAAGTAATCTGCAATTTTGGAGCCAATGGCATCCTCCATAATATGCTCCTCTTCACTCTTAGTAATCATAACAACCGGAAGATTTGGTTTAATTTCTTTTATGCGAGTCAATGTATCAAGACCGGATAACCCCGGCATATTCTCGTCTAAAAAAACCATGTCATAGTATGATTCTTGTACTTTTTCCAGGGCATCCAAGCCATTGGTAACTGCCTGAACCAAATAACCTTTTGATTCTAAAAAAAGAATGTGCGGTTTTAACAGGTCGATTTCATCATCTGCCCATAAGATATTTCCTGAATTAGTCATTCTTTTACGTTATTTTTGAGGTAATTATTAAAAGTAAACATTTGCAAGCGAATCGAAATCGAAACAACAAGAAGAAAATTATTAACGACCCAATCTATGGTTTTATTTCGATTCCTGACGAATTTATTTTTGATGTCATAGAGCATCCTTATCTGCAAAGACTCAGAAGAATCTCTCAATTGGGATTGAGTCATTTGGTTTATCCCGGTGCTGTTCATACAAGATTTCAGCATGTCATAGGAGCCATGCACCTCATGGGAAAGGCCATCTCAGTTTTAAGAAAGAAAGGTCATGATATATCAGATGAGGAGAAACGAGCCGTTCTTTTAGCCATATTACTCCATGACATTGGTCACGGTCCCTTCAGCCACGCCTTAGAATTTGATATTGTCAAGTCAGTTACCCATGAAAACATTTCTGCATATTTCATTGAGCGTCTTGAAAAATCGTTTGGTGCTGATTTGAGATTGGCCCTTACTATTTTTGAGGATAATTACCATAAGCCCTTTTTACATCAATTGGTTTCTAGTCAGTTGGATATGGATAGGCTTGATTATTTAAATCGAGACAGCTTTTTCTCTGGGGTTAGTGAAGGGATTATTGGTAGTGATCGTTTAATCGAAATGCTTGCGGTTCATAATGGAAATTTGGTTCTTGAGGAAAAAGGCATTTACTCGGTAGAAAAATTCATTGTAGCACGAAGATTAATGTATTGGCAGGTGTACCTGCATAAAACAGTTGTGGCTGCAGAATATATGCTTATTTATGCTCTAAGAAGAGCAAAAACTCTTGTAAGAAATGGAGTAAATGTCTTTTCAAGTCCCGCATTGTCTTTCTTCCTTGAAAAAGATGTCTTAAAGGCTGATTTCGAACAAAATGAAGCGGTTCTCGAAAAATTTGCAGCATTGGACGACTACGATATACTTCAAAGCCTGAAGGTCTGGTCAACACATTCTGACCCAACGCTGAGTTTCTTATCTGCCTCAATTGTAGATCGCCGCTTATTTAAAATTGAGATTTCCAAAAAGCCATTTACGGAAAATGATATTTCGGAGGTAAAGTCGCGCTTAGCTGTAGACCCTAGATTTAAAGATCAAGATTTAAACTACCTGGTCTTTTCGGATAAGCTTACCAATAAAGCCTACAATCAGGAATTCCAGAACATAAATCTTTTGTTAAAATCAGGAGAAATTATTGATTTATCGGAAGCATCAGACAACTTGAACATATCAGCTTTGGCGAGACCTGTAGAAAAGTACTTTTTATGCTGCCCGAGGTAACGGTCATTCTATTTTAAGTTTCCCTTCCTTCCAATCTTTAATGAGCTTTGCCCAAGAATAAGGGTTCAGTAGGTTATTTACAGGTAACTGGCCATTCGTATAAAGCTTGGTGTAAGCTTGATTTTGAATGAGTCCACTGGCTAAGGAAGCATCAGCATCCAATCGTGCGGCTACAAATGCTAAAGATTCTCCAGATAGTTCCCTTTGTGCCCTTCGGATGGCGTCATCATAGGGCTTCATTTCAACAAAGAATTTTGCAAAGTCTTCCTTTGAAGGCCAAGGATAAACTGTAACCTCTGGTAAATTAATTGTGTCTTGTTGAAGCATATGTATGATGCTATACCTATTTTCTTCAAGCGTGTCAGGAACAATATAGGTAGATGTTTTATAGCCATAATAAGAAAAAAATAGCGTATCTCCAGGAAAGGAGACCATAGAAAAGTAGCCATAAAAGTCGGCGATAACACCTCTTCCTATGGACTTATCATATACCGTAATATAAGGCATAGGTGTCAAGTCTTGCTCAGAAACAACAACACCAGAGAGTTGAATAATTTTACTGGTATCTATATCGCTTCTTTGTGCGTTCACACTGCAAGAAAACCCGATAAAAATCAATAGCAATAGGAAGTTATAGTGTTTTTTCACAGAACAAGTTTACGTATTTAAAACTAGTCAATGTAAATTTTGCAGAATATTAACAATACTAATCTTTCGTTAATTCTTATGTGACGTCTTTTTTTCATAAATTTGCAAGAATTTATTTTTAAAAATAGGTTCATTATGTCTCTAAAAAATTTAACTCAAATCCAGGAAGGTTTAACGTATGACGACGTTCTATTGGTGCCCGCATATTCAGAGGTTCTTCCGCGTGATGTAAGTTTAAAAAGCTCTTTTACACGAAATATAGAACTAAATACCCCCATTGTAACAGCTGCTATGGATACAGTTACTGATGCGAATATGGCGATTGCTATTGCGCAGCAGGGTGGGATAGGAGTGGTTCATAAAAATATGACGATTGAGGATCAGGCCAAAAACGTCAGAAAGGTAAAGCGTTCGGAAAGTGGAATGATCATCGACCCGATAACATTGCACAAAAGCGCGGTTGTAAGCGATGCACTTATGCTCATGAAAGAGAATAGTATAGGAGGAATTCCTGTTGTTGATGATGCAAAAAAACTAATCGGAATAGTGACCAATAGAGACCTGCGTTTCGAGAAAAATATTCAGAGACCCATCATGGAGGTGATGACTTCAGATAATCTAATTACAACATTAGAGTCAATTTCTTTGAGTAAGGCAGAGGTTATTCTCCAAGAAAATCGAATTGAAAAACTACCGGTTATCGATTCAGATAATAGATTAATTGGACTTATTACTTACAGAGATATTATTAAAGTAAAAGAGCATCCGATTTCATGTAAAGATAGCTTAGGTCGATTGAGAGTTGCTGCGGCCGTCGGTGTTACAGATGATACTGTTGCGCGTGTAGAAAAACTTGTAGAGGCTGGCGTTGATGCAATTGTAATCGATACTGCTCATGGGCACACCAAAGGCGTGGTTGCGAAACTAAAAGAAGTCAAAACAAAGTTTCCGAATTTAGATGTAGTCGTTGGTAATATTGCCTCAGCAGAGGCAGCGAAATATTTGGTGGAGGCAGGCGCAGATGCTGTAAAAGTTGGTATTGGTCCAGGTTCCATTTGTACCACAAGAATTATTGCCGGTGTTGGTGTACCTCAGCTGACCGCAGTAAATGAGGTAGCTAATGCAATATCGGGTTCTGGTGTTCCAGTCATTGCTGATGGTGGAATCAGGTACACGGGTGACATTGTAAAGGCATTGGCGGCAGGAGCTGACTCTGTGATGCTAGGTTCTATGTTTGCGGGAGTTGAAGAATCGCCAGGCGAAACAATTATTTATGAAGGTCGAAAATTCAAATCATACAGAGGTATGGGTTCTATCGAAGCCATGCAGCAAGGTTCAAAGGATCGATATTTCCAAGATGCTGAGGATGATGTTAAAAAACTGGTTCCTGAGGGAATATCTGGTCGCGTTCCTTTTAAAGGAAAGCTTGCAGAAGTAATGTATCAGGTCATTGGAGGTATTAGAGCTGGTATGGGGTATTGTGGAGCTCCTACCGTAAATAAATTAAAAGGCGCGAAGTTTGTTAGAATTACTTCAGCAGGAGTTAGAGAGTCGCACCCTCACGATGTTTCGATAACGAGAGAAGCACCAAATTACAGTATCAAATAAAATTTTTTTAAAAATGCTAAAACAATCCTTTCTTCTAATTTCTTTTTTGTTTTTATCGCTATCGCATTTATATTCTCAAGATGAGATTGTGATGGAAATAAATGGTAATAAGGTAACCAAAAGTGAATTCCTTCAGATTTACCTTAAAAACAATGATGATCCTAAATTTGATAAAGCCTCCCTCGATGAGTACATGGAACTTTTCAAGAAGTTTAAATTGAAGGTTGCTGAGGCAGAAGCATTAGGTTATGACACAGTTCCAAAATTGAAAAGAGAGCTTGAAGGATACAGAAAACAATTGGCATTGCCATACTTGATAGATAGCACTGAGAATAGAGCAATGGTGACTCAGTCCTATGAACGATTAAAAACAGAAGTTAGGGCATCTCATATTTTAATGAGGTTAAAGCCAAATGCTTCTGCGGCGGATACGTCAAAGGCGTATCTTCGTTTAATGGAGCTACGTGAGAGAATTGTGAATGGCGAGGATTTCGCTTTAGTAGCAAAGTCAAAAAATAGCTCTGAAGACCCTTCTGTTGTTACTAACGGAGGTGATTTGGGTTTCTTTACAGCATTTCAAATGCTGTATCCATTTGAGGAGGTGGCCTACACGACAAAGGTGGGTGAAACTTCTTTACCTTTTAGAACGAAATATGGCTACCATATCCTCAAAGTTACAGACAGACGTCCTGCCCGCGGAACGATGAAGTGTGCCCACCTTATGGTTTCTTCTCCTGCGGAGTCTAGTTCAGAAGAAACTGCAAGTGCTGAAAAGAAAATCTCCGAGATCTATGAACTTTTAGTGGATTCTCTCACAGATGAAAAATGGAAAAATTATGTAGCGAAATATTCTGATGATCCTTCTTCAAATAGAAAGAGTGGAGAGCTTCCTATTTTTGGTTCGGGAACTTCCCAAAGAATGGTTCCTGTTTTTGAGGATGCTGCATTTTCGATTAAAGAGGACGGTGCAATTTCGGAACCGGTCAAAACAGACTATGGATACCATATCATTCGCAGAATTGAATGGAATGATTTGAAGCCTTTTGATAAAATGGAAAAAGAGCTGCAAAAAAGAGTGAATAAGGACGAACGCTCGAAAAAAACGCAAGATGTTTTTGTTGCTAAGCTTAAGAATAGATATGGCTTTATGGAAAGTGAAGTACAATACAAAAAATGGTTTGTAGAAAATTTAGATTCCAGTTTTTTTATTGGAAACTGGACGGCTGATAAACTGAAAGTGGACCAAGTGATGTTCTCAATAGGTGAAAGGAAGTACCGCCAAACGGATTTTGCTAAATTTTTGAGAAAATCATTTAGAACCGGTCGAGGTAAGGATTTTGAGACCATTGTTGATACACAATATAAAGAATGGGTAAAGCAAGGTGTTTTGGCTTATGAAGAGGCTATGTTGGAATCAAAATACCCTGATTATAAAGCCTTGGTTCAGGAATATCACGATGGGATCATACTTTATGAAATTATGTCTGATAAGGTTTGGAATAAGGCAGTAAAGGATACAACGGGTCTAAAGTCATACTATGATATTCAAAAGACAAAATATATGTGGCCTCAGCGCATAGAGGCTACAGTTTATATATGTGGGAGTGCTGAAGTTTCAGAGAAGGTATTCAAAATGTTGAAAAAGAAAAAGAATAATAGTCGGGTAATCTTGGAGGAAATTAACGAAGAATCAGAGCTAAATTTAGACGTTAAGATGAACAAATATGTTCAGTCATCTACTGCGTTCTTGAAAGGCAAATCATTCGTCGAAGGTAGAAATGAAGGCTATGAATTTGAAGATAAGTATTACGTTGTTGATGTCAATAAAATGCTACCTGAAATGCCTAAGGAACTTTCTGAGATTAAAGGTGCTGTTATTTCTGATTATCAAAACCATTTAGAATCATACTGGATGAAGGAGTTGGTGGAGAAATATCCTATAAAAGTTTATGACGAAGTGCTCTACAACCTCGGTGCTGATGAATAGAATCTTAGTTTTTCTTTTTCTTTTTATAAATCTATCGCTTTGGGGACAGATGGGTAAATTGGTCAATAAAGTAGTTGCTCAGGTGGGGGATAACATCATCCTTCTTTCTGATCTTGAACAACAGCAAATTCAAGCGAAACAATCAGAGATGGAAGTGGGTCATACCTTTTCATGTTCTGTTTTAGAACAGTTGATGGTACAAGAACTCTTGGTTAATCAGGCAAAGCTGGATAGTATAATTGTTTCCGATGAACAGGTCGATGCTGAAATGGAAAACCGTCTTCGTGTCCTCGAAAAACAAATGGGTGGTCGAGAAAAGCTAGAGGCTTTTTACGAAAAAACAACTACCCAAATTAAAAATGAGTTTAGAACGATTATAAAGGAAAAAATATTGGCGCAAGAAATGGAACGTACAATTACTGCTGCCGTATCTGTTACTCCAAAAGAGGTTGCACATTTTTTTAATACACTGCCTAAGGATAGTATACCATTCATTAATATGAAGCTTAGCTTTCAACAAATTGTCATGTATCCTGAAATAACAAAGGAAGACAAGAAACGCGCAATCAATGAGCTAGAGGATGTTTTAAGTCAAATATTAGTTGAAGGAAAATCTTTTGAAACGATGGCAAGAATTCATTCCGATGACCCTGGAAGCGGTGCGCAAGGTGGAAAAATTCAAGCTTCAAAGGGAATGATGGTACCTCAGTTTGAGGCTACTGTTTTTAAGCTTGCAGTAGGGGAGGTCTCAGAAATTATAGAGACGCAATACGGTTTTCATATCATTAAACTTATATCTCGAAAGGGAGAAGATTATGAATGTCTTCACATTTTGAATATGCCAGAATTTAGCAATGATGCCATCAATGATGCTGCCATTAAAATGGAGGAATGTTACCAAAAGCTGAATCAAAATGAAATAACATGGTCAGAAGCGGTATTGAAATATTCCAATGATGAACGTACGAAGCAGAATCGTGGTGTGATTACAAATCCAATTACAGGTGATCAGAACTGGGATATGGAAGACCTGAATCAGGTTGATCAGCAAATTTATCTACTCACAGATGCAATGGAAAAAGGCGATGTTACAACACCAAATCTGTATATCGACATTTATGAGAGAAAACAAGGGATGCGTATTGTTCGCCTCAAGGATCGATTTGACCCCCATGAAGCCAATTTAAAGGATGATTATACCTTAATTAAAGCTGCGGCTGAAAATGATAAGAAGCAGAGAACTACTGCAAAATGGGTCGATGCCAAGATTTCTAACGCCTTCATTAGAATAGATGAAAGCTACATGGATTGTGATTATAACCACAAATGGTTACCAGCGCTAAACAAATAAACTTAAAATCAAATGTCGGATAAGGATAAAATAGATGAACTTGTAAATCGTTACAATCAATTGAAATCCGAGATTGCCAAAGTCGTAGTTGGTCAGGATGATGTGATTGAGCAGGTGTGTATTAGTGTTCTCTCACGTGCGCACTGTCTTTTGGTTGGTGTTCCTGGTTTGGCAAAAACCTTGCTGGTGAATACCATTGCACAAACGCTCGGTTTAAGTTTCAATAGAATCCAATTCACTCCGGATTTAATGCCTTCAGATATTATTGGTTCTGAAATATTGGATGAGAAAAAGGCATTTAAATTTATTCATGGTCCCGTTTTTTCAAACGTGATTTTAGCGGATGAAATCAATAGAACACCTCCTAAGACGCAGTCTGCATTGTTAGAAGCTATGCAGGAGGGTAGTGTTACCGCTTCTGGGAATACGTATCCTTTGCCGAAACCTTTTTTCGTTTTGGCTACGCAAAACCCAATAGAACAAGAAGGAACTTATCCGCTGCCTGAGGCACAATTAGACCGTTTTATGTTTAATGTGTGGGTTGACTATCCGAGCTATGAGGAAGAGTTAGAAATTGTAAAGAAAACAACATCTGACGAATCAACTAACCTAGAGGTTATTCTGACAGCTGAGCAGATCATTGCCTACCAAGATTTGATTAGACGTATACCTGTGGCAGATAATGTGCTTGAATATGCAGTTTCATTAGTGAATAAAACGAGAGTAAAAAATGAAAAAGCAACGGAGCTTACCCAGAAATATATTACCTGGGGTGCTGGGCCTAGAGCTTCACAATACTTAATTGTCGGAGCCAAATGTTATGCTGCGCTTCGCGGAAAATATTCTCCGGATATTGAAGATGTAAAAGCAATAGCAAAACCTATACTCCGTCATAGAATTGTAAGAAATTATAGAGCTGATGCGGAAGGTTATTCAATGGATAGAATCATAGAGGAACTTTTATAGTTCTATTTTTCAATCGTTATTGTTGTTTTTGAGACTTACTTTTGCCTTATCCCAAAACACGTCCATTTCTTCCAAAGACATTTCTTCAATTTTAAGTCCTTCCTTTGCAATGAGTTTCTCCATCAATTGAAATCTTGAGATGAACTTGATATTTGTCTTGGATAATGCGGATTCGGGGGAGATGTTTACGAAGCGTGCATAATTGACCAATGAAAAAATGAGGTCACCGAATTCTTCTTCTTTCGCCTCAGAATTGATTGCTACCTCATGTTCAAACTCCTCAAGCTCCTCCTTTACCTTTTTCCACACATCTTTTGCTGTTTTCCACTCAAATCCAATTCCTTTTACTTTTTCTTGAATTCTAGTTGCTTTTACGAGTGCAGGTAATGCATTAGGTACACCTGATAGGACAGATTTTTTTCCTTCTTTTAATTTAAGCTTTTCCCAGTTTTCCTTTACCTCTTCTTCATTTGCAACTTCCACGTCTCCATATATATGGGGATGTCGGTGAATAAGTTTATCACAAACTGAATTCAGGGCATCTGAGATATTGAAAGCCTTTTTTTCATCTGCAATTTTGCAGTAAAAAACCATATGAAGCAAAAGGTCTCCAATTTCTCCTTTCAATTCTTCAAGATTATTTTCAGTGATTGCATCAGCGAGTTCATAGGTTTCCTCAATGGTAAGGTTTCTTAGAGATTCAAATGTTTGTTTTTGATCCCAAGGACATTTTTCACGGAGCTCATCCATGATGTTTAATAGGCGCTCGAAGGCTTGTAGTCTTAAATCCATAACAGCTAGTAAAAGTAAGATTTATCCCTTTGATTCCTTAACTTTGAGTGAATGAAAAACCTATTCTTATATTTTGTTATTTCTTTATTGGCAATAGAAGCTAGATCGCAATCTGAGTGGGGTTATTCATATCACCTTAAAATGGGTACGCTTGCAGCACATAGAGGTTCTATGGCTGATCTTCCCGAACAATTGGCGTGGGCAAGTGAATTTTCTTTGTTCAAGCATCTTCATCAGCAAGATTCTTGGGTGGAGGATTATAAGGACCCAACTGTGGGTGCAACATTATTCATAGGCTCTGTTGGAAACAATAATGTTTTGGGGCGTTTTGCCGCTTTATATGGCTTTTCTGAGTTACCACTACTTTCTTTAAAGCATTTTGAGCTTTCTTGGAAGTTTGGTACTGGCTTAGCCGTTACAAATAGAAAATTTGATCCAATATTTAATCCTGATAATATTGCCATTGGTTCTCATCTTAACATGATGATTGTAATGGCTCTAAAGGCGCAATACCGTAATAAAAAGAGCAGCTATTCATTGGGTCTAGATATTACTCATTTTAGTAATTCTGCATTTCAAGTACCTAATTTAGGATTGAATGTCCCTTATCTTTCCTTGGGTTACAGCAGAAAAATAGGTTTTGTCCGCAATCCTTTGAGTGATCAGAAACCTTCTTTTATTCGAAAAAAAATTTATTTAGGAGTCTCAGGAATGGCCTCATTGAAAGAGCTCATGCCTGATGGTGACCGGAAATACGCAATTTATGCGGGGAATGTCTTTGCCCGTTCCATTTTAGCTCCAAAGGCTGGTTTTGAAATTGGTTTAGATGTTTTTTCTAATCAAAGTCATATCGATTTTGAACCTCTAGTAACGAAAACGCAATGGAGTTTGCTTCAGCTCGGTATCTATTCTGCTTATTTCGTTCCCATGAACCATATTCATTTTGTTTTTGGAATGGGGGTTTACGTGCGAGACTGGTATAAACCCAATGGACCTATTTATCATCGTATTGGTTTACGTTATCAGTGGTTCAATGGATTGTTCGGTCATGTGGCTATTAAAAGCCATTGGGCAAAGGCAGATTACCTTGAACTCGGTTTAGGTTTTGTATTTAATCGGAGTAAATCGTAAGAAGCATTGGTNTAATCCATAAAATCTAATAATTTTGTAANGAATGAATTACTTAGTACCCATTTTATTATTGGTTTTGGCATTTGCAGGAATTGCAATAAAAATCTTGTTAAAAAAGAATGGTGAATTTGCAGGCACTTGTGCAAGTAACAANCCCATGTTTCAAAATGACGANGGGTCCTGCAGCTTTTGTGGTGCCAAGCCTAATGAGCAATGTAAATCAGATTAATCATGCGGATATTTTCTTTTAATGTGAATGGCATTCGTGCCATTGTGGGTAAATCTTTTATTGCTGATATGCAAAATGAAGATGCAGATATTATTTGTCTTCAGGAAACAAAAGCTACTGTTGAACAAGTTAATACTGCAGTTTCCGCTCTAAATGNTTATACTGTATTTGCCACTGAAGCAAGTAAAAAAGGATATTCTGGAACCGCAATTCTCACTAAAAAGAAACCTATTTCAGCATCTTTTGGTATTGGAGTGGAAGAGCACGACAACGAAGGAAGAGTTGTTTGTTTGGAGTATACCGATTTTTATTTAGTTAATGTTTATGTCCCGAACTCCGGAAATGCACTTTTGAGGTTGTCTTATCGTCAGGAGTGGGATTCAGCTTTTTGTATTTACCTGAAAAATTTAGAAAAAACGAAACCTGTGGTCGTTTGTGGAGATTTTAATGTGGCACATAAGTCTATTGATTTGGCACGTCCGAAGGCAAACTATAATAAATCCGCTGGCCACATGCAAGANGAAATAGATGGTTTAGATGGNTATATAAATGCGGGCTTTGTTGACACCTTTCGTCATTTAAATCCTTTTGAAGAGAACCAATATTCATGGTGGAGCTACAGGGCAGGGGCAAGGCAACGAAATATAGGCTGGAGGATTGATTATTTTTTGATATCNAAGGTNCTGCTGAACGGATTGAAATCGGCCACNATTCATCAAGATATAATGGGTTCAGACCACTGCCCGGTATCTATTTCTTTTTAAACCAATTCGATGGATTAAAGATAGATCCGTTCGAACTATTTTCTACGTAGTAATCTCCTGTGTAGCCATAACCGTAGCCATATCCATAACCGTAACCATACCCATATCCATAACCNTTATTTCCGTATGTTCCATTGAGTAAAATGGCCATGTTGGGTAANCGTTCATCGTTCTTTAAATCTACGGCAATATTTAGCATTTTTCTAGGCAATTGATGCGCTCTAGCTACGTATACTACAGTATCTGCATATTTTGANATGAGCAATGTATCACTCACGATACCAACAGGAGCAGTATCCACGATGATGTAATCATATTTAGTTTTGAGCTCCCTAAATAGATGTTCTATTTTTTCAGACATCAAAAGCTCTGAGGGNTTAGGAGGGATNTCCCCNGAAGGCAATACGTCTATATTACTATTTAGATCAGTCGTGTAAATGTATTCTTCGTAGGATTTTTCTGGGTCAATAATGTAGTTTGTAACTCCTTTNGACCGATCATTTCCCATATAATCTTCAAGCTTCGGTGCTCTTAAATCCATACCAAGAATCAATACCTTTTTTCCAGATAATGCAAGNGATAAAGAGAAGTTTACCGCCGTAAATGATTTTCCTTCTTTTGCAACCGTTGATGTAATAAAGATTGTTTTACCCATGGTATCCTTNGTCATCATGAACTCAATATTCGTTCTTAATGTTCTAAAGGACTCTGCAATTGCTGTCTTACTTCCTTTTGTTATTACAATATTAGAGTTNTTCTNTCCCAGTGGTATATTTCCGATATAAGGGAGGTTAAATTTATCGATATCTTTTTTAGAGTATATTTTGTCACTCANTAAACTCCTGAGGTANAAAATCAAGACAAATATGAAAATAGAAAGTAGAATAGCACCAGANTAAAATAACCTAGGTTTTGGAAAGATGATTGAATTATGAGAGAATGCCTTGTCCACTATTTTTGCATTACCAATCCCCATAGACATGGCAATTTGATTTTCTTCTCTTTTTTGAAGAAGATATAAATAGAGCGTTTCTTTTATTTTCTGTTGTCGTTGAATAGACCTAAAATCTTTTTCATATTTNGGTAATGAACCCAGGTCACTATTTAATTGACCTTTATTTTTTAGATACTCATTCACAATGGTTTGTTTTGCTGCAATGAGGTTTTCAATACTTTCAGTGATTGTTTTTTTGAGTTTCGTAATTCTATTTGTAAGGTTTTGAACTTTTGGATTTTCCTCAGTAGCTGTTTTAAGTTCTTCAACCCTTTCTAGATTTAACTTGTTTACAATTTCAATTGTTTTTTCAATAGTTACATTTGATAAGCCTAAATTTGTGGGTATCAANGAATTATCATCTTTTACAATGTATTCAAGCATGAGCTTCCCAAGTTCTAGCTGCACATTTGCATCGAGAATATTCTTTGATAGATCATTTTTCGTTATAATTCCTTGTTCAGCTTCTGTTGGTATATCCGTTAGCTTGTTTTTTTCTTTAAAGCTTTGTGAGTTTTTTTCAATCTTTTCAAGTTCATCTGATATGATACTGACCCTATCTTTAATGAACTGATCTGTNTTTTTTGTGATTAAGGTTTTGTCTTCTACAACATCCTCATTGTACTTTATTATAAGTGTATTCAACAAATCCATCGCTTTCTTCGTCGAAGGATTTTTTATGGAAATCTGAAGAATCGAACCGTTGGAGACAATTTGATCTATCTCAAGCTGACTGACCAANGAATTGGTGATAACACTATTTTTAATTTTGTNTACTGAAAATTCCTTTCCTAGCACAGATTTGCTGAATATATCGGTTTTACTTACACGAAGTGAGGTATTTGAATTGAATGAAAAACGTTCTCCAAACTTTGATTTAAGCATGAGCTTACCAAATTGGTCATTGATTTCGATNTTTTCATTGTCAANAATTTTAATGCTAANCTTAAAACTTATTTCTTTTTCGGATATGAGCGAGTCACTTNCCTCAATTTTAATTGGAGAAATCCCNTATAAGTCCCTTTTAGTCAATCCAGTAACGCCACCTATTGATTTTATGATATAATCTATTTTCAATGAATCAACAACATTTGACATGATGGTTCGTGAGGAGATCACCGATTTTTCATTCTCAATTGAATTGTTGAATTGCATGATCTTTAAATCCTCAAANGCGGATGTTTCACTCAGTCCAGATGTTACATTTTCATCATCTTTGATGATTATTTTGATTGAAGCTTCATACAACGGCGTTGTGTANCGCAAATAGACGAATGTTGCACTTATAGAAAGTATAAGCAATAGAATGAAAAGCTTCCAATTAGAAGCCATATTGAACCACACCTCCTTAAAGGTAATGTTCTCGTTTGTGTTTTCTATTTCCGTACTCAAGTTTTGGGCTTATTTGTTTACAAATAAATTTAGTGTGGTCAAAACCAACGATATTGAGGTAAGCAATGGAATATAGATTGGACTGTATTTAGCAGTTCGCGACTTTGCCTTATTAGGGGGGACATAAATCATATCATTCTGTTTAAGCATAAAATAGGGTGAGTAAAAAATATCATTGTTAGAAAGATCAATGNTGACCTCTGAAATTGAATCANTTTCTTCGCGAAAAATCTTTATTTCTTNAATGTTAGCGGTTATATTTAAGTCTCCCGCTATTCCCAAAGCTTCGGTAAAGGTTATTTTTTCATTAGGAATACTAAATGTCCCGGGNTTTTTAACATCACCGAGGATCGTAATTTTAAAATTCAGTATTTTTAACTGTANTACAGGTTCTTTAATGTAGATTTTTAATTTATCCGTCAATTCTTTTGTTACCTCTTCTCTTGTTCTATTGTGAACGATAATTTCACCTACATACGGTACATTAATTGTACCATCTTGTTGGACGATAAAACCCTTCATTGCAGAAACACCAGAGGTGTATGTTTGTTGGTTTCTAACACCGTTATCAAGCGCTGTAGAGAAAAGTTTTGAAAACTCCTCGTTATTTGAGATCAGCGTAATTTGAAGAATATCGTTTTTTTGGAATACTGGGACGTAATTTACTTGAGATTTGTAGGTCTTAACTGAATCAACGCCATCCGATTTTTTGAAACGAATAATATCAACNGTGGAACATGAGCTTACCATGATTAAACTCAAGACAAGCAGAGTTTTACAAAAAAAAGNTTTACAATACATACGGTTTCTAATAGCTGCGTTTATTTTTAAAGGCAATATTGAATACTGCCTTGAAAAAATATACGAAATCCGTCGTAAAAGGTTTTTTATTTTTGCTTTTCATGTATTTAATTTCCGCCTTAAGGACCTCTTCGAAGGTACTTTTCATATCNAGAGATACGTACGGCGGTATACAACCAGGCTTAAATTGTTTTCGAATTTTTTGCAATTCTGAGGGTAAAATNTCAAAGTAGGATTGGCTTACAGGTCGNAGACCTACCAATTTCATATCACCTTTGATTAGATTAATTAGTTGAGGTAATTCATCGAGCCAATATTTTCTAAATATTTTGGCCCATTTCGTCATTCTAAAGTCATCTTTNATTTTTCCTGTTGATGCGAAACCATGATTTGTTAACATGTAGCCATGAATATATTCTGAATAAGGATGCATTGTTCTTAATTTGTAAACCTTAATAGGTTTTCCTTTTTTNCCAATCCTATCTTGGGTAAATATTGGGCCTTCACTTACTTTATTTGTCCTTGGAGCACTTATTTTTTTTGTGATAAAGATATGTGAGTCATTGATTTTGCGATAATCATAAATTTCAAATCCACTGTAAGCCAATCGCCCTAAAATTTCTGCTTTGGAAATCAAGACCTTTTTACTCTTAAAAATTGACGATTTAATAAAGTTTAAAAACTTTATTCTGGGAAAAACCCGGTAAACTAAAAACGAATAAAGTCTAAAATGGAATTTCAGGTAGGGTGTTTTTAGCTTATTACGATTGTTTATTCTCCAATCTTCGAGCGTTACTGCTTGGGTGATATAATAACCGCTTGGGGCAAGCTTTTTCGATATTTGTGCTACATGCCTGTTGATGTTTTCGCACGTATTAAGCATTTGACGGTCCACGTGAATTTCCTTACGCGCAATAGAGTCGTCAATTGACTCAATAAAAGCATTGATGAATAACTCATGATTGGAATGAAGTTTTTCATCAGCAATTCTGTTAAATATTTCAGTTATGTCTTCATTCTCCATACAATGCTTCTCTTTGCAAAACCGAAGTAAAATTAATACCTTTATTAAAATTTACAAAATATGCGATTCAAATTCGCTTCATTCCTAGCAATTATATTGCTAACGAGTCTTTCATTCGGTCAAACAACGCAGCTAAGAAGTGCAGATTGTAATAGATTGAATACTCCTCTGAATAAGACACTCTATGCCGCTAATGCTAGTGCAGATGCCTATTGGTTCAAGTTGCTAAATACTTCGACAGGTGTAACGGATAGTGTTTTAAGCGCAACCCGATCTTTCGCTATGAATGACCCGGCACTCTCGAATGTTACCTACAATTGTGTTTTTGATGTACAGGTTAAAATGAGTTTTGACGGAGGATNAAGTTTTGGTTCATANGGNCCTATNTGNAATCCAGAGACNANNGCNTTGGTNACAACGCTNAGAACGCCTGATTGTGGAAGNTCCTTAAACTCAATTACACAGACNNTNTATGCAAATGTAAATGTTGCGGATTCGTGGGATTTTGAGGTGCGTAANGTATCCNATCCGACTANTACTGAAATAGTNAATACGCCAACNAGAGCTTTTAATTTGGGAATGACTGTAAGTACTGATTTCCAACTTTTAAGCCAAGAATATCAAATTCGAGTAAGAACTACTCAAGGCGGAGTGCTTCAACCTTTTGGAGCATGGTGTTCAGTTTTTNCACCAACGATCGTGACAGAGCTNCGTCCATCNGATTGCGGTCGAATNTTGCCAGACATCGATTATCCTGTTTATGCCCANGTTGCAGACGGTGATTCATACGAATTTGAAATAAGAAACGTAAATAGTCCATTGATAACTGAAATTGTTTCTACGCCGACGCGCGAATTTAGGTTAACCATGGCGGACGCGCAATACCAACTCTTCAATGAAGAGTATGAAATTAGAGTGCGTGCCATATACAATGGGGTTGTAATGCCCTTTGGCGTATGGTGTTCTGTTTTCTCACCTCCCTCAAACGGTCCTGCNATAACAGATGGTTGCGGCAATACATTCGAATATTTGGCCTATGAATATCTAACTTGTGAGGATATAGCTGCAACTCAATACCAATGGCTCCTTCGCATTGGTAGTACTTTTGTTGACACTCTTTTTACAACTAGCAATCAAGCGCGACTAGCAGATTTTTTAGATGCTGGTAACCTAGCTACCTACAATTATGGCCAAACCTACAACATTNCTGTTCGTGGACTNGTNTCAGGTATTTGGACCCCTTATGGAACAGGNTGTTCNATTAGTANNACTGCCAACGCGCACACCGAAGTTCAACACCTNTGTGCTGCCCAATTAAATTCCTTTAATACGCCGATTTCAGTTTTTGCTATATTCAATGCCACAAACTATGAATTTGAAGTGACAGATTTAACGGGTGGTGATGGTGTTCAAAACGTAAATAAAACAGTCCGAAAGGTTAAGCTAAATGAGCTTCCTCAGTATAGCTATGGTCATGAATACAGCATTCGTTGTCGCGTAACTTTCAAGGGNATCCAATATGATTGGAGTACGGCATGTTCGGTCACTGCTCCCCAACCCNTAACGCAGCTAAGACCTTCAGACTGCCCGAGAGCGCTTTCGACAATGAATAAAAANGTGTATGCNAATCCTTTAATATTTGATCTTCCCAACGGTCTAGACCCTGTGGAGTCTTATCGTTTTAGAATCGCGGGTAATGAATCTGCATGGAAGTCAACAAGAGACATTACTTTAATAGAGATTTTAGGCACTNCTCCTGCNGCAAGTACTTCATATACAATTGAGGTGCGCGCGAAATATGACGGAGTTGAGCAGCCCTATGGACCTGGTTGTACTGTAACGACNCCTTCCTCTATTATTTTGAATGATGAGCCTTTTGCAACAGATATGAATTCAATGAAAGAAGAAAGCTTGGTGAATATTTATCCAAATCCTTCTGATGATTATTTCATTGTTTCGCCTGTGAAGTCANTTAANAGGGATCTATTGAGTTATGAGGTCCGTGACTTAAATGGTCGCATTATGGAATTGATACAGCCGTCATCATCAGGCAGTGGAATAGGCGANATTAAGATAGGNCAAAACCTTCCGAATGGAATTTATTTCATCTTTGTATATGAAGCTAACAAAATCAAAGAAGTTAAGAAAATAAGGAAGCTATAATCCNAGTTTAATTTTTAATTAGGAAGCGCTTGATTTGATTCTTCATATTCTGCAGAATATACTCCTTGCCCCATTCCAATTTATTATTCGTCCAACGTTGTGGATGGAAGTTGAACATAATTTGTTCAGGNAATTCATTTCGATTCGCGGCTTNAATGATATCAAAGGTGTTTTTAAATTCCGTACGTAATGATTTATTTACGTGGTCTCTGACACTAAATTTTCTATTGTTCCATGTTCGGCCNGTATCGGTTAAGTACAAAACCTTATTAAAATCAATATCAAAATAGGGTTCTCCTATGANCTNCATATCCNTGTAGTTATGGTTTTTCCATAAATCCTTAGAATCAAACCTTGATAAAGGACTTCCGTGCATGCATATNGTTTGCACAGGAACGAGATCTCGAAGTTTATTCAAGTTNAATTTGAANTCGTCTATGGCCTTTTTAACGTTCCCTTTTGTTGTNGTTAGNCATTCGTAATGGTAACCAATTTCATGGCCCATAGCATGGATTTCTTGGATAACATCCTCGTCCCAGCTTTCTTTTACAGCGCGAAAATAATAGGTCCCTTGAATACCTTCTTTTGCCTGTANTTTGGCAAATAATAGAGAATTTAANGGCTTTAGATCTACGTCATGGCGCAGCATAATGGCTCTATTTTTTGGTTTGATTAGAAACTCCTCAAAGGTTTGAAATGAATAGTCACTATTCTTCAGTGCACTCAAAAGGTTTAAATAGGTGCTGATGTTAAAATCCATCATTCATTGTTTTAGATNGAATTTATGGCTTTNTGCATTGATNNTTCACTAATCGGAANATTTTGAATGGTCCAAGTTAATAATTTAGTANAATCTATTTGTTGAGAAATATANTTCTTGTATTGCTCAGAATNATACCAATTTAAATTATTTTCTAGGTCCTCCCTTATTTCTGTCATAAATAATTTTGAGTTTCGATAAGATTTAACGAGGCCATATCTCGCCTGCTCCTCNATGTAACCTACTTGTAATGTNTTGATGTAATATGCGGGTGTTCCTAAACAAACTGCTTCAGAGGCCATAGANGCACCCTCTCCGATGTATAAACTTGAATATTTCATNTAATGATGTATTGATCCGACGGGAATCTCTATCCTATATGCTTCTAATTCAGTAGGTAATTGGGTCTCAGCTGAAATCAAGACAGTGTATTTTTTATTAAGTTCTTGTACAAGATCTAGTTTATGTTTGTCCGAAATTCCTGACTCACCAATGTCATGGTGCGCCCCCCAAGAAACGAATCTAATGATGGCAATTTTTTTATTTAAATATTCGGTATTGATTTTGGTTGCATCAAAAGTAAATCGTTTTGGATGTAAATAAAGTAATTCAAGAATAGATGGGAATTTATAATGGTTTGCGCCCAATTCTCGAGTATAGGATGTTCCTGTTAATTTTAAATGTACATACCTACTAGTTAAAAAATCGAGCTTCTTCGTATGTTCTGTATCGGCTAATGCAATAATATAAGCACCAAAAAGACGGCCCATCCAAACGGAATGAATTGATAGTCGGCACAAGACAACATCTGGTTTAAATGCAAGCATTAACCTTGCATAACGCAACATGATTAAAGGCAACTCAAGTATTTTAAGAAATCTGCTTTGTTTTTTTTTACTCAGTGTTTCATAAGGAATTTCATATTCATCTAGCAAGGTTTTTGTGATCTCTTTGTCTTTAATAGTTACCTTAATTTCAAAACCCTCTTTGCATAGGTCCCAATAAATATTTTTGAAACAATGCACCTGCGCTGGATGTCCGATATCAATTAAAAGTTTTGGTGCAGGCTNTTNCNNTNTCTATTTTTATAAATCTTAAAAATATTCAATAAATACATAAAGCCTGGTTTTGAATCTCCTCGCACAAATAAAGCATTGTCTTTTTGTATAAATAGGGTTTTGAAAAAGAGACGAAAAGAAAGCTTATTAACTAGNAGTCCTTTGATNCTATAAATCCAATAAGTAAAAGGATTAAACCAGTATTTNTCCTTTTTGTATTCTTTTGGAAAGTCAATGGGGATGTTGTTNACATAATCATANGCAATTTTAGCNTAATTGATCCCGCATGATTTGGCTAATCCAACCCAGAGCCAGGTTCTAGGGTTGATTTCTATTAATTTATACGTGCTATCCCGTGGGTCTTTTAGAAATTCAATTTCACATATTCCNGTATAATTAAGNGCTGCGATAACTCGTTNTGAATAACTTAATATTTCTTTTGAATGAATACTTTTTGCTAAAGTTGCTGTTCCAAANGATAGGGGATGCTCTCTTAATTTTTTTCCCATCCAATACGTTTGGATTTCACCTTNAATACTGAAGCAGCTAAATGAACAAGTTTTATTGGTTCCATTGTCNGGTATAAGTTCTTGTGTAAATGTCTCCTCAATTGGCATATTTTTTTTTACAAACTTCAATTGCTTATAAAGGGTNCTCTTATCATGAGAAATCAATGCTTTTTTCTTGATTTTTTTATAAAAAGTCAAGCCGTTCCTGCCTTTTGTTAAAACAGGATATTTNACATTTTCCAGTTTNTTTTCATCCGTTGAACTAAAATGATAGGTCNTTGGGGATGGAACTTTTATTTTGTTTGACAATTCAATCAGCCGNACCTTATCGTAAATATCATCCATAACGGATAACTCAGGNGTAATCAATTTGTAATGCTTTGTAAGTCTATCNCGATGTTTGGATAGAGAATAGGCAGCATGGTCATTGGANGGAAGTAGAAGCCAATTTTCAAGCTTATATTTTTCTGCTATTTCGATTAAATATATTACAAAGCGATCAGAGTCGAAGGGTGGACATGTTAAAAATTTAGAACAAAATTTAGAATGCATCGCAATACATTTTTTTGTATCAATGACCCANACAGGAATCTCATAAGAACCGAGGGATCTCATATTTGACAATCCTTGAATATGGCCTTCAAGGATTAATACACCAGGTTTGTTATGCACGTTCATATAGTTCTATAATCTTATCTGCAATTGAGTCGGAGTCGAGTTTTAGGTCCTTAAGTTTTTCTCTTCCATTGGTATGGATGGATTCTTGNGCATATAATATGGCTTTATGAATACCCGCTGAAATCGATTTTGGAGTATCNTCTGTAAGATAACAACCTTTTACATCTCTTATNAGNGACTCTATGTCACCTACGCGGGTGGNAACGATTGGCGTATTGCACGCCATAGCNTCCTTAATAATATTTGGCGAACCTTCCCATCTGGAAGTCATTAAAACGCAAGAGCANGTCTGTAAATTATTAATNATCTCCTCGTGAGNGCGATTATATAGNANCTTTAGTTCATGATTTGTATCCCCAAGTGCGTTAAATGATTTTTTTGCAAGCGGAAAGTTTTTAGAAACCCTATTCGGATCAGCTGGGAATAATATGTTATTATTTCTTTTATCTGAATTGGATGGAGCCTTTANTTCTTCTAAATTAATTCCATTGGGAATGATGCTTAGGTTTTTAATCTTTAAAGATTTGGTCATCGATTTACTTTTTATAATGGTATGACTCCAGAAAAAGTTGGCGAATATTTGAATCAGCTTAAGTTTGATGTTTGCTCCTTGTGNGTCACTGCCCATTAAGGATACGAGAAGGGGTNGTTTTTTGCCTGCGAAAAAATGGGCGAATCCTGCGACATAACCCGATAATGAATAATGAGCATGTATGGCATTATANTCAATAGTTTTCAATCTTTTTATTAAGGGTTGTATTGCTTTTAGATAGCCCCAAAGTCCTTTTTTGTTGATTAGGTAGTATTCTATNTCAATTCCTTTTTGCTTCAGTGATTTCGCTTGATTATGAACGACAATACCCGGCTTATTTTTTGATTTATTTCCGCTACACACAAAAAGAACTTTCATTTATTTTTCCTGAATAAATTCTGCAATACTACTTACGAAGATTTGTTCTTGGTCAAATTCANTCTGTTTTANTNTCCATTTCCCATCATTCCTTTTGTAATAATCCTTGCTCTTAAACTGTGTAGAAGTGCCAAAATACAATGCTTGGAATTCAAATATAAATCCCTCCTTACCATCAAATCCAAAATCTATTGATAGGTTGGGTACCTTAAGCTCTAAGAAAAATTGATATAAGGGNTCAAGGTATGCTANAGGAAATTCTGATTCACTTCCAGCNGCATACCCAACACCGCTNCCACTTGCCCGAAAATCATCTGATTTAATATTTCTTCTCAGGAGATATATACATGTTCCATAAATTAGAACCTTCCAATCACATTGTAATTTAGGAACAAATTCTTGAAGCAAAAACCTATCNTTATANCTTGANTTTTCAATATATCCTTTGTGTTTCTTTCTCCTTATTTTTTCTTTTAAGCGCTCTGCAATCTTTGATTTTGAACTGATCTTTCTCGCAATTTGTTTCAGTTCTTTCATATCATTTATCAGATAGACTCCTGTTCCTTTAGAGCCTTGAGGCTTTTTTAAAATGCAAGGGTATTTTTGTTGTTNCGAATTGAGATAATGGCATANTTCCTCATAGTTTCCNAATATNGTATAATCTAAAATCCGAAATGAGTTATTTAGTTTGAGGTTCTGAAGGATTGCACTTCTGATTTTATTTTCATGCGCACTTATGAGGTCTAGCCCGGGAATTACATGGGCACCGCATTGCTCAAGTCCATAGGCAAGATCTTCAATATGTGTTTTATATTCTAGACCTGGTTCTTCGGAAGATGTCATGAGCACAATTTTCCCTCCCCATTCCTCTTTTGAAAAATGGATGTTAATAGGTCTTTTAAATTCAATAGAAATACCATAATCTNTGAAATAGTCTTGCAGCTTTTGTTGGTCATAACCACTTCTGTATGGCGAAGACAACCATTTAGATCCGAAATGACCTTTATAATCTGTTATGGCAAATACTTTTATCATTTANTTTCTATAACTACAGCTGGATTTCCTTTTGCTATCGATTCAGCTGGAATNATTCCATTTACAACACTTCCTGCACCAATAATACTGCCTTTACCGATTTCTGAACCAGGAAGAATAATACAACCTGTCCCAATCCATACGTTATCGTGGATCAAAATGGGTTTAGGTTGATCTGTTTGTTCAAGTCTAGATTCAGGATTCGCCATAGCTGTTGGATGACCATTACAATCGAAAATTTGGGTATTTGCTGCAATAAGGCAATTGTTACCGATGGAAACCTTCGATTTTACATGAATACAAGTCCCATGTATTCTAGTATTATCCCCAATACTTAGGACTGATGTATTAGAATGTAATAAGATTTTGACAGGATGAAACATAGATAGGTGATAACCAACATTCCACGAGTTCAAAAGTACATTGTCACCAATTGATATTTTCGCCATTGGAAACACTTCAAGGTGAGGGAAGCCCCTAAATTTTAGATTTCTCCCCACTGTGAAAGATTTATTCCTTAGAGATATTCTAATTCGCATCCAGAGATTTACAAAGTAAATAAACCATATTTTTTTCAGGAGTATCAAGATTTAATTTTTTTATTTAGACCCATAATCAATTGACATTTGATTGCATCAAATGAGCTAGGATGTTCTGATTTTAAATTACCATCTATATTCAATATAGGGATTAATTTAGGATTTAAATTTTCTGGCAATGTTTTCAAATGGGAATGATACCATTTTTTTGAATCTACTGTTGGTGTTCCCTTATTTTTTTTTTGTCGCAAATATTTTCTATATATCTGAAATAGTGGTAACCTAATTAATCCTGCAGTGGAGGTTAGATCTTTGATTTTATAGCCTCTATCTACCAATGTGTTATTTAGGTCCGGATATATATCCGAAAGGGCATATGCATAATACTTATAGAGTTTGAAATTATAGAACGCATTTCCTTGATAGGGTTTTAGCTTTGATGCTGCGCTGTTTTCATGAAGCATAAGCTTTATGAAATCGATATTCATAAAGGGGTTAATTAAATTAATATCGTGGTCTAAATGAAGCTTAATAATAGGCCCATAAATCTTTGGATATTTCTCCAAAAAAAGATACTTGAATATTGAATGGTTTTTTTCAGTTTTGTCTCGTTCAACACGAGAATATGTTGCATAATCATCTACTAAGGTCTCAATAGAGTCTTCAATTTGTGTATCTTCAATAAAGGGATGGTTTTTTTGAAAGTCATAAATTAATTCTTTTATCCTTGATCTAGATTCAGCCAAACCTATGTCGGCGGCAAATTTCGTTAAAGTAACCTGAGACGAGTAGCTAGGACCACGAATAATTTCTGAGCCCATGAATCCAGAAATTAGATTTGTTCCTTTATCTAGTGCCTTACACATGTGAATAAATTGGGGTATATCAATGGCGAATGGGCTTTCGCTGCCTGCTGTGATGATCTCTTCTAAATATTGATTCATCTTGCTTTGAAAAGATGCATCTAGTTTTATCTCTCTATGTGATATTTTATATTGTTGACTTATTTTTTCTGCCGTTGTGGTTTGTAGATTTCCTTCTTGACCCCAGGTCAATGTATCAAAATGCTCTCCTGAATCTAAAAGAACACCAAATAAAAGGCGTGAATCGAAACCTCCTGTCAATGTGAGCACATTTGAATTGTCTGCTTTTTTAGAGTCTGAAATAAAATTTTTGAATGTGGACCAAGATTTAACCTTAGGCAAAGCCATAGGTGATCCAAACAATTCTTTTTCCAATGACTGCCAATTATTTAAAATATTACAGCTAAGTTCCTGCTTGTTTATAGAAATTATACTGCCACCTTTTATACGTCTTGTATGTTTCGATAGGGTTCTTTCTTTTAGTATATGGTTGAAATGAATAAATTGAATAACGGCAATTGTATCTAGCTCATCCTCTGCCGAAAAATCGAAAAAGTTCGAGAGAGCAACTTCATTGTTTTTCGTTGAGATAAAAAGTGGATAGGCGCCAAATATATCATTATAGATATCTATCGTATCACCTTCTTGAATTGCAACAAATCCATACTCAAGATTTTTACAATCCTGATTTTTGAATACGTCAATATCAAGTTTTTTCGAACGAAATGCATTAAAATACCGTTGATTGCCAATTACGTGAATGCGTATGTCTCCAAATTCGACACAGGGCTCTTGACAATTGAAGTAATCAACTGAATTATGTGGCGTTAAAATAATTTTCGTACTGTTAGATGTCAAACCTTTCTATGGATAGGATTCATAAAAAACATAAGCTCAAATTTAAGGTAAATTTGAGCTCGTATTTCGGGTAATTAAATGAATTATTCAGTCCGAATGGTGGATTTCTCCATTAGCTTCGATTTAAAATGAATTAAATCTCCTAAGTAATAGCCTATCGTTAGAAATAGCATAATGCGATAGCTAATGAATTGCAGACCTCCGGAAAACCCCATGATTAGGCTTAAAATCAATACACTCGTGACCAGTGCATAGTTCTCTTTTAGATATAAACCATAGATACTGTTTTTAAAAGAGGCAAACCTTTTTTTGTGTCTGATCGCTGTTCTAAAGAGATTATAGTAAAGAAGAAAATAGATCATTAAACCTACAATTCCTGTTCCGTGAATTAAAATGTTGTAATCTACATGCAACCTTCTTTTTCTTCCGAAGTATTTCACCATGACGACATCTGAGTTGAATGGTTCTGTCCCAAATAAGACCTTAATGGGAGATGAGCTTTGAAATTCTTCAACGATATAAAAAATCTCTTTGAATCGGCCCTCATTTTGTAGGTCATTTCTTTCCGTTGTTCTTGACTCAAACCTTTTGTAAAATGTTTCAATATTATTATTGAGTAGGAATACCATCAAAAGTCCTACAACGATAAATCTCCCAAAGGTTTGAATGCGCTGACCCGTATTGAATAAATAAATAATAACACCAGAAATCAATGCCAAAATAGCACCTCTTTTAAGGCTGAAAACAATAACAAATAGTGCGGCACTGACTATTATTGTGATCATTATTTTACTGTAGGGGAGTTTCTTTTGATTGAAGGCATGAAAGATCACAAGTAGCCCCAGCGCAATGATGATTGGCGCAGAGGCCGTAGCGCCACCGGTATAGAAGGAGTCCTTTTCGTATATGGAAACACCCAATTTATAGAACTGAGATATCAAGTAGTTTATGAGTAAAATAATAATTACCCAAATGAAAGGTTTGATCAAAAGATTGCTTTTAAGTTTTGATACAGCAATCCCTATGGGGATCATAAAAAAGGGGATGGATGTCTTTATTGCACCGTCAATAAAACTTATTTCTGTATTTGAGGATAGTATTGAGATACCAATTAGGTATAATGAGAAGAAAATAATAAGCTGGTTCTGAAATATATTTTCAAGCTTGAAATTAGATAGGAAAAATAGTATTAAACCAATTAAAAAACAGATTCTTACCAAGCCAAAAATTGTTTTTAGTTCGGGTAAAAAGTTCATTCCAATATCCATAAGGATATTGAAAACGGGTAGGGTAGAAACCCATATCATCAATAGTTTATCTTTGGTCATTTATTTAACACCTCGGCCTCAAATTCCTCAAATACTTCGTTATTCATTGTATTAAGCTCCTCAATTGTTTCAAAAGAAAATAAATTTACGTGGTTGGCATGATCCATATTAATGCCTTTTAGTCTTTTTACTCTATGGAAATAAATGAAGTAAATAAATTTCAGGAGATTTTTCTTTGTCTCCTCGTTTTTCTCGGGATAAGTTCCCGAAGTCATTTCTTTTAATATTGCGAAGTAATCAGTTCTATCCTTTGGGAAGGAGACAAAATCTTCATTTTTGTAGAATGCGTCACCTGCTATGAGACATAATTTATTCAAATAGCTTATTTCTAATCCAATTGTACTTGAATAAATCAATCCGAATTTCATATTTTCAATCAATGTATATGAGTCAACCTTATCCATCGCATCAAATAATATGATATTGGATACCCCTTTGATTCTGTCCCGGATTTTTGGCCCAATAAAGTCAGCTGACGGAGTGATTAGTTTTACTTCGCCTGGATGAATTCGAATAATTAAATTTAATGCAATTTGCTCCTTAATCCAATAGTCTATTACTTGAATGATCCAGTCTTCCATGGAATTGAAATGAGGGTTTCTTCCCAAAACAGCTGTATCAAAATTTAAATTGGTAAAAAGGACAGCGAATTCAACGTCTTTCTTGACCATTGTCTCAAGAGGTGTAGGTTCGTTGAGTTTAGCATACATTTGTTTTCCGTGGCGCAATCCTTCTATGAAATCTTGTGCTTTTATACTTTGCTCCTCACTAAGCTTCTTTTTATTGAATTCTTTCCATTGCTCATTCCAGGTAAGCTTCATTACTTCATCATTCTTTTTATAGATCCACGAATTTTGTCCAACATATGTTTCATGTGTGATATAGTCTATTTCCTTTTGCTTACAATACGCCCTGATGTAAGATTCAAATGACAGCGTTCCATTGTATAAAATGACAAGTTCAGGATTAGTATTGATGTCTTCCATGATGGCTGACCATCCTGATGAAATGTGGGCAAGTGAGTTCAAAAACTTCTTATATACCCTAATATGCTCCTCACATTCCACTAGCTTTCCAGTTAAAAAAAAGCGCATAACAGATTTTTCTGCAAAATGGCCCACTTCAACTCCCTGCAAGCTAAAATTTTTACAGTCTTCAAGTGTCCTACATTTTTCAATTTTTAGCTTGGCTTCCTCTATAAAATTTGGTTCTATAAAGTCTGACAATTTCAAAAACTCAGCACCAATAACTTTGGCATATAGGTGATATGGACGGTAACAGTTTTTACAGAGAAATTTATCTTCTTTTCTTGTTTTATTGATTCTTTCGTTGGTACAAATCGGTAAATTTTCATCACATATGATAAAAACCCCACGATAACCTTTATTTTGGAGTCGAAAGGTGATGAGCATATTGATCAACAAGAAAATATTATCTCCACTTGTGAAGAATGGAAAAAGGATCTTTTTTTCTCCATCTTTAGGTGCTCTATTTAATCTACCTTTTAAGGCCTTAGCTATAAGTCGGTAATTTAAATCTCTTTGTAATTGACGTTTGATTTTAAATTTTCGCATTGTCCAATTAACAAAAGGAACCATGAAAGGCAATACTCTGGTATTGTCCAACAAATAGATCATGGGTTGAAAGACACGCTTGAATAGCTGTAGCTTTCTAAAGTATTTTATATTATCAGTCGACATGCTTCTTCTTTCTATTTTTGAAGATATAAACGAAATCATTTTTGTATTGTCGCTTAAAGTAAACGATTGTTATAAAGGCAAAAACTAAAAATATTGGTAAATACATAATTGCCATGGCTAGTAGATCCTTTGAAAGTATAAAATCTAGACTGTAATGGTTTATCGCCAATATTATTCCACTAGAAAGCACCAAAAACAAGTATGTTTTTATGAATTTAGGCACATTGAATATTCCTGCCTTATGATTTTTGAGGTAGATAAAAATAGCGATAGAAGTGAAGAATTTTCCGATGACGATTGCAATTGGTATTGAGTATTGCGAAAGTTCTATAAATGAATACATAATACCAATCTCAATAATTGATTTAATCAAAATTATTTTAAATAGTGTTTTGTATTGCGATTCTATATACATTGTCCTGGATAAAAAACTAGTCATTAAACCAGGAAGGAACCCAATGGTTAATATCTGGTAAAATAAAAATGTTTGTTCGACTGCATGAGCGCCAAATGCACCCCTTTTAAAGAATAAAACCAAAATAAATGGGGCAAAGGCCATACTGAACATCTGGAATACAAAAGCGACTTCACTCAAGACTTTTTCGATTCTGTTGGTATAGCTTAAGTATTCATTTTCACCTTTTGTCTTTCTGTCGACTTGTTCTATATACGTTGTGGTTAGGACCGAGGACAGCATAGCCATTTTAGGCAATTGGCTGAGTGTTTTTGAATAGTTAATTGAGCTCAATACACCAGGACTTAGAAAACGAAAGCTCAGCAGTCTTTCTCCAAGAACGGATAGATGATTTACAAGTGTTTGTAGACTCAATGAAAATGTTTTATTTAAAACTACTAGTAGCTCATTTTTTTGCTCTATCCATATCGCTTTATAAAGAAGGTATTTAAATTTCAATTTATGACCAAATAAATAAAAAATGGCTTTTGTGCATTGTGTGGTCAATATTCCAAGCGGAAATGCAATAAGTCCTAGTTTTTTAAATAGAATTAGAATAAAACAGACGCCTATTATTTCTGAAAATAAGCTCGAGGAGACATAATACTTATACTTCTCCTTTGCATATAATAGCGGCTGGAGTCCTGAAACAAAAACAGATGGTATTTGATTGATAATTACAATTATTGAGAGCTGCCAGAACAAAACAGTTTGGTCTTTAGGCACTGAGAAAAGCTGAATCACCAACGGATGTAATGCTAAATAAATGATTCCAAAAGCGCATGTGATCAAAACAATTAATGAAATAAATAAGACTAAGAATTTATCGTCATAGCGTTTGTTTTTTTTTTGCGTGGTAACTAAGATTTCGCCCGCGCCGCCTGCAAAAAGACTCAGTAGTATTGAAGGGATGATTTGAGCGATTAAAAGAAGGTCAACTTGTGCTGAAACACCAAGGTAAAATGCTAATATTAGTTGCTTTATAAAGGAACTTCCTTTAATAAATAGCTGTCCGAATAGTAACAATCCAGAATTCTTAAGTTGCTTAATAATTGCCAATTTACTTGCCTAGAATTTTATTGTAAAATTTAAAATCGTGTACTTGCTCCTCTATTGATTTTAATGTGTTTTCTTCCCTATTAATAAAGGACTTGGTTTGATGGTAGATTCCTGCTTTAAATGCTTGATCCTTACTATAGTCTATGTTATTCGTAGGTAAAATTTCAATGGTGCCTTTCATCTGTGTTTTTAACTCTTCGAGCGGACAGAATATTAACTTTCTTTTAGCAGTTGTTATTTCTAAGCTCCATCTTCCCGCAGATTCCCAATTTGCTCCGTAATGAAACAATATGTTTTTATCTGTAATTCCCGAACCTGAAAATTTAGATGGTTTATGCCATGACAACGAACCGTTTTGATATGCGGATATTTCAATAGGTTTTCCAACCAAATAAAAGGCCAAATCCACAACATGCGTAGAATTTGCTAAGAACCAGTTTTTCTTGAGCTCATTTGGCATATCTATGCCTTCAATAACATGAGACCATTCAGTAAAATCAAATTGTGCCGTACAGCCACCGCCATCTTCTTGAATTATTCTTTTTGCCTCCTGTACTGACTGATAAAACCTTCTATTGTAGGCAATGAATACATTTGAATTATGTTCGGAAGCCATTTGATGTAGTTGCACAATTTGTTCCTCATCAATCCCTCCCGGTTTTTCTATCAATAGATAGTTGATACCCTTCTCTATTAAGGTTTTGGCACAATCAAATATGGATAGTACNGGAGTTGCAATGATGGCNAATTCATACTCCGAAAAGTCACTTATACCATCNAATCCTCCCGTCATACAGGTTTTACTTGTTTTCTCGAAAAATCTATCTGCACTTGTTTGGGTGCGGCATACCGCATCAAAACTTTGTTCAAGATGATTTAAAACGCATGCGTAATCTATGGCCATATTACCGGCTCCTACCAACAATAATTTAGAATCCATTAGGTGATTTGAAGTGAATTGGTTTTTTTACTTGATGTTGCCTGTAAATGTTGGCTCANTGATTTTATAAACAATTCATGTGTTTGTTGAATATTCGAATAGCTCGGTAAATTACATTTATTACTAACCAAAAGTTCTTTGGTTATATCCGAGGTAGTTTGAGTCACCATNAGGGGCTGAATGTTCTTAATTTTATTTTCAATAGNATCAGTCATTATGTTTGCTTGTCCTTCATTGATGAAGTAATGATTATCCCCATTGGTGAAATTGATTGAAATCCCATTGAAATCAGCTTCCCCACAATAAATATATAGCGTAGATGAATTTTCGAATTTCACCCTGAGCAGACCGTTTATTTCCATATAACCTTTTCTTTTACCAGGGAAAAAGTCTTTCATTCCTTCTGTATTGATTTCTATGACTTTTGATTGACTTAGAAATTGAAAAAGGTCTATGAAGTGAAGTGCATTAGACGCTAANCCCCAGCCAGANCCCGAAACACTTCCAGATATCGGCAACTTGACATTAAGCTTCTTTTGTATTTCTCGGTAATGAGGATATAATCGCCTTACGTGATTCACCCAACATTTTGTTTTACTTTGTTTCAGGTCATTTGAAAACAAAACATACTCATTTTCTTGAGTAAAGATTACTTTTTCTATGATTAAATGATCAACTNTATTCGTTTCCAAAAGTCTTTTAGAAAGCGAATATCGCTGAATTGAATTTGTCGCTTGAATTGCAATTTGGAAATTAATTCCCTGTGGTATATTGTGAAGAAAGATAAGCTCTGATTTATGTTGCACCTCTGAGGCTTTTTCCTTTGCATCTTCTATGGCAAGCGGATTTAATTCCACACAATATATTTTTGCCAATATGTTGGTTCTTAAAAGACCTTGAAGGTGTCTAACGCCGAGTCTTCCAAGTCCTATAATTATGAAGTTTTTCATCAAAAAGAATAANTTTTAGCGGTTGTTTTCATATACACTACCTTCAACTCNTTATTTGGTCAAAANATATTCAGCAATTTTCCAATCGACCTCATCATCAATATCTACAGAATCATTTTTAGACATTACATATTTAGTGATTTTTTCAAAATCTTTCATCTCAGATTCAACAATTGATTTTGTTTTAAAGATGTATATAGCTCCATTGTATTCATAGACGGGCGGTACATCTTGTCTTCTTGTAAATGCACNATCTTTCGATTTTTGAAGATACCCTTCTTTATTTTCCTCATATAAATTAAAATAAGGANTTGTTTTACTTTCTGTTACAGAGACGACCATGTCACAGTCTTTATGGAAAAATAAATCTAAGGCCTCATTCAAATGCTTCGAATTGCGAATTGGTGAGGTGACTTGAAGCAAAACAATAACTGATGGCANNCTTTTCTGACGCTCGAAATAATCAACTAAATGAAGAATGACATCTCTTGTACTTGAATCATCCTGAGCCAATTCTTTTGGTCTTAAAAATGGAATATTTGCTCCATGTGATGCGGCAATTTCTGCAATTTCCTTGTCATCAGTGCTNACTATGACTTGAGAATTTTCAAATATTTCTTTCGCCGCCTCAATCGTGTAGTTAATTAATGGTTTTCCGTGAAGCTTTTTTATGTTTTTCCCCGGTATCCCTTTGCTTCCCGATCTAGCAGGAATNACAACCAAAATATCTTTTTTATTTATTTTCAAAATTGNTTTCTTTTGAAGTCCTCTTGTGCCTTGCTGTAATCTTCGTGCTGTCCAATGTCAAGCCAATACCCCTTGTGTGCGAAGGTTCTAATTTTTCTTTTTTCTGAGAGCATTAATTGCATTAGGTCCGTTGCAGAGAATGGTTGGTTCACNGGTATTTTTTGAATCAACTCTTTTTTGATTAAATAGATTCCTCCATTGGAGAAGTAAGTGTAATTTGGCTTTTCTTGAAAACTTTCAATGTAGTTTTCTTTGATATCCATGATCGCATAAGGTATTTTAATTCTATACGGGATACTTACGACACTCATATCTGCATCGTGCTCAATAAAATCTAGAAAAAAAGCCTCGTNATCCAAATTNGTTAGTAGATCTGAGTTCGAAATAAAAACATAATCTTGGGTAATTCCTTCAACTAGTCNAACAGCACCAATTGTACCCAAAAATGTATCTTCTTTTATGGTGTTTATGGGCGTTCTGAAGTCATTTTTTATAGAATCTACAAAAAGGTCTATTTTTTCTGCTAAATAATTTGTGGTAATGTAGATGGATTTAACTCCAAATTGCTCGTANCTTCTCAGATTGTGTTCAAGTATGGGTTTGTCTCCGATTTTAAGCAATGGTTTTGGATTGTCTTCTGTAAGTGGTCGTAATCTCATACCTTTTCCCCCTGCCATGATCACAACATCTACGGGTAATATAGACTTTCGTAGTCTGAAATTTATGACATCAACTATTTTATTACTTTCATCAATGATAGGGATGATGCCTATTTTAGATTCTCTTAACTTGACCAGTGCGTTGATATCAATATGATTGATAGATAAGGTTCTCGGGTTTTTAAAGCATACTTTAGATACGGGCTGGTCTATTGTAATACCTTTGACAAGTCCTCTTCTAATATCTCCATCAGTAAGTGAGCCCACGATTCTGTCATTTTCATCAACCGCAAATAAAATGGCATCNTAAGCCAATTTATCTAGACGGATTAATGCGGTTTTTAAGGACTCTTCGTTGGAGATAATATGCTTACTAAATTCCATTGATTTTATTTTTTAGACTNCTAATGATTTGTTGCGTACCATTTTTATATTCATAAATATTTTTTCCGCTGTAAGACCNTCCAATANATTTTTTGGTTTCATTTAGAATCNTTTCAACATTATACGGACAGTGGATCACATTTTCACCAGCGATTCTTCCTTTTTGTCTATTGCCAAGGTNTATTACATATTTTTTAAATGTTGCTGCCTCTATAATACCGCTAGAGGTGTTGCCCAATAAAAGTGCACAATGCTTCATGGCACTGAAGTAGGATTGGGTTCCTAAGCTTTCAATTATATTGATCCGCGCTGGATATTTCTTTTTCAAATCCATGTACATTTCACGATACAAAGATCCAAGTGTATCTGCATTCGGCATGGTTACTAAAAAAGATATGGTATCTGATAATTTTATAACCGCTGCCTTTAGTTGATTGATGTTTTCAGTATTTGCNNTTATATCCATCGTTTCCGGATGAACAGTCATCAAAATCGTNGGCATTGATAGATCTATATTCCATTTTGTTTTAAACTCTTCAATCGAAAGCAAAGGAATTGATTTTATATTCTCCAANCCAATTGCTCCCGAATAAAATGCCGTATTGGGTTTTCCAGTTAGTTTTTCAATTCGATTTTGTAATTCAATAATTGAAACAAAATGTAGTTCAGATGCCAATGAAATTTGATCACGGTATATATTNTCAATAGCCCCTTCACTGGNCTCTCCTGCGTGNATGTGTGCAAATGAAATTCCAAATGAAATACCTGCATTTACNGCAGCAGCCATTTCATATCGGTCTCCAAGACATAAAACAATATTAAAGTCCGATGNTCCCCAATATTTTGCAAATAAGCTACCTGTATGTCCATAATTTAGTGAGATTTCTTCTGCTGTATCCCCATATTTCAAACAATCAATGCGTTTGTCGATTGTAAAACCATCCATTTCAATTTGCTCGACAGTAAATCCAAATTCCTTTTTTAGATGTGTTCCGAACACAATTAATGACAATTCAATTTCCTTATCGTCTCTTAGCTTTTGAAGTAAGGGAAGATAAATACCGTAGTCCGCTCTCGAGCTAGTTAATACGCCAATTTTCATTCTAGGTCTTCCCATCTTAATTTTGCACCACTTTCAATTTTAACGTTGACTTTTTTACCAATGACATTNTCAATTTTCATTGGATTTATGCCATTTCCTGGCCTTTTTATATCAATTTGTTCTNCGCAAATTNTATCTCCAGCATTTAGGTTTGTATTCAAATAAAGGCTCTTTCGTGCCGCAACTTTGTTTTTTAGTTCAGAAGTACTCGGTTTTTTNTGACCATCTCCAGAAATTGCCTTTTCAATATTTCTAATTCCATTTACCATCTNTTTTAGCTCCTCTGGTTCAAGTGATGCGGAATGATCAGGGCCTTTCATGCTNCGTGATAAAGTAAAGTGCTTTTCNATGACCCTAGCACCCATGGCAACNGCAGCAAGAGCCACATCGATGCCTAGCGTGTGGTCNGAGTAGCCAATTTCAACGTTAATCTTTTCTTTGATGTCAAGCATTGCTTTTAGGTTTACATCTTCTAGTGGAGTAGGGTATTCTGTATTNCANTGCAATACTTGAATGTTCTCATTGTTTATTCCGTTTTNATTTAAAATCGAGACCGCATCTTTTATTTCTTCAATCGTTGACATACCTGTTGAAAGAATAATCGGTTTTTGAAACTTTGCAATATGAATNAGGTAGGGCTTATTTGTTATTTCACCCGAAGGTATTTTAAAAAATGGAGGGGAAAGCGTATTCAGAAAATCCAAACTTTCAATGTCAAATCCTGTTGACAAAAAAACAAGGCCCTTATCTGAAGCATAATTGTGAAGTTCAACATGCCAANAAATNGGTAGTTCTAATCTTTTAAGCATATCAAATTGTGAATCAGATNCTGAATCTATATTTTTTATCTGATACGCTGCTTTTTTTGCATCCTTACTTACAATGTTTTCTGTTTTGTAGGTCTGAAACTTCACCACATCGACCTTCGCAGCTGCAGCTGCATCAATAAGTTGCTTTGCAATACTTAGCTCGCCATTGTGATTCACACCTGCTTCGGCTATGATGAGGACAGATTTCATTTTTTTAATTTTCTTGCAGGGTTGCCGACATAAATCGAATTGTCACTTACATCTTCGATCACAACTGAACCTGCGCCTATNGTTACGTTATTACCAATATTTACACCTGGGATAATTGTAGCATTAGCACCAATGAAAGTGTTCTTACCAATNTTAACCTTACCCGCCAACACTGCGCCAGGTCCTACATGAGAAGATTCTCCAATATTACATTCATGTTCAATAATTGCTCCTGTATTTATGATTGCACCTTTTTTAATGGTTGCTAGCGCATTAATCAGTGCCCCATTTGAGATAAATATTGATGTTTCCAAACGAGCATCTTTAGAAATCTTGGCTGTTTTGTGTANAATATTTGTTTGTTTTAACCCTTTTTCTTCAATGAATGAAATCATCTTTGTTCTTAATTTACCATCCCCAATACTAGGGAAAAAATAGCTTTCTTTCATNTCCATTGTAAGTTCAATAGTATGNTCACTGCCNAAGTAATTCAAATGATATGGATTACTTGATTTTTCTGTAAAGTCCAAGTATCCTGAGATTTCTATATCCATTGAATGNACGGCGTCAATAACGGAGTATGCATGGCCTGAATATCCTAAAAGAATGATTTTTTTATCCATTTTTTTTATAGCTACTAGGTATGTTTACAATTCTTTCCTCTAGATATAGGGCATTCTTTTGTTCATCTTTTAAGCAATGCTTGAACATGGGTAGTTTGTGCATTAGCTGCCATATTGGTCTTGTCATAATTTCATTCTCATTNGTTTTTCTTAGAAAATGATCTCTTGCCTGTTTATCCTTCATTTCAAGGCTTATCAGCCAAAAATTCGCCTTAGTACCCTTCATTTCCCACCGAAGTTCTACNNCATCTAATGGATCAAAGAAGGTTTTGTATTGCTCCGCCAATTTTCTTTTGTTAGACAANAAATGCACTAATTGTTCAAGNTGGGCACATAGAAGAGCTGCATTAATATTTGGCATCCTATAATTAAAGGCAATGCGGTCATGATGAAATTCATATGAATGCTTGGTTTTACCCGTTGTNGTTAAATGCTTTGATTCCTTTGCGATTAAATCATCATTTGTAATGAGAGCTCCNCCNCCACCTGAAGTGATTACTTTATTTCCATTAAAAGAAAAAACACCTACATCACCAAATGTTCCTATTTTCTTCCCATTCAATTCGCTGCCAATTGCTTCAGCTGCATCTTCAACTACTTTTATACCGAACTTGGCGCAAATTTCACAGATTTNANCNATTCTGCAGGGAAATCCGAATGTATGCATNGGTAAACAAGCGCGGATTCTTTTGTTTGTAGCTTTATTATAGCAACTNCCATTTCGCATGGTTGAATGTTCCTCTAGNAATGCTTCTAACGCANTAGGGGATAACCCCATGGTATCTCTATCGACATCTATGAATACGGGTTCTGCATCACAATATTTAATGGAATTCGCAGTGGCAACAAATGTTANGCTTTGTGTNAGTACTTCATCCCCTTTTTCAACACCGCATACGAGCAATGCGGTNTGTAANGCCGAGGTTCCGTTAACNACAGCAACCCCATGCTTAGCACCTGTGTAATTTGCGATTTCAGTTTCAAATTGATTGACAAAAGGTCCAACACTTGAAACAAAAGTGCTATCAATGCACTCGAGTAAATATTTTTTCTCATTTCCCCCAAAATGAGGCGCGTGAAGCGGAATAAAGGCATCNGTATTATATAAAGACCTGATAAATGATATGACTTTTTGTTCCTGCAATTTTTTACATTTTTGAGTCTAGATACTTACCTTTATCTTCATACTCAAGCTCCGGAAGCATTTCAAAAAACAATAANACAATGTCTTTTTTTGTCCATGAATGATTNATTTTTAGAGCTTGAATTGTCGATAAGAAATAATTCAATTTATCATTATCGTATTCTGCATTGCTTTTTACGATACCGAGTTTTTCAAAGNTATTTAAATCTAAATGCTCATTAGGCATATAGAATTCTTCAAAATTTTTCTCACCAGTTGTNTCTGAAACNGTAAAAAAACAAGGCCATTTTTTGCGTTCAATATTTTCTTTTACGGCCNCTCTNGCTTCTTCTTCTGACTTNCANTATTNTACACCATATCCATTGTGCTTTAAAAATTTTTCAGCAATCGATGAAAACGTTATAAGATCTAGCTCTTCAGATAGCTTCGGAAAGAAGATATCTCGCNTATTTCCGAATAGACAAGACATTAGACAAAGTTGACCTGACTCCTCAGGTGTGACAAAATATCTTTTGACATCTGTGGGTGCTACAATAGGTTGCTGTTTTTCAAGTCTCTGCTTAAAACTGTGTAATAATGAACCGTCTGAAAAAGCAACATTTGCAAAACGAGCAGTTGAAATATCGATTTGTTCACTTCGTTTTAAAAGAAATTTTTCCATGATTCGTTTAGATGCNCCCATCATGTTTACTGGGTTTGCGGCTTTGTCTGTAGAGACACAAAAGTATTTTTTACTCCCTTTTTCAATGGATTGATTAATCGTTTTTATCGTGTTGAGAATATTCACTTCAATCATTCTCATCAAGGTGAAAGGATCTTTCTCACTTCTAACATGTTTTATCGCAGAAAGATTCAAGACATAATCAAATTGTCCATCATTATTTATGAAAGCATCATAGGTTGAAGATCCTATATCAAGCGCAAATGTTTGAAAGTCNCCATTTATATACCCNNAAGAGCTTCTAATATCNCGAACGAGCTCAGCGAGGTTGTTTTCACTTAGATCAACTACATGAAGTTTCTTAGGTTTTCTTTTGAAGATCTCCTTTACAACAGCTTGTCCAATTGAACCTGCTCCTCCAAGCACCAAAAATGAGCTCGAGGAAANGAGGTCTTCAATCTGTTTTGCTTTCGAAGCTATATCTTCTTCGAAAAGTGGAGANGTTCTTCCAATTAAATCTAAAATATTCATTACACCTCAAGTGTTGATTTATGCTCCCAATACCATTGCATTGCTNGTTTTAATCCTGATTTCAAGGAAAATTCAGGGGTATATTGCAATAATGACTTGGCTTTTTCTATAGAAGCNAGTGAATGCGGTATGTCTCCNGTTCTATTTGGTCCATGAANAGACTGAATTGATGCAATTTCAGGGTCAAATCCCGATAGATTGACTTTAATTTCATCATAAAGTTCATTTAAAGTTGAACTTTCTCCATAAGCTACATTGTAAACCTGATTTAAAGCCTCTTTATTTGCTGTGAATAATGCAAGCTTATTTATTTGGATTACATTATCAATGTATGTAAAGTCTCTTGAAAAAGAGCCATCACCATTAATTATAGGGCCTTCATGGTTTAAAAGTAATGCTGTGAATTTTGGGATTACTGCGGCATAAGCACCTTTCGGGTCTTGTCTTCTTCCAAACACATTGAAATAGCGTAACCCAATGCATTCCATGCCATAAGTTTTTGCAAAAACATCGGCGTAAAGNTCTCCGACATATTTTGTTATTGCATATGGAGAAAGTGGTTTCCCAATGACGTGTTCTACTTTTGGAAGACTTTCAGAATCTCCATAGGTTGATGAGCTTGCTGCANAAACAAATCTTTTGATTCCTGCATCTCTNGTTGCAACAANCATATTTAACGATCCATTAATATTAATATCATTTGTNGTTATGGGGTCTGCAATGGATCGAGGTACCGAACCGAGTGCTGCAAGATGAAGTACAGCGTCTGCTCCCTTAACAGCANTATTACATGCATTAATGTCTCGAATATCTCCCTCAATCAAAGTGAATCGATCCAATTCCATTAAGTGGCTTATGTTCTCTCTTTTACCGGTAAGAAAGTTATCAAGACATATGACCTCATGTCCATTTTCAATGAGGTTCTCACATGTATTACTTCCTATAAATCCGGCTCCTCCTGTTACTACTATTTTCATTTTTATATAGCTTCGCCAATTGTGAGTCCCATTAAATCCCATGGTATTCACATTTTATANNTCAAAGATCAGGCGATTTTATCTTTGACTTTTCTAACTTGAGAGCGAGGTACATGGATGACAAACTGTCTTCCAATGCTTTCAAATTGTATAATTAATTTATAATTACGTTGATGTTCAATAGATGTTGCAATTATTCCTTGTAACGGCCCCTGAACAACCTCAATAAGGGCACCTTTATTAATAATTTCGAAATCTTCTTCTTTAAGCTCAACTTGATCTTTTAGTAATAGCTTCAGATTATTAATTTCANTTTCACGAACCACGGCATATTTNCCNGATAATTTCAAAATNGAGTATACACCTTGCGTATCATATAGTTTAATGAGTTCAGATTCTGAACAGCAAACAAATAAAACNCCAGGTATAAGNGGTACCTCAACTTTCTTTTTTCGATCACTCCATTGCTTTATCGTCGTTTGTAATGGTAGATAGACCTTGTAATCAGCGTGCGTAATCCTTTCAGCGGTTTTTTTCTCCGCTCGACTCAAAGTTTTAATTACGTACCATTTATCTGCAGGTGCTNTATTCATTTGTACCCTATTCTAAATCTTGAGTAAAGTTAAGAATTTAAAGAGGTATCCGAATCAAAACTATTAAATTCGAATTAAATTTGTGGNCCACTGAAATTGCAGACAAATTATTTTGTGACATTTAAATTATTACAATTAATGAATCATCTTCAGGATTCTTATAAACACAAGGGGAAAAGAAAGATTTTAATTCAATCTTTAAAAGAAATGGGAATCATTGATNAGCGAATTCTTNGTGCTTTTGACCAAATTCCGAGACATTATTTTCTCGATTTAGCATTTGATGAACAGGCCTACACAAATATGGCATTTCAAATAGGATCAGGACAAACAATTTCCCATCCATTTACAGTGGCNTTTCAGACACAGCTATTGGAGCTTTCTAAGGGAGAAAAAGTTTTAGAAATCGGTTCAGGTTCAGGTTTTCAAACATGTATACTTGCTGCCTTAGGGGCTAAGGTATATAGCATTGAACGTCATAAAGAGCTTCATAGAAAAGCAAAATCAATGATTGACTATTTTCGTTTTACAGCGAGGTTGTTTTTCGGAGACGGTTATCAGGGTAAAAAGGCCTATGCACCCTACGATAGAATTTTGGTAACTTGTGGTGCTCCAGAGCTACCTTTAGAGTTGATTAATCAGCTTAAGAATGGCGGAATTCTTGTCATTCCTGTCGGGGATGGGGCNGAACAAAAAATGTTAAAAATTAAAAAAGACTTAGCTGGTCAAATTTCTCAAGAAGAATTTGGAACGTTTAAGTTTGTTCCTATGTTGGAGCGTAAAGTTAGATAACAATGAATGTATTAATAATCGATGATGAACGTGCAATAAGAAGAGCCCTGAAGGAAATCTTAGAATTTGAGGATTGTTCAGTTGAAGAGGCTGAGGATGGAAAACAAGGTTTGGCTTTGAGTCAACAAAAGGAGTTTGATCTAATTTTTTGTGATATAAAAATGCCAGCCATGGATGGGCTTGAGTTTTTGTCGAGTGCAATGAATCTTAACATCGAAACGCCAATTATAATGATTAGCGGTCATGGAACAATTGATACGGCTGTTCAAGCCATTAAGGATGGTGCTTTTGATTTTATTGAAAAGCCTTTGGATCTCAATCGAATATTGGTAACGTTGCGTAATGCAAAAGACCGTAATTCACTGATTGCTGAAACAAAGACGCTAAAGAAGACCGTTAAAAAGTTCAAAGGATCTGCCATAATAGGTGAAACGCCAGAAATTAATGGTATTAAAGAAATGATCGAAAAGGTAGCGCCTTCTGATGCACGNGTCATGATTACAGGTGGGAATGGCTCGGGTAAAGAATTGGTTGCACGTTCCTTACACGATTTTTCAGGTCGAAAAAAAATGCCATTCATCGAGGTGAATTGTGCTGCAATTCCAGCGGAGCTNATCGAAAGCGAATTGTTCGGCCACGAAAAAGGGGCCTTTACATCAGCTGTTAAAGATAAAAAGGGAAAGTTTCAATTGGCTTCTGGAGGCACNTTGTTTCTTGATGAAATAGGGGATATGTCTTTGAGTGCTCAAGCGAAGGTTTTNCGNGCGCTTCAAGAAAATGTGATTCAAAGGGTTGGAAGCGAAAAGGATATTAAGGTCGATTGTCGTGTTTTAGCTGCAACCAATAAGGACTTAAGAAAAGAAATTGATTCAGGCAGATTTAGAGAGGATCTGTTCCATCGGCTTGCTGTTATCATTATTCATGTTCCATCTTTAAATGAACGATCAGATGATATTCCTTTATTGGCAAATCACTTTATAAAAATGGTGTGCGCGGATCAGGGAATCCCCTTGAAGAAGTTTAATGAAGACGCCCTAAAGGCGCTGAAAAATGTTGATTGGACAGGAAATATTAGAGAGCTTAGAAATATTATTGAACGCCTTGTGATTCTATGTGGCCCAATAATATCCGCTGAAGACGTTAAAATGTATTCAAACTCATAAAAATAGAAAATGAAAGACTATTTAAAGTTAGCCCTGCCGCACATCGTCGCCGTAGCCGTTTTTGCACTTTTTTCATGCATATTTTTTTCCCCATTGTTTCAAGGATATAGCTTAAAACAATCTGACGTTAAGCAATACCAGGGAATGTCCAAGGAAATATTAGACCATTATGCGGTAAATGANGAAGATCCTCTATGGACCAATTCAATGTTTGGAGGAATGCCAGCATATCAGATCTTGGTTTATGACAAAAACAATATGCTTTCATATGTAGATCGTGCAATTAAGCTTGGCTTACCTAAATCTGCTGGAATATTATTTACAGTGATGTTGGGCTTTTANATTTTTGCATTNTGTCTTCGGGTTAATCCTTGGCTCGGTATTGGAGCAGCGGTGGCCTACGGTTTTTGTACGATAAACATATTATATATTGGAGCAGGTCACATTACCAAAGTAAATACCATTGCCTATATAGCGCCTACCTTAGGAGGTTTAATGCTCGCATTTCGAGGGCGGATATTACTGGGCGCAGCCGTTTTTTCCCTCTTTTTTGGTTTAAACCTGATGGCAAATCATCCGCAGATGACTTACTATTTAGCATTCGCATGTTTATTTATCGGCTTAGGGGAGTTGTATCGTTGCATAAGGTCAAANGAGTTCCGAGAATTTTTATTTGCTTCGGGATTATTGATGGTAGGAGCAGTACTTGCATTCGTTTCAAATGCGTCAAGCCTTATGCCTACTCAAGAGTATAGTGCATATACAACGCGCGGTGCTACAACACTTACTATTGAGCCTGATGGATCTAAAAAAGAAGCGTCAAAACAATCAGGTTTAGACACAGATTANATTTTAGAGTATAACTATGGAGGTGGTGAACTCTTATCTATGGTTATTCCGAAAGCAAGGGGAGAGAAAGGAGCACCTTTTGGAAATAACGAAGCCCTTATCGATTATATGTCTGATCGCGATGTACAAAANGAAACTTCATTTTCGAGTGATAAAACGTTTCTAGGCCAAAGTACGTATTGGGGAGGTCAGCGATTTAGTGGNGGGGCCTTTTACTTTGGTGTCGTTTTATTTGTCTTATTCATATTTGGAATGGTTTTTCTGAAGGATAGCATAAAGTGGCCAGTACTTGCGCTCATGATTCTTGTGATGCTTTTAGCCTCCAATGACCCCGGAGGTATTAATGCATTTTTTATTAATAAGTTTCCACTCTACAATAAGTTCCGTGATTCTAAAATGATATTNATTCTTGTACAACTAATGATTCCAATGATGGCACTTCTGTTCATTGATGGGTTGATGAAAGGCAAGGTTTTATTTTCAGATGCTAAAAAAGTTTATTCAACTTCAGGAGTCGTTTTTATATTTTTTGCGACGCTTATGCTTATTCCGAGCTTAAGTGGAAGTTTCATTTCTGAAAATGAATCAAAATTATTTGCTGAGGCGGTTCAAAATCAACCAGANGCNAAAGAATATTTTAATGGATTGAAGTCAGCGATGAAAGATGCTCGTATTTTTCTTTTTAAGCAGGATGCTTTAAGAGCTTTAGGTCTTGCTATTGCAGTCTTGGTCTGTATGCTCATTTATTATCGTAAAAAGAGTTTTAGCCTATCCCTTATTATAATTTTAGGGGTATTTGCTATTGGAGATAATATTTCAGTCTCTAAAAGGTATTTGAATACTGAAGAAGGTATAGAGGATAGAGATGCAGATCGAATTTCAACTGTCGTAGCCGCGGGTTTTATGGCTGAAAATGAAGATCGGGTTCCTTACGAGAGTTTTGAACCAACGGGTTTGTCCTTATTACCAGCGCAAATGCCGAGCCAGGCAGACCAATTTATTCTAAATTCCGANAAATCAAATATTCGCAATTTTGATAATCAGGTTTTAAACTTTAAGGCATCCTTAAGCAATCACTTTTATTACAAATCAATTGAAAATGAGAACCTTAAAGGTCTTATAGCTTCCTANGGTATCTTAAATCAAAACACGAATTATAGGGTTCTAACATTAGGTAATCCNTTTAACGAAACAAGAACAAGCTATTATCACAAAAGTATCGGTGGGTATCATGGTGCAAAATTNAAGTCATACCAGGAGCTCATTGATTTCAGAATAGGTTTGGAGATTGCATATATTCAACAAAATATAAACAATCAAGGATTGACTGTTTTCAAGCAAACCCCTGTGCTTAATATGCTCAACACAAAATACATTATTTTAAATCCAAGTCAAAGGCCACTGGAGAACACATTTCGTATGGGAAATGCTTGGTTGGTTTCTAATATTAAAACAGTCAAAAGTGCTGATGAAGAAATTTTGGCTTTATCCGACTCTACACTTGATTTGAGCGAAACTGCTGTTNTACAAATGGAATTTNGTGGGTTAGAGACAGTNAGAGACCGAGATGAAGAAGCAACGATAGAAATGATTCNTTATGCTGCAAATGAGATTGAATATCGCTCTAAATCAACTTCAAATCAGCTTGCCGTCTTTAGTGAGATTTATTATCCGAAAGGCTGGAATTGTTACNTTGATAANAANTTAACGCNACACTTTAGGGCAAATTATGTTCTTAGAGGNNTTCAATTACCTCAAGGTGAGCATAAAATTGTTTGGAAGTTTGAACCGGAAACTTTTTATCAGGCAAAATCAGCATCCCTGATTGGTTCATCTCTACTCATACTAGTGTGTCTTGTGGTATTTTATTTTGCGTTAAATCCTATTGGACCGAAAGTCNGCTAAATTTTAAAAAGCTATTTCGGGAATTCATATATGGGTAATCCTTCTGCTAATTTTGAGTTTTTATTACCTGAGTATAATGTAACGCCCTGTTTTTTTAAAATACNGTTGAATTTATATAGATACTCATCAATAGGAAGGCAGCCATAGGTTTTCGTGATTTTCGAATTNACAGTGTCTAGACCAGACCTATTTGCGCGTTTTAATATTGCTTTGTGAATCGCCGCGAATTTTTTTGTAAACTCATTTGAATTTGGATGCTCAAAGAAGTACCTCGGATCATTGAGATCAACACCAAGGAGAATAATCTTTTTATAATTCATAACGTATCCCATAGCAATCATGTAGGATAAACTGCCTGCGTAATGTAACAACCATGACATTTTTTTTCTGTGTCGCTTTTCCCACCATGATAGAAGGAGTTCAAGAACTCTCCTTGACGTGGTATATGGCATTAGGGGCGCATTGAAATAAACATTTTCTTTTGGAAGCTCTAGATTAGTATACCTATTAGGAGAGCGCAGGTAATGCTGGTATTGAATGATGAAAGGTACATTTTCATAGGCNTCTTTTTTCCTATTTAGCTCGTTCACCATTCCATTGAAATGTTGTGGCACCATCGGTGTCTCAATNGCAAAATAGGTGGGTGTATGTTCATGAAACATCCAGGAGTTGAANCCGATTGAATCGTGTTGTCTAATTTGCTCCCATTGTGATTGGGTTAATTGCGTAATGGAATAACCGCTGCCAAGAATAAATAAGGTATCCGAAGTTTTGTAATCTGAAACAGGTAAATCATCAATAGATTGAAGTCCCTCTTTTACCATGCGTTTTCGCATGTTTTTTGCTTCAAAAATTCCATGCAGAACTCTCAGTCCAGATTGATTATATAGCTTTTTTAGCATATTCTAAAATACAGTTTCTTACAGTACTCTTAAAGTTATAATTTTTCAGAGATGTAGTACCCTTTTAGAACATTCCAACGGACAAGAATTAGGTATCTAGCTTTTAAAAAGCTCCCTTGGCATGCATAAAAAAGACCTAGGCCAAAAGCAATTTTAAGTTTGACTAGATATTCAATTTGTTTAACTAGTCTTTGAATTATGTTGCTGTTTTGAAGACGAATGTATTCACTTTGACCGATTACCTTTGATAGGCGTATTATAAAAGANTCCTCTAATCTGTAATCATCAATAAAATGAGATACCTCAAGGGTGGGTATATATAAAATCTTGTATCCTTTTTCTTTGAGCTTTAGAAATATAAATTTATCATCNCCNCGTGTATGTAAATCTGTGTTAAATCCGCCATGCTTTTCAAAAAAAACTTTTCTAAAAACCATGTTACAACCAGCAGGATATTTTTTCGCAAAAGTTTTCACTTTTGAGCCGAGATCAACCTCAGAAACGAGACCACTTATATANGGNGTNATCCATTTTGGAGTCATCCCTTCATTGTAGCATGGAATTACTTTTCCTCCAAATGCCATATAGCNATCATAGGTTTTGTTTTTTGCGAACTCTGAAATTATATTCACATATTCCGGTATGGCAAACCCATCGTCATCAATAAAACAGATTACATCTCCCTTGGCTTCTTTAATNCCTCGATTTCTAGCAAAAGATAAACCGGGGTTCTTTTCTATAAAATAGCTTACGTTAAGACCACTATTCGCCTTTATAAAATCATTACAAATGACATCAGTATTGTCTGTAGAATTATTATTNATCAATACAATTTCATATTCATCAACNCCACATTTCTGTGCCTTTAAATGCTCGAGACATTTTGGNAGGTATTCCTGCCTATTGTAGGTGCATATTACGATTGAAACCATTTTGAAAGTTNTGTTGATCCAATAAAACGCGTCTAAATTAGTATAATTTCTTTGTACCTTTGGCCTTAGAACAATTGTAATATTGATTTAGAGAATGGGACTTGTCCAAAAAGATGCGCTTAGAACTACAATGATTTCCTCTTTTGGACTGGTTCTGGGTTATCTTAACAAAGGGCTACTATTTCTGCTGATTTTTTCTACTGAGCAAATTGGGGTTGTCAATCTTATCTTCTCATTAGGAGTTTTATTTGCTCAATTCTCAAATCTAGGTTCTTTATATAGTATCTGGAAGTTTTTTCCATTTTTTAAAAGCCGAGATAAAGCACANCATGGTTTTCTTGCTTTTATGTTATTTATTGTGGGTATTGGAGCAGTATTAGTGACCACCTTGTTCTTCATGTTCAGGTCTAGTATTCAAGCAATTTATATTGATAAATCACCTCTATTTCTTGAGTACTATTATTGGGTGATTCCATTGGGACTTGGTTATCTGCTATACCTTGTATTCGAAGTTTATTTGAGAGCCTTATTCAAAAATATAATTTCTGTTTTTGCANTNGATATCGTCTTACGTTTNTCGGTAACATTATTGCTCCTTTTATTTTGGAATGGAAACCTTAGTTTCGATCAATTTATAGGTGCGCATAGTCTCCTATTTTTTCTTCCGCCATTAATATTAATTGGATACTTGATTCGCATAAAAGAATTCTATATTCACCCAAAGCATATTCAAATATCAAAGCGCTTTAAAAAAATTCTTTTAAACTATGCTGGCTTTAATTATATAAATTCCTTAGGAGGAGTTTTAGTTAATTCACTCGATGTAATTATGGTTGCACAATATATTGGATTGAGGGCGACAGGCGTTTATACTACCATTATATTTCTTACAAGTGCACTTCAAGTGCCTTACAAGGCCCTGATTAGGGTGAGTGCACCACTAGTAGCAGAATATTGGAAAACACGTGATATGATAAAAATGCGACGCTTATATGCGCAAGTCAGCTCCGTTTCGCTCGTTTTAGGTTTGGGNCTTTTTCTAATGGTTTGGGTCAATATTGATTTTTTGTTTTCTTTTTTGAAACCTGAATTTAGNGAAGGGATTGGTGTTTTCTTTTTTCTTATGATAGGNAGACTTTTTGATATGTATTTTGGTTTGAATGGTGCNATTTTTAACACTTCTAAAAAATACCGATATGATCTGATTTTCACGCTTTGCNTGATTGTAATCGTTTACGTGTTAAATCTATATTTAATTCCTATTTATGGAATTCAAGGAGCCGCAATCTCNACNGCAACCGCATTAGTAGTCTATAATTTGGGAAGATTGCTTTTTGTTTATTTCACCTATGAGATACATCCCTTTAACGGCAGGCANTTCATTGTTATCGCAATTGGATTATTTTGCTTTTATATCGATACTTTAACACCTATTTTTCATTCTGAAGCCTGGTTGAATGCCATATTAACGACTTTACTTATAGGCTCATCTTATTTTGGTTCTATTTTACTTTTTAATCTTGAGCCAGAGCTTAAAAACTATTTAAGAAATGGTTTAAGGNACNTAGTNAAAAATTTTAAAAGCTAAANTTTACTTTCTAAATCCTTAATTGCTTGAGGTATACCGGCTGCANTCTTTCCTCCTGCTGATGCATAAAAAGCCTGTCCGCCGCCACCACCTTGAATATGATGACTTATTTCTTTGATCCACTTTGATGCATTGAATGCCTTTTCTTTGACCAAACTGTCAGATAAGATGATATGTAATCCACATTTATCCCCATCTATATTGCCAATCACACCTACAAAATTGTTTAACTCTCCTTTTAATTGGAACAAAATATCTTTGACACTTGAGGAAGGGAGCTCAACGATTGCACTGAGGAAATTAAGATCTTTTATGTTTCTAACCTGGTCAATAAGGNTTGCTTTTATTCTTTTAGCATTTTCCTTATGAAAGTTTTCAATTTGCTTCGATAATTCTTGATTTTTGCTCAACAAGTCTTGAATGGATTGCTNAAGNTTTTTAGGCTTATTTAATAAGGATGCCGCCGCTTCATATTCGCGCGTTCTTTCTCTAAAATATGTGTTTGCCGCATCTCCACAGATGGCCTCTATTCTTCTGACACCNGATGCAACGGCAGTTTCAGCTGTGATTTTGAACATGCCAATTATATTTGTAGATGCTACATGTGTTCCACCGCAAAGCTCNATGGAGTCATTGAATTTAATCACCCGAACTTCTTTTCCATATTTCTCGCCGAATAATGCAGTCGCTCCCATTTCCTTTGCCTGGTCAATAGGCATATTCCTAAATTCTTCCAAAGCTATATTTGCTTCAATATTCTGCAAAACAAGGGCTTCAATTTTGTCAAGTTCATCGTTATTAACTTTCGAAAAGTGAGAGAAGTCAAATCGGAGAGAATTAGGTTGTACCAATGAACCTTTCTGTTCTACATGCATCCCTAAAACTGATTTAAGCGCATGGTGCAGGAGGTGCGTCGCCGTATGATTTTTNGNTGAGTTACTTCTTTTTATGNGGTTAACACTCGCCTTGAATACCTTTGTTAGGTCTTTTGGTAAGTCTTTGNTAAAATGAACAATTAGATTGTTTTCTTTTTTTGTATTANAAATTANCGTCCTGTTGTCCTCAAAAGTGAGTGTTCCTTGGTCTCCAATCTGGCCACCTCCTTCAGGGTAGAAAGGTGTTTTATCGAGAACAAGTTGATAAAATATTTTCCCCTTCTGATTTATTTCACGGTATTTTGAAATCTTGACATCAGATTCAAGTNCGTCATAACCTAAGAACGTGGAACCTTTCGAATCATGAACAACNACCCAGTCTTGAACCTCCATGGTTGAGGCTTTACGAGATCTGTCTTTCTGAGCTTTNAGTGCGCTATTAAAACCCTTTTCATCTATAGAGAGNTTACTTTCTCTTGCGATGAGTGATGTTAAGTCTAATGGGAAGCCATAAGTATCATAAAGCTCAAAGACATCTTCACCTTGAAGTGTGGATTCGTTTTTTGCTAAACACTTTTTGATGAGCTGTTCCATTCTTTTGATTCCTTGTGCCAAGGTCCTGTGGAAACTTTGCTCCTCCTCCGTAACTACCTTTTTTATTATACCAGCTTGGGTTTTAAGCTCAGGATAAGCTCCGGACATTTGATCATTTAGAACAGAGATAAGTTCACCCATAAAAGGTTCATTTACACCTAAGGTCTGATAGGCATATCTCACGGCTCTTCTTAAGATACGCCTAATGACATAACCAGCGCCAGTATTTGACGGGAGTTGTCCATCTGCTATCGAAAACGATATCGCTCGAATATGATCTGCAATGACCCTTAATGCGATGTCCGTATCTTCTGACTTGCCATATTGTATTCCTGAAAGCAATTCTATTTTTTCAATAATTGATTGAAATAAATCGATATCATAATTGGATTGTTTTCCCTGAAGCGCCATTGCAAGCCTTTCTAACCCCATTCCTGTATCGACATGTGTTTCAGGAAGGTTTACAAGAGATTTATTGGCGTTTCGATTGTACTGAATAAAAACAAGGTTCCATATTTCAATGACCTGTGGATGGTCTTCATTTACAAGTGCTTTTCCATCTTTTTTACTTCGGTCTGCATTATTTCTGAGGTCTATATGAATTTCGGTACAGGGTCCACAGGGTCCGATGTCTCCCATTTCCCAGAAGTTATCCTTTTTTGAAGCTTTAATAATTCTATCCGAATCAATGTGTTTTTTCCATAAATCAATGGATTCTTGATCAACGGAAACACGATCCTGCGTGTCTCCTTCAAACACAGTTACGTAGAGTCGATCTTTTGGAAGCTCATAAACCTCTGTAAGAAGCTCCCACGCCATATCAATGGCTTCCCCTTTAAAGTAATCACCGAATGACCAGTTTCCGAGCATTTCAAACATCGTGTGGTGGTAAGTATCAACACCCACTTCATCTAAGTCGTTGTGCTTACCTGACACCCTCAAGCACTTTTGACTATTTGCTACTCTTCTATTTTCAGGGATTTCATTACCAAGAAAAAAATCTTTGAATTGATTCATTCCGGCGTTGATAAACATTAGGGTTGGGTCGTCTTTAACAACCATAGGTGCAGAAGGAACGATTTGATGACCCTTTTTTTCGAAGAAATCAAAAAAGGATTTTCGTATTTCGGTAACTGTCATAATTTATTTTAACGGGTATAAAGTTAGAATTTATCTTTCAATCCAATGTATTCCGAAGAGAGGGACTTTGTTTATCTTTGAATCAAATTTAAGTACATGAATTTTTTAGATCCTGAAATTGAGGCATATGCTGAAGCCCATACGACACCTGAGAGTGCTCTATTAGCCCAAATTACGAGGGATACCTATTTAGAGGTATTACAGCCTAGAATGTTAAGTGGTCATCTCCAAGGAAGGGTTTTGAGTATGCTTTCTAAAATGATTCGACCCAATAGTATATTAGAGATAGGTACATACACCGGCTATTCAGCTTTGTGCCTTGCAGAAGGGCTATCTGAGCAGGGAACACTCTTAACCATTGATAAAAATATGGAGCTTTACGATCGGGCGAATGCTTATTTTTCTGAATCAACATTCGTATCAAAGATTAAGATGTTGAAGGGAGATGCGCTCTCTATTGTTCCAAAGCTCGAGCAGAAATGGGATCTTATCTTTATTGATGCGGACAAAGAAAATTATCAAAACTACTATGATTTGACGCTTCCAAACCTCAATAAGGGCGGTTTTATTATCGCCGATAACGTTTTGTGGTCAGGGAAAGTTATTGATGCTAACGAGAATGATGTTGATACATGTGCCCTCAGGTCATTTAACACCTCATTAATTGAAGACGATAGGGTTGAGGTCCTAATGCTTCCTGTCCGTGATGGATTGACGGTCGTAAGAAAGAAATAACATGAAATTAGAATTGCGCAAAACGGCTGATGGCTCGAATACATTATATGTACCAGAATTAGACGAGCATTACCACTCTTTCCATGGAGCGCTTCAGGAAGCACGACATGTCTTTATAAAAAATGGCTTGCTAAATCAAGAGAAAAAATCTCTTCGTATTCTTGAGGTTGGTTTTGGAACAGGTTTAAATGCCTTGCTAACTGCTTGCCAGGCGGTAAGTTCTAATTATACAATTGACTATGTTGGTATTGAAGCTTATCCTGTAACGAATGAACTCATGGTGGAGATGGACTATGGGTCTTTGATTACGGAAAAAAATGTAGCTTTATTTTTAGAACAAATTATTTACTCTGAATGGGAACAGAGCAATACAATTCATTCAAAATTCACACTTACAAAATTAGAGCAGCGCATTGAAGATACCGAATTAGATAAAAAAATTGACCTTATATATTTCGATGCTTTTGGTCCACGCGTCCAAGCTGAAATGTGGGATGTTTCAATTCTAAAAAAAATGTATTCATTTTTAAATTTAAATGGTGAATTGGTTACCTATTGCGCAAAAGGACAATTTAAGAGGGATTTAAAATCAGCTGGTTTTGAGGTGGTTAACCTTCCTGGGCCTCCAGGGAAACGCGAAATGGTAAGGGCTCGAAAAAATAGATGAGTTTTTTAAAGAAAAATGTAACCGAATTAAAAACATGTGTTATCTTTGCGCCGAAGTTACAGTTCTTGTAGCTTTTGAGTTTTATAGTTTAGCATGGTTTAGCAGAAAGAGGAACAAGTTAAGGTTTGTTCCTCTTTTTGATTTATAGCTTTTTAATAATGCAATTTAGCTCATGTATTATGAGGGCTGTGGCTCCCCAAATAAAATGTTCTTTAAGTTGTATCCCTGGTACTTTTTTAAGTATCAAACCTGCTTTCGCTTCAACATCCTGGAACGTTTTTTTCGTGTGTGTATCGATATCAGAAAGGCGACATTTTATTATTTCATCTACTTCTCTCTGATTTCCAATCAATTGAGGGAACACCTTGTGAACAAATATGTACGGAGTTACTCTGAATTCTGATACCGGAATCAAAACTGGACTTAATTTACCAATGCATTCGCCATTTTGGATGGGTAATCCGATTTCCTCATGACTTTCTCTTCTTGCTGTATATTCGAGGTTCAGATCTGAAACCTCCGCCTTACCACCAGGAAATGCTATTTGCTGGCTATGTGCACCATTGTAAGAACTCCTCTTGATTAGAATTAGCTCAACGTCATGCTGATTGAATAATAAATGAATAGCTACAGCACTTTCACGGTATTTGGAAATCTCCCTAGCATAACCCCTCAAAGGAGAAAATTCTTTATGAACGGATATTCCGGGGAGTTCTCTTGTTAGCCTTTCTTTAAGCTTTTTATCACGCAATTTGATAGTTGTTTTTTGTTTTCAGCACCCTGTAACAAATGTAAAAGGTTTTTGAATGTGAAAAAGTAACTACTTTTGTTGAAAAAATCGTTGTTTTTCAGGAATTGTCTGCCGCTTTAACTTCTATATTTGTATATGTTCCGTATGGATAAATATTTGCAGAATAAGTATGAGGAGTAGTAGTAGTAGTAGTAGGAAGCTTAAATACCCTTTTAATTTCTTCAAATTTAGTATTCGTTAACTCATTTGTAATTGATCTAATTTTGGATTTTAGCATATTAACATAACTTATAAATTCATTACTATATTTTCCATGTTTTTTTGTTGTATCATCAATTATTTTTGTTAATTCCTCTACACATTTATTTATTGATTTATATTCTTTTGCTCCTTCTTCTGTTGTTGTTTTTTCTGTTGTTGTTTTTTCTTCTCCTGATTGTGCTCCTTGCTTATTTAATCCTACTTCTTTATGTAACAGTGTAGGATAATGTTTAAATAATTCAGATGTTCTTTTTCGTATGGAATAATAAATTTCGTCATTATATGGTGAGTTTTGTTTTTTTTCGTCATCA
>NHBV01000014.1 GCA_002167775.1 Crocinitomicaceae bacterium TMED16 | reverse complement strand
CTTCTAATAATTCATCATCTGATTCAATTGAAATATTTTTGTAGAATTGTTTAGAGAGTTTTTGCTTGTCTTTATCAAATTTGATTCGATATTCAAAATCATAGGTTTTTTGGTCCTTTGGCTTGAGTAAGGTCTTCCATTCTATAAGTCCGGTTCTTGCTTTGAGTTTACCTTTTCCAGCATTGATTTTATCGATAATGATATCTGTATTGGTCGTTATGGGAATTTGGTCTTGAATGACAACCTCGACTTCGCTCGATTTCATGTTTTTTATCTCAATGGAGTAGGCAAGGTGTTTCTCGATTTTATCACCGATTGTTTTCTCCTTGCATTTCGAGGATATTAACTTCCTTGTAATCGCAATATTGGGATCTTTTCCAAGTGATAAATATAAGGTGTCATTCATGGAGGTTGGATCTATAAATGTTTCGCCAATATATGAGCCATCGAAAAATATATTCGCCTTTGAAGGAATGAGCTGTAGTTCATCGATTTTTAGCATTTCGGCAACTAAATAAACAGACGCATCTATTTTTGGTACGGCATAGTATTTAAAGTTCGTTTCCAGTTCTGATTTTTGGACGAGCACCATATGTTTTTCACCGTTAGAAATAATGTTATAAGGTAAATCAATTTTGAATTCAGCAGCCGTTAGTTGTTGTGTAAGGGTAGTGAATTCATTGGCGTTGATCGCTTCGTCTTCAGCATTTTCTGCTTTGTAGGAATAACCCATATTTGTAATGGCCTGTGATGGAACAGTTGTCATCTCATAGAGCTTATTATTATCGTTACGCACTTTAAGCTCTTTCCGGTAACTCCTATAGCTTATATACCATGGGTTTAGCTCTGGTTTTGTTTTATTAGCGTAAGGGTTGTTTGTGGAAATGTTTAGCTTAATATTCTTCCAATCTAATCCCGTGCTCTGATGAACCTGGGCTTTGTAATTCATAAATATTTTTCCTTCAGATGATTTGCTTCTAATATCGTATAGAGGTGTCCATCCTGCATTTTTTGACAAATAAGAAAAGGTGACTTCTCCATTTGTTGTGGCTTCGGCAATTAGTGATATTGTAATTCTCGGTATTGGATCTTGTTTTCTTCCAGATTGCCCTAATTTTCTTAAATTTTCATTTAATCTGTTTAATCTTTGGTTCATTTTGCTCAGTCCTTTATTTGATGTATTCTTTTGCTTACTCAGGTCTAGGACCTTCTCGTTTATTTTATTCATTTTTACTGCGTAGAATTCAATGATTTCTTTTAATAAATCGATGGAATCATTTACTTTCCCTTTGTTCTTGACAAGGCCATTGTTCTGAATAATATTTTTTGCTTCGTTATAAACAGCAATAGATTCATTGAGTCGTCTCAGTTCATATCCTTTTGCTTCAATAGAATCGTTTAGTGATTTTATGCTCTTTTTTAGCTTGAATGTTTCTGAACTATTATCTTGAGTTGAATGCGTTGGATAAAACAAACTGTACTTACTATCCAAGATAATAACGTTACCCGTCGCACTTACTTGAATAGTTTGTGGGTCAATGGATGGGCTTATCCCTTCAATAATAATTTCATTTAGACCTTTAACAGCATTATAACTTAAATTAGATCGAAGCTGGACTCCTGAAGTGTATACAGTCGCTTCTTTTAACCTGGCTTTTTTTATCGCTATCTTATTTTGTTCGTTGTGCGCTCTATTTCGAGAATCATGACTGAAAGTAAGATTTGCGAAAGCAAGCATTAGTAGTGTTGAGAGTAATTTGTTCATGTTTTTTTATATGTGTACACTTTGGTATTAAATAGGTTCATATGGCTGAACTTTTTGTACCTTGACGTGTTTTTAGTCTATGAGCCAAGAGGTAGTATCTGTAAGAAATTTGGAGAAATCATTTAAAGGATTTCAAGCCGTTAAAGATGTGTCTTTTACAGTAAAGAAAAATGACGTTTTTGGATTTCTTGGTCCAAATGGTGCGGGTAAAAGTACTTCCCTTCGATGTATGCTTTCCCTTATAAAAGAAGATGCTGGGGAAATAAAGCTTTTTGGACAAACTATGTCTGGAAATAGAAATAAAATTCTTTCGAGAATAGGTTCAATTATTGAAAAGCCAGATTTTTACAAGTACCTTTCTGCATACAAAAACCTGGAGCTTTTAGCGCGTATTTCAGGTGCCCGTGTATCAAAATCAGAACTTTATGACATACTCGAGTTCGTAGGTTTACAAGGACGCGAAAAGCATCGTTTTAGGACTTTCTCTCACGGAATGAAGCAGCGCTTAGGAATAGCTCAGGCTCTTATGCACAATCCCGAGCTTATTATTTTGGATGAGCCTACAACAGGTCTTGACCCACAGGGAATTGTTGATATTAGAAATTTAATCCTGAAGCTAAGCAAAGAACAAGGCAAAACGGTAATACTCTCCTCTCACCAGCTTGCCGAGATTGAAATGATTGCGAATCGAATGGTGATCATTAACAAAGGTCGAACGGTTATTGAAGGATCCGTTCACGAGCTCCTCAATACCGCTCAAATGATTGTGCGTTTTCAGCTAGATGATATAGAAAGGGGTTTAAAATTATTAAGCACTGATTTTTCATTGACAAATAATGTCCAAAGTGATGGAACTGAGCTCGAATTTGAAATAGAAAAAATCAGAATAGCCGACGTAGCAGAGTGCTTTATGAAAAATGGTCTGCGCATATATAGCATAGAACAAAAAAGAAAATTAGAGGATTATTTTATTAAAATGATAGATCAAAGTTAAAATGCTGTTCAGAAATACCATAAACGAGCTGATAAAAATATTATCCAAACCGAGAAGTTATATAGGCTTTGGAGCATTGACGTTGCTCATTGGTGTGATTTTAATTGCCATGAAAGCAGATGGGAAAAATTTTATTTCTTTTGTGACAGCATCTTTTGAGCAAACCTTGAGCTTTAACGGTGATATTTTGAATGGTAATCTTATGGCTTTTGTCATTTTGCAAATGCTCATTATACATGTTCCGCTTCTTGTGGCATTAGTTACGGGGGATTTAATTTCCGGCGAAGCTGCGATGGGAACATTAAGAATGATGGGTACGAAGCCCATTTCTCGTTCTGCCATTCTTGGTTCAAAGTTTTTAGCAGGGGCTATATATACGTTTTTATTGACTTTATGGATGGCTTTTATGGCTTATGGCGTTGGGCAATGGATATTTGGTTCAGGAGACCTGATTGTTTTAAATAACGATGGTTTGGTAATTGTACCTGCAGATGATATTACATGGCGTTATCTCTATGGTTTCGGTTTGGCGTATTTATCTCTTTTGGCTGTGGCGATGATGTCGATTTGTTTTTCTGTCTTTTCAGATAATTCTATCGGACCGATTGTGAGTACAATGGCTGTCATTATTTTGTTTACTATTATAGGTTCTTTAGATGTTCCGAGTTTTGGGAACCTTCAGCCTTTTCTGTTGACAACTCATATGGCGTCTTGGAGAAGCTTATTTGAAATGCCGGTACCCATTAATGATATTATGAATTCAATCTATATTTTGCTTGTCCACATAATCGGTTTTGGGGTTATTGCATTATGGAAGTTCAACAATAAAGACATTAATACATGATCAGAATCATTTTTCTTTTTTTAAGTTTCGCGTTTGTTCTATTCGAAGTTCAAGGCCAAGAAGCAAATGTATTTCTAAGTAAGCTTGTAGCCAAACTTGAAAGTGTAGATGATTATTCAGCTGATGTACTAATTAAAGCAGACATACCATTGATAAAGATTTTGCCATCTAAAGCAAAGATTTACTTTAAGAAACCCGATAAGTTTAAAGTGGTCTCCAAAGGCATCGCTATTCTTCCTAGGCAAGGATTTACGGATATGAATTTATTTCTAAGTAAGCCAGAAGCTTATATGGTTGTTTTGGCAGGTGAGAAAAAGATTGGAGATCGAGATACAAAATTACTTACAGTAATCGCCAATGCAAGTGACTCAGAAATTATTCTAATTAAATTATGGGTAGATCCAATTGAAATGTTAATTATTGAATCCGAGGTAACCACACGAAGCAGCGGTAATGTTAAAATTGCTTATAAATATTCAGAACAAAAGAAATACGGCCTTCCATCTGAAATTCAATTTACCGTTGATGTCAAAGAGTTTAAGATGCCAAAAAGTTTCTCTTCAAATCCACACAAAAAATCAACACCGAAGACTAAAAAGCGTAAAAACGGTACTATAAACCTGAGTATTAGCAACTACATTGTAAACCAGGGAATAGCAGATTCTTTTTTCGTGAAGTAAAGCGTCTTGTTTTCTTTCGAAGTTTCATTCTATTTTATGGGATTGATTACATTTGTCCCTATAAAACAAATTATGAAATTACTCGAGAATAAAATTGTACTAATTACGGGAGGGTCGAGAGGAATCGGAAAATCCATTGCTCAAGAATGTTTGCGCCAAGGCGCAACAATTGCCTTTACCTACAGGGATAAGGATACCGAAGATCAGGCAATCCTTTTAGAAAACGAACTAACAGAAGATGGTGGAAGAGCAAAAGCCTTTATGTCCGACGCAGCGAGCTTTGAGGATGCCCAGAAATTAGTTGCAGATGTTATTGCAGAATTTGGAACGCTAGATGTTCTGGTAAATAATGCAGGTATTACAAGAGATACTTTGTTAATGCGAATGACTGAAGAGCAATGGGATGCGGTAATCACTACCAATCTTAAATCTGCTTTCAATTTAACGAAAGCCGCCCAAATACCGATGCTAAAGGCTCGTTCTGGTTCTATTATAAATATGTCCTCTGTTGTTGGGGTTAAAGGAAATGCAGGACAGTCAAATTATGCAGCCTCAAAAGCAGGGCTCATTGGTTTCACAAAATCTGTAGCAGCTGAGCTTGGATCAAGAAGTATCCGATGCAACTCCATCGCTCCTGGCTTTATTGAAACTGAAATGACTAAATCTCTTGACGAAAAGGTTGTCGATGAATGGAGAAATGGTATTCCGCTGAAAAGAGGAGGGACTCCTCTTGATGTAGCAAATGCAACTGTGTTTCTGGCAAGTGATATGTCTGCATATATTACCGGACAGACGATTCATGTATGTGGTGGAATGTTAATGTAAACAATGAATATACGGCCAAGAAGAAATAGAAAAAATGCTGCGATTAGGGATATGGTCCAAGAATCTCGCCTGGGGATAGAAAATTTAATATTCCCCGTTTTTTTAAAAGACGGAAATAATGTTAAAGAAGAAATACCCTCATTACCAAATATTTATAGGTGGTCAATTGACTTATTGCTTAAGGAAATTGAATCTTGTATGGAGCTCGGTATACGAACGTATGATATTTTCCCTGCCGTTGAGGATCATTTGAAAGATCAATCGGCAACAATGAGCTATGATCCCGAAAATTTCTATTTAAAGGCAATCCGAAAGATCAAAGAAACGTTTCCTGATTTGGTGTTAATGAGTGACGTCGCTTTAGATCCATATTCCTCTGATGGTCATGATGGTTTAGTTCGTGATGGAAAAATAGTGAATGATGAAACACTGCCTATATTGGCTAAGATGTCTATAGCTCAAGCTCAAGCTGGTATCGATATCATTGGACCTTCAGACATGATGGACGGAAGAGTCGGTGTCATACGTTCTGCTCTGGACGACGCAGGATATACGGATACAAGTATAATGTCCTATACCGCAAAATACGCCAGTGCTTTTTATGGCCCCTTCAGAGACGCTCTAAACTCCGCGCCTAAGTCCGGGGATAAAAAAACGTATCAAATGAACCCGTCCAACAAAGCTGAGGCATTAATTGAAGCACAATTGGATATTGAAGAGGGTGCAGATATGGTTATGGTGAAACCAGCACTGTGTTATTTAGATGTCATTCATTTACTTAAAGAAAATTTCGCGACACCCGTTACTGCTTATAATGTAAGTGGAGAATACGCAATGGTTCATGCAGCAGCTGAAAAAGGATGGATAGATTATGATGCGGCGATGAATGAAATGCTTTTGAGTATTAAACGAGCTGGAGCAGATGGAATCCTTACTTATTTTGCAAAGGACTTTGCTCAATCAATAGCTGAATAATCAATCCGAATGATATGCATTACATAACAGATGAGTTTTATAGTATTGAAAAAATACATGAGCTTATTGCCTCGGGCGAAAAAGTAGCTATTAGTGAAAGTTGTAAGAATAAAATTCAGCATTGCGCAACTTACCTGAAAAACAAACTGGCCTCAGGAGACCAAATCATTTATGGCATAAATACAGGATTTGGATCACTTTGTGATACTGTTATAAGTGATGAAGAGCTTGAGGATTTACAGGTCAATCTTGTGCGTTCTCATGCTTGTGGTGCGGGTGCAAAAATCCCCAATGACATTGTTAAAAGAATACTTTTACTTAAGGCAATTGCTTTAAGCAAAGGTCACTCTGGTGTTTATTTAGAAACGATAGAAAGAATATTGTGGTTATATAACAATGATGTTCTGCCTGTCATATATGAACTCGGAAGCCTCGGAGCTTCCGGAGATTTGGCCCCTCTAGCACATATGTCCCTTTCTCTTATTGGAGAAGGTGAGGTGACCTATAAGGATATGGTAAGGCCAACGGCAGCGGTCTTTAGGGAGTTTGGTATAACTCCTCTTAGGCTACATCCTAAGGAAGGTTTGGCCCTTTTGAATGGGACGCAATTCATGGCGGCATATCTAAGCTTTTGCGTTGCTGAAGCTTATAAAATATATGATGCTGCGAATACAGTATCCTCAATTTCCATTGACGCTTTAATGGGTTTGCTTTCTCCTTTTAAAGCCAATGTGAATGCATTAAGAAATCAGAAGGGGCAGATTGAGGTAGCGCACATTGTTTATGAAAGATTACAAGGCAGTGAATTAATGAAACAGCCGAAAGAGCATGTGCAAGATCCCTACTCTTTGAGATGTATTCCTCAGGTGCATGGTGCAAGCAAAGACACTTTAGATTTCTGTAGAAATATAATCGAAAACGAAATCAACGCCGTTACTGATAACCCTACCATTTTCCCTGATGATGATGAAATTATTTCTGCAGGGAATTTTCACGGTCAACCCTTGGCACTATCACTTGATTATTTGGCAATAGCCTTGTCTGAACTGGGCAGTATATCAGAACGTAGAACCTATAAGCTTATATCTGGAGATAGGGGATTACCTCCTTTTTTGGTAAAGAAACCTGGGCTCAATTCTGGTTTAATGATTGCGCAATATTCATGTGCTTCAATGGTGAGTCAGAACAAACAGCTTTGTACACCGGCATCGGTCGACACCATAGATTCTAGTAATGGTCAAGAAGATCATGTTAGTATGGGGGCGAATGCTGCGACCAAGTGTTTTAAAGTGCTTGGTAATGTCCAGAATATACTGGGTATTGAACTCTTGAGCGCCGCTCAGGCTATGGAATTTAGAAAGCCATTGAGATCCTCAAAAGTCAACGAGGATTTATTGACCGATTACAGAAAGCAAGTTTCTTTTATTGAGGATGATCGTGTGCTTTCTTATGATATCAAAAAATCAAATTCATTTTTATTCAAATGATAAGTGTCCACGAGCCAAATGATCAAAAATCTGAAAATAGTCCAAAACGTCCAGTTGGGCTCTTTATTCTATTTGTTTTAACCTTGATTTATACAGGTAGTCAATTGCTTAGTTCAGTTTCTGGTGTCTTTAATGGTCGTCCAGATAAATCTGTTTTTGAAGCTGTTAAAGTTGAAAACGCAAGGCTGATCAATGAGATAAAAAAATATGGACAAGATATTAATGAAGAGTGGATAGATATTATTCGTCAAATGGAGAATGTGACATTGGCTACATTAGAAAACTTTCAACTGTATAGTTCTATATTATTGCTCATATCTGGACTTGGTCTCTACGGTGCTTTTAAAATGTTTCAGGGATATAAGTTAGGGTTTCACCTTTATATTGCTTATTCTTTTTTGAGTTTAATTCAATATTACTTTGTGGTAAGTCCATCAGAGATTCCAATGTTTACAATACTTGCAAACGGTTTAATATCCTTGTTTTTTATATTCATGTATGCTCGGCATCTTCATTGGATGAAAGCCAATTAAAATATTTTACCTGGATTTAAGATTCCATTTGGGTCAAACACCTTTTTAATTTCTTTCATTAGGTTCAAGGTTGTTTCTGGAAAAGCGATATGCATATATGGTTTTTGTACAAGTCCTATTCCGTGCTCTCCAGAGATTGTCCCCCCAAGGTCTACTACTTTTTTGAAGATCTCCTCTATGGCTTTTGGAAGTTCATTGTTCCATGTTTTGTTATCAAGTCTTCCTTTAAGAATATTGACATGAAGGTTGCCGTCTCCCGCGTGTCCATAACAAACAGATCTAAAACCATATTTATTACCAATATCCTTAACGCTTTGCAGTAATTCGGGTAAATAAAATCTAGGAACTACGGTATCCTCTTCTTTGTACGTTGAGTGGCNTTTTACCGCTTCGCCAACCTTTCTTCTAAGGTTCCAGAGTNTGTNTTTTTGTGCTTGTGAATCAGCAAAAAGAATTTCGTCTGTTTTGAAATCGTCCAAGACNGTTAANATTTGTTCGCATTCTTTCATAAGTAGTTCATTATCAAATCCATCTACCTCAATTAGCAAGTGCGCTTCGTGGGAATCAGCAACTTTTATAGAATAATCTTCTGTAAATTCTTGCGNAAGTAGCAAGGCATCTCGCTCCATAAATTCAAGACCACTTGGAACAATTCCTGCCCTAAAAATGGCNGAAACTGCCTGACAGGCCTCTTTTGCTTCATAAAACGGAACAAGCATCAGCATGTCATGCGTTGGATGGGTTCTAAGCTTTAAAACAATCTTTGTAACTATACCTAAAGTCCCTTCAGAACCAACAATTAGCTGCGTCAAGTTATATCCCGTTGCGTTCTTAATCACATTTGCACCAGTCCAAATAATCTGTCCATTCGGCAGCACAACCTCTAGGTTAAGNACATACTCATTTGTCACACCATATTTAACTGCCTTCGGTCCTCCGGAGTTTTCAGCAATATTCCCACCAATGAAACAAGAACCTCTGCTTGCCGGATCAGGTGGGTAAAAAAGACCTTTTTCCTTTACAGCGTNCTGTAGAATTTGGGTNATCACGCCAGGTTCTGTGGTTACTTGATGGTTTTTTTCATCGATGTTGATAATGCGATTTAGTTTTTCGGTTGACAGAAGAACGCCACCATGTAAAGGCAAGGCACCACCGCTAAGGCCTGTTCTNGCGCCGGCTGGTGTAACAGGTATTTTTTGCGTATTGCAATACTTTAGAATTTTAGCTATTTCATCTGCGTTTTCGGGAATTGCTACAAGNNCTGGCATGTATACCAGATCTTCAGTTTCATCATGGCTGTATCGCTTTAGGTCAGACTCAATGGTCTTGCAGCGTGTCCCNAATAGTTCTGAAAAGAAAATAACATCATCTGTCGAGATTTCCTTAAATGATTTTGTNTTATCCATATCTATTCAAAAATAACAATATCCCCATATTTGATACTGTATTCACCTAAAATTGTAATTTTATATGAAAACAGATTCATGAAAAAACAAGCCTATATTATTGATGGAATTCGAACGGCCATTGGCAACTTTGGAGGAACGCTTTCACCGGTCCGTGCGGACGATTTAGCGGCTCATGCAATCAAAGGGCTCATGGATCGAAATCCTGGTTTAGATTTTTCAAAGATTGAAGATGTAATTATGGGTTGTGCAAACCAAGCGGGAGAGGACAATAGGAACGTAGCTCGAATGGCAGGATTATTGGCAGGATTACCTTCATCCGTGCCAGGGGAAACAGTGAATCGTTTGTGCGCGTCGGGAATGTCCTCTGTCATTCACGCAAGTCGTGCTATTCATTCTGACGCTGGCGATCTATTTATAGCAGGCGGTGTTGAGCATATGACACGAGGTCCATGGGTGATTTCTAAAACATCTAAAGCCTACGGNAGAGATGCACAAATGCATGACTCTTCTTTTGGTTGGCGCTTTGTAAACCCGAAGCTTCATGATGCTTATGGTACAGATGGTATGGGAGTCACAGCAGAGAATTTAGTTGAAAAATACTCGATTAGCCGAGTTGATCAAGATGCTTTTGCGCTTTGGTCACAGCAGAAAACGAAAGCAGCTCAGGAAGCTGGTTTTTTCAAAGATGAAATCGTNGCCGTGGAAATACCAAGAAGAAAGATGGAGCCTTTGGTGTTTGACAAAGATGAATTTCCAAGAGGAAATACGAGTATGGAGAGTTTAGGTGGTCTGAGAGCTGCATTTAAAAAAGATGGAAGTGTAAGCGCTGGAAATTCTTCAGGCCTCAACGATGGTGCNGCTGCCTTATTAATCGCCTCTAATTTAGCTATTGATTCATATAACTTNAAACCTTTGGCGAGGGTTGTTTCCTCGGCAGTAGCGGGTGTTGAGCCGAGAATAATGGGCATAGGACCAGTTGCAGCATCTATTAAAGCTTTAGCAAGAGCTGGTTTGAGCTTGGATGATATGGATATACTTGAGTTAAATGAGGCTTTTTCGGCCCAAGTTTTGGCCTGTACAAGAGCTCTTGGTATAGCNGATGATGACCCNAGAATTAATCCAAATGGAGGCGCTATATCTCTTGGTCACCCACTTGGTATGACGGGGGCTCGAATATTACTTACGGCTGCAAGACAACTAAACAATACAAACAAGCGTTATGCTCTTGTAACGATGTGTATTGGTGTGGGTCAGGGTTACGCCACCATATTAGAAAAAGCGTGAATCAAATAAAGCTATTTTATATTTTTTCTTTTTTGCTTTTNATGAGCAGCCTACATTCTTGTAGAAAAAAAAATACGNAATGGAACTCTGATTGGGTTTTACCTCTTGCAAANGATACAATTAATCTNTCTAATTATCACAACGATAGTACTTTAGATGCTAGTGGTGATCAATATGTTGTTGATTTCANAAGAACCATATTGGATGCCTATATTAGNGATTATCTTGAGCTTCCCGATACCACCATACATCAATCTTATTCGCCTTCAATTGGCATCGGAAATATTCCTGCAGGGTTTACCTTTTACAACNCGGTTGAAACCCACGACCTAAGTATTCCCGATGTGGAATTGAAAAAGGCCATTGTATCAAGTGGGAACATTAAATTATCTGTATACAATCCTATTTCTACAAGTGCATTCTATACGATATCAATGCCAGGAGTNACTATAGATGGTGTTGATTTTGAGCAAACCTTTTTTGTTGGTGCAGGGACGCAAGAGAATCCAACTGAAGGTGAAGCATTGATTTCATTGGATGGTTATGAACTTGATTTACAGGGNACTGGTGTTATGGGGTCGTCGAATATTTCGGCCTTCAATATATTACAAACTTCATTTTCTATTATGACAGATCCAGAAGGAGAGAGCTCGAGCNTATCTACTTCAGATGTTTTTGAGTTTGACGCAAAATTCGAAAATATTAAAATCGCCTATGCACAAGGGTATTTTGGTGCNTTGTCTTTTTCTGACACCGCCGATGTTTCAATTCCATATCTGGANCATATACTTTCGGGTTCTATATCATTAAGCNATATCCCATTGACTTTCTCAATTTCAAATGGAGCAAAAATTCCNGCCTCATCAACGCTAACCCTTTTAGAGAATACAAATNCAAATCAGAATACTGTTGCTTTGTTATCAAGTCAATTAAATACGGAGCAATTTATTGCTCCTGCAATTGGTTCTTGGTCTTCGTTGAGTCCAAGCTTATCTACAATTACATTTAATTCGGACAACAGCAATCTCAATAGCTATATTGAAAATCTCGGCCATACCCATCATATCGGTTATAATATTAAAATGAANCCATTGGGTCCAACAACTGGATCTTACAATGAGATTTTCCCAAATAGTAAGGTGAAAGTTGATTTGGCTTCTCAATTTCCTCTTGCGCTTGGTGTAGACGGNTTGATTTTTTCTGATACCCTGGCATTTTCNTTAAATACGATCCAATTGAATAATTTAATTANCGCCGAAGCNATTGAGCTCCATATTCGCTCATTGAATGCTTTTCCTTTGCAAGGNGGAATATCNCTTGAGTTTTTAGATGATGGTNTGAATATTCTTCAAAGNATACCTACTGAGCTTATTTTGCTTTCCTCNGTAGATGGNANGCTAGATCCTATTGACAATCTCTACAAAGCATCAAATAAGGNTGTTTTATCACTTGANANTGGGCTTGTTGAGAATTTATTAGATACCAGNTCTATTGTNATCAAAGCGNACATGCAAACGTCCAATGTAAATGAGTTAACACCTGTATCGATTCCTAGCGACGCATTTCTGTATTTTGAATCTTTTTTGAAGATAANTACGAAAAATATTTTACCATGACAAGGTTTAGTATCCTCATACTGTTTTGTGTTATGTTTTGGTCAAATTTATTTTGTCAGCTAATGCTTCCTATTCAACAGGATACATCTCTTTTTAAAAGGAGTAATGAGCTTGTTTTNTCGGGTGTCGGGGANTATCAATCTACATCAATCGGAAAGGATATCACCAAAAGTTTTTTTTATGGTGGATTTATAAATGATGATATGAAGGGCCAAACGAGCGCCAGACAGCAGNTCATTAATCGATTTGGTATCGATCTTAATAGTGAAATTGAATACAGAAATCACAATAGTAAAATATGCAAAGATTCNACCAAAGGTTTTCTTTTGAAGCACGGCNTTTATAATTTTTCTGCCATTGAGTATACAGAAGATGTATTTGATTTGCTTTTTTATGGAAACTCCGCATTTATTGGAGATACGGCATTATTGACGGGTAGCCGATTTGATTCTTATACCTTTCAAAAGATAGGGTTCGGCTGGTTTGATAAGTATTCAAAATCGAGCTTTACTTTAAATGCAATCGGCGTACACAATATCATTTCAGGTANAATAGAAAATGGGGCCATTTACCAAAGTGCTTCAATTGATAGTATTGGTTTATCGCTGAATGCCAATTACAATCAAAGCAATTCAAATGCCTTTTGTGGTTTTGGATTGGCTGTTGACATTGATTATCGATTCGATATGCCTAAGAACAAGGACGAAAAAATGTATTTTCAATTGTTGATGCGNAATCTTGGCATAGTATGTCTTCCTAAAGTTCGTTCATACTCAATCAATAGTAACCTCNATTACGATGCCTATTCTATTGATGACCTATTGAATGCATCCACTCTTTTTAACGATCCTGAAGGGACATTAGGTTCATTCTCGGATTCTTCTTCTTATAGTNCGGATTGGAAGCTCCTTCCCGCATTATTTCAGTTCACAAAACTTGTGGACCGTAACTCATACAGAAANCTTCAAGGTTTCTATGGCGCTCGGGCNTATTTNTCGACATCTTTCATGCCAATGTTCTTTTCAGGGATAGATTACCATCCTGTCAAATGGTTTCGTNTTGGCCTACAAGCAAGCTATGGAGGTTTTTCTAACCTACGCTGGGGCATGTATTCTGCGTTAAAATTCGATCGTTTTAGCCTTGGCCTGGCATCAGAAAATCTTTTTAGTAAAACCGGTGAATCTATAATTCTAAGAATGTCATGTCTGTTTTAAAGTTTATTTTATGTTTTGGCTTGATGTATCTTTGCTCATTAGCATATTCGCAGTCAACGTTTTACAAAGTATATTCTGGTTTAGGATATGATGTTGGCAAAGGTGTAGCTGAGCTTCCGGACTCCTCTTTTATTGTCNCTGGCTCAAGTACGAGTTGGGAAGGGAGTAGTCAAGTTTATTTCATGAAGATTGACAGCGCGGGAACGCGACAATGGACCAAGCATTATGGCGGGCCAGANTCCGATGGTGCTTCAAGAGTGCTTTTCAATGCGGATTTAGGGCTTTATGCTATCGGCTATACCAATTCAATTGGTTCGGGAGATTATAATGGTTTGGTAATAAAAACGGACGAAAATGGAAACGAACAATGGCAAAAGAGTTTTGGNNAATCAACTGCATGGGATTTTCTGAATGACGCTGTATTTGGNCGTGATTCGTCNATTATTATGGTTGGCAGCAGTCAAAACCTGAACGATGGAGATAAAGATGTTTATATGCTTCGCATCGATTCAGACGGGGATACACTTTGGACAAAGCAAATTTTCAATCAAGGCTCTGATTATGCATCGAGNATTGCAGTTGTCCAAGATAGCTTATTTATCGTTGGGGGTGCTTTTTATTGTGAGGATTCTCTTTCTCAAAAAGGATTCGTAATGAAAATAAATGAGGAAGGAAATGTGTTATGGAGCGATACTTTAGGAAACTATTCGGGGGATTATACTATTGAGGATGTATCGATAAGTACCGATAAAATTAATGCTGTAGGCGCCAGAATTGCAAGTGATACAAATCATGATAGTTATTTGNTAAAGTTAGATTTTGATGGTGCAATATTGCTTGAAGAAACTGAAAATGATCCAAANGGTGAAAGTGATGTCATTATGGATGAAATCGTTTTTGTTGAAAACCTGAATGTAAACGTGATGGGNTTCAGAGTTGTTAATGCTTTTACCCTTCAAGATAATTATGATGCAAATGTTGCCTATTTTAATGAGCCCTCATTNCTGTGGCTTAATAATTTTACTTCAATTAATTATTTAGGTCTTGATGAAGTCAATCATTTGCTTCCCACTTCAGATGGAGGCTTTATAGCAGTGGGGCAGACAACCTATCCGATTAGTGGCGGAAGCAATATATTCGTTCTAAAAGCAGGGCCAATGGGTGAGCTTCCNAACACTGGAGAGTACTACATAATTGATACACTTGTTGGCCTNCCATCTAATCATAAGGAAGATTTAACTCAAATACATATGCATCCTAATCCGAGCACTGGAGAGATTGTATTTGATTTTGAAGGNGGGATTAAAATGGACCTAAAGCTCTACAANAGCCATGGCCTNTTNNTTTATCTTAATCAGATTGNTTCTGGCGAGCGTCAAGATATTTCAATGCTTAGCAGTGGCTTTTACTACGCCGAATTGGGTGANAAAGTATTTAAGCTTGTTAANCTTTAGCTTTTTTCCTACGGTTTTTTTCGGTAACAATNAGGCNTAGCTCTCTCCCTGTTTGTCCNGCGACAGATGTGTTTTCGTCGGCTCTTCTTAATAAGTAGGGCATNACTTCTTGCACAGGTCCAAAAGGAACATATTTTGCTACATTGAATCCTTCATTNGATAGATTAAATGATATGTGGTCACTCATTCCTAATAGCTGCGCAAAGAAAACACTCGTGCTGTCTTTNGATATNCCGTACTTCTCTAAATGCATTGCAAGTTGNTTAGAGCTTTCTTCNTTGTGTGTGCCAGCCACCAATGAAAATTGCGTTATATTTTCTAGGATAAAATCCTGAGCTGCATTATAATCATCATCGGTCGCTTTTTTATTCATTTGAATAGGAGAGGGGTAATTCATTTCTGAAGCCCGTTCTCTCTCTTTTTCCATGTATGCACCGCGTACAAGTTTTACACCGTAACTAACGTTATGTTCTAGTGCTTTTTGCAAACAAGATTTAAGGAACTCTAATCGGTCATGGCGATACATCTGAATGGTATTNTAAACAATAGTATTCTCTTTATTAAATAAACACATCATTTGAAACGCCCAAGTATCAATAACATCTTGTATCCAGCTTTCTTCGGCATCTATAAAAACAGGCACATTTAGCTCGTGTGCAGTTTTGCAAATCTTTAAAATACGTGCCTCTATTTTAGCAAGCTCATTCGCTTCAGATTCATGGAGGTTTATTTCCTTTTGGCTTGCTTTTTCAAGAAGGCTGAATTTACTAATCCCAGTGATTTTAAATACTGCAAAAGGTATGTTCTTTTCCGTATGGGCTTTTACAATCGTATCNATGATGATATCAGTAGTTTTGTCGAAATCATCCTCTTGTGTTTTTCCTTCTACAGAGTAGTCTAAAATGGTTCCAACACCTTGACTTCCAAGTGATTTAATTGTGGGCGAGCATTCTGAAATTGTCTCTCCACCACAGAATTGTTTGAAAATCGTTTTCTTTACAATAAAGCTTACTGGCAACCTAAGCTTTAGCGCAAACAACATCANGCCTTTACCNATTTTGACAATAATCGGAGAACTGATTACTTTGAAAAGCACATAGGCTCTATTTAANTCAAGATTAGATTTTAGCTTAAAAGCAATTTTAGTATTCTCAAAATTTAGCACGATGCAAAAATAATGTCTTTTTGTATATAAGCTATTGGCCACTCAATAATCTGTATATTTGAGNCTTATTTATCTCATTATGACCAATATTTCAAGTGAAGGCACACAAATTGAAATAGGCCCACTTTCAGATTCCTCATTATCCAAAGTATTAGCTTCATACAATGGGAATAATATAATNATTGTTGTCGACGAGAATACACATGATCTTTGTTTGGAGTACCTTATCACATCTTTTCCAGCACTTGAAAAATCAGAAATTATTTTACTTCCCAATGGAGAGGAGAATAAAGTGATGGAGATTTGTATGCAGGTTTGGAATGCTTTTTCGGAATATGGTTTTGGTAGAAANGATTTAGTGCTGAACCTTGGTGGTGGAATGGTTACNGATATGGGNGGNTTCTTAGCATCAGTTTTTAAAAGGGGTATGCGTTTTATCCATGTACCTACAAGTCTTCTTGCGATGGTAGATGCATCNATTGGTGGAAAGAATGGAATTGATCTTGGCCCGTATAAAAATCAGCTAGGAACCATTGTAAAGGCAAAAAATGTATTTATTGATAATGCATTTCTTCAAACCTTACCAGAAAAAGANTTTTACAACGGATATGCCGAAATGCTCAAGTATGGTTTAGTTTATGATCAGCATTTGTTTGATGAACTAAAGGATTTTAAGACAGAAGAGGATTTTAATAGACTTGATATCATTGAGAGATGTGTGAAAATTAAAGTAAGCATTTCAGATGGGGATCTTTTTGAAAGGGGTGAGCGTAAGCTACTTAACTTTGGGCATACCTTCGGTCATGCAATAGAAGGATACAAGTTGAATTCGGATCCTATATCTCATGGTCATGCCGTAGGTATTGGGATGTGTGCGGAAAGTTACGTTTCTATGCAGAGGGGGCTGCTTTCGAAAAATGAATTTTATGAGCTGCAAGCCTTACTAGTCAAAACCTATCCGTTTTTGACTTTTTCTGANGATTGTATTCAAAAAATTATCGGCATTATGTATAATGATAAAAAGAATGAAAGCGGTAAAATATTTTCNGTTCTACTTGAATCCATTGGAAAAGGCAGTTATCATAATGAATTATCTGAAAAGGAGATTCGAGAAGCTTTGCTTCATATATCTTTGCTTGCTGAATCTTTGAACTAGTCTGTTCAAAAACAAAGCCCCGCGNAGCGAGGCTTAAAGTNCATGTTTTCGGAATTATTTAATCACCGTCATTTCATCAACAATATGCTGCGCTCCAGCATACTTATCGATTAAAAATAATACGTATCGGATATCTACATTTATGGTTTTTTGTAGCTTTTTGTCGAAGATAACATCTCCTGCCATTGCTTCAATGTTTCCATCGAATGCCAATCCAATTAGTTCACCGTTCCCATTTAGTACAGGTGATCCAGAGTTTCCTCCAGTAATATCATTGTTTGTCAAGAAGTTGACTGGCATATGACCAGCCTTNTCAGCATAGGGTCCGAAATCTTTCTTCTCATAAAGCTCAATGAGTCCNTTTGGTAAATCAAACTCAGCATCATTTGGNACATACTTTTTAACGGTGCCTTTTAGTGTTGTGTAGAAGTTATCTTTAGCATCATTCCTTGAGTCCACCGGNAAGGCGCTGACCTTTCCATAGGACAACCTAAGCGTGGAGTTTGCATCTGGATATTTCACTGGACTTAGCTTAGATTTTCTCATTCCTTCNACGAGCATTCGATAAGCACGGTCATATTTCCCNTTGGCTGCGTCGATTTCATCAGTACTTGCATAATAATGCGCAATAAATTCATCAGACATTAGCATCAAAGGGTCATTTTCAAGNAGTGCGCTATTTGGAACTTCTAAAAACGAAAGCATTCTTGTTTCATTTGTAAGTATGCTAAGCTCGAATACCGCAGANATATGTGCCTTAAGGTCTTTTGTGTTGGTAATCGAAGCAGGGAGATCGTAATTTGCTTTTCGGGCATATAAATCAATCATTTCGAATAACATTTCTTTTTCNAGAGGAATATGCATAGAGGCAAAGAAACCTTTAATATNTGCGCTTAAACGCNGTTTCATGGCAGCTTTTTGCTCATCGTCCGATGCAGCATATTTTNCTAGACCTGCTCCCAATCCTCTCGAGCTTGTTGCAAATTTCGAGCCTCTAAAAACCATTCGAAGGTAATTGTCATGTCTCGCCTTATCATTTGTCAGCGAATAGTAATCGTTAATATCTTTTATTACATTGGAATAGGTAGCATTTTTCTTTTTGTTGCCCCACTTATTGAATTTACTTTCATTTTTAGCTTTCGTTTCAGCTGTTTTAAACTTGGTCAAGGCATCAATCATACCTTGTCTGTTTTTCCAGTAGTTAGCGATTCCAGCATATTTAGAGGCATAATTCAAACGAACACCATTGTCTTTGTCCATATATAACTTCAGTACATCCATAGCTTCTTTAGAAGCTTCCACCCATGCTGGATAAGCAAATTTTACATTTTGGTCTATACCCCCGGCAGGTAGCCATCGATTTGTTCTTCCTGGATAACCCAAAATCATCGCGAAATCATCTTGTTCAACCCCTTGTATATTTATAGGTAAATGGTGTTTTGGTTTGAGCGGTTTATTTTCTTCTGAATAATCTGCTGGATTCCCTTCGCTGTCTGCGTAAATGCGAAACATTGAGAAATCACCTGTATGCCTAGGCCATTCCCAGTTGTCTGTATCACCACCAAATTTTCCAACACTCGCCGGTGGTGTTCCAACTAAACGAACATCTGTATAGTCCTGGTAAACAAAGTAATAATATTCATTTCCTTGAAAAAAGGAGCGGACACTAACGACGTACTTTCCATTCTCACTGTTCTCATCTTCTATCTTTTGGGTTTCCTCTTTAATCGCAGCATTTCTCTCATCCTCCGTCATTTCGTCATTGACTTTATCAAGGATTCTTTTAGAAACGTCGTCCATTCTAACGAAAAACCTAACATACAATGAGTTAGGTTTCATTTCATCTTTTTTACTATTTGCCCAATATCCATTTGTGAGGTAGTCATTCTCAGGTGTGGAAAGCTCTGCAATTGCACTATAACCACAGTGATGGTTTGTGAGCACTAAGCCTTGATCTGAAACTAATTCTGCTGTACACCCTCCATTGAATTGAACAATTGCATCTTTTAGACTGGAATTGTTAATGCTATAGATTTCTTCAGATGTAAGCTGTAATCCCATTTTTTCCATGTCTCGTTGATTCAAACGATCTATAAACATGAGGAACCACATACCTTCATCGGCATGAACAAATAAACCTACAAATAACGATAGGGCTACTAATACATTTTTCATTTTATTAAATTTTAAAATTAGGTTGCTAAAAATACCAAAAATAAGGTTAGGATGTAAGCTTGCATGAACTGCTTCATTGGTTTTTGGAAATTTATTATCAGCAATAAAGGAATTATTTTGGATTTTTTTTTGAATGTGCCCCCGCTGAGATATTGATGCTTCAAGAACAATGAACACGAACAAATATTACTTAAAATTGAATCAAAAAATCAATTTTTTGTAAAGTAAATACGCATAATTAAATAGTACCTAGTTATAGCCAAAACAAAACGCGTGATACTGATTTTTTTTTTGATCTCTTCACATTTTAATTTTTTATAAACTTTAGAATTTTATCTTCTATTTTGATGAAGTAGATATTGTTTTTTAAAGCGTTAATGTCAATGTTTGAAGTGTTTTCATGGAAATAACCTTCTTTAACAACTGATCCAAGTATGTCTATGATGACATATTTACCGTTACTAGATAAGTTCGATATTGATATTTTATTGGTTGCTGGGTTCGGTGCCAAACGCAATTCTTTTTCGGTTTGCTCTGTTAGGGATACGACCGATGGGTTACAAGCGTTATTCATATATACTTCTTCATCATCTTTATTCAGCGATAATAGGCAAGAGCATAAATTATAATAATCATGCATGTATGCCAAGCCATAGTTTGTACCAACACCTTCAATGAAGGTAAGAGGGAAGTTGCTAGCCCAATGTTGATAGGTAGTTCTTACATGTTTTAATCCTGATAGATAATATACAGAATCAACTATAGAAATGTCTTGATCTCCAAACATTTCATGTACAATAAAACTTTCTCCTTCTTGAAGTGATAGATCCATTATTAAATACTCAACGGTATCATAACCTTGAAATGATTCAATAACACTAGTGCACCAAACACGACCATCCTCAACATCTTCTCGAACTAATGCGTTTCCAGAATTTGGAACAAGACTATAATTTATGGTTCCTGCATTAGGTGTTCCAATTCTATGATATACAACATTATCAAGCGCTATTGTTTCGTTAGAAACCCTTTCTAAGATTTCTGCTTGATCTAGATTGCAAAATGGATATTTCCAGCTTGTATTTTCTAAACCAAAAATTGACTCATAGACTTGGCCTTTTGCGCTTCTCATGAAAGTCACCATTAAAAAGAGTGAAAATAGGAATGGGGTAAAACGTTTCATTTTAAATAGATTATTGGGTCTAGGACCCGCGTAAATAAAAAAACTAGTAAACTAGTAACTCTGAAACATTTGAAATCTTAGCGCAATTTACAACTTTTTTATAAATGAGATACTGTGAACAAATAATAATTAGGGTTGGCTTCTTAGAATGAATAGTGAACTTTTAAAGCTAATCATAGCTAAATGCCTCTTTATATGCATGTAGCTCAACGGCACGACTTCGGGTATTTTGTAAATCAGTCATGTAAGCGCCAAATGTTCCTTCACGACCAAAAAAGTCAGCTTTAACTTCTCCAAAATAATTCCAAAAGTCATCTTGAGCCATATTATTATCCCGCCATGCTTTTTGACTTTCGACAAGCAGCTTTTTCCCATCTTCATTAAGCAAATCAAGCAATTCATTGTATTCTTTGTTCATGAAATCAGACCAATTTTGATGGTGTTCACCGATACAGGCACCCCATTCCATATTCGTTGTCCAATTTTGCATGCATTGCGCATAGCTTGTGTCGATCCAATTGGTGTAAGGCTGATAATCGGGGTTCATGGCAAAACCATTTTCGATTCTACTTTGGGCACCGACAGAATGTAATATTAAAAGAAAAATGCTGAGGTAAAAAAGTTTCATAAGTGAAATAGTTAAGTTTAGATTTAACCAAAGTTAGGATTATTCAAATACAAGCTTTAGGCATGGGGCTTTATTGGCTAAGGCCCGCTGATCAATTCTGTATCCGATGAGCGAAATAATCTTTTCCTCATCAACCAAAACCCAATGTTTGCTCTTATCAGATGCATGGGCTTTGTCATCTTTTAAGATATCAGCAACCAACTTGCTTCCTTTAAGACCAATAGGACACATACGGTCCCCATATTGCCACCTTCTCACGGAAAGATTTCCTTTTATTTTATTAAGATCCAGATATAATTCGGTTTTACTAAATTTATTTGGAAGTGAATCAATCATGAATGTGTTAAAAACAGGAGGTAGGGAAGGAGTTTGGGTTTTTATTTCGAAGTATAAACTATTTTCTCTTTTCCATACCGCTTTATAGCCGTTGTCCATCGAGTCTAGAAATATCTTCTTGCCATTTTCTCCATTCAAAAGATCAATAATGGGGAGTGCTAGATTTTTCCTGATGTTCATTTGATCTAAAAATTCAATCCATTGATTCGAATGAAGGCGACTTAATTCTTCCTTTGTAATTTCAAAATCCTGAAATGTGCTTGGAATCAATAACCGAGATACTTGCCGGTCATGGTATGCCTGTTCATCGAAATGATCTTGGAGTAACTCCACAGATGAGGAAATATGTGTGAACTTCGCTTTTAATTCGGGTAAAAGTACATTTCTCCAAATATTCCTCGTGTATTTATTGGATTGATTAGAAAGATCTTCTCTCCATTTAATGTTTTGTACTCTTGCATAATTCAATATTTCTATTTTCCTGTGTTTTAGAAAAGGCCTCAGGAAGGGTTTTTCAACAGTCTTCATGCCTGACATTGCCCGGATTCCGCCGCCACGCGCCATGGCCATCCAAAAGGTCTCTTCTTGGTCATCCTGATGATGGGCAAGACATAAAATTGCAGATTCGTGCTTGGATAAATAAGATTTAAAAAAATCATAGCGTACGTCTCTCGCCAGACTTTGTAGGTTCCCGCCGTCTTCTAAATCCTTAGAAAGCTCATGGCTTAAAACATAAAATGGGATGGAATGGTCCTCACAGAATTGCCGAACGATTGCTTCATCCCCATCACTTTCTTCCCCTCTCAAATGGTAATTTACATGAAGTACCGTGAAAGTTCTTTTTTGTTTTTGAAATAAAGAAAGCATCACCATGGAGTCACAACCACCGCTTACAGCGAGGTAGTAATGCTCAGCATTGTAATTACTAAGTAAATGATTAAAGGAAGATTCGATATTATCCACTAATGCCATCTAGAATCTTTTGAACTTTAATACCGCATTCTTCATATTCGTTTTCTGCATCAGATTTGATCGTAATTGCACTGCCAACGCCACAGGACAAAGATTTTAGTTTTGAATTGTAAATAATGGTTCTAATTACCACATTTAAATCGAAATCTCCGTTTGGCGAGATGTAGCCTATTGAGCCAGAATAGAGGCCTCTTTTAAAGTTCTCATATTCTTCAATGAGCTCCATTGCCCTTATTTTCGGCGCTCCAGTCATGGAACCCATAGGAAATGTCGCTTTAATGATGTCTATAAAGGTGAGATTTTCTTTTAGGTGACAGGAAACTTTTGAAACCATTTGATGAACGGTCTTATAGGTGTAAACCTCGCATAGCTCATCCACATTGACGGATCCTTTTTTGGCAATTTTTGATAAGTCATTGCGCATTAGATCAACAATCATTATGTTTTCTGCCCTTTCTTTTGGATCGTTTTTCAGGTGATCTACTAACTCCAAATCTTCTGACTTATTATTTCCTCGTTTTGCCGTTCCCTTAATGGGTTGTGCGGTAAGTACATCGCCTTCCTTCTTAATAAAGCGTTCTGGGCTTCCACAAAAAACCTCAAAATCTGCAAATTTGAAATAACTTGAAAACGGAGCTTTTGTTATGCCGTTAAGATTTGTATAAAATTCTTTAACCCGCTCTTTTTCAATGTTTTTTGCCACATATTCTTGACAGAAATTCACCTCATAAATATCTCCACGTTGTATATGCTTTTTGATTGCATTGACTTTATTTAAATAGGTGTCCTTGGAAATCTGTGCTTCAAATTGAACCTTAACTTCTTTATGATTTGGTGACTTGGATTGAGAGATAAAGTCTTTTGCAAAATTGTATTGTTCTGCTGTTGAGACTCCTTGAAGTAGGTTCAGGGATTCATTTTTAATATCAAAGACGCATTCGGGACACCAAAATACTAAGTCAGGAAAGCATACACTATCATTATTTTTCGAGTCTAATGATTCTATTCCATTCTTTAAATCATATGAAAGGCAAAGGAATATATATTTATTTGGTCGATCACTAATGAATGTACCAATTTCAGTTAGAGAATGAACGTGTTCAATTACAAGTATATCTTTGCCTCCAAAAGCAAGTAATCCATTGCCGTTATTGCTGTTTAGAAAACAAACATTTGAAGTCATTGCGTCTTTAAAATTGTTTTTTTAATATTTTTTTTGCGTTCTTATCTTTTGTTAAGTCAAATTAAGGTGTTTGCCTTTATTTTTGTCCAAACATTTAACAAATCTTGCCATAAATTTAACACCTTAAAACCTTTTAGCGCTGCATGTGTTCTTATCTTTACAACTTTTTATAACAATGAAGCAAAGTCTCGCCTTATTTTTCATGTTCTTTGGACTTCTAACAATCGCTCAAAAACCCATTAAGCATACGATAAGTGGATATGTTAGTGATGCCAAAAGCGGAGAAGCGCTGATTGGTGTAAAAATCTTCGTACCATCCATAAATAAGGGAACGATTAGCAATAATTATGGTTTTTACTCTTTGACACTTGAAGAGGGTGTTTATCAGGTTCAGTTTAGATCCGCTCTTTTTCCAACAGAGTTAAAGGAAGTTCAGCTCATAAAAGATATTGATTATAATTTAGAACTAGGCAGTTCGACGATTGATTTAGAAGAGGTTGTAGTCAATGGTAAAAAAGGTGAAAATGTCAAATCTACTCAGATGGGTGCAATTGAGCTAAATATTGAGAGTATTAAGGCTCTACCTGCCTTCATGGGTGAGGTTGATGTTGTCAAAACCATTCAGCTTTTGCCCGGGGTTTCCTCTGCAGCAGAAGGTGGTCAAGGATTTTATGTACGTGGCGGAGGCCCAGATCAGAACCTTGTTTTACTTGATGAAGGGGTTGTATACAATGCAGCACATTTATTTGGATTCTTTTCCGTCTTTAATGCAGATGCCGTTAAAAGTGTAAACCTCATTAAGGGAGGGATGCCTGCTAATTATGGTGGAAGGATGTCCTCCGTTTTAGAGGTAAATATGAATGAAGGAAACAATAAAAGATTTAAAGTCAAAGGCGGTATCGGTGCAATTTCCTCAAGGTTGACCGTTGAAGGGCCGTTGAAAAAGGACAAAGGGTCTTTTATCATTTCTGGTCGAAGAACTTATCTTGATCTAATAATGAAGGCTGCTATCCCGGATTCGTCTCCATTTGCTGGAACAAGCTACTTCTTTTATGACCTCAATGCTAAATTCAATTATAAGTTAAGCGATAAAGACCGTATTTTCTTAAGTGGATACTACGGTAAAGATGTGTTTTCATTTTCAGATAACCAAGGAGGATTTAGAGTGAATATGCCATGGGGAAATGGAATTGCTGCCTTGAGATGGAATCATTTGTTTAGCAAAAAGCTTTTTATGAATGTTACGGGGACATTCTCTGATTATATGTTTCAATTTGGATCATCTCAAGATCAGTTTAGATTTAGTTTAACTTCAGGTGTGCGAGATATCGGTTCGAAGGTTGATTTTTCATACTTCCCAAACCCAAGACACTTGATTAAGTTCGGTGCAAACCATATCTATCATACTTTCACACCAACCAGTGTGTCGGCTGAATCAGATTCGGTTGTCTTTGACACCGGCGCTGCACAGAAATTGTTTTCTCATGAAACTGCTTTTTACCTCATGGATGACTTCGAGGTAAATGATAAGCTTAAAGTGAATGCTGGTTTACGTTACAGTATGTATCACCATATAGGCCCTTTTACGAGATACATCAATGGAGATATAAGTGCTCCAGATACCTCAATTCAGTATCCTTCAGGTGATTTGATAAAGTTCTATCATGGTTTGGAACCAAGGGTTTCAATGCGTTGGTTGTTGCCAGACAATAGCTCCATTAAAGCGGGGTATTCTTATAATTATCAATATGTTCACTTGACTGCGCTGAGCGCGGTATCATTGCCGACGGATATTTGGTATCCAACGACGGATATAGCTAAGCCACAAATAGGATGGCAAGGAAGTGTAGGTTATTTTAAAAACTTTTTTGATGACAAACTTGAAACCTCGGTGGAAGTTTATTACAAGAAAATGAACAACATGATTGAGTACAAAGAAGGTGCACTTCCTAGTGACAATGTTAATGACAACACTGATAATTTATTGGTTTTTGGTGAAGGATGGTCATACGGTGTTGAACTTTTTGTAAAAAAATCACTAGGAGATTTTACGGGTTGGATTGGATATACATGGGCAAAGTCAGACAGAAGATTTCCTGATTTAAACTCTGGAAACTTGTACCCGGCGAAATATGATCGAAGACATGATCTTAGTATTGTTGGCACTTATAAGTTAAATGATAGATGGACCTTCAGTACTGCCTTTGTTTATGCAACAGGAAATACCTTAACGCTACCTTCTTCATGGTATGTTCAAGAACAAAACCTTTTATTTAATTATGGTCAACGTAATTCAACACGAATGGCTCCTTACCACAGACTCGATCTTTCTGCTACACTGTATAGCAAAACGCACAAAACTAAAACCGATGTTAATGGTGATAAAATACGTGTTAAAAAGAAATTTAAAAGCAATTGGGCATTTTCTATTTACAATGTGTATAATCGAGCGAATCCATTTTTTATGTATGTGGATAATGACGGTGACTTCCTTGCAGGTGACTTTCAACTCACAGTGAAACAAGTATCCTTATTTCCAATCATCCCAAGTGTAACTTGGAACTTTGAATTATAATATGAAGCTATTTATTTATACTCTATGTTTAGTTTTATTCTGCCTGTCATGCACCAAAGAGGTTGATATTGCCATCCCTGGATACGAAGAACAAATCGTTGTGGACGGCAGCATAAAGACAGGCCAACCAGCAATTGTTCTTTTGTCCACTACAGCGAATATATATTCTCCAACGAACCTTGAAGCTTATTTGAGTGGTTTTATTTCTGGAGCGACTGTTGTTGTTTCCGATGGTAATGTTTCTGAGACGCTTGTTGAAATATGTACGGATAATCTACCTCCAGGCACAGAAGAGCTTGCAGCAGCGTTTTTTGGCCTACCCGTTGAAGAACTCATAAACTTGAATCTTTGTGGTTATTTCTCAACTTCGATTGTTGGAGAGGTAGGTGCAACCTACAGTTTGTATGTTAATGTCAATGAAGAAATTTTTACTTCCGTTACTTCAATACTTCAACCGACTGCATTAGATTCACTTTACTGGAAGCCTGAGGCGCCACTTGATGATCACGGGTGGTCTTGGGCAACATTGACTGATCCAGCGGGATCTTTTGATGCATATTTATGGGAGGTGCAGCGCTTGAACACATCGCCGGATGGAACGATAGACCCACTGGTATATAAACCCTTTAATCCCTATTTCAACGATGATTTTTTTGATGGTTTGACCTTTGATTTTGCCTATGAGAATCCCATTAATTTTTTCGATGAAGATGTTGATGAGGCGCATAGGGGTTATTATGCTCAAGGGGACACGATACTGGTCACCCTATCCAAACTGGGGGAGGCCGAATACAACTTCTTTGAAAAGAAATACAACCAAATGTATACAGCAGGAAATCCCTTTGCTACACCGACAAATATTCCGTCAAACATAGAAGGTGGAGCCCTAGGCGTTTGGGCGGGTTTCTCGCCTTATGTTGACACGCTTTATTGCCAACCCTAAGGAGTTAGTCTTTTGATTATTTCTTTTTCATTTGGGAACTCCTTGATAAGTTCGTCATAGCTAAAGAGTTTAAAATCCTTAAATTCAAAACCAGGCGATACAACACAACTCACAAGAGCATATGAGTTTGGCTCTAAAACAGCACTGCCGAAGATTGTGTTTCCTTTTACCAAATGCTGTGGGCTACAAGCTTCCTTGTATGATTTCCCTAAAATATATTCCTTATGCATTTCATCCTGCAATGTATGTATTACGATTGGGCTTCCCTCATGATGGAACCATAGCTCATCGTTTGAAATCTTATGGAAATTAGATACATTTTCAGACGTTAAAAGAAAGTAAATGGAAGTCATTAACACGCCCTCTTTATTGGCTGTGCTTTGAGTAGACCGATACGTTTCACTATAAAACCCCCCTTCTGGATGCTTTTCAAGCTTTAAGGTATCGATAAGTACATCTATTCTATTCGATTGGTCCTGGCCGGAAAGTAGATCCATTGCTTTTTGTATTTGGAAAGAAAAACTTAAGGTCTAAGGATAAAAAAGACCCATTTATATTTGCTACTGAGACCAATTCATAGCCCTGATATTTATACATGCCAGCAAGAATAAATAGCGGGGCAAGTGGTATCTGAATAGAACCGCCTAAATAGAAGAATCCGGATTTCTTGCTTCTGAATTCAAACCCAATATTCCCATTGAAATCCGCAGTAAATTTCTTCTTGTAATCAACATACCCTGTATGAATAAATGAATGACTACCTCCTGTATTGTTTACTCCTCCGATTGTTGAGGGTTTATATGAAGCCGCGATTCCCAGCGAAGCATTTGCATACCATGACTTATTTAGTTTAATATAAATGAGGCAGTTTAAAGGAATATCATAGGTCAGAAACCCCAGATCTCTTTGGGCATATTGATTGGAGTCTGCAACACTCATGTTGAGATGAAAATTTCTATGAATTAGGTTAATTCCAGTTTCAAATGCAATCAATTTAGTAATACCTGCTCTGACTGTTGCACCGATTGAGTAACCTATTTTTTGGGTGCAAGTGCTGGTAAATTCTTGATCGCTGATGGTAATTGATTTACTACCTACAAAATTATTAGGAAGAACAGTTCTATAGTGCACGCCAAAATAAGAAGGTACTTTTTTGGATTGACTAAAACTGTTTAGGCTAACAAGGATAAAAAGTAAAACAGGGACCTTCATTTAAGCTGTTCAGTTTGTTGGTTTAAATAGGTCATATGTTTACAATAACTCAAAATAGATAGAAGTAGTATGCCTAAACCAAATAAAAGTACAGTCCAACGAAGCAATCGAAACGGAATAAGCGGTTTTTTGTGTTGGCCCTCTACCTTAAAATTCATCTGCATTGTTTTTTTGTAGTGCTTCTTATGTAAAGCAAAGAGGGTATAAGTGACTTGTTTCTTTTCTTCTGTATCCTCTTCAAATGTGATATTATTGGAAATGAGTTCATCTCGAAAAGAGTTTGCTCTCTCAACATCTGTGAATCGATATACAAGGAAGCTAGGATTTTTTGGATGTTTTGTAAAATTTACAAATCCAAGATCCAAATGCTCTATTGGGTTTTCCATATGGTATTGTATTCAATAGGTTTCCTATGTGATTTTGGCCATTCTTCTTTTGTGTAGCCCAAATAAATTAGCCCCAAACATTTGTCTTTCTCAGAGATGCCTAAAAAATCATTCATTTCTTTTGTGTAAATGAGTTTTGGTGATGACCAAAATGAGCCTATACCATATGCCGTTGCTGTAAGCTGCATGTTTTGAATAGCGCATGCTACCGCCTCAACTTCTTCAATTTCTGGAATTCTCTCCTCAAGTTGTCTAGACATATTGACAATAATGACAACGGATGAAATAAGAGGCCTTCTGATTAGTTTAGCAAGTTTTGCATCATTTTGCTTGTCTTTTGGTGTTATTTCTAGATATAATTTACCTAGAGCTTGACTCAACTCTTGTCTGGAATCCTCGGATTGATAGACCTGAAACCTCCAGGGTTGAGTACTGCCATGGTTGGGCGCCCACTGGGCATTTTGTAATATTAATTCAATTTGATCCTTTTGTACTTTTCGGTTTGTATATTGTTCAGGGCGGATAGACCTCCTGCTTCGGATCAAATCATTGACTTCGGAAAGATTAAATTTCATGACACGATTTTCACAAATTTACATACTTAAGATGACTTAATTGCAATAAGTCTCACTGTAAACTGCAGCAGCTTTTGAGCCTAAAGCAATCGCCTTCTTTAGGTCTCTGCAGCAGCCTTTTTCATCACCATTCATTCTTTTTACAAGCGCACGCATGTAGAAATAGTTGGGGTTGTCAGTGTTGAGGATAATTGCTTGGTCCAAATCCTGAATGGCATGATGAAAATCTTCTGCCGTGAAATAAATAAAGGATCGAATAGAGTAGAGGTGAGAAATTGTTTTTTTGTCTTTGGGAATATCAACTGTAATACGGATACCAGCATTTAAAAGCTCCATTGCATTTTTGTAATTACCCCTTGAGATAAATACATCTGAAATTCTTGCATAAGCATCAGCACATGCGCTGTCAACACTCAATGCTTTGTCATAGAGATTTAAAGCACCAGATGTATCTAGCTTTGCCAGCTTCTTGTCTCCCTTGCTGAGTAATTTATTTACTTTTTGCTGGGCTTGTAACGAGAAGAAGACACCAAAAACGAAGATTAAAACTATTTTCACTCATCTAAATTTAATGCATTTTCGAATAAAGCCGAACTTAAGATTATTATTTATTGAAATATATTTATCTTTGCACCTCTATTGGCCTCGTGGCGCAACTGAATAGCGCACCTGATTACGGCTCAGGAGGTTACAGGTTTGAATCCTGTCGAGGTCACAAAAGCCCCTTCCTTTAGTTGGGGCTTTTTTATGTTTTGTCGTTTATGTTGTATTAATAATTGAAATAGGATGAAAAGAACATAAAAAGATTACTAAGTGTACTATTAACTTTATGTTTTCAATTACTTTAAACGGCGTATTTAATGCGCAATACTTATATTTGATTGACACACTAACAAGACCTTTAAACGATTCCATATGATTTTTTCTATCCTCACTTTTCTATCTGTTTTAACCCTTATTTTGGTTTTGTTTATTCTCTTTCAAATGCGTTCCATTAAATCAAACTCAGGAGCAAAACAAATTCAGGAGCTCGTCAGTAATGAGTTTCGAGAAAACCGTAAAGAACTTTCTGGAATGCTAAAAGAAAACAGAGAAGAGCTTTCATTAGGGATAGAAAAGCTCACAGAGAAATTGAATGAAAAATTCACTGCGCTTGGTGAATCACTTAAGACAAATGCAAAAGATGATCGAGAAGCCATGACCAATGCGCTTAAAGAATTTAAAGACTCTTTTGCTCAAAGCGTCAAGGATTTTAATGAGCTTCAAAAGCAAAAGTTCAATGACATGGGGCTAAAGCAAGATAAACTTGTAGATTCTACAAATGAACGTTTGGAGAAAATGCGAGAAACTGTGGATGAAAAGCTTCACAAGACCCTTGAAGAACGTTTAGGTCAATCCTTTAAAATTGTAAGCGAAAGATTAGAGGCGGTTCAAAAAGGTTTGGGAGAGATGCAAAACTTAGCAAGTGGGGTAGGAGACCTTAAAAAGGTACTAAGTAATGTAAAGACGAGAGGGGTTCTTGGAGAGATTCAGCTTGGAAATATTTTGGAGCAAATATTAGCGCCTGAGCAGTATGATCAAAACGTGAAGACCAAGTCAGGTTCTGATGCCCATGTTGAATTTGCCATTAAGCTACCTGGAAACACGACATCAGGTAAAGAAATATTCCTGCCCATAGATGCTAAGTTCCCCCAAGAAGACTTTGTTCGGCTTCAGGCAGCATATGATGTCGGTGACGTTGCTGCCATTGAAGCCGCAAATCGAGACTTAATGAGATCTATAAAATCTTTTGCGAAGGATATTAAGGGTAAATACCTTGACCCACCAAATACAACAGACTTCGGAATTATGTTTCTCCCAATAGAAGGGCTATTTGCGGAAGTCGCACGCCAACCAGATGTGATTGCCTTATTGCAACGAGAATATAAAATCATTGTAACGGGTCCAACTACCTTGGCAGCGATGCTCAACAGTCTACAAATGGGCTTTAAAACCCTTGCTATACAAAAGAGAACAAGTGAGGTCTGGAATGTGCTAGGTGCTGTTAAAACCGAATTCGGGAAGTTCGGGGGTGTTTTGGCAAAAGCGCAAAAGAAAATCAATGAGGCAAACAATGAAATTGACAGCTTAGTAGGAACGAGAACTAGAATGATGCTTTCTAAGCTTAAAAAGGTTGAAGAACTTCCCTCAGCAGATTCTGATAAGCTGATAGATGACGGAATGAATGATACCATAGATTACGAGGAGGAAGTATAGAGGCTAAATGAACGCAGAAGCGAAGACATATACACTAACACAGCTACATACATCCATTGAGAATTGGGTGAGAAAAACCTTTTCAGTCAAGCCCGTATGGATAACTTGCCAAATTGCAAAGTCCAACGAAAAGAATGGTCATTATTACCTAGAGCTTGTTGATTCTCAAGATGGTACAAGAACCGCTCAGGCCAAGGGTATGATTTGGCGAACGAGCTTTGGTGCTATTCAAAATCATCTTGCATCCTTTAACTTGAAAGTAAATGAAGTATTAAAAGAAGGGCTCGAAATAAAATGTCTAGTGACGGTTAATTTTCATAAAGTGTATGGAATGAGCCTCGTGATTAGCCAAGTTGATCCGTCTATCTTATTGGGTGATATTGAAAAACAAAAGGCTGAAACAAGACAGAGACTTGAAAAAGAAGGTTTGTATCATCTTCAAAAGCAGCTATATTTTAGCCCTATTATTAGACGAATTGCTTTAATTGGATCACCTGAAACCTCAGGTTTTGAAGATTTTATGAATGAGCTAATGAATAATGACATCTTCACAAATTTCAAGGTGAAGGTTTTTCCTGTTGGGGTTCAATCTCAGGAGGCAGTGGAGGAAATAGCGAATGCTATTCAAGAGGCTAATTTATATGATGTTGAGGTTATAGCTATTGTGCGTGGAGGAGGCTCTAAAATGGACCTTCATATTTTTAATAGTTATTCCATTTGTTCGGCAGCTGCTCGCTCAAGCCTCCCAATAGTAACCGGAATTGGTCATGAATCGGATGCTTGTCTTATCGACGAGGTTGCGCATACAAGAATGAAAACGCCAACTGCTGCTGCTAAGCTATTTTATATGAATATCGGAGTTTTCTCTTCTAGTTTATCCAATACCAGTAAGCATATACAGCTGCAGATTAGGGAGTTGCTTTCTCAGTCTTCAGGTGAACTTCAGTTTTATTCAGGTATTCTTTATGAACGGGTCGATGAAATCATTCAGGTCAATGAGCTAGTATTAAACAAGCAAGCTCGAAGTCTTCAATATAGTTTTAAATCATACCTATCAGATACCAAAGAAAGTTTAAATGAAGCGCTTCATCAGCTACAATATGTTGTCTTTTCTAGTATTCAGATTGAACTTTCACAGTTAGACACCATGGCTATTTTTTTAGGACGCACTATTGAGAATCATCTTCAGGAGACTGCAACGAGTGAGTTGGAGCAAGCGAAGGATTTACTTTTTATTCGTGCTCAATTTGTGCTTCGTTCATCTCAAGATTATTTAGAATTTTGCATACAAAAATTAGGATTGGTAGACCCTAATCAATTGTTCGAAAAAGGATATACGATCTCCACGATTGATGGCAAAGACATCAATAACATAAAAGGAGAGTTGATACAAAAGGAAATGACGACACATTCAAGGGGCTATAGTGTCCTGAGTACAGTAAAAAAAATAATTAGAAAAAAATGACAAAACAAGAAATCAAAAATCTAAAATACGATGAAGCGCTAGATATGCTTAAGGAGATATCTTTAAAGCTTGAGAATAAAGAAGTTTCAATAGATGATTTGACTGAGCAAGTAAAGATAGCTAATCAGCTCTCTGAGCACTGTAAAAGTAAACTAAAAGCGACTGAGGATGAAATTAAAAAGATCATTCAAACCGATGCTCCGGAATAAAAAAATTGACTTACTCTAAAAAGAGTGCTCTTCCATTGATGATGCTCTTGTTTGATTTATTTTCAAGTGTGAAATAATAAAGGCCTGACGAAATCATCGAACTGTCGAGTATAAAACGGTTGCTATTTGTCTGATTTTTATAAACGACACTGCCGAAATCATCAAAAACTTTTAGCTCAACATCATTATTATTGGAGTTATAAAAGTACAATGATGAACTACTTACAATAGGGTGTGGCTTAAGAAGATAGCTGTTTGAGGGAATAAGCAAGACTTCAATACCAAGAACTTCTGAAAATTCTTGACCACCCAATAAAAGCTTGTAGTAATTTACTTGATTTTGTAGTGGGTTCTCGTCTGTAAAAGTGTAGGCAACTGGGCTTGACAAATCACCACAGACGCCTTGAATATCTTCAATGAGCTCAAAATTAAGGCTATCCTCAGCAGTACTTCGGTAGATTTGAATACCATTGCAAACACTTCCTGATTTTATAGTCCACGCCAAAAGGACTTTTCCTTGGTTTAGATCCAAAGCGAAATCATCAAGGATGGTTTGGCTAGAAACCATCGTCGCAATAAAAACAAACAATATGGACAATCCTTTTTTCATTTCTTAAATGACCTATTTCATTACCTAAGGTACTGTTAGTTTTGTTGATATCAAAAACCATACCCTCCAAAAAGTTTAAACAAAAAAAAACCTCCCAAGTGGGAGGTTTTGAATTTCTTTGAGCAATAGATTACTCAGCAACCTCTTCAGCAGCATCCTCAGCAGGAGCTTCTTCAGCAGCAGCATCTTCAGTAGCAGCAGGAGCTTCCTCAGCAGCTTCTTCAGCTGGAGCTTCTTCCTCAGCAGCATCGTCCATTCCTTCCTCTGTAGCAGCTTCCTCTGAAGCGTTACCTGAAGCATCACCACAAGACGTAAATGTAAACGCAGCAGCAACAAATAATAAAGCAAATAACTTTTTCATAATATGTTTTTTTAAATAATTCGGAACAAATATAACTTTTTCTTCCTTTGGTTTTAACGGATGGTTCGTAGAATCCCTAATTTTTGCTTTTTTTAACACGCTTTTATCGACATCGTAATGTTCAAAACAAAGATGTAAAACAGTTTCGGTTAATTATATGTCATAAATCCAGTGGGATATCAATCACCCATTCGTGTGGTTTTAAAATAATTTTTAGCTTAGTGCAAATTATAAATTATTGATTATGAAAAAGTTAATATTTGTATGCCTTTTAATACTATCATTCACTCTAAAATCTTCAT
>NHBV01000013.1 GCA_002167775.1 Crocinitomicaceae bacterium TMED16 | reverse complement strand
ATCAAAATTCAATTATATGAAACCCCTATTGATTCTCGTTTTAATGTCTGTCCTATTTTCTTCATGTGTAACAACAGAATCTTTCACTTTTACAGAGGAAGAAATGAAGAACTCAGGATTTTCAGAACAAGGCTGGAGTATTTTAAAAGATGGAAAAGCCATTGCGAAGATTGAATCTATGGAATGGGAGTTTTTTGAAGAGAAGTTGTATCAAGAAATTTCAGTAACGCTCATCGATTATCAATACTCAAATTATGATGAAATGAAGATGCTAATGAAGTATATCCATACCAAGCATCCGAAATCGAAGATTGAAATCAATGAAGATCCGCATTTTAAGGAAAACCAAGACGGCGAATAGACCTTTCTCGAGCTTTGACGAGCCCATCTGAAATGTTGATGCTGTTTTAACCATCAATAAAGTTTTTCTAATTCGAGTATGACCTGCAGCCATAATTAGTAAATGTTAATAATAATTTAACATCTAGATAGGCCTAATTGGAATACTAATTATAGATTTGTTAAAAATTACGCATGAGTTTTGGTCTTTATGAGTTCCTCACTTTAATTGGAGCCCTTGGTCTTTTTATTTTCGGAATGAAAATAATGAGCGATGGAATTCAGAAATTCGCTGGGGACCAAATGCGCTCAATCCTTCGAAAGATTACTCAAAATCGAATTGCTGGTATATTTACAGGCTTTGGCACAACGGCAATCATTCAGTCTTCCAGTGCTACAACTGTAATGATTGTGAGCTTTGTTAACGCTGGTTTATTGTCCTTGCGACAGGCTATAGGTGTCATCATGGGCGCCAATATAGGAACTACAGTTACGGCATTTCTTTTGTTGGCATTTGGTTTCGGAAAATTCAGTATTTCAGATTATTCACTTCCGATTATCGCTATTGGCCTTCCGCTATTTTTTATGTCCAATTCAAAACTCAAATCTTTTGGTGAGTTTCTAATTGGCTTTGCTTTACTATTTAGAGGTCTTGATGCCCTCAAAGACTTGATGAGTTTTATAAAAGAGGATCCTACATTCATTAAAAGCATCATCGAACCACTTGATCAATTTGGCTTTGGCTCTGTAATTATTTTTGTTGGGATAGGAACGCTATTGACCGTTGTGGTTCAGTCGAGTAGTGCTGCAATGGCAATTACACTTTCACTGTGTGGGGGGCTTAATGGACTTCCCTTAGAATTCGCTGCAGCAATTATTTTGGGTGAAAACATTGGAACAACGATTACGGCCAATATGGCGGCCATTATTGGAAATATTCATGCGAAAAGAGCGGCAAGGGCACATTTGTTCTTCAATGTGATTGGAGTATTGTGGATGCTCGCGATCTTCTATCCTTTTCTCAAGTTTGTGGACTATTTGGTTAGTGAAACTTTTTTCAATGCCCTTATTGTTGAGGGTGATTCCGAGTCAACAACGCGATGGTCTTTAGCTGTATACCACCTTTCATTTAATATTGTAAATACGCTTCTCTTATTGTGGTTTATTCCGCATATTGAGCGATTGGTCGTCCGAATATTGCCCTCCAAAACTGACGATGATGAAATGTTTCAGCTTAAGTTCTTTTCTTCGACGATTCCTGTTGGTGAGCTTTCTTTATTGGAGGCACAAAGAGAAGTTGTAAAGCTTGGTAAAATTGTTTCTAGAATGAATACATTTTGTCAGACGATTTTGATGGAAAAAAAAGAATCCGAGTTCAGAAGTTACATCGATAGAATCGCCAAGTACGAAGATATTACAGATAAGATTGAAGAAGAGGTTGCGAGCTATTTAACCAAAGTTTCTCAAAATGAGCTTAGTGAGCGAACTTCTGAAAAGATTCGTGCGATGCTTAGTATGGTCGGTGACATGGAGCGAATTGCAGATATATATTATCAGATCTCGAAAACGACAGAACGAAAGCGCAAAAATAAGATTTGGTTTATTCCAGAACAAAGAGAACGATTGCTTGCAATGTATTCGCTGATGAATCAGATACTAGAAAACATGTGTAAGAATTTAGAGATGCGCTATTCTCAGGTGGAACTTACAGAGGCAAAAAAGCTTGAAAAAAGCCTCAACAAGCTGCGCAAAGAAATTCGAAAGGAGCACTTTACAAATGTAGAAAAAGGAGAATATCGTTATGACAATGCCGCAATATATAGTGAATTGTTTAACTCATTAGAGAAGATTGGTGACCATGCAATCAGCGTGACGCAATCTATAACAGGTGAAGCTTAAACCCTTTCGAATACCTTCGGGAAAACTTATTTTTTGGTCTTTATTAAAACCCAATACATTAGTTTGATGCGAATCATGGATTTAGAATACCGAATGTTAAAATTTCTTCTGCTGTCATATAATGAATGTTGTTCGGTCCAGCAGCATTGATGATGAAAAAATATAGATTTTCTGCCTCATGTTGTGAGTAACCAACACTGGAATAGTAGTCAATATAGATCTCGTGCTCCTCATGTCCAACGGGATATTCTGTGGCAGATGCATTTCCATCACTCCATGCATGTACGCCCATTTTGGCTCCCCCATCCATCGTTCGTGTAGTTCCTGCCAAAAAGAAATCTACCGCGCCGGATTCAATTTTAGCATTCGGTGGAAGGTGGATGTGAACGCCTTGATTATAGATCATGCGTGCGGCTTTAAAAAGCTCTTCATCATCCCTAGATCCCGGGCACTTTTCCATAATAGCGTAGCTAATTTCAGGGTATTTATTGAGCAACCTTTCTAGCTGATTGTCTACTCTGCTACCCATGTCGCCATTGATAACTACGGTCGTATCATCTAGAATATAGAATGGGCCAAACCTTGCCTCATAGCCTTTTTTACAGCTTCCGATACTAAAGAGCAATGTGCTACAGAAAAAGAAGATAAATGCGGAATATTTATGTCTTACAATCAAAATCCTACATCCCAATATGTGAGTGTTCCACCCGCGAATATTCCCATACCATTTTCTACGTTCGAGTAGACTTGCACAGGCGTGGCAAATGGATTTCCACTTGCTCTTTGATACATATTAAAGGATTTCAGATAGTTGAAATAAGCCTCGCTGGTGTTGACCAATCGAATTTCACCAAAAAGCTCTAGGTCTTTAAGCTCAGCGTAATTGATCACACTAAAGGTGAGTGCGTAATCTTCTCCATCGAAATTCTCATCCTTGAGCATAAGGTATAGGTAGGTGTTTTCAAAGCCTCCAAAATTGAATCGATTTACGGTTTCTACATTGATATCATTGCAAGAAATCTCCAGTGGTTCCCGAAATTCAATGGTATCCCCTTCAAATTCATCCCATTCATCAATCCACGTGCCTTTGACCAAAACTTCGACCATATAATAGTTTTCATTTGCAGACGGGTCTTGAAAGTTAATCGTTGTTTCCAAGATGGTCTGTCCATCGCTATTGGTGCTACTAACCGTATCAATACTATTGATCTGAACGGCTGCAGGAATTCTGTTTGTGGCTCTTACGGGCGTATATCCAGGTGCAATAACTTCAATCGTGTAAAGCTCATCTGCGACGGGCATTGCCCCTGTCGGAGAGGTGTAAAGTCCATCTCCTTGGTTGGTAAGTGTGGTAACCTGTACTCCGTTTCCATCAAAAATAGAGACATCGGCATCATTAATGCTGGTGTAGCTTGTTGTTTCTAGTACACCAACGCTTCGGCTAATATTGGCTGCCCATAAAGAGTCATTTGTAAAAAGACTATTGACCACAATTCTTGGCGCAATATCTTGTGCGTCGAATTCTATTTGTTTTGTACAATTTGTGAACAAAAGAAGCGGTATTGCGGATAAAAATAAAATGAGTTTTTTCATGTTTTAAAATTTAAAGCTATAAGAAACACTAGGTAGAACGGGGAATAAGCTAAGCTGATTTAGCGTCCTCGTTCCATTATTCCCTTCCTCAAAGAAGAGAAAGAATGCATTTTGCCGGGAGTAAGCATTGTAGAGCCCAAAGCTCCAAGTGCTTTCCCATTTTTTCTTTTTCTTGTGAAGGTTTACACCGATATCGAGTCTGTGATAGGCCGGCATCCTATAATCATTGCGTTCCTCAATATGCTCGATAGGTGCGTAGGGTGTATTTGCCCCAATACCAAGACCATCTACCCCTAAATAGGTTTGTTGTGCGAGGGTGGTGGCATATCCCGATCCAAAGACCCAAACGACACCAATGTCTACGCGGTCATTAAACTTATGTGTGACAGCAAGCCCAATATCATGCCTTCTGTCATATATATACGGGTAGGGATTTCCAAAATTTAGCGAGTCGAATTGGCGATTTGACCAGCTCAGGGTATATCCGATCCATCCAGAAGTTCTGCCTATTTTTTTCTCGACCAATAGCTCTAGTCCATAGCTGTTTCCATTTCCTACCGTGATTTTATCTTGCCAATCTTGTGAAGAGCCAAAAAAGCTAACCCCTTCTTTGTACGCTATTAAATTCCTCATGTCTTTATAGTAGCCTTCTACCGAAAACTGGAAGCCCTTAGTTAGGGTTTGTGCATAGCCAAGTGCAAATTGATTTGAGTACTCTGGCGCAACCCTGTCTGTAACAGGAACCCAAAGGTCTGTAGGGAGGCCTATGGTCGGGTTGGTCAATAAATGTAGAAACTGAGTCATACTTGAATAGGACATCTTCAATGATGAATTTTCATTGAGCATATATCTTGCTGCGAACCTAGGCTGAATGCTTGGGTACCATTCCTGATTTGCTTTGAAGCCTGAAAAATGTACTCCTAGGTTTAGTTTCAGACGATCTGAAATTTCCCAATCATCCTCAAAATACGCCCAGTGCTCATGTCCGTATTGTCTTGAAGATCCAAAAGTGGTATCAATTCCGCTGGAAGTATTGTTTGAAAGCGCTATTTGATTCACTCCAGGTACAAAAGTGTGGTAGGTGTCTCCAAATCCAAACTTAATGGTATGATTCGGGTTTGGTCTGTAATCAAAATCAGCTTTAACGGTCCAGTCTTGAATACCAGAATCATAATTAAAGATAGTATTTTGACTTGTGGTAGGCGCGTTGGGATAAGTCGTTGTGGATTCGTTCTGACCCCCAACCCTAAATTGGTACTGACTAAACGTTCCTGTTAGGTTCATAAATAGCTTTGGACTAATGATTTTATTCCAACGTACTGCCGCTATGGCATTTCCCCAGCGCAATCCGTTGCTTGAGGTTTCGTTTGTACTTGATGTGTCTTCTGCCGTCGTGTAGCTATTGTTGGCGTCGTTATAGAAGCGATCTCTTCCAAAGTAACCACTTAAGTAGAGCCGGCTAGTCTCGGAAAACTTATGGTTGATTTTCGCATTTAAATCCCAAAAGTAATAACCCCCAGTTTGCGTTGCTGAGGAACCACTCTCGCCTTCACCACCTTCTTCATCCTTCCCCCCGCCTTGTTTGCTGTTACGCATATTAATAAAAGGTCTAGCGAGTACATCTATGTATGTACGTCTTCCCGAGATGATAAATGAAGTTTTATCTTTTTTAATTGGTCCCTCTAAAGATAGCTTTGATGAGATCAATCCAATACTTCCTTCTCCATGAAACTCCTTCATATTTCCTTCTTTCATTCTGATATCAAGAACAGAAGATAAACGACCTCCATAGCGCGCTGGGAACCCTCCTTTAATCATTGTGACCTTATTGATCGCATCAGCATTGAAAATTGAGAAAAAGCCAAATAAGTGGGTTGCATTGTAGATGGGAACACCGTCTAAAAGCATGAGGTTTTGGTCTTGACCTCCTCCACGAACGTAAATTCCACTTGAGCCTTCGCTACCGGACTGAACACCAGGAAAAAGCTGTATGGTTTTAATAATGTCTTTTTCTCCTAGGAAAACAGGTAGGGCTTTAATTTTTTCAATGGAAACGTCAAAGGAGCTCATCTGTGTACGCTCCTCAATATTTTTTTCCGCGGTAACCGTAACCTCATCGAGCTCTTGTATGGTCATAAGGTCAACAGATAAGGCATAGTTTTTTACGCCATCAAACTGATACTCCATCGCCGTATATCCGATATAGGAAACCCTTAAGTATACACTGTCCTGAGGTAACGTTAGGCTATAGAAACCATATTCATTAGAGAGCGTTCCTTTCTTGGATTTTAAATCATAGATTTTGGCTCCAATAATGGGTTCTCCAGTTTTTGCTTCTTTTATAGTTCCGCTAATGGTGAATTTTTGTGCAAAAGAAAGCTGTACGCAAGTCAGGATTAGCAAAATAAGGCTGAGTTTTTTCATTTTTTTTAGTTGTTTTTTTATCTAAAATCGGTACCCAATACCAAACCTCCATGTATTTGAATTGTATGAGGGTCTTAGGTCATTGTATGCTGATTTCATGAAAGTTCGGCTAAAATTAAACGAACCTCTCAAATAAAAATTTGTAAAAATGGGTTGTTCAATGCCAAGTGCACCATAGGCACCAAGATTAAATTCGTTTTCTGTTCGTTGGCTACTCAAATCGTTGCTTATTGTTTCTAGCAGATTAAACTCGTTGTCATAAAGATAGGTGTTGTGGCTGAAATCTTGTAATTGTAGAACGTTCAACTGAATTCCTGCTTGAAAAAAGAACCTTGTTCTTTTGGCACTCAATAGATATTCGACACCTAAAGGAATTTGATATTCATTAAAGGACAAATCTACTTCATTGAAACATCCAATAAAGTCTCCATCTGACGGGGCAGTACTCTCGTCAAAGCTTACAATAGTCTCATTGTACATGGTGTTGTATGGTGTGCTTGTTGTTAGGTTAAAGCGGTTGTATACTGATCCACCGCTACCCGATGTTTCCTGATTTGAAGAGTAAGCGAGTGACAGGTCATAGGCGCTATACATATTGAATCGTGAAAATCGTAATCCACCCATGAACCTTATTCTTGGGTTCGGAGCATATCCAAAGGTAAAGCCATTTACCACAGATGAAACTTTTGTAAACCCACCTTTGGAAGAGGCAACTTCATGCTCCTCTACATTTCTGTCTATAGGCGCATCCCAATAGTTGAGTGCGTAATTATAGCCTACTGAAAATTTCTTTTCAATCATAGCTTGAGTCATTTCTGCTTTTGCGGCAACAGTAGAGATATTTGTTGCTGTGTCAGGCAGTACCGCCGTGAGTGCAGAAATACTATCCATCAGTATTTTTTCTCTTTGTTTAAACTCAGAAACTATCTTTTTCTGCGCTGCTAAATCATTTTCGAATATTGTTTTTTGTTGCACTAAATCTGCTGCAGCTATTTCCCTAGAAGCTACATTATCTTCAGTGCTTTTTTCTATCTCCTGTCTTAGTTTTACGAGCTGATTCGATTTCTTTATTGCTTGTCTTTGATGCCCTTTACTTTTATGTATCAAAGCCGAATTCTCATCGATTAGCTTTGCATTTTCATATGTTAACTTTTCAAGCTCTTTTTTTGTTTCTAACAATTCAATACTACTTCTACTTGAGACAGCTTCTTTTGAAATCATAGCTTCTGTTTTTTGAGAAGTCAACTCCTCTTTTTGAAGCTTTACTTTTTGGCTCAATTCATTTATTGTTTCGTTTTGCATATAGATGAAGGCACCAAGAAAGAACAATGAAATCAGGGCTCCTCCAATAAAGGTCGCCGTTTTCTTTCCGATTCCTCGAGACTTTTTGGATACACTGATTTTATTCAGCACTGACGCATTGACCTTTTCGTCCGGATTGGCCCAAGCTTCGCCTGAACCAGTCTGGTTTAGCTTACCTCGAATAAAATCTCCTAAATTATTGTTTTCCATTTTTATTTGATTTCAAAAAGTTTCACAATCTCATTTTGTAACACTTTTTTGGCTCTTGAAAGTTGTGACTTTGAGGTACCAGTAGAGATGTTCAATTCTTCTGCGATTTCTTTGTGGCTATACCCCTCAATCTCATACATATTGAAGACAATTCTGTAGCCTAAAGGAAGCGCTTGAATCACCTCTGTTAGCTCCTTTGCACTAATACGTTCAATGGCCTGGTCTTGATTGTATGCCTCCTGCTCAGCACCTTCAACACTGCTAAATGAATTCTGCCATTGATTCTTTTTTAGCGTCCTCAGAACTTCATGCACAAGTACTTTATTTGACCATGCATTGAAAGAACCTTTTTTTGCATTAAAAGTGTCTATTTTTTCAAATATTTTTGCGACCCCATCCTGAAATACATCTTGTGCTTCATCTCTATTTTTAGCGTACCTCAGACAGATCCTAAACCAATAGGACTTCTGTTGCTCATAAAGCTGCGTAATCGCGAGTTGTTTCCCTTTTTTTACTTGCGCAATAAGAAGTTCAGTTTCTTCTGGCTTCATCTAGTTATTAGCGTATTAGTTGCTCCATTGTTCGAGCTAAAATTGCCGTTTTATCGTTTTATAAAAGAGCCTCTTGATAAAAATCCTTCCTCTGTGGAGGCCTCATAAAAGTAGGTTCCACTAGGAAGTGATCTCACCTCAACAATAGAGGTGTTCCCTTGAACCATATGCCTTGATATGGTCCCACCATGTGCATTGATAATTTTTAGGCCAGAAACATTTGTGTTAAAGTCAAAATAAATCTCATTGCATACCGGATTTGGAAAAACGGTTACAATAGAGAATGGATTTTCAGCGACACCAACATTCCCTCCAGTTAAAGCAAGATCGTCTAGATATAATACGTTGCCTATACCCATTCCTGAGCCACAAAAAAGCTGAATCGAGTCAATTGTATTTGTCAAGTTGAGTTCTTCATCAAATGTAACATAGCTCTCTTCCGTTTCATTGATTTCAATATAGCTTTGCGCAACGACTGTCTCATTTTCGAAAAAACTCAGGAAAATGTATGCTCCTTCAGATCCATTGATATTTGCCTTGTATGCTCCAGAAAAATTAGTCGGGGTTGCGTCAAGGGGGTACATGGCTCCGAAATCTTCTGATCCAAGTGACACGATTCCTTCAAACACATCTCCACCCAAGTCTGCAGTCGCTAACTTTGCCGCATAACTTCCTTCAAAAGCGTCATTTGTGGCCGAAACATTTTCCGGGATTCCGAGTAAAGGTGTAAAGGCATTGGTGCTATACCAATCTTCAGCCTCGTTCATTACAGGAGTTGTCCAATTCTCGAAGGAATAGTTGTCTATTGGACTTGGAGTGCTGCTCGTATGATTAAAAGAAACGTTATCAAGTTGAATCCACGACCCAGCGAATCCTTCATCTGCAAACGCATTGCTCGAGGCAAAAGCAATAATTATTTTTTCTTGATCGGGCGCATTCATTTTAATGGCAAAGCGCTCAAAAGATGTGGTATTCTCACCACCGATAGCTAATACATTATAGGTCTCAGCTCCTGACGCATCAATTTGTATGACCACAGCTATTGCAGAATCTCCGGTTTGCACCTGGTATTTAGCATAAAAAATCAAGGAGTCTATCGGGTCTGAATATGGAGCACCACTTCCATTTCCGATGTCTCCAAATGAGATGTACCCAAATGACAAATCACCTTCCTCTGTTGGTTCTTTGGTTTTAAGATAAACAGAATAGTTTAAGTCCTGGGCGTCTTCACTTCTTTGACAAATACCCATTCCTTGTAAACTAGAAGATTGCCAATTATCTAAAGTTTCTGTTAATGGGATTTCATTCCACAATTCAAACCCTCCATTGGGGATTGCATTTGATTGTGCCTTTGCTAAGCCAGAAGATATGATAAGAAGGAAGAGTATTTTTTTCATAATTGTACGTTTATTAATATTTCTGATTGGCGTTTTTAATTTTCATCTAGCCTCACAAACACCTAGTCAAAGTTATTAAAAAAGGTTGCATGCGTTTTCTTTCAGGGGAGCTTAAATGTCAGGTATATCATTGAATGATAACTTATTTGCTACCTATTTTTCAAAAATGAAATGACAGGGGCAAGGCTTGCCGTTGGGTTTTCTTCCATTGGTACATGACCTGAATTTTCAAGAATAACTAGTGTGCTATTTGATAAATCACGATCAAACTTATATGCTGCGCCAATAGGAATAAGCTCATCTTTTCCACCCCAAAGCACCAAAGATTTCTGTTTAAGTTGTTTAATGTTTTGATATGGGCTCGGTTCTCTGTGGGCAATTAGCTTATCTATGAAGGCCTGTCTATTTCCTTTTCTTAAGGTGAGTTGAAAGTATCGATCAACAAGGGCTTGTGATACTTTTGATTTGTCAGCATATACATTTTCAATACTTTTCCTAGCTATGAACTTAGGGGTAATAAAGGTAAAAAGGGTATTGATTATTGGTATTTGTGCAATTTGAAAAGCAAGCGGTACACTTTTCGCCTCAGTAGGGTATCCTGATGCGTCAATAAGAATAAGTTTATCGACCATTTCTGGGTAATCTACGGCAAAATTCCATGCAATGCCGCCACCTAAGGAGTTTCCACCAAGAACACATTTAGGAACACCTAAAGTTTTTAAAAAACGTTTAAGAAAGAGAACATAATTTTTCATTGAATAGTTTCGATCGGGAAATGCACCGGTTAGGCCATAGGCCGGAAGGTCCATTCTAATCACCCTGTGTTCTAGCTTTAATTGTTTTGTCCAATCGTTAAAAGTATGCAGACTTGAACCAGTGCCGTGAATCAGTACGACGGGAAGAGAATCTGATGAGGTTCCTTCATCTCTATAATGAATATTCATCCCATCGACTTCTATAAATTTGGATGGCGCTTTTCCATATTTTATTGTCAAATCCTCAATAGGAATATCTCGATACCCAAAAAAAAGCAGCATTACAACCACCAATAATGCACTGCAAAAAAATAGTAATTTAATTATCTTGAAAATCGATTTCATCTCATTTTTTCTTAAGCTAAACGTTTCGTTTTCAATATCCTGAAAACAGAATGCTTACAAGTTAATTATATTTATAGGTTTTGTGAAAAAGGTTGTAGTAGCAAATAATAATGCAATATGTATCTTCGTTACTTGATCATTGATAAATCAATACTTTGAAAAAAGAATACGCGTTTAAAAATATAGCCCTCTACAAGAAGACAAGGGATTGGCTTCAAAAAAAACAGCTGCCTCGTTTTGAAGGGTTTTCTTTTTATGACCTCATAAAGATGTATTTATCTGGTTTGATTAAAGGAGACCTAACGTCTCGGGCAGGAAGTATATCCTTTAGTTTTTTCATGGCTATTTTCCCGGCACTTCTTTTCGTATTGAACCTTATCCCATATATCCCCATTGAGAACTTCACAGAAACCTTTTCTCGTTTCGTTGAATCTGCGATGCCTGAATCTTCACAAGGATTCTTTATGTCTATCTACACTGATATTCAGAGCAACCAGAGAGGAGGGCTTCTTTCTTCGAGTTTTTTGCTATCCATATTTTTTATGGGAAACGGCATCAGTGCAATATTTGCAGGTTTTCAGGGCTCATATCACATTAAGGTGACCCGCTCTTTTATTCGGCAGTATATCTATAGTGTTGTTGTTGGATTGGTCCTATCGCTTCTGCTTGTCCTTGCTGCTGCTGCGTATATTTCATTTCTAGTCTACTTAAGAAATGCCTATTCTAAAATTGACCTTTTAGAGATCTCTTATTGGATTTTCAGCTTTAAGCTCCTCTTTACAATTCTTGTGGCGTTGATTTTTTCATCCTTGCTCTATTATGCCGGTACACCAGGAGGAAGAAACCAGAGGTTTTTTACGCCTGGTTCTATAATGACCTCTTTGCTTTTTTTAGTCACCACATACCTTTTCGGAATTTACATTGCAAAGTTTTCAAATTACAATGAGCTATATGGTTCTATAGGCGCCATATTGGTATTGATGCTTTACATATACATCAACGCCATTGTATTGCTGCTGGGTTTTGAGCTAAATGCAGCCCTTTCTCAGCTTAAAAAAAAGTAAACGTTAGGCTTTAAAGCTTTCTAAAATACGATTTAAGGTTTGACTAGGTCGCATGGCTTCAGAACCTAATGTATCATTGGGATTGTAGTAACCTCCAATGTCCATCGGCTTCCCTTGTACTTCATTTAATTCAGCAACAATTTTAGCCTCGTTTTCAGAAAGCTGCTGCGAAAGTTCTGTAAATGCAGATTTAAGTGCCTCGTTATCATTTTGAGCAGCCAATTCCTGTGCCCAATACATCGCTAAGTAAAAGTGACTACCTCGGTTATCAAGCTCTCCACATTTACGCGATGGTGATTTATCATTGAGTAAAAAAGTACCTGTTGCCGCATCCAATGTCTCTCCCAATACTTTTGCTTTAGGATTACTATCTGCCTCAGCCAAATGCTCTAAAGAAACGGACAACGCTAAGAATTCACCCAATGAATCCCAACGCAAATGATTTTCTTTTGTGAACTGCTCCACATGCTTTGGAGCAGATCCTCCAGCGCCTGTTTCAAACAATCCTCCACCGTTCATAAGGGGCACAATAGAAAGCATTTTTGCAGATGTCCCAAGTTCAAGTATGGGAAAAAGGTCTGTCAAATAATCACGAAGAACATTTCCTGTCACAGATATTGTATCAAGTCCTTTGGCAATTCGATCAAGAGAAAAATTTGTCGCCGCCTCTGGTGCTAGTATTTTAATCTCTAGGTTTTCAGTATCGAAATTAGGTAGATATGCATGAACTTTTTTAATAAGCTCAGCGTCATGTGCTCTATTTTCGTCCAACCAGAAAACAGCGGGTACTCCTGTTGCTTTTGCTCGGTTTACAGCTAGTTTAATCCAATCCTGAATTGGAAGGTCTTTGACTTGACACATTCTCCAAACATCTCCTTTCTCGACCTTGTGTTCAATGAGCACTACACCATCTTGATCGGCAACCTGAACTTTTCCACTTTGAGTGATTTCAAATGTTTTGTCATGAGACCCATACTCTTCAGCTTTTTGGGCCATTAGTCCTACATTTGAAACACTTCCCATTGTGGTTGGGTCAAAGGCACCGTTGCGTTTACAAAAATCAATGGTTGCTTTATAGACGCCTGCATATGACGCATCTGGAATGACTGCTTTGGTATCTTGTTGCTTCCCTTCTTTGTTCCACATCTGACCTGAGGTACGAATCATTGCAGGCATAGAGGCATCAATAATCACATCGCTTGGGACATGTAAGTTTGTGATTCCTTTATCAGAGTTCACCATAGCCAAATCTGGTCGTTGCGCATAACATGCTCGTATGGCAGCCTCAATTTCATTTCTCTCTGCTTGATTTAGGTCTGAAATTTTAGCGATTAGGTCTCCAAACCCATTATTAACATCAACGCCAATGCGTTCAAAGGTTTCATGATATTGATCAAAGACAGGCTTGAAGAAAACCCGCACGGCATGTCCAAAAATGATGGGGTCAGAGACCTTCATCATTGTCGCTTTCATATGTAAGGAGAATAGTAGACCTTTATCTTTCGCGTCAGAAATTTCTTTTTCTAGAAATGAGAGGAGTGCATTGACAGATAGATATGTCGCATCGATAATTTCACCTTCTAGTACTGCGACTTTTTCTTTTAATACGCTTCTCGTTCCATCCGTATTGATGTGCGCAATTTGGACCCAACCCTCTTTTTGAATTGTAGCAGATTTTTCATTTGACTTAAAGTCTCCACCATTCATTGAAGCAACGTGTGTTAAAGAGTCAGCAGACCATTCACCCATTGAATGAGGGTTTTGTTTTGCATAGTTTTTTACTGCTTTTGGAGCCCTTCGGTCTGAATTCCCTTCTCTTAGAACAGGATTAACAGCGCTTCCTTTTACCTTATTGTATGTGGCTTTGATTCGTTTTTCTTCTTCTGTTTCTGCATCTTCCGGATAATCGGGAAGGGCATAACCCTGCTCCTGCAATTCTGATATAGCAGCTTTTAATTGAGGAACAGAAGCACTTATGTTTGGCAGCTTAATAATATTTGCCTCGGGAGATTTAGCCAATGTTCCTAGCTCAGCTAAAGCATCATTTACTTTTTGATTTTCCGATAGTACATCTGGAAAATGCGCTAAAATTCTCCCTGCTAAGGAAATATCTCTTGTTTCAACACTTACGTTTGCTGCAGCCGTATATGCTTTGACAAATGGCAAGAATGAATAAGTAGCCAAGGCCGGTGCCTCGTCTGTTTTCGTGTAAATGATTTTAGACTTTTGCATGAGTGTGTTTACCTTAAGTTTTGGGTGTGCGCAAATTTAACCAATCTTATTAATTTTTTACCTCTAATCGTGTGTATTTTAACTTGCTACTCGAAGCGATGGTGTTAATATTTAAATTAAATTAGAAGGACTCTTTTTTAATGGTTCGAATGTATAGAAACTTGACGTTCATAAATGGTGTTCTATTGCTTTTTGTTTTGATGGCTTGCAAAACAATTGAGCCATCATTGCCAGAATTGAGTATTCAAAATCGAGATAAAATTGAACCTGAGGTCTCTCGGCTAAATGTAGATGTTGAGGTGAACATGAATGGGATGTTTGCAGAGGCTGAAAAAAGTACTCCTCTACTTTTTGACGGAAGCTCATCATCATGTGAAGGGGTCAGTTATACTTATTCATTTTCTAGAGAACCGATTTCTTTTTCAACGTCACCTTCCCAGCTAGAAACTAAAATACAGGGAGGTTTCTCCTTAGACTTAAGTTATTGTCCACTATGTATCACGCTTTGGAATGGAAAAGAATCTTGCACTGTACCTAGAATATACGCGTCATGTGGACTGAATGAAAAGAAACGAGGATATACGATGCGTTATTTAACCACATTAGGATTGAGTAAGGACTATAGGCTTACCGCCAAAACAGAGCTTGAAGAATTTACAATTAAAGATCCATGTGAGCTTACGTTTTTGAATTATGACGTTACGGAAAGAGTTGAAAAGGAAATTGAGAAAGAGCTTAAAACCATGCAGACGAAAATGGATGAAGATATAGAATCTTTCGAGGTAAAATCAACAATTGAGAAAGCGTGGAAAGAACTTCAGCAATCTATACCTATAGCCCCGTATGGTTTTTTTCAGCTTAACCCTTTATCTTTTTCAACAACGGATTTAAGGTATGAAGATCAAACCGCGAAATTTTCGTTGAGCTTGTTTTTTTCTCCTATGATTACAACAGAACCAGCAATGAAACCATATCAACCCTTGACAGAGATGATTCCTAAAACCAGGATGGAAGGCTTTTCTATTTTAACCGATGTTGCATCTTCTTACGATACTTTATCGTCTATACTTTCAAATGAGTTTAAAGATGAGGTAATATCGATAAAAGGAAAGGAGATTTTGGTTCGAAATTTGAAGGTGATAGGCTGTCAATCTGATAAATTAGTGCTTCGTCTCGAATTCGATGGATTTAGAAAAGGTAAAGTATATATGGTTTGTCGTCCGGAGATGGATATTGAAAAACAAGTTTTGACGCTCAAAGACATAGACTTTGAATTAAAAACAAAAGCATTTCTTTTAAAGTCCGCAGAATGGCTTTTGGGAAATAGAATTAGAAATGAAATCGCAAAAAAGGCAAAAATTGATATGTCAGAAAATTTAAATTCATTATTGGCAACCCTCGAAAGTAAGCTAAATGGCCCGCTTGCTCCTGGAGTTAATGTATTTAGTGATCTTGATGAGCTACGGCTTAATGCGCTTGTTTTAGGTAAGACTCATTTGTATATTAGGACAAAGTTGACGGGGAAAGTAAAAATAGCAATTGATTCAAATGAATAAAGATAATTTGTACGCCTTTTTATTGGTTGCATTTTTTTTGGTACATTGGTGCCATGGACAATCTATGGATTATTCTAAGTGTTCTGGAGGTATTTCTTTATCACCTAATAATTTCTATAGTCTCGCTTTTCAGGGTAAAAAAGGTATAGACAAGAAAAACCTTTATGGTTATGAAACTTCTCGTGAGGTAAGTAAAAACCAAATTTGGTTGTTTTTTGATACGCCTTCATCTGGCTTATTGAATTTAAATTTAAAGCGCTATACTGAAAAGTTTCATGTATACATGTTTGAAGAAAAAGGGGGGCAAATTTGTCAAGAGCTTGAAGAACAAGGTGCCAAGTTTATCTTTTCTGAATCCAATTCAGTGGACCTTGATGCAGAATTTATTTTTGTTGAGGAGGCCTTGCGCTATGCAGTCGTGCTTATGGCAGAAGACGGGATAAAAGACTCTTTGGACTTTTCTTTCGATTTTTCGCCGCAAGATGAATTTGGTAATGAGATTGTAGACTCTTTATTATTTGATTTAACGACGCACGGTAATGCGCACGAGTATCAGATTCATGTCAGAGATGCAGTGACGAGACGCCCAGTGAAAAGTAAAATCTCTCTAACAGGCGCAAATGAAATTAATGGCGCATATGTGGCTAGTGAACTTATCTTAAATGTACGCAAGAATATAAAGGTCTGTGAACTGAAGATCGATGCTGAAGGATATTTTTCATTTGATAAAAAAGACCACTCGATACTCGTTAAAAACGGATTAAAAGACACTGTTTTCCTGAAACCTTTGGTTAAAGGGGCGGTGGCGAAAATAGATGAGATTTATTTTGCTGCAGGTCTTTCTACCATCCTAGAAGAATCAGCGCCAAAGCTGAACCGCTTGCGGGATTTTTTACTAGTAAATCCAAATGTAAATATTGAAATACAAGGACATGTAAACGGAGACGGTTCTCAGTCATTCAGCTCCAAGAGGCTATCTAAGAAGAGAGCAAAGGGGATAGTGCAACATCTCGTGGCCGCGGGTATTTCTCCGAAGAGGTTAAGTGCAAAAGGCTTTGGTTTTACAAATCCGGTTTATGCGTTTCCAGAAACAGAGATGCAGAAAGAGGCGAACAGACGTGTTGAGATCTTGATTAAATAACCTAACTGTAAAAAGGAGAAATCATATAATAGACAATCACTCCTGTTACGGCCACATAAAGCCATATAGGGAAAGCGACCCTCGTCCACTTTTTATGTCTTTCATAGTTTCCTTCCCAAGCAAATTTATAGGTAAACAGTACCAGGGGTATAACAACCAAGCTCAAGAAAATATGAGAAACAAGAATGAAAAAATAAACACTTCTTGTATCGGAGACTGCAAGCGCTTCGGCACTTTCTAGGATTCCATTCCCGTTGATGTCTCCATATTTCGTTGAATCTGAGGTCATGTGATAAAGCACATATAACAACAAAAACAAAATTGAAAAAGATAGACAAGATTGAATAATTCTCTGATGTATTTTTATTTTCTTGAATTTAATAGCCACCAATGCCAGCACCAAACCTATTGCTGTTAGCCCATTTAAAGAAGCATAAATAGGGGGTAGAAAAGAAAGGTCGAACCCTTCAATTTTTACTGAAAAAAGAATAGCAACTGCGACTGGAATAACTATGGAGACGACTAATATTGCATTTTTAAGCTTTTTATTAGGTCTCGTTTCAGCTATTGGCAACCTGCCTTCTTGCGCAACAATTTTTTCTTTTATACCATCCCATAGTTTTATCCTTTGCTCAAGTGCCTCTTTCGAGACCTGAAGCACCTCCTCTATCTTTTTTGGATCGTTGTCACAAAGCTCTTCAACCATTCGCATGGACAGCGGGCCGTGTTCGTCTCCATCGAGCTCAATGTGACGGTCAAGATAGTAGGCGAGCTTGTTATACTTTGTATTTTTTGAATCCGCTTTTTTCAGAATCTCAATAAACATATCGGGGATTAAATCCTCCCTTCCAAAGGTAAATGCCGCAGCAATGCAGTGTGGCTTACCTGATTCAATTACTTTAAAAGTAAACTGCATGAACTCTTTTACACAACGCTCAATATACAATCCGTCTATAATCGAATGAATGGAATCTCCCTTTTCTAATCCCTTGATGAGGTGATTGATTTCGGTGGAATCTGAGCCCATTTGACGCATGGAATCCAAATACATTTCAAAATGGCTTTTTGGCTCTCCTTTCTCATTAACATCACTTTCTTCGGCGAAAACAATCTCATTGATAAACCTTGCTAAAGATCCTTTCGAACGAGGCCTCCAAGGGACCGTTGTCGTTGTAAGTTGAATCTGAAGCGCTTTTAGAAGTGACATAAAATCCCAAACGGCAAAAACATGCATGGACATGAAAACCCTTATGTCATCAACACTGTGCAGTTGCTCGTAAAGGCTATGTTCCTTCAGCCGTTTCCTTAGTGGCGTTAATTGAGATTCTATGTGTTTGATTTTTGACAATCTCTTATTCTATTATTTTTTTTAAGTCTTTTAATAACCGCTGGTATTCAATTTTGTTTACTGATCCGTCAAAGCTTGTAATATTATATACGCCTCTTAAATATCCAGCTTTATCCACCATAGAAAAGGCACCAGAATGAGCATACCCGCCGGCGGCCTCCTCTTCGCGACCCGCAAAAACTTTAAAATGCTCTATACCTAAGCGATGGGTGAAATCCTCATCCCCTGTTAAGAAATCCCAGTTCTTACAATCAGCGCAATGGATGTTTTTGTACTTTTTAAGGGCCTCTGGAGTGTCTTTTTTTGGATCAATGGAAAAGGATAGAAATTGAACTTGCTCTTGGACATTCATCGCCCCTACTTCTTCTGATAGCTTCGACATTTGCACGTTCATAATTGGGCAGATTGTGGGACAGGTGGCAAAAAAGAATTCAGTAATCCAAACCTTATTCGCATAGCTCTCATTTGTTACTTTAATACCCTCTTGATTTCGAAAAGAAAATGAGCCAATAGGTTGATAAATGGTATCAATCACTTGTTTTCCGTTCACTTTAGAGTACTCGAGGTCGTAGTGTCCAATGTAAGGCAATTGTTTTGAGGAATCAACTCCTTCACAGGCAGTAATCAGCAGGAGAAGCAAACAAACAAATAAACGATTCATTTCTATTTTGAGGCTTGTTTGTCATATTGTTTTTGAAGCAGCGCCATACTTTGTTTCATACGTCTAATTTGGCCTTCTACATTCCCTGACAATACCATTCTAAGATGGTGCTGTTTGTCAATAAGCAACATAAGTTCTTGAAAGTTTGCCTGCTCATCTGTAAGTGAGACTCCATTGTTTTCTAGGTCATAAACTTCTTTCACATCTCCGGTGGCTAAAATCCAAATAGACGGGTCATAATTTTCAGTCAAGTCATGCACCGCATCATTTATAATAGACAAGTCTTCCACTGGATTCCCTTCTCCGTCTGTGAGAAAAGAAATTATTCTGATCTTTTTTGTTTTTTTTGTTTTGTTCTTCCATACATGCTGGTAGATGGTTTGATTCAAATGCCACATTAGAATAGAACAACTATCGGGGCATGTACTTTGCAGTATGTTTATGAGCACGACCTCGTCTTTGAATTCCTTGGAGTTGCGCAAATTCCCATTAGCATCTGTAAATTCAAATTCAGCAACAGGACCGTAATCCGCAAGCTCTTCGAACTTGTGTTCACAGCTTCTCGTTCCAATAAAAATTAGTAATAGCGCTGGTCCAAAGACTAAAACAAAACCAATAAACTTATTTAATCTCTTTTTAGTCAAGGGGTTTATTTAAATGGCCACACCTGACCAAGCATCTCCAACCGCGAGTGCTTCTGTCAATGCGATGAAAATTAAGTAAAGAATAAAACCTGCGTAGGGGAGTAATATGACATTACGCATCCATTTCCTCTCATCACCTAGGTGCATAAACACCATGACGATATATCCTGCTTTCAAAAGGGTTAAGGCGATAAAAGTCCACTTCACATAGATCCATACACCTGATGATTGTTTGATGTACGCGCCAAGTGCAACCTCAACCGCAGTAATAATTGTGAGTAGCAGGGTGACCTTCCATATTTTTGTTCGAAGCGCCTTTCCGTGCTCTTCTGAGTGGTGGGTATTTAAAGAATATTCAATTAAATCATCTCTTTCCATGGTGCTGTTTTAAATATTANACGAGGTAAAAAAATGTAAAAACAAAAACCCAAACTAAATCTACAAAGTGCCAATANAGTCCNGTTTTTTCNACCATCTCGTAATGTCCTCTTTTATGATANGTTCCNTTTACTACGCCAATAAAAATTAAAATATTAATCAANACACCTGAGAATACATGNAAACCATGAAANCCTGTAATAAAGAAGAAAAAATGNGCATANTGTTGNGGTCCATANTCATTTTTNGTAGGCAACCAATGTTCNCCGTCNTCAAACCANGGNGCACCNTAAGTAACTTTNGGTGTTCCGCTNTANAGTGANGCATAGTANAGCTTTTCTGCTTNTTNNCCATCNATTTTATCTCCAATATTTCTTTTNGAATCGGAACTAATCAACTTAATNGTAAGCTCAAGGTCATGNTCNTGNNCCTTGTTNACTTGNGCTACTGANCCNTCATGAAGGTGGATTTTNCCNCCNTTNTCTATNTGACCTTCTTTNGCNGCATGCTGAAANGTATGCATNAAGTCNTCAGTGATTACNTCNCCTTTNTTGTGGTGCAANCCGCTTTCNANNACNGTNAANTTTTTNATTTCGCCAAAATGNCCNTTNACAATNGCNTCTGATCCGTCCATCAATTCNATTCNACCAAATTCAGAACCATGAATNAAGTGNCTCCATTCCCATACTTGAGANCCTAAAAAGAAAAAACCACCAATGATNGTAGCNATCATCCATTTNANAACNCCTTTCTTNTCCATACGNTGTCCNGCTTCAACAGCTAAAACCATTGTAACTGATGATACGATCAGAATAAAGGTCATTAATGCNACATAAATAAGTGGNTAACCATGACCTAAAAAAGGNAATGANTTAAATGTNTCTTCTCCGATGGGCCANGCTTCTAGCGTATCGTGCCTTACAAATCCGTATGCAACTAATAGGCCGCTNAAGGTAAGTGCATCAGAGACTAAAAAGAACCACATCATTAATTTTCCGTAGCTCGTTTGAAAAGGAGATTCTTTACCACCCCATAGTGTTTTGGAGTCTAATTGAACAGTATTTCCCGCCATTTATAAGATTTTACTGCAAGTTTAATGAATAAAAACCAAAAACAGTATTAAATACCCCCACAAAAGCCCTAAAAAATGCCAGAAAATTGAAGTCAAACGGAGGGTAAGATGATTTTCTGCTCCAAAACGATTCANAAAGGTTTTTGCAACGACCCTACTNAGGTATATCAAAGCACCCGCTACGTGAAGTAAATGCAGGAAGGTTAAAATGAATAAAAATGATGAGGCCATATCTGAAGATTCAGTGGCTTTGATTTGCAAAAAGTTTGAGAGAANCTTCCCCTTATAATAAAGCTTTCTGTTCTTGTACTCAAGNTTTTCGCCCTTATAGGAAATATTGAAATCTTCACCGATTTTACCTTTGGCAAAAAAGTCTCCTCGNCCGTCNACTATATTTTGCGCAAGTTGCTTTAGTCTNAATACATCCGCTGATCCCATAGGCGTTGTGTCGTTTACATAAAACGAATTTTTTTGAACTGACAGCGGCACGTTATTTAATAGCAACGTATACTCTTTTTGTTTTCCCGATGTAACCAACCTAAACTTGTTGTTGTAATTTTCTCCTGAGATAAATTCCTTCATGAAACCTTGGAATGAACTGAATTCGTCAGCATTCATTTTTTTCTCATTCAANAGGTAGTCATTTCCATCAACNGTAATGAACTGGTCATTTTTTTTCACCTCGAAATAGTCCCCATAACGTCCATCAGTNACAACAAGATGGTTTTGAAAAGGGTGAACACCGTTGGACATGAGTTGCCCAAAACCTGTCCACTGAAAATAAACGAAAAGCAATCCTAGCAATAGGGTTGTCGCCATGCCTGCTTTTAATAGGGAAGCCTGNCCCTTGCGCGCCGCAGAAATTGAAAATATAAAGGTTATACTGCTTAAAACGATACAAGCTGTGCTCCACCAAAAGGCATTGGGTAAGGCTGTTTCCAACCAAAAAGCATCGCCCATACTCACAATGTAGGCGGATGATAAACCGGCAAAAAGCATTACGATGCTAAAGCAGCTNACATAAACCATGTTTTTTTTCATTTTTTCATGGACGACCGGGTCCATATCTTTAGATAAATCCATCACTTAAAAATTTAATATGTTCAACCTTGTCAAAGACATAGGTAAATTGAATTATTGGTAAGTAAACAAAAGAAGCGAACATAAGTTTTCGTGCATCAGCATCTTCTTGACTNAGGAACAATTTGTACGCATAAATGAAAAATAAAGTGCCCAGTATTGCCGCAATTACGAAGGTCGTATTCCCAGTCCAATCCAAAATCCAAGGGATTAAACTGAAAGGAATTAATGCCAGTGAATAAATCAGAATTTGAAAAGCCGACTGCTTTGACTTACCCAGTGAGGATGGNAGTAGATGATATCCGGCTTTCTTGTAATCTTCATGGCTTACCCATGCAATTGCCCAAAAGTGAGGGAACTGCCATGTGAACTGNACAAAAAAGAGAACGCCGGGCAGAAAACCAAATGCATCGGTTGCAGCGATTGCTCCCAAAAAAGGTGGGATGGCACCCGGAAATGCCCCAACAAANACTGCCCAAGGACTTTTAGATTTCATGGGAGTATAAATAAATACATATGAAACAAAAGCAGCTATTCCTAGAAGCATNCATTTAAGATTGATCAGCAGCAATAATAGGCTTCCTGTAATGAGCAATANAATGACAATTGAATAGGCAAGCCGTAAGCTCATAGTGCCAAGTGGTAAAGGCCTGTTTTTCGTCCTGGCCATTAGCTTATCGATGTCTTTTTCCCAAATTTGATTGGCGCCATTAGAGGCAGCNGTGACAAAGGAACCTCCCAACATTAAAAAAGNGATTTGTAAGTAGTCTGAACCCCCAGCAAAAAGGTAACCCGNTAATGCGGATAACACCACGAGAAAGGATAGTCTAAACTTGGTAAANACCAAGATTTTCTTGTAAAGCGTCTGCTTTGTTGAATCTTTTTGCGCCATTGACGTGCAAAATTACGAATTAAATAGTGCTTACCCGAGGATTATGGGATTTTCATAAATAATAAAAAACCAAATCATTGCTCTTAGGCTACGCACAATTACTCTTATATTTAACACAAAAAATCATTTCCTATGTTCGAAAACATTTCTGTTGACATTTCTAATGGTATTGCGATATTGACCATTAACCGTCCCAAACAGCTAAACGCCCTTAATAAACAAACNATTGAAGAGGCACATACAGCCTTGAAAAACATACAGGTGAATNAGGAGGTAGGTGTCGTGGTATTGACGGGTGCGGAGGATAAAGCTTTTGTAGCGGGGGCAGACATAAAGGAATTTGCAGATTTTAGTATCGCACAGGGTGGNTCGCTGGCTCAAAAAGGACAAGAGCTTTTATTTGATTTGGTAGATCATTATCCTAAACCTGTGATCGCTGCNGTGAATGGTTTTGCCTTAGGTGGCGGATTAGAATTAGCAATGTCTGCACACATTAGGATTGCTTCGACAAATGCAAAAATGGGTTTACCCGAGGTTTCTCTTGGGGTAATCCCTGGATATGGAGGGACACAAAGATTGGCGCAACTCGTGGGCAAAGGAAAAGCGAATGAGCTCATATTTACAGCTGGAATGATTTCATCGGAAGAAGCGTTTCGTTGTGGATTGGTTAATTCAGTTGTGGAACAAGATGTGCTTATGGAAACAGCATTAAAGATGGCTTCTAAAATTTTGCGCAATTCACCGATGGCCATTCGTTCTGCTATAAAAGCGGTAAATGCTGGTTATACTTCAGGAGTGAATGGTTATGAAGTGGAAATTGAAGAATTTGCGAAGTGCTTTGGAACAGAGGAATTTAAGGAAGGAACTACTGCTTTTTTAGAAAAACGAAAAGCAAATTTCAGAAAATAATATGACGAGTCCTGTTAAGCGACTTTTTGGGCAAACTGCCATTTATGGTTTGTCTTCTATTCTTGGAAGGCTACTGAATTATTTATTGGTACCCTTGTATACGGCCGTTTTTGTAGACCCCTCAGATTATGGAGTGGTCTCAGAACTCTATGCATGGGTAGCATTCTTAATTGTGCTCCTTACTTTTGGCATGGAAACGGCCTTTTTTAAATTTATCCAGAAAGAAGGTACGAAGGAAAAGACTTTTGCAACAGCTTTGGTTTCCTTGCTATTTGTCAATGGTTTGTTTTTTTTAATTATTGCACTATTTCATCAAGATTTAGCACGTCTTTTGCTCTTTGAGCACCATGGTGAATATGTTCTTTTATTGGGGGCTATCGTTGCTATTGATGCGATATCCTCACTNCCGTTAGCCAAGCTAAGAGCAGAAGAAAAAGCCCTTCGTTTTTCTGTCATTCAGTTTAGCTCAATAGGTGTAAATATAACATTGAACCTGATCTTGATGCTTGGATTTGTTTCGGCAGATAATCCAGAACGAGGGATTGTATTCATATTGATAGCAAACCTNATTGCTTCATTAGTCAAGCCAATATTGTTANATAAGTCATTTCGNTTACACTCAAGTTTTGATAGNGTACTTTTTAAGAAGATGGCATTTTATTCTCTTCCTCTGGCNGTCGCCGGTTTTGCGGGAATCATTAATGAAACACTTGACAGAATTCTGCTTAAACAGATGCTTTATGACCCATTAATTCCAAGCTCCTTAAATTATGCNGAAGCTCAGGTTGGGATATACAGTGCTTCCTACAAATTAGCGATGCTCGTCACCATTTTCTTACAAGCCTACAGATANGCCGCAGAGCCTTTTTTCTTTNGCCAAATGAATAAGNAAAATAAAAATCANATCTATGTCAAGGTAATGAACGCATTTATAGGTTTGGTTTGTGTTGTTTTCCTTTTGGTCGCATTAAANATTGATGTTTTTAAGTACTTTATTCAGAATGAATCCTATTGGATAGGATTAAGGGTGGTGCCTATTTTACTTCTTGCAAATGTATTTCTGGGGATTTATTACAATCAAAGTATTTGGTATAAGTTGAGTGGAAAGACAAAGTTTGGTGCTTATATTGCCTTGAGCGGAGCTTNTATAACCGTTTTAATAAATGTCTTATTTATTCCCAAGTACGGATACATGGCTTGCGCCTGGGCGACACTNATAGTGTATCTTTTTCAGATGTTACTATCCTATTTTCTAGGACAAAAACATTATCCAATTCCATACAATCTATGGAAGTTTTTCCTTTNCATAGGAAGTNCTTTGGCTTTATACTTCTTTGCGATTCAAATTGATTTTGAAAGNTTTTATATGAATTTGGTTTTNAGAAATAGTTTGCTTCTTGTTTTTGTTATCAGTCTTTTCTACTTCGAAAAGAANAAAGANACNNAAGAAAATATAANTGCCTAAAACCCTTTGAAATCTTTGTTGTTAGGTTAAATGTGTTTAATCATCTAACTTTGTACCCAGCATTATGTCAAAATTCAAACCTGGAAATTTTTTAGATCAAATAGATGTCCCTAAGGACCTTAGAGATAAGTTTTCTATGGAAGATTTACCACAAGTTTCTGCTGAGGTTCGGCAATANATTATTGATGTTATTTCTGAGATAGGGAATAGTCACTTTGGCGCAAGTNTAGGTGTTGTTGAATTAACTGTTGCTTTACATTATGTTTTTGATACGCCCGTTGATAAAATTGTNTGGGACGTAGGTCACCAAGCATATGGACATAAGATATTAACAGGTAGAAGAAAAGTATTTCATACCAATAGGAGTAAAGGAGGAATNTCGGGTTTCCCAAAAAGGTCAGAAAGCGAGTATGATACCTTTGGTGTAGGCCATTCATCTACGTCTGTCTCGGCGGCATTAGGAATGGCGGTAGCAAATAGGTACGCTGGAGATTCAAAAACACAACATATTGCTGTTATTGGAGATGGTGCGATGACGGCGGGNATGGCTTTTGAAGGAATTAATCACGCCGGTTTTGAAAAAGACGCAAATTTATTGGTGGTTTTGAACGATAATGGGATGTCAATTGAACCAAGCGTTGGCGCATTAAGAGAATATTCGAAGGATTTCAAACCCTCNCAGCCACTAGGACATGTGAAGGAGGAAATATGGAAATTATTGGGAAAGGTATCTAAGTTTGGACCCGATGCACAGAGTATTGNAACAAAAGTTTCTAAAATCATTAAGGGTGGAGGTAAAAGCAATTTGTTTGAGTCTTTAAACTTTCAATATTATGGTCCTGTCGATGGGCATGATGTTGAGCGTCTAGCTACCGTGCTAGCGGAGCTTAAGGACATACCAGGACCAAAAATTCTACATTGTATAACCCGNAAAGGAGCCGGTTATAAATTTTCAGAGGAAGGAAANCCTGTTCAATGGCATGCCCCTGGTATATTTAATAAAGAAACAGGAGAAATTGTTAAAATCGCTCCGCCANCTGAGCANCCTCCAAAATACCAAGATGTCTTTGGGCATACGATTGTAGAGCTTGCCGAGAAGAATGAAAAAATAATGGGTATTACACCCGCTATGCCCTCAGGTTGTTCTCTAAATATTATGATGAAAGCAATGCCNGATCGTGCATTTGATGTGGGAATAGCAGAGCAACATGCCGTTACCTTCAGTGCGGGTTTGGCNGTTCAAGGGTTATTACCGTTTTGTAATATATACTCCTCATTTATGCAGCGNGCCTACGATCAAGTACTTCATGATGTAGCGTTACAAAATTTAAATGTTGTCTTTTGTTTGGATCGTGCTGGATTAGTAGGAGCAGATGGAGCAACCCATCATGGTGCTTATGACCTTTCTTATATGAGATGCATACCAAATATGGTGATTTCGGCACCAATGAATGAAGAAGAGCTCAGAAACCTAATGTTTACAGCGCAANTGCCTAACCGCGGTCCTTTNACNATCAGATATCCAAGAGGCAGAGGAGTTCTTTCAAAATGGAAAACCCCTATGAAAGAAATCCCAATAGGAAAAGGAAGACGTCTCACGAATGGTAAAGATATTGCAATCTTATCCGTAGGTCACCCCGGAAACTTTGTTCAAGAAGCAGCCCAGCGCTTGACTGGTCTTGGTGTGTCTTTTGCGCATTATGACATGCGTTTTGTAAAGCCTATTGATGAGATCATGCTTCATGAAATCTTTACGAAGTTTAAACATATTATTACCATAGAGGACGGATGCATAATGGGTGGATTNGGCTCGGNAGTAATTGAATTTATGGTCGATCAAAAGTATCATTCGGAGGTTACAAGGCTGGGAATTCCAGACCAGTATATCCACCATGGAACACAAAAAGAGCTTTGGGCTGATTGTGGATATGACGCCAAAGGCATTATAGATACTGTCATAAAGACACTTTCTCTTTCGATACCTTCCATAAAACTGAAAAAAAACATCAGCTAATCCTAAATTTTACTTTATCTTGGGTGACTAAATTTGAACATTATGTCTGCCAAAACGAATCAAAGTGCCCTCTTTACATTAACGACTGTATTTTTCTTCTGGGGATTTGTTGCTGCGAGCAATGATATTTTAATTCCAGTTTTTAAAGAAGCATTTGATTTAACGCAAGGTCAAAGTCAATTTGTTTCCATTGCATTTTATATTTCTTATACTGTTGGCTCTCTCATATACATGGGTATTTCTGTTTTAATTGGAAAAGATCTCGTGAATAAAATGGGGTATAAAAACGGCTTGGTTTTAGGCTTGGTTATTTCGGCTCTTGGGACATTACTTTTCTACCCTGCCGCTAATTCTGGTTCTTATCCTTTAATGCTAGCAGGCTTGTTTACAGTAGGTCTAGGGTTTTCTCTTCAGCAGACAGTGGCCAATCCACTGGCTATTGCTTTAGGTCCTGTAAAGACTGGCTCTCAAAGGCTNACCTTAGCTGGAGGAGTTAATAATTTTGGAACGACGATCGGACCTTTGATTGTNAGCTTTGCCATTTTTGGTACTGCTTCATCNGNGAGTACTAATTTGAGTATTGAGAGTGTGAAAATCCCATATTTAATTCTNGGCNTTGCTTTTTTATTAGTAGCTNTTTTGTTAAANTTTTCCTCTATACCAGAGCATCCTGAGTCACAGGAAGAATCAANTGATGATCATTCGTCTTTGAAAAAATCTGCATTGCAATACCCGCAATTGGTTTTGGGNATGTTTGCTATTTTTCTNTACGTCGGAGTNGAAGTATCAACNGCAGCGAACCTTCCNGAATATATGTCGAAAGAATTAGGTTTTGCGATAGATGAAATTGCACCTTATGTTTCACTTTATTGGGCAAGTTTAATGATCGGTCGTTGGACAGGTGCCGTTCAGGCTTTTACCGATAATATGTCATTGCAAAAGATACTGCGTTTTCTCGCACCTTATTTGGCCTTTGGTGTTTTTCTATTGGTCAATGCGATTGCGAATCATGACCTAACTCCATTCTATGTTTATGGTTTGATTATTTTGGTTTTAATTGCCGCCGACATGGCAAGTAAAGGCGATGCCGCTAGAATGTTATTGATTTTTTCAATACTCGGCATTTGCGCGTTAATTGTTGGCATGCTGACAACTGGAATAATCAGTGTATATGCGATTACAAGCGTCGGTCTATTTTGTAGTACACTTTGGCCTTGTATTTTTGCTTTGTCCGTTAGAGGATTGGGTAAGCATACTAGCCAGGGTAGCAGTTTTTTAATTATGATGATTATGGGCGGAGGAATTATCAGTTGGTTACAAGGATCTGTATCGGAAAGTATTGGAATTCAAAGCAGTTATATTATTGGTGTATTTTGCTTCGCTTACCTCGGGTTTTTTGCGTGGATTGTTAAAAAAAGATACTCGGTTTCGTAGGAGAATAAACGATACTTATAAAAAACCTTCCTTAGATATAAGCGCAATGTCTAACCTGAAATTAAAAATTACAAAATGGTAGCACCATATTTTTTCCCGCCCAAAGGGCTGTACCTTTTTTTATTCTTTTCTTTTCTATTATCCTGTGATGGTACTGATCAAAAACAGGCTGAACTTTCAATCCCTCAACGTGTAAATGAATTGATGGCCAAGATGACTTTGAAAGAAAAGATTGGACAAATGAATCAATATAATGGATTTTGGAATGTAACAGGGCCTTCACCAAAGGATGGAAACGCGAAGGAAAAGTATGACCATCTTGCGAAAGGCTTGGTAGGGTCAATGCTCAATGTGCGTGGTGCTAGAGAGGTTCGTGCTGTTCAAGAAGTTGCGGTGAATCAATCAAGACTTGGCATACCTTTGATCATTGGGTTTGATTTGATTCACGGATATCAAACGATAAGTCCTATTCCTTTGGCGGAATCTGCAAGCTGGGATCTTGAGGCCATTCAAAGTTCTGCAGCACTTGGCGCAAAAGAAGCCTCTGCAGCAGGAATCAATTGGACCTTTGCACCTATGGTTGATATTACGCGCGATGCCCGTTGGGGAAGAGTAATGGAAGGGGCGGGAGAAGACCCTTATCTAGGAGGTGTTGTTGCTGCTGCGAGGGTAAAAGGGTTTCAAGGAAATGACTTATCTAGTCCAAATTCCGTTGCGGCGTGCGCCAAGCATTTTGCCGCCTATGGATTTGCAGAAAGCGGAAGAGATTACAATACAGTGGATATCGGAGAGAACACACTTCATAATGTCGTTTTACCTCCTTTTAAGGCTGCTGCAGATGCGGGTGTTCGTACTTTTATGAATGCCTTTAACGAGTTAAATGGAATTCCCGCAACGGCTGACAAAATTTTACAAAGAGATATATTAAAGGGCGAATGGGGATTTGATGGTTTTATCGTTTCAGACTGGGGATCATTGAAAGAGTTGGTGGACCATGGCTATGCCCGAGATAAAAATCATGCAGGTGAACTTGGCCTTAATGGAGGTTCGGATATGGATATGGAATCCTACATCTATCTTACGGAGTTACAGTCCCTATTAAAGGATGGTCTCGTGACAATGTCACAAATAGACGATGCCGTAAGGAGAATCCTCACAGTTAAATATGAGCTAGGTCTCTTTGATGATCCTTTTCGTTATTGTGATACGATTCGTGAAAAAGAGATTACAGGTTCTCCCGAAATAAGGGCAGGGGCATTAGACATGGCAAAAAAATCCATTGTCCTTTTGAAAAATGATGATGCCGTTTTACCGCTTAAAAAGGAAGGGCAAACCGTTGCTTTAATTGGACCTTTAGCTGCTGATAAAAACAGTCCACTAGGTAATTGGCGTATCGCAGGAGAAAATAGTTCGGCTATTTCAGTTCTTGAAGGAATGCTCAAATATGATGGCAACACAATTATCCATGAGCAGGGCGTTAAGCTCGTGAATGCTATTCCGGCTTTTCATCAGGAGGTTGACATTAATACAACAGATAAAGGTGGAATGAAAGCGGCAAAGAACGCTGCAAAGAATGCCGATGTGGTGGTTATGGTTTTAGGGGAGTATGGTTTTCAGTCAGGAGAGGGTAGAAGCCGCTCAAAACTCGACCTGCCTGGTTTTCAACAAGAGCTTTTGGAAGAAGTATATAGCGTAAATAAAAATATTGTTCTTGTACTGATGAACGGCAGGCCATTGGTCTTGAATTGGGCCGATGAGCACCTTCCTGCGATTGTAGAAGCTTGGCATTTGGGTACCGAAAGTGGAAATGCCATTACAGAGGTTCTATATGGCGACTACAACCCAAGTGGAAAGCTGCCGATGAGCTTTCCAAGAAGTGTTGGACAAATGCCTTTGTACTACAATTATAAAAACACTGGCCGTCCTGGAGCAAAGGGAGCCGATGCAGGAAGTGTATTTTGGTCACATTATGGCGATGAAAAAAACACGCCATTATATCCATTTGGGTATGGGTTAAGCTATACCGAGTTTGAGTATTCTGATATTACTTTAAGTAAATCGGAGCTGGATAATGGAACCAAGATAGAAGCTTCGGTAACTTTGACCAACATTGGAAAAGTCAAAGGAAAGGAGGTCGTTCAAATGTATATTAAAGATCATTATGCGAGTGTCACTCGCCCCGTCAGAGAGCTGAAAGATTTTGAATTGGTGGAGTTGGAGCCCGGAGAATCTAAGCAAATTATATTTGAAATCACCCCTGAAACTTTGCAGTTCTACAGTGCCAACAAGAAATGGGAATCAGAACCAGGAACATTTAGCCTATTTATTGGGACTAATTCCAACACAATACGAAGTATAGACTTTAAATTGAAATAAATTTAAGCTCATTTTAATCCTCAAATTTTAACTTTGTGTTTGTATGGACCATGAAATAGAATTGCGTTATCAGAAATTAACCAAACACCTAGAAAAAACTTTTGGAGAAGACTTAGACGTCCATGCTTTGTTGTTTTTGATTGGTGTCAATGAGCTAGGTAAGGGTCATGATAAATACAGTAAACAGGAGAAAACGGATTTAATTCATGTCGCGATTTGCACACTTTTAACCCCAGCCGGTTATTATGAGTATAAGGGCCGAGATGAAGACGGTTGGCCACACTTTGAAAATATAAGGAATTTACCGCCAATTAACTCTAAAGATCAAGAGCATCTCATTAAGGAAGCGATGTTGGATTATTTTATAGAACATCAGTATTATATTGAGTGATGCCTTTCAAGTAGAACAAAAGTTAATTCATTATAAGAACTTTCCCTACTTTTTTATCCTTCCCCACGTTGGTTGCAGTCCAAATATAATAGACTCCTGATGCAACCCGCTCACCACTTAATGCGCGACAGTTCCATGCAGCTGTTCCTCCGTTCGAGGTTGTTTTATAAACTAGGTTTCCGGCAGCATCCGTAATTTTCACATCGCTATTATAGCGGATTCCTTGTATTGTAACAGGTCCCGAGTAGTTCGGCCTAACAGGATTTGGGAAAACATTGTAGGTTTCATAGGTTGGGTCTTCGTAGCTCGCATCAGAGCGATATGAAATCAATCCATTGTCTGTAATAATGAAAAGTTCTCCTGAGTTTTGGTCAAGTTTAAGATCGAAAATATTATTTGAAACAAGTGGAGAGTTCTCAGTTGTATGCTGCTCCAATATTTCTGATCCATCAGGGCTAAGCAAGAGAATACCAGCATTTGCCGTTGCAATCCATTTTCTATTTCCACCATCGACTTCAATATCGGTGATGTGTGTATTTCCCAAGACGTACTCGACGTTGCCCTCAAAAGTTACTTTTACACGTTGAACATCATACTCTCCTGGATTTGCATCAAATGCATTCGATGCATTGTATAAAATGGCAAATCCTGCATCCGTACCTACCCAAATTTCTCCATCAAAATCTGCAGCTAAGGCGGTAACATTCGACGATGGTAGATTTCCTGAATTGACTCCTGTATATATGTGCACATATTCATCATCATTGGGTTCGTCAATGGTATTATTGTGATTATATCCGAACATACCATGGTCCTCGGAGGCGAACCAAATATTGTCATTAAAGTCGATGATCATTTTTGTCGTATAAATATTTCTTGCACTTGATCCACAATCAAAATTCGCCCAAGACCCATCTTGCCTCCTTACATTCAAGGGTTGCTCCGTATAACCATTGAGTACCCACAAATTGTCTTGCGTGTCAAAGCAAACATCAGATGCCAAGCTCCACCCATTTTCAATTCCTGTAAAGGACAAACTAGAGTTTGTGTCATCAAATACCTCAACAGTGTCTGCAGAGAAAATTGTCAAGGGCTTTTCTGAATATGACGCCACGGCGTATTCAAGAGGATTGTTTGGATTGACTGAGATGTCTATAAAGTCCCAAATATTTTCGTCTTGCCATTGAGGAACCGACTGAATGTTCTCGAAACCCCATGTTTCATTTCTAAAAACATGTACGCCATTTGAGCTAAATGAAGGCAGTTTCCCAAGCAGTCGTCCACTTGCTACAGCAAGTGTATTGCTTTGCCAATCCATAGCGTAGAAATTATTGTTGTAAGGCCCCACAATAGGAAATGCCTTATATCCAATTCCAGATGGATACAGATGTAGGCCATTTATCTGATCGGCTGACCAAATACCTTCATTGCCTCTAATACTTCTTACGGGAGAAATCCAAATATTAAAGTTGTTAGAATTATATGAGAGCGGGTTGCTTAATTCACTGTTGTAGATATAGATTCCGCCATCTATATTTACGGCGAAGGTTGTATCATCTAATATATTTATGCTATTAATTTCTAAGGAATATGGGGAATTCGTTAACCATGTTTTCACGTTATTGTTTAGGTAGAAAACACTGTCTTGCCCATACTCAGGGGATTTTAAAAGAATAAATTGTTTATTCTCAAACTGTTCAATTTCAGCATAGGAATTTTCAGATTGAATAGGGAACCTCGAGTCGACTTGCCATTGACTGACATCCGGAAGGGCTGGGTTATCGATTATTCCATATTTTAATCGGTCGCTTGTTAATGCAAATATGGTGTCTACTGAAAAGCTCAAGTCTAGAATCGCCTCGTTCCCGTTGGTTGGATAGTAGGTGTCTTTAATTTCGTCTTTGTTTAGGTCAAGTTTTGTCACACAAAAGTCAGTGGCAACATAAACATAATCTCCATTCCGCATAAACCGATTGATTCTCTTAGAGTTCGGAACTTGGGCAAGCTTAATCGCGGGAATATTATAGATCGATGATGTGGTGATTTTATCAATATTTCCGTTTGAATATCCAACCAAAACACATGCTGCGATGCTATCGTAATAAAGACAGGAAATTTCGATGTCTGACAGGCCGTTGACATCTGTTAGAAGTTCTTCTTCCTCATTATCCCTGTTAAGGACATGAAGGCCATTTGTATAGGCCGTGAAAATTGTGTTTTCTGCTCTAACAATGTCAATAGCTTTTCCAGAAGCTACATGCAATCTCCATTGGCTCATACCAATTTGCGCCCAAAAGTAATTACCTACCAATAAGGTAAGCACAAGCATAAATGTTTTCACACTGCAATAACGTCTCTTTGTTCTATATATTGGAAAAGGAGCAGTCATTTTCACTTTTTTATAAGGATAAGTAAGTCTTTAGTTTGTGTAAAAATAATCCATTCTTCACTCTCCAACAATTTTTTGATTTCATCTTGATACTGAGCTTCTGTAAAAGGATACTTGTTCTCTTCTGCAGTTAGCAGCGCGATACAATTTGCATCTCCCTTAAACGGATAATGGTAAATATAATCTCTAAATGCCAAATGAGGCGCAAGCGGTGATTGCGCGCTTACACGCAGGCTATCGGGAATGGTTTGAAGAACTTTATGCACAGAACCAACATCAAAGTTACGTTTCCAATGCTCTGAAGAATAGAAACGTGTGTTGTCTTTTTTATAGTACTCGGAAGTTCTTTTCTCCATGAATTTAAAGGAGGAAATTGCACAAAGTAAAAGGGTTACGAGAGCCACCTGTATTTTTCGCCTTTTGAGTTTATTTAAAAAGGTGTAGAGCCCTATCACAAGTATCGGTGCAAACTCTATAGAATAATGATCGCTGATTCCCCACCTTATGGGTAAATCGTTAAACATCTTTTGCGCCAGAATTGGAAGGATCATTACAAAATATTCTGGATAGAAAAACAGCGCCCAGCCTCCTGCAAGAACAAGTGCTATGTGTGTTTCTAATTTTATTCCATCAAAGAACGAATCACCTGAATGGTTTTCAAAAAGAAGCGCCAGTGCTCGGATCGGATGTTTGAAGATGTTGACGATGACTTCTCCGAAATTACTCCCTAATGCATTAAATGAATGGTGGAGATAAGCTCCATCAGTATTGGATAATTCTGGGATAATTACCTTTAAGATGACAATAAAATAAAGGAAAGCAGCAAGTGCTAAAACCCCGCTCAGCTTTAAGTGATTCCATTCTTTATTTAATATATGTCGAAGGCTTAATCCCAGGGCGATAAAACCAGCCCAAAGGGCCATATTTTCTTTGGATACGATAATGAGTATAAAAAACAAAATACTTCTAGAAAGTTTCTGTTTGCGATAATAATATAGGAACCAAGGAACAAACATTGCGGCGACGACATTATCGTGGTAATCAAAGCTAAGCGCTGAGTAAATCCCCCAAATACAGAAGAAATGAATAACCGCTATGGTTGAAAGCTTTTTATTTTCTGAAATGAAATGGACAAATTTGAAGATTCCTAATCCACCAAAAAGAATTGCTGCCCATTGAAAAAGAAGCATGGTATAACTTCCGAATATCCAGTAAAAAGGAGATACTAGCATGGGGTATAACGAGAAGTGATCCGCCAAAACATTTTCGAAGGAGGGTTGCATAATCATACAGTCGTTCCATCTGAAATGTGCATAATCGAAAATGGCATTTTGATTGATTCCTAAATCCCAGCCATATGTCCTAAAATTGTAATGATTGACAAAGCTGATTGAAGCGAAAACACCACCAAAAATCACAAAAACAAGAATTAACCACTTATTCTTGGTGATAAAATCTTTAATCATTTAAAGTGTTTTTATCTGCGATAATATAGTTGGGCCGTCCTTTGCTTTGTGCAAATACTTTTCCAAGATATATCCCAATGATGCCAATCATGATTAGTTGAATTCCGCCAATCAAAAGGATGCTGGCAATAATTGAGGTCCAGCCCGGAACCGCCTCATTACCGAATGCAAAAACGTAAATGGCATAGAGGCTATAGATAAATGCTAAAAAGGCAAAAAACACACCGAAATAAATTGAAAAATAAAGCGGCTTTGCACTTAGAGAAGTAATTCCTGTTAATGCAAAGCGCAGCATTCGGGAAAATGAATATTTCGTTTCGCCCGCATGCCTTTTATTAGGTTTGTATTCAATGGCTTCTTGTTGAAACCCAAGTGAAGGAATAATGCCACGAATGAAAAGGTTGGTCTCTTTATACTTTAAAAGAGCGTGAATTACTTTTTGATCCAAGAGTCTAAAATCAGCGACACCATCTTCTAGCTTAATTTGGCTCAGTGAGTTCACGATTCGGTAAAAGAGTTTGGAGCTCGTTCTTTTGAACCATGGAAGTGTTATATCGATTCTTTTTGAGTAAACAACATCTGCGCCAGACCTCCATTTTTCAATCATATTCGGAATGAGCTCAACGGGGTGCTGAAGATCTGCGTCTAAGGAAACAATACCCTTAAAACGAGCATGGTCGAGACCAGCTTTAAGTGCTAACTGGTGTCCGAAATTTCTAGAAAACGAAATGTATTTCACCTGGTCGTCATTTGCAGCCAATTGTTTGATGATTTTTAGGGAATGGTCATGGCTGCCGTCATCCACAAAAATCAACTCTAATGCTTCTAGTCCAAGAGGATCGATCGTCTCTTTCAACTTATTATACAGATGTTCAATATTCCCTTCCTCATTGAAGGTGGGAATTACAACACTAAGCGTATTTTTAACTGATAAGTCCATTGTTTCAAAGTTAAGGATAATAACCTTTTTATAAAGTGCTTATATTATATTTGCATAAGCAATTTAATAAGATGATGGAAGAACGTATCTCAACGAACAAAGCTCCGAAGCCCGTTGGGCTTTATCCCCATGCGAGAAAAGCAGGGAATCTACTCTTTTTATCGGGTGTCGGTCCTCGCGTTGCAGGTTCTGATTCTACGGATTCTCACGTACCAGGTCTGAAGCTAGACCACAATGGGAACTTCATTGAATTTGATTTTGAGGCGCAATGTCGCAGTGTTTTTGACAATGTGAAAATTATTCTTGAAGAATCTGGATCGAGCTGGGACGAGCTTATTGACGTTACCGTTTTCTTGGTAAACATGAAACGAGATTTTCAGGTTTATAATAAGATTTATGCTGAATATTTCAAAGATAACTTACCATGTAGAACTACTGTTGAAATAAACTCGCTACCTACGCCGATTGCTATAGAATTGAAATGTATTGCAACAATAACTGAATTATGATAGGATTTATATTACGTATTGCGGTCGCAACTGCAGCACTTGGGTTAAACATTTATCTTTTTTACGCTGGCTTATGGGGTTGGGGTATTTCTATGCTGTTTTTAACGGCACTCGTGATACTATCTTTTTTCCGCAATCCAACAATGATTCTCGCCTTGAATCAAATGCGTATTGGAAATACGGATAAAGCTTACAAATACATCAGTAGGGTTTCGAACCCACAATTTTTGCCGAGAAAACAACATGCCTATGTTATTTTTCTTCAGGCCATTATGGGTGCCCAGACTTTGGGGCTTGCACAAAGTGAACAAAAGCTTCGTAAGGCTTTGGCATTGGGGTTGAGAACTCCAGAGGACAATGCAATGGCCCGCATGCATTTGGCAGGAATTTGTGCTCAGTCGGGTAGGAAAAAAGAATCTTTGTCTTTGCTTTCTGAAGCAAAGAAGCTTGATAAGTCTGGTATGATGAAGGATCAAATTCGAACCATGCAGCAGCAATTGCAGATGGCGCCTTCTAAAAACCAGATGCGAATGGCTCAAATGATGGGCGGTAGAAAAAAGACGCCAAAGATGCGCTAGTATGTCGCAATCAAAAATTTTCACAACGCCATGGAAAGACTACGAGCTTATTGACGCTGGTGGCGGAAAAAAGCTTGAAAGATGGGGCGACATTATTACAATCCGACCTGAGCTCCAGGCATATTTTCATAGCGGTTTGCCTTTTAGCGAGTGGAAGAAAATGGCCCATTGGGAGTTTGTTGAGAAACGCGCCAATAAGGGCACATGGAGACCACTTAAAAAAAATGCCTTATCTACATGGAATATAAAATATGGCCGTCTAACCTTTAAGCTAGAGTTAACAAACAATAAGCATATTGGGCTTTTTCCAGAACAAAAAATCAATTGGGAGTATCTTGAATCCAATCTGTCATCGGAGGATAAATTTTTAAACCTATTTGCTTATACGGGAGCATCGTCATGCGTTGCAAGACATATGGGAGCGGATACATATCATTTAGATTCTGTAAAGCCCATTATATCTTGGGCAAAGCAAAACATGGAATTGAGCCGATTAATGAACATAAGATGGGTTCATGAAGGTGCTTTAAAGTTTGTCAATAGAGAGCAAAAAAGAGGGAATAAATATAAGGCAATTCAAATGGACCCACCTGCCTGGGGTTTAGGTGCAAAGGGCGAAAAATGGAAGCTTGAAGACAAAGTAGATGAGCTTTTAGCTGCAACGGCCTCGATTCTGAATGAAGATGGATTTCTTATTTTGAATACGTATTCTCCAACGGTAGATCAAGAGACCCTTAAAGAATTAATGACGATATATTTCCCTCAACGTGCTGCTTCAGCAGATGGTCTTCATATGAAAACCACCTCAGGAAAACATTTGTATTTTGGCGAGCTTGTTCGGGTTGGAAAAACTATTTAGTGTGTTTCTAAAGTAAATCGTTAGCCATATTGGCAAGCTCAGAACGCTCTCCTTTTTCTAGCTTCACGTTTGAAAATAATTTTTGTCCCGTTAATCGATCAATTAGATAAGCTAATCCATTACTGTTTTCATCCAAATATGGCGTATCTATTTGATGGACATCCCCTGTAAATACGATTTTGGTGTTTTCTCCGGCACGTGTTATGATTGTTTTTACTTCATGCGGCGTTAGATTCTGTGCCTCATCAATAATGAACATAATATTGGATAAACTCCTTCCTCTAATGAACGCTAAAGGCGTGATTAAAATCTTGCCAGATTCTTGCATTTCAATAATTGCCTTATGCTTTTTTTCGTTTTGACCGAATTGTGATTTGATAAATTTCAAATTATCGAATAAGGGCTCCATATACGGGCCAATCTTATCATTCGCATCTCCAGGTAAGAATCCTATTTCTTTATTCGATAATGGGACAATCGGTCTTGCTAGAATGATTTGGTTGTATTGTTTTGCCTGCTCGAGGGCAGAAGCAAGTGCTAATAGTGTTTTTCCGGTTCCCGCGACTCCTTGAATAGCAACGAGCTTGATACTTGGGTTCATTAGAGCGTGCAAAGCAAAAGCCTGCTCTGCATTTTTAGGTTTGATTCCATAAACAAATTCTTTTTCAATACGCTCAACCTGGTCTACAGCATGGTTGAAAAAAGCAAGTGAAGAAGATTTTCCATTTTTTAAAATATAATACCCATTTACGAGCTTGCTAGCTCCGAGAATTCCATTTTCATCTATACGTCCCTTTGTAAATATTTCACGGATTCTCTCAGAATCAACACCTTCAATTGTATTTGACTTTTCCTCGCTTTGTATCGCCACCTTACCTGTTTCGTAGTCTTCGGCAATAACACCAAGCGCCTTTGCTTTTATCCGAAGGTTAATATCTTTCGTGACAAGGGTAACTGATTTTTTTGGCTCATTTTCCTTGAGGTAAAGTGCGGCATTAATTATTTTATGGTCATTTTTCCCTTCGGCATAGATTGCCTCAGCATCAATTGATTTGGGCTTCTGCTCCATAATCACTCTAAACTTTCCTTTTCCCTTACCTAAAGAGATCCAATCTTGTAACCCGCCGTTTCCAGACAGGCGATCAATAAATCGGATGACCTCACGTGCACAAAAGTTTTTTGTGTCGTTACCAACCTTAAATTTGTCGAGCTCTTCTAGTACTGTAATAGGTATTGCTACATTATTATCTTCAAAGGTCGTGATGGATTGGTGGTCATGGAGTAAAACGGAGGTGTCAAGGACGAAGATTTTTTGCTTTTTTGCCATTCAAATACTTTTGTTTGAAGTTAACCTTAAATACAGAAAAACAAAGAGAAAAGTCGGGGTATTTATCTACAAATTTTTGTTAGGAAAGTTTAGTCCTCATTTTTCACGATATGCGTCATTGCAGAATCGAAATCGGGGAATAGAAACTCAAAGCCATTTTGTTTAATTTTTTGATTTGAAACCTTTAGGCTCTCTGTGAGCATTGTAGACATTTCACCAAGGAAAAAGGATAATATCGGTTTTGGAATAGCTGGGAAAAAGAAAGGTTTCTTCATTTTCTTCGAGATAGTCTTCATAAATTCTTGATTAGAAATATATCCATTCGCAGCGTTAAAAGTTCCTTCTTTTTTGTGCTCTATACAGTGTATAAACATTCTGCATAGATCTTTTATGTGGATCCATGGTAGGTATTGCTGCCCTGATCCGAGTGGCGAACCTACACCTAACTTGATTGGTTTCATGATTTTTTTAAGGGCACCTCCTTTTTTATCCACCACCAAGGCAATACGAAGTATTGCTACAGGACATATTTCTTTAAAGCTGTTACTTGCAGCCTCCCATTCCTTGACCAATTCGGATAGAAAGTCCTTGCCATAATCATCGGATTCTTCTTTTTCGATTTGGCTGTTGTAGCCGTAACAGTTTATTCCTGACGCACTGATATAATAGTTCAAATTGGGCATTGTTGCCGCCGTTTGCTTTAGGAATTGAATTGAATTTACCCGTGAGTTAATAAGTTCTAATTTTCTTTTATTACTCCATTTCTGTGCCCCAATGTTTGCTCCAGCGAGATTAATGATAACCTCAATTTTATGAAGGTGTTTCCCCTCTATGCTCTGCTTTTCAGGGTTCCAATAGATGTGGCCCTTCCTTTTAGGACGTCTAGATAATTTATACACTGTATGACCTTGTCTTTTGAGCATATTCCCTAGCGCCTTTCCGACTAGCCCGCGACCACCTGAAATGAGGAATGTTGTCATTGAATCAATTTATTTTACAATTGAATTTGTTATTGCACTGCTAATGATTGAGTTATAAAATTAACACAATTCGTATATTTTTGTTTTTAAATGACAGGAATATTAAGGTTATAGCGTAATTTAGAAAACGAACATATCCCATTGAGAGCTTCCCTATTTCTTGCACTACTTTTTGCCATCACTATTTTATGTGTTCAGGCAGCTATTTCTCAGCAATCACAAGATGAAAAACCGACTTATTTGTATGATGTACTTCTGAGTCAAGATATGTCCAAGGATTTGTTTCAATTGAAGCAAACAATTTTAAAAACACATCCTGCTCCCTTTTTTAATTGCTCAGACAGTCTATTTAATGCCGCATATGAAAAGGCGGTTCGTTTGGTTCAAAAACCTAAAACAGTGCTAGAGTTTGCGCAAGTTATAAATGGATTTACAAGAATTATAGAGGATTCACATACCGCATTAAACCCAAGAGAGTTATTACGTTTAGCTTCGAAAAAAAGAAAAATTGCTCCATTTCATTTAAAAAAAATAGGGGAGAACTTCTATTTAAGTAAAATTCTTTACGATGCCATTCCGCTCGGTGTTGAAGTATTAGCCGTTAATGACAAAACCGTTAAGGAGCTTTATCTTCTGACTCGGACATTGGCTCCATCTGAAGGCCCTGCGAAATCTGCCCGTCATGAGCTAATTGAAATCATGATGGGACTTGTGTTTAATTTATTCAATAAAACGCCTACACAACCTGTTAATATCACATATGTATATGGCGATGACACTCTATCTAGTATTGCTCCATCAATTAAGTTAAGTCGATACTTCGGACGAAATAGCTGGTCTGAAAAAAAAGACATCGAATTTAGGATCTCTGACAGTATTGCGTATTTGGGATTGAAGTCCTTTGAATCACGAAGAGAAAGAAAATATAAACGCGGGGTTAATTCTTTTTTTAAGAAAGTAGAGCGCAAAGGGATTTCAAAAGTAATCTTGGATGTGAGAGGAAACAGAGGGGGATATGTACTTTTATTAGAGCATGTTTTAAGCTATATAAATGATAAAGGAGAAACCTTCGATTTAAATTACCTTTATAAGAGGAGCAAACTCGACCGTTTTGAAACCTTATCTCGTTTTAAAAAGTTAGACTTTGTGAAAAAAGCATCGCGTGTATATCCTAAAGGAATGATTAGTAAGGAGTATGACTTTTACAAGAGCCCAATGGGCTCAATGAGCTCTATTTTATATCAAAAGAAGCTGAGCAATCCTTTAGATATAACCTATACAGGAGAATGTACTTTACTCACAAATGGACTATCCATGTCTGCCTCAGTGCTGCTCGCCTCTTGGTTTAAGGACCATAATCGAGGTCAAGTAATAGGCACACCATGCTTTGGTTCTATGCAGGGCACTCATGGGAATGCAGCCAGAATAGTATTGGAAAATTCTAGGATTCCAATTACAATTTCTACACTGAAGTTGAGCTCAATAGAGCAAGCATTGATTGAAATTACACCAACAAAAAAAATTCAATATTCCATAAAAGATTTGACGATGGGCAGAGACCCACTTATTGAATACCTTAAGGTGTTAAAAAACGAGTAACCCTTTCCAATGGATTAAGTGTTTTTACCTCATAGTGAATGTAAATGTTTTTATTTCCAACACGCTCTTTAAGCCATGAAACGATTCTTGTTTCATCTTCTGTATCCAACGTATTATCAAGTTTAATGTGAACAAGCCAAACTTCAAGATTAGCGGAGTCTTTATATTCAATACTGGGTTGCATGGATAGCGCATAAATAGATTCATATTGCGCTTTGAGCTCTTTAAATATTTTGCCACTTAGCTCATTTATCTCTTGAATACTGTCTAGCTTTTGATTCGCCTCGTCAAGTGTTTCTTCCACTTCTTGAAGTTTTTGCTCTTTGGATAGTAGCTCAGCAGCCAAGGGGTTGATTTCATCTTCCTCCTTTTTTCCAAATCCAATTTGAATATCCAATTTAGACGCCTCAAGATCGAAGTCTCTTAAGTTTTTCTCAAGTGAAATGATTTCTTCTTTTGAAATATTTTCCCCGCCATAAATGAGTGTTATAATTTCTTCGGATGCATTGACCTCATGGTCAAGAAGGAAGCTATTTTTTGTAGGGTGTTTGGCTATTTCACTTTTCACAAACCTTATGGCCTTTTGCATGTATCGATCCTGCTGGACCATCGTGTAACCGAAATAAATACTTGGAACAATGGTTAAGATAGTAATCAATAAAATAATTCTGTTTGTTCGCTTCGATTGTTTTTCATCGAGCTGCTGCTTTTGAGGAAATTTCAAAAGTCGAGCTGTCAATAAGGTCGCCAGCGAAATGAATACTGTATTAATGAAAAACAAGTAAAAAGCTCCAAAGAAAAAGCTCCATTGTAAGGTTGCAAGCCCATAACCGGCAGTGCACAATGGTGGCATCAAGGCAGTCGCTATGGCAACCCCTGGAATCACATTGCCTTTCATTTTACTCGCAATGGCCACAATTCCCGCAAGTCCCCCAAAAAATGCGATGAGCACATCGTAAATATTAGGTGATGTCCTAGATAACATTTCAGTTTGCGCGACGTGAATTGGGGTCAATGCAAAATATAGCGTCGATGCGACAATTGCAACGATACCCGCAAATAAATAGTTGTAAAGCGCTTTTTTTAGCAGACCTATATCAGAGGTCGCAATTCCAAACCCAAGACCAATGATTGGACCCATGAGCGGTGATACAAGCATGGCACCGATAACAACGGCCGTAGAATTTACATTTAAGCCTAAAGAACAGATTAAAATAGCAAATACTAAAATCCACAAATTTGTTCCTTTAAATACAACTCCGCTATCAATGTTATCTGCAATTACATGAAAATCTTCCTTCTCCTGATTGAGACGAAAGCTATCCACCATATTCGTTATGAAACTAAAAATCTTTTGCATAAGTTTAATTATTACCAAAACGAGAGTTTTGGGTCATAACTAAGGTACGTTAATTTTCAAAAATTGTTTCTTCTAAAGCCATCCAAGGACAAACAATGCTACGATAACGAGGTAACGTAAAAATTTTCCGATCAATATAAAAGAGAAGCTTGAGATCCAAGGAGCCCTAAAAAAACCTAGTGCAACTGACATGATGTCTCCAATAAATGGAAGCCAGCTCAATAAGCCTAACCACTGTCCATAACGCTGAACCTTGTCCTTCCATCTTAATATTTTATTTTTTGGAACTTTTAACCTCTCTAACCATTGGGGTTTACCTAGCCGGCCAATGACGAAATTAAACCATCCTCCGCCAGCATTTCCTATTGTTGCATAAAATAAAGTAATCCACGGGTCATATCCGAGCACAAGCATACTCACCAAAAAAACCTCTGAGGTTATGGGTAAAAATGTTGCTGCTAGGAAACTAGTGATCAACAACCCAAGGTATCCGATTTCAAACTCCATCATAAAAAAAGCCGGCAATTGCCGGCTTTACATTTGTATGTTCTTATTCCTCTATTGAACAATCATTTTTCTTGAGAATGATGTTGTTCCGCTCAACAATGTAACGGTATAAATACCGCTAGAAAGTTGCGCTGTATCAAGAGCGATTTTATTTTCACCTTGATTTAGACTTTTGCTTTGTACGCTAACAAGTTTACCTGAAAGGTCTGTGATTTCCATGGACATGTTTTGCGCATTATTCATGAATACATGTAATGTACCTTCTCCTGATACTGGATTTGGAAATACATTACCTACTGTAAAGGCCGTATTATTTTCTTCTATTCCAATGGTTGGATCAAAATTTAATCTTACATACGGTGTCCCAGTTTGGTAATACCAGGTGTTGTCTGCAAGGTCTAAAAAGAAAGACGTTTGAGGCTCCGATGTTCCCGCCGTTGAGACCCTAAGACCCTCACCAAATGAACCTATAACGGCTAAGTAAGTTGTATTAGCAATTACGTTAACTGGACTTAATAAAGGAACTGTTAAGCTCGTGTTTTGCATTTGCTGCGTGAGCGTTAATACATCAGACTCCATCTCATAAATAAAATCGCCTGTAGCTACGTCCACTGAGTATAGCTTCACATAAAACTCCGTTCCAAGCTCTGCTCCATTTGTGCCTCCTGGTATTCGTATGTCAATAGCTTTAAGGGTTTGATCTGCCCATACATCAAATAGATTACCGGACTCAAATCCATCTACTCCATTTGTTGTACTTCCTCCTGGAGATCCATTGTCACGCGCATAAATAAAGTCACCCACGGCAAAACTGATATCATCTATTTCGTTGTTCCCGGGTACATCGTCCGTGGAGTCTGAGCTAATTGTTTGAACAATCGTATAGTTGCCATTCGCATCAGGCGTGAAAGGCGTACTGAGTGTCAGAATTGCTGTATCCAACGAAATGATTTCAGCAGGATCACTTGAACCAACAAATGCTCCCCCATTGACATCCGCATTCAATGCAACATTGGTTTGTGTATTCGCCCCACCATTAAAGACAGCAACCTCAAAATCTATTGGAGCAACTTGTGTCAACGGAATTTGATAGTAGTTCAGGCCTTCGGTACCCCAATATGTTTCAGTAATTTCTAGATCATTATCTGGGTTTGTGACCAAACGCACATCGTCAATGTACCAACCATAGGTTATCCAAACGTTTGGGTTTTCAGCAAATGATGGGAAATTAGTCGTCCAACTGAATTGAATCCAAATGGGAGCATTATCTGTTTCTAGAATAGTTGCTAAATTAATTTGCTTAAGGTCCGGATTGTCATAGGCAGCTCCACCAGAAGCTGATAAAACAGGGACGTCAAGGTTGTCTCCTACGGGTGTAAACACAATTCCATCCGTACTAATTAAAATTTGTTGAAGGTCATTAAACCTAGCGCCGTATTGTTCGAATTCTAAGGTAACCTGATTCGTCCCCCCTAGACCGATAACATCAATTGGGTTCGCTGTTGTCATTGTATACACTACATCAAGTGCTTGTGATTCATTAGCAGGAACTCCGTTTACAAGTTCGGCATAGTTACCTCCTGAAGTAGAACTAATACCATTGTTAGAATACCAACCGTCAGACACAGCATTGATGTTCCATCCATATTCAATGCCTGCTTGACCATTGTTATCAAGAATCCAGGTAGTATCCTCAGAGAAATCATCAGACCAAATAGTGATGCCTTCATCCTTCAGTTGTTCAATATTTAGAGCTGGTTTTTCAGTTCCAATGAGCTCATCGAGAGAAGCTATTCTTGGTGCTTTTTGCGACCAAGTGATGCCTGCGGTTAGAACCAAGCAGGAGATAAGTAGTAGATTTTTCATGTAATTAATTTATGGAGCTAAATATACAAAACTCTTAACAAAACTTAGCGGTCTTGTAGAAAAGGAAGTTTTTTTCGTAGGTCAGAAAGGTCATGTGCAGAAAGTTTTCCAATTAAGATTCCTTCAGCATAATTTTCATCTAGCGGGTTTTGAATGACACCATTTGGGTCGACAATCAAGCTGTTCCCATTGTATTCAATGTCATTGCCATCTGTTCCGACTCGATTACAAGCAATAACATAACACTGATTTTCTATCGCTCTTGCTTTTAGTAATGAGATCCAGTGTTTGATTCTTTTTTTTGGCCAGTTGGCGACATAGAGCAAGGCATCATATTTTGCAACGCCATCAATGTTGAGTTCATTTCTAATCAGTTCAGGAAACCGCAAGTCATAGCAAATTTGTAGGTTAAGCTTCCATCCGTGAAAATCTACAATTACTTCATTTTGTCCGGGTGTAAATGATTCGCTTTCACCACCAAGCCCAAAACATTTTCGTTTATCATACAGGGTCATTACCTCTTTGTCAATAAAAACTCCTCGATTGAAAACATACTCGTTTTCTTGAATAATTAAGCTAGTATATATAGCACAATTTAACTCCTTACTCAATGATTTTAGAAAGTCAATACCCGCTGAATGCGTCATTTGTTCAGAATGCGTTGTATGGTTCATTGTAAACCCCGTATGAAACATTTCCGGAAGCAATAGAAGATCAAAGTCATTTTGATTATGCAATAGACCCTTAATTTTAGAAAAGTTTTTTTGCTTGTCTTCCCATACTTGATCGAATTGTAAAATTCTTATATTCAAATCTGGCATAAAAGTTCTGTTGCTTTTGTTAGTGTTTCATTTTCTTTTGCAAAGCAGAACCTTATGACTTTTCTGCTTTCTTTTCGTGCACTAAAAACCGATACTGGAATTGCGGCTAGCTTGAATTCTTCAACCAGTTTATGGCAGAAATCTACATCAGATGCTTGCGTATGTTTTGCATAGGATGCGAGCTGGAAATATGTCCCCTCACAAGGTAAAAGTTCAAATTTGCTATTCTTCATTCCTGTTCTAAACAGGTCTCTTTTTTGTTTATAAAAGGCACCTAGTTGCTTTACATTTTGCTTTTTCAGATATTCTGAAAGTACATGTTGGCTCAAACTATTCACGGTAAATACAAGATATTGATGTACTTTTTTCAATTCATTCATAAGGTTTTCAGGGGCGACAATATAGCCGACTTTCCAACCCGTAATATGAAAGCTTTTGCCAAAAGAGGATACGATTATAGTTTTAGCGCGTAATGCCTCATATAGATTTGCAGATTCGTGTCTAGCATCAAAGGTAATATGTTCATATACCTCGTCTGATAGATGATATAGGTTGTTGTTGGTCTCGAGTAAGTTTGATAGTTCTTGCATGTCAGCTTTACTCCAAATACGTCCTGACGGGTTGTGCGGGTTGTTGGTGATAATGAGTTTGGTTTTGTCATTCACAGCGTCCTTAATTAAATCCCAATCTGGCAGAAATGTCTCATTCAAAGGTATTCGAACGGGAATGCCCTGGCTTAGGGTGATGGGCATAACATAACAGTCATAGCTCGGATCAAGTATGAGCACTTCATCACCTGGCTCAATTAATGCTTGAATACATGTGAAAACACCTTGTGTAGCTCCTGCAGTAATTAAGATCTCTTTCTTTGGGTTTAGGGTTCGTCCATAAGATTCGTAGACCAGTTTAGCTGTTTCTTCTAGCAGCTTCGGCTCTCCTGCCATAGGCGAATATTGATGAACACCGCCTTTACTGACTTCTTCAACCAATGCAATAAGAATAGGATCTACCCCAAAGTCCGGAAATCCTTGAGATAGGTTTATTGCGCCGTGTTCCTTTGCAAGGTGAGACATCTTTGAAAAAATACTGATGGGTATGTCTGGAAGTTTAAACATATCTCGAATTTATGAAAATAAAAAAAGGGAGACCGAAGGCCTCCCTTTAATTTAATGATTAACGTGATTAGTTTTTAACAACTCTGAATGTTTTAAATACATTGTTGTTATAGATTTTCACGAAATACGTCCCAGTTTCTGAATTTTTCAAATCGATAGATTTGATTTCATTTCCTGTTATGTAGTTTTTGAATGTTTGAATGATTCTACCGTTCAAGTCAGTTACTTCAATGCTGAAGAATCCTTCAGCTTCATTCGCTTGAATGTTAAAGCTTCCACTTGTTGGGTTTGGATACAATTCAAAGAAGCTTAAGTCTGCTTCCATAAGTCCAAGAAAATCACATCCTCCATCAACAAATAATAGAACAGTTGAGGTATCCGCATCACACACTCCGTTAGAGGTTATGTATGAGTAGTTGTAGCTACCTGGGATGTTACTTGCTGTAATATCAGGAGAACCAAGGTTGTTTCCTTGTGGATCAATCCAGTCTCCTCCTAGGTCAATATTTCCTGACAAAGAAGACAATAGATTGTATGGCTCGTTCAAACAAACCGAATCAGCACCGTCATCTCCCGCAGAAGAGGGACCATAAATCACGAGTGTCGCAACTGTTGTATCTGCCGCACATGGCGTTTTAACAACATAAAGGAAATCGTGTGAGCCTTCTGGTAAGAACTGTACATCTGCAACTGAACCATTGACAAACGTTTCATTTGCAGGGAAGCTCCAGTAGCCATAAGTTTCACCAGCTGTAATGTACTGGTTAAGGTCCACTGTGTCGACCGCTCTACAAACATTTCCACCACCGTCAATTCCTGGCTCAACAGAACAAGGTAAAATTTGAATTTGATCTACCACATTTGCTCTACCCCAGTTAGAAGTTCCTTCGAAAGCAATCTCTAATTGATCTGTCGTGTCAACAATGAAAAGTGTATCAACTGTCCATTCTGGAGTATCATCAGAATAAGAAGCAATTTCAACCCAAGCTGCCGTATCTGTATCTCTCATGTATACTTTAGTTGTGTTTTGATCACCTGCCCATTGTTCCTGAGCATATGCAAATACAAGCGCAACACTGTCCTGATCAGAAAGGTCTAATCTTGGAGAAGCGAGCTTTGTTACTTCACCACCTGGCGAGCTTACAAATCTTGCATTCAGTGTTCCTTCATAAGAATTAAGCGCTGATCCACCAACACCGGCACCGGCACCTGTTTGGTAGGTCCAATCAGCCTCTAAAACTTCATAGATGTTGTACCAGCAAATTCTTGTATCAGAATCATCTTCAAATGTTTCTTCAAACGGTACCATGTAGAATCCGCAATCTGTAGTAAATGAAATTTGAGCCCAATCACCGTTAACGCCAGTTCCACAATCTGCAACTACATAGAAATCATAATCCGTATTTCCTAATAGGTTGTTAATGAATGCAACGGTATCTGTAACCGCAACGGAACCTACTTCTTCACCAGCTCCTGGTGTGAATCCTGCAGCTCCATATTCTACGGTCCATCCTGTTTCAGAACCATTGGATATCCACGATACATTAACACTTGTATCCGTAAGTTCGTTTATTACAAGGTCAGATGGGCCATCGGCACTTCCAACAGTTAAGAAATAAACACTTGAAGAATCGCCTAATCCGTCGAAGACAACTATTTCATAAACACCAGCTGTTAAATCCGTTGGCGCTGCTCCAACAGCTCCACCGTTTACAGAGAAAGAAAATGGAACCACTCCACATGCAACAGAATCAATAACAAATGATCCATCAGCTCCAGTATTACAAGAAGCATCAACAGCAGAGATATAAACATTTACATCAGAAATATTAACACTCACTTCAACAGTTTCTTCACTGTAGCAGCCGTTATTGTTACTTGCAACATAAAAGTCGAAAATACCCGCTGAATCCGCATCAGGCAAAATAGCTGTACCCACAGACTCGAAAGGAGAACCGTTTCCGATAACTGTACCATTTGAAGATGCATCGAACCAAGTTACGTCAATAGACTGGGTTGCTTCATAGCGAATCAGACCATTAAATACTCTTGGCGCGAATGTACAGTTGAAAATCGTACCACCATGACCTTGAATAAAATTGAATCCTGCCGTGGAAGCATAAACATCTCCGAGTACAGTTCCGTTAGTGTAAGCCACACCTCCTGTAGAACCAATGTGGAAAGAATATCTTTCACCCGCAGGGATTGTAATATTAACGGGGACAGGGATATTTGTATAATCTGGACTATTAGAAGCAAGTGCCTCGGCTGTTCCGACTAGTATCCAACCAGCATCGCTTAGGTTAGATCCTGGAACGGTTAGGTAGTCATCTGCTCGATAAAAGATAGAAACATCTCCAGTTCCTGGATTCATATTTAAGGCAAAATCCTGAATGGTTGTCTCTTGAATTGCTTCAATCACGAACATTGTACCCTGCGAACCATTACCAGCAGCCATTGTGGTTAATAATGAATCAGTTGATGCAATGTCTCCAATTGCCGTGAGTTCAATACTGGAATCTCCAACGCATGCATATACCGCAGTATCTGCAGTTGGCGATGGTGGAATAGAGGTCTCTAAAGTGACAATTGTAATTTCAATTGGCGCACTAAAAAGTGAATCAGCATCTCGAACTACAATTGAATATGTTCCAGCAGTTAGGTTTGGAGCTACATCAAATGCCCCACTATCTACTTGAAATACGAATGGTGCTGTACCACACAAAGTATCCAGAATCGCAAATCCACCGTTGGTGTAATCTGTACATGTTTCATCTGTAACACTTAGGGTTACATTTACATCTGTAATCTCAACAGTAACTTGCGTAGCGACACTTTCGCATCCACCATTCAATTGCGTTACAAAGAAGTCATAAGTACCTGTAACCGCAGCCGGCATAACTCCTGAACCAACAGCTTCAAAAGGGGAACCGTTTCCTTCAAGGTTACCTGCTGTTGCTGCATCATACCAATTTAATGGATAGCTGCCCGCAGGAATAGTATATCCAATGGCATCGTCAAAAGCACCATTGTATACGACATTTCCATCCGCGTCTGCGATGTTGAATGATACTTCGCTAGAGAAACTTCCTGGTGTCCACTCTGCAGTTATCGTTGCTCCTTCAGAAGCTACAAAGTTTGCTGTGGCATTGTCTCCTGTTGCAATCGTTGCATCAGCAAGAGCAACAACACCATCCACTAATATGGTTACGGCATTTCCGTTCCATCCATCACCCCATGAGTCAAACATATTTAACGTATATACCACTGGAAGGCCACTTGCTGTAGCTTCCAATAAAATACTCGCTGAACCACTACAGTAAGCAAGTAAAGAATCAGCTGAAGGTGGACCTGGGACCACGGTTGGCGGTGTTCCTATTTCAACGGTTATCGGTGCACTTAGAAGGCCTGTTCCATCCTCAACAATTACAACATAAGAACCTGCCGCTAAATCTGTTGGTGCAGGACCGAAAGCTCCTCCATCCACTGAAAAGTTAAAAGGCAGTGTTCCGCACTGTACGTTTGATATGGAAAAGGTACCATCTGTGTTACCTATACATGAAACGTCTTGGATCAAAAGATCCACATTCACGTCAGTAATATCAACCACAACCTCTGTCGCAGCACTTTCAGTACAGTTGATTCCTGTTTGCGTAACAAAAAAGCTGTATGAACCCGTTCCGGCTGTTAGGGCGAGAACATCAAAAGGTGAACCCGTACCGATATTTGTTCCTCCTGGTGCATCATACCAGTTCAAAGTATACGTATCACTTGCTACAGTATAATTGACGGCATCACCATGAGGACCGGTGAAAACTACTGCTCCAGTTTCATCTTGGATGTCGATAGAGACCTCACTTGTAAAACTTCCAGTAACCCATTCTGCAGTTAAAACTGATCCTTCAAGAATAGTAAAGGTTGCTGTTCCCGTAGCACCGGTTGTTATCGTTGCATTTGCAAGTACGACATTACCGTCTGCCAAAATTGAAACTTCATTTCCGTTCCATCCATCACCCCATGAGTCATTCATGACGAGCGTATATGTTAATGATGCAGCGGAAGCTGTTGCCTCAATAGGAATACTCGCACCTCCTCCACAAAAGGCAAGGGGACTTACTGCTGAGGGAGCATCACATTGCGCTTTTATGGAAGAAAGTCCAAAGAACAACGAAATACTTAATAGTAGTAATTTTTTCATTTAGTTAAGTTTTTAGATTTGTATTTTAGCGAAAATATGAAATTCTAATGATAGAATTAAATTTACGACAGACAATTTCATCATTAATTTAATAATTACACAAGAGAAATTTAATATTTACGGAAAATAAATGAATATGNATACATTANCNAAAAAGATTGCACTTGTGTCGGGAAGTTCCCAAGGTATAGGCAAAGAAACGGCAAAATTATTTGCCGATCGCGGTGCATCTGTNATTCTATTGGCACGAAACAAAACAAAACTAGAAGGAGTNCTGTCAGAATTATCTATTGTAAATGAGCATCAAAAACATAGTATTTTGGTAGCTGATTTCTCAAAGCCATCAGAATTACAAGATGTGATAGAAGAGTTTGTTAATCAGGAAAATAGAGCNATTCATATTTTGGTTAACAATACTGGAGGTCCCGCAGGCGGATTGATAAAGGACGCAAAACCAGAAGAGTTTATCAACACATTTCAGCAACATTTAATTTGTAATCACATACTGGCGCAAGCCATTATCCCGGGAATGATCGAGGAAGAATTTGGAAGGATTGTAAATGTAATTTCAACTTCNGTNAAGCAACCGCTTAATGGTTTGGGAGTTTCTAATACTGTGCGTGGAGCTGTTGCAAATTGGAGTAAAACTTTGGCNAATGAGCTTGGAGCATACAANATAACTGTAAACAATGTTCTTCCCGGAGCAACCAACACCTCTCGTTTATCAGACATAGCNAAGNCTAAGGCCTCAAAAGCTGACAAGTCCANAGAAGAAATTTACAAAANGATGGCGATGCAGGTNCCNATGCAGCGCATTGCAGAACCTGAGGAGGTCGCTAAGGCAATTGCGTTTTTAGCGTCGAACGAAGCAGATTATATTAATGGAATAAACCTACCTGTAGATGGAGGCAGAACGAAATCCTTGTAGGCCTATNCTTTCCTTTTCTTGAGATAAACACGGTATGCGATGAGAAAAGGCACTCCAATCAACATNCATATAGCTAGTGCATAGCCGCGGGNNGTGAGGTAAAAGTCTTTTATGTTTTCCATATCAGAGGGGTCATAACCGAGTCCTATAAAGTAGGATAGACTCAAAGGAGCCTGACTTATTTGTTCAGCGCCGTTTATGGATATAATGATTTNACCTGGAAACAAATTAATAGGAAAAACGAATAGAGGCAGGGCAATCAAGCATAGACTCAATATAAAAACATCCAGGGGTTTCTTAATTTTCAAACTCATAGATTCAAAGATAAGCCTTAATTTTAGCAAAGCATGTCAAACGCATCAAACGGATTACACATTAATAAACAACGCTGGAAAATTTTTCTAGCGCTNATGGTTCTTATTGTTATTGCTGTTTCTCTTCTACTTGCCAATAGCTTTGTATCTAAGATTGCCGAGCGCGAAAAATCCAAAGCAACACAATGGGTGGAATCAATTAAGAAGAAAGGAGAGCTTGTTCAGCTATCTAATGCTATTTTTTCTGAGCTAAAAAGAAAAGAAAAGCAAAAAATTGATTTGGTTGTNGAGGCACAAAAAATACTATTGACTAAATCCGATCTTTCGAAAAATCAAGACGTCGAGTTTTCACTTTCCATTATTCAATCAAANACTGAAATACCAGTTGTGCTTTTAACAGANGAAAATATGGTGATGCAGTATAGAAATATGGATTCATTATTCCGTGGTGCTTTGTCTTTCTCAGAAAAGGATACGATCTGTTTGATAAAAGCAGCAGAGTGGAANGATTTGGGACAGTACCGGCTTATAGAATATTTAGATGGTGAATTTTTACAGTTTGTTTTTGGAAATTCATTTGAATTGGAGCGGCTTCAGCGAGAAAGTAAACGTTTAATCTCTTCATTTAATGACGAAATTAAAGACAATAAAGCCTTGATTCCTGTGATGCTTTGGGATGTTTCCTCTGATTCATTGGAGGCAAGTAATTTGAATCTTAGTGAAGGGCAAAGTAAATTGTTGCGAGAGGAGTGGAAACTCGATAATATGCCTTTAAGCTTTGATTTTGGCACAGGAAAAAAGCAACTATATTTTTCTGACAGTGACGAATTACGCTATTTGCAATGGATTCCAACCATACAGTTCTTGGTTCTTGGTTTGCTAATCCTTTTGGGTTATTTCATTTTTTCAACGTATCGAAAAGCTGAGCAAAAGCGCGTTTGGGCCGGAATGGCAAAAGAAACAGCACACCAGCTGGGGACACCACTTTCTTCTCTGATGGGTTGGCAGGCACACCTAGAGAGCTTAAAGGTAGATCCAATGGTCACNAATGAGATGAAAAAAGACTTGGTGCGTCTCGAAAGAATAACAGACCGCTTTTCCAAAATTGGTTCTGAGGCCAAGCTCGAACAAAAAGATATCAGCAGTACGATCGAAAATAATTTAGCGTATTTAAGGGCTAGATTATCAAATAANGTCGCGCTTACTTTTCAATCTAGTCTTGAACAGGGGGATGACGTTGCCCACAATGCATCTCTCATGGATTGGGTGGTTGAGAACCTTTGTAAGAATGCTGTTGATGCCATGCAGGGAGACGGCAAGCTAGAAGTNAATATNTACGCCGAAAAATCAAATATTGCTATTGATTTTATTGATACTGGAAAAGGGATTTCGACCAAAGATCAAAAGGCTATTTTTGAGCCCGGATATTCAACAAAAAAAAGAGGTTGGGGATTGGGTTTGGCGCTGGTAAAACGAATTATTGAGGAGCATCATTCGGGNAAGGTTTTTGTTGCCTCATCAAAGATTGGCAAAGGAACAACCTTTCGCATTCTTTTGCCTAAGAATTAAATTCAGCTTTTAAATTAGTAATGACCTGTTTAACGGAAAGAATTTCGTTTACATGTTCAATGGATGGACCAGCGCACCAAACCGTTTTATAGGTGGTAGAAAACGCCGCTTTCTGAAGACTTTTCATTCCCCTCATAAATGTCAAGGCTTTGAACCATTTCTTAACCTTTTTATTTTTATTTAAAAAGCTTTCCAAGAAATTTTGAGAGGTGCCTATTTTCTCTACATATGGTGTTTTGATCACCGTACAAGGTGTTCCCGAAAGCTTCGTGGTGAGAACAATGTCTTGAGCGCCATAATCCACACACGCATCCTTATATCCTTTCGAAACAGGAGCTTCATTGGTAGCAATAAAGATGCTACCCATAGATACGCCATCCGCTCCTAAATCTAGCATCTCTTTTATGCCTTTACCATTTCCAATTCCACCAGCAGAAATTATTGGAATGTTGCACTCCTTTTTAAGTGCGGGAATTAGTTCGGCAAATGGTGTTGGTCCCGCATGACCTCCTGCTTCTTTATTTACCGCAATAATGGCATCGGCACCCAGCGCTTCTACCTTTCTAGCATACTTCACATCTACAACATCGCAGAAAACTTTTACGCCATGTTTTTTGGCCATTTCAATCGTTTCGGCCGGAGAACCAAGTGAAGTTATAAAATAAGAGATTCCTTCTTCGCAACATACTTTGAGCTGCTCTTTGTATAGAAAGTTAGATTTATTTACAATAAGATTGATACCAAAAGGCCCATCAACCTCTTTTTTAATGCGCTTGATTGCAGCCCTTAATTCATCGACTGTTCTGTAATTCAGTGCCGGGATTGCGCCTGTTATTCCATTGCGCAGGGCTTCAATAATCATTTCTTCATTTGACACCAAAAACATAGGCGCCATGATGACGGGAAAATCAATATTCAACATTTCACACAAAGAAGCTTTATTTGTCATTACCTTTGATTTGATATTTTCAAAAATAAGCAATATCCAAATCCTATCCTACATGAGTATTAAACAAAGGATTTTAATATTATTTCTTCTGGTATCTTTTCTCTCCTTGACGCAAAAAAATAGAAAAGTTGGCATTGAAGATTCCTTGAGATACTCGCTATCAATGTCTTATGAGGCCATTGTTGATATGCTTTATTTGTATGAGTCTTTTCTAGATATTTCTGTTTTGGGTTATTCTGAATTTGGTCAGTCCATTCCGTTGCTTAAAATCTCTACGAAAAGTGCTTTAAAGAAAAAGCCAGTTTTGATTGTAGGGAACTTGCATGCAAGAGAATTTTACAGCTCCAAATTCGTGCTTAAGTTTTGTGACGAGTTTTTATACTCATTAATGTCAGAGGATGGCATATANGAATCGGCAAATTCGATACTNCAGGACTACGACTTATACGTTATTCCCGTGGCAAATCCAGATGGACTTAAAATTGCTCAGGAGGATTGGGAGGGCATTGAATCGTATCGAGCCTCAGTTGACTCTATAAAAAGAATAGGNCCCTATTCTGATTGGAAAGCAAATGGAATGGGNATTGATCTCAATAATAATTTCGATGATGGTAATTTCGATGTAAAACATGGTCATTTATTTGAGGAAGAACCGGCCTCTCAGGGATACAAAGGTGCTTTCCCTTGCGAAGCCAAAGAGGCACGTATTATTCAAGATTTTGTGGATACACTGGTGCCATTAATCACACTNTCTTATCATACGAAGGGCGATGTTTTNTTTTGGGCGGACCGTGGAACCCATTCTTATTTTAATGGGCTCGATGAGCAGCTAAATACAACGGTTGCCAATGCTTGCGGATTTAAAATGGCGCGTGTATCTAAAAATCCAATNGAGTATGGTGCAGGATTAGAAAACTACATTAGGGCAAAAATTAAAAGAATCGGTNTTTGNGTTGAGCTGTCTCCGCCAAATGATTTGGTTGATCAGCATCCTGCCAATATGTTTAGAAGTTTGGTTTGGGACAAGTGCAAAAATATGCCTATTCTATACCTTGAGGAGCTTTCAAGGCTATATCCCAGNTATAAATATTTGTTTGAGCCTTAATGATGTTTATTCATCCAGCAATAATAAATTAGGTAGGGGATTAAATGCTTATTAAATTTGACCAGTGCATACATTGCTCGTTCTAAATGGAATCGATTTTAGCATCTTTATTGGCACCATATCAAGAATATTCTTCGCTGAATATCTTNCTAGAGGCGACCGCTGTTTTATTTGGTTTATTGAGCGTCTGGTTTTCTAAGAAAAACAATATTTGGGTATACCCATCAGGTATAGTTTCAACCTTAATATTTGTCTACCTCCTGTATAATTGGGGTTTATTGGGTGATATGCTGATCAATGCATATTATTTTTCCATGAGCATTTATGGATGGTATTATTGGACCCGAAAGACAGGAACAAAAGACCTTAATCCAATTTCTAAAATGAGTCAATNGGAATTTCGANTGGCCCAAGTCTTATTCATTTTTGCCTTGTTATTTGTCTTTTTGGTNTATACGCTCTTTGATAAGTGGAATCATATTATTGCGTACATAGATACCTTCACTACAGCCATATTTTTTGTTGGGATGTGGCTCATGGCTCGAAGAAAAATTGAAAACTGGTTGTTTTGGATTGTTGGTGATCTTATATCTATACCGCTGTATTACGTTAAAGGTTATTCACTCACAAGCATTCAATATTTAATTTTCACTTTGGTGGCAGTTGNGGGCTATTATGCATGGAAAAAAGAGCTAAATGAGCGGGACTAAAATTGCTTTTACGGGACCTGAATGCTCAGGTAAATCTACGATGGCAAAATGGCTGGCAAAAGAGCTTTCTTATGAAATTGTTGATGAGTATGCCAGAGAGTATTTGAAAGACAAGTCGGCTTACTCAATTGATGATTTGGATATGATTGCAGCAGAACAATTTGAAAGAAATTCTGTTGATGGTTCTTTGGTTATTGATACCGAAATGTTGGTGATGAAAATATGGAGCAAGGAAAAGTATCAAGGGGTTTCTAAGAAGATTATACAATTATTGAAACGGCAACAAATTGATCTTTATTTTCTTTGTAAACCTGATTTCAATTGGGTTTCAGACCCATTGAGAGAGAACCCACAGGATAGAGATAGGTTATTTGATATGTACGAGGCCTTTTTGAAAAAGTATGGATTTTCTTATAGCGTCCTTTCAGGATCTGACGCCGAAAGAAAGAAAATAATCAAAGCCACATTGGCTAATAATGACATTTTATGAAAAAAGTAATTTTCATTTTTCTTCTCCTAATGGTATGCGTGCCAATCGCATATTATTTTAATGCACCCTCTGATCTAAAGGAGTTGGCGGTGATTAATCCAATTGATTTAAATTCAGAAATGGTTGATGTAGAACTNAGGAGCAAGGGCAAAGACCATTTNATTGCAGATTTTGATTTAATCGATCAGGATGGTTTGGCTTTTAGCTCAAGCAGCGTTTCAAAAAAAATATGGGTGGTTGAATATTTCTTTGCAAGNTGTAAAGGGATTTGCCCAATTATGAATGAGCAAATGAAACGTATTCAATATGCGTATTTAGGAGATACTAATNTTGTGATATTAAGCTTTACCGTTGACCCAGAAAACGATACGCCGCAGGTTTTAAAAGCATATGCAAATGCACACGANGCTGCAACGAAAAAATGGTTTTTTCTTACTGGGGACAAAGAGTCGATTTATACACTAGCACGCAAATCATTTTTCTTATTAAAGCCTGCTGAAGCGAAAAATCAAGGGGATGTGGGAAGTGACTTTATCCATACAAATAACTTTGTTCTGATTGATGAAAACAAACAGATAAGAGGTTATTATGATGGGACNAATCGAAATGAGGTAGATGAGCTTATAGAGGATATTGCCATTCTTCAAAAAGAATAGGNATATCATGATTAAAGTAGCCTTGTGAAATTCCCTATCTTTNTTCTCTGAAAGTTCAAATTCCTTTCAAACGTCAATTGCAATGCGAAGAGATAAAAAAAATCAAAAGCCGGACAAAAATGTTTCAAAGCGTGACAAACGCAAGTACATAGAATATCGCCAACGGTTCAAGAAGGGAGATCCCTTACCGTCTTTTAGTGATGAGGTTAGGCTAAATAAATTTATATCAAATGCCGGTATTTGCTCTCGTAGAGAGGCAGATGTTTTNATTGCTGCCGGGGTCGTAATGGTTAACGACAAAGTTATAACGGAGCTTGGGTACAAGGTAAAACCTGCTGATGAAGTTAAATATGATGGAGAAACCATTAAGTCTTACAACAAGCGCTACGTTTTGTTAAATAAGCCAAAAGGATTTTATTCTACATTGGGTGAGTCAAAAGGAAGGAAGACTGCTTTGAGTTTAGTTCAAAAAGCATGTAGAGAAATATTATTCCCTGTAGATAAGCTTGATAAGGACGCAACTGGCTTATTGCTTTTCACCAATGACACTGACTTGTCTAAAAAGTTGAATCATCCTCGTTTTCAATCTAAGAAATTATACCACGCTGAATTGAATAAACCTGTNACTAAAAGTCATTTAAAACAGATGATCGAGGGATTAGACTTAGAGGATGGAAAAACCAAAGTGTTGAATGCTACGCATGTTCAGGACGGGACCTCACGCGAAGTTGGTATTGAAATAAGTTCTGGTAAAAAACAGGTTATTCACCGCATGTTTGAGGCGATGGGTCTTGCTGTAGTCAAACTAGACCGTGTTCGATTCTCAGGACTCACAAAAAAAGATCTTCCAAGAGGCATGTTTCGTCACTTGTCTGAAAATGAAATTTCATTTTTAAAAATGACTAAATAATGCGCATCNTTTATTTTGGAATATTGTTTTCGGTTTTGTGCTCATGCTCAAACGAAGTTTCAAATTCTTTACATCCATATGCTGAATATTTTTACAATTATGATACAGTGCCTAAAGTGTATNGGTATCGAGACATCATTCATGGATTAAATGAGCAATTCCATAGGGTATATGGGATTGAAGACGCTGAAGGGAAGCATATCGTAGTTGAACGATATGTTCAGGACGGTAGGTTGACTGAGGCCTTTAATTTCAACTTGGATTCTCTAAATGTGATGGACCATATGGTCGTAAATGCTTTAGGTGAAAATGAAAAAGCAACACTATATAAGGACCAATTCCTGCCTAAATTAAAAGGTGACACCGCGAAATTCATCTCTAAGTTTTCCGGAGTTACTGACTCTACGGTTTTTTTGATGGAGGTAAATAGGGAATTGAGCGCTAAGAAAATACGAAAAGTTTTATCCGATTCTTTGGAATGTATTACATTAGAGGAGAACGCTATTTATACTTTATTAAACCCATTTACGAAACAAGAAAGTCAGCAGACGCTGGAGACAGTGGCTTATTTTGCCAAGGACATTGGACTTGTTNTGTGGTACGATACCAAAAAAAGAAGTCANTTTGAGCTTGAAGAGATTCTTTCGCAAGAAAAATGGATAAAATTAATTTCAGAATGAAAAAGTATTTTTTATTGCTGTTAACAGTGCTTCTGATGTTTTCGGGATTTTCTCAAAGAAGAAAGAAAGCCAAACNTAAGAAGTCATTTAATGCCGGAGCCATCTTTTTTCATTGGGGGTACAACCGTGATTTTTACACCAAAAGTGATATAAATTTTACGGGACCAGGGTATGATTTTACGCTGCAAGNTTGTCAAGCAGAGGACCGTCAAGAACCTTTGAGCTATGNAAATTATTTTAAGTTCAATAACNTAACCGTTCCCCAATATAATATCCGAATTGGTTATATGATCAAAAAAAATTGGGCGATTTCTTTGGGNTTCGATCACATGAAGTATATCCTAAAGGATAATGTCCCTTACCAGNTATCGGGAACGATAAATCCGGGTGTTGATCTAGAGACCAATTGGTCCGGGACATATATCAATGAGCCNGTGATCACACAAGAGGCNTCATTTCATTATGAAAACAGTAACGGATTAAATTATATTCGGGCAGAGGTTTCAAGGGTAGACCAATGGTATAGGCAAAGAAATTCAGCTTGGTTTGCCTTGTCGAGTCTTTTTGGGGCAGGGGCTGGTGCAATTGTTTCAATGAATGACTTCACATTTGCTGGAAGAAAATCTCAAGAGACACAATCTTTATCGGGTATGGCAGTTTCTCTTCATGCCGATATGCGCTTAGAGTTTTTTAGGCATTTTTATATTCAGCCGGGAATAGGCTCGGGTTTTATGTTACAAAATAATGTGAAAACACGACCGGAAGATTTTAACTCTATTGCAAGTCAACAGTTTGGTTATNTTGAAGCCCATGTCTTGGTTGGNTGGTTGTTTTATTTGAAGCCTATTAATGCATGCGATGCATGCCCTCAATGGTANAAGTATGAAATATTTGATTGCAGGTCTTGGGAATCCCGGTTTGAAATATGCNCAAACGCGACATAACATAGGGTTCGATATTTTAGATAGATTGGCAAAAGAATCAGGTTCCATATTCGAAACTGATAGACATGCTGATCGAGCTGAAGTTAAGTTTAAGGGCAGAAAGCTGATTTTAATCAAACCAAATACTTTCATGAACCTATCTGGAAAAGCAATTCAATATTGGCTTCANAAAGAGAAAATTCCAATTTCAAACCTTCTTGTAATCAGCGATGATCTTGCATTACCCTTTGGCACATTGCGTATGAAAGGGAAGGGTTCTGCTGGCGGACACAATGGNTTAAAGGACACTGAAGAAGTGCTTAAAACTTCTGGATACAGCAGATTGAGATTCGGAATAGGAGATGATTACCCTCGCGGCAAACAAGCAGATTTTGTTTTGGGCTCTTGGTCTAAAAAAGAAGAAATAGCCTTAGACGAACGCATTGAACAATCCACGAAATTCATTCATTCTTTTGTGACTGTTGGTCTAAACATGACGATGTCTAATCTAAATGGAAAGTAAATGATTTGCAATGATTATTAAAAAGAAGAAAAAGNTGAACTCTTTAAAGCAGAAAAACAANGGNAAATANAATTGGAACATGNTTATTCTCCTAACCTTAATTCCATTAATTGGNNTTTTTGGCACAGGCATTTATGTCTATCATAATGGCATCGTTTGGCAAGAACCATTGTTGCTATTTGTATTTTGGTTTTTGTCAGGGATGGGCATTACTATGGGATACCATAGATTGTTCGCTCATAAAGCATATAAGACCAATAATTTTGTTGAATGGGTTCTTATGATATTTGGTTCGATGGCGCTTGAAAATACAATTTTAAAGTGGTGTTCCGACCATAGAATTCATCACNCGAAGGCTGAAACAAAAGAGGATCCNTATTCAATAACNGAGGGGTTTTGGCATGCTCATATNGGCTGGATCGTTAAGAATGTTCCTGAAGAAAANAACCGAGTACGCGGCGTGAAAGATTTGACGAAAAAGAGAGCTATAATCTTTCAGAACAAATATTATTTCGGTATTGGAATTTTATTCGGATTCATTATTCCGTTAATTATTGGTTTTTCCTATGGAAGACCCGTTGGTGCATTTTTGTGGGCNGGGTTTTTAAGGTTGACGATTGTTCATCATGCAACATTTTTTATCAACTCAATGTGTCATTATTTTGGTAAAAGAACGCATGATATTAAATCAACTGCGCGCGATTCTTGGATTGTTTCCTGGTTTACTTTTGGCGAGGGTTATCATAATTATCATCATAAATTTCAATGGGATTANAGAAANGGTGTCAAGTGGTTTGCCTATGACCCGAGTAAGTGGATCATTAAAGGGCTTTCTCTTATAGGCATAACATATGATTTGAAAAAAGTAAAAGAAAATGTTATCATTCAAAACCGTTTGAATAATATTAAAATTCAGTTAACTGATCTATTTAATGCCTCTAACCAAACATTAAAAAATTCGTATCAAAACAGNATAGAACAGCTCAATACTAAATCGGAACGCCTTTTTGAGTTATGGTCAGAAATGGAAGTCAAGTATGCTGCNCAAATGGCCAAAGGGCGATTGAAAAACAAAGAAATTATACGAGGCCTGATTCAAGAAAGAAAGAGGTACAAGTCACAATTGAATTCAATTCGAATTGATTTACAAGTCATCATNTCTTATGTCCAGAAAAAAAGACTTCCNGCAAATTAAAGGTGNAGTTTTAGCGATTAGTCTTTTTCNTTAATCAATTCAGGATGACTAATTTTTCCACCACTATTTCCTGTTTCATAGGACAGATAAGATAGGGCTAAAGTTCCGACAAGTACAATTGGAAGTATTATTTTTTCAAGTGATTTCTTTTTCCAACTCATNAAGAGGCCTAGAAGAGCAGTTAAACCAACTACATATGAAAGGTATGCGTATATTTCTGCGGTTTCTTCATGCTCGTGAATGAGNTTATGACTTCGCCCAAGTTCTTCAACAATGTGCTCAGCTCCTTCACCAGATAAAAATGCGGGGAGCGTTAATAGTCCCCCAAGGAAAACAATGAAATACCCAATTCTTTTTGAGGCTTCAGAGTTAATGAAAATTGAAATGATAAGGATTAGCGCACCTATCATTGGGAGTATTAAAGGCAGGTGGTTTGTTAACAAGTGAATTTCGGCCTGGGTCATTTTGTAGTATTTGTCCGAAAGGTATTAAATCTTAGTGACCCTTTCAATATATTTATNCTCATTTTTTGAAATCAAATGAAGGTAATAAATACCTTGACTGAGCTCCGAAACATTCATTGTTCCATTTTCATTTAGCACTTTTTGAATAGTGCCTTTACTATCATAAAGTATTCCTTCTTTAATTTTAATTTTCCCTGAATTGACATGTAACAAATTAGATGCTGGATTTGGAAAAACAGTAATCTGATCATTTCGCTGCTCCGTAATTTGAGTNGTATTTATTCCTATGATNGTATTGAAATCTTGCAGTGTTCCATTAAAGATATTTAAGTCAACATCGCCTTGAATTCCCGGGATATCTCCCCACCAAGAAAACTGTTTAAATTCCCAATCATCCCATGCGCCAATATTTACAGGTGGGTTTAAGTTTTCATCGGGTTGCGCAAACCATAATCCATATTCATTGAGTGGTGCATTAAGATAATTGGCNTAGTTTCCATTGATGTAAATAAAAGGAGTTATTCCGGTTTGCGTTTCCACTTCAATCATCCATGCTTGCGCCCAGCTACTCAATTCTTCTGAGGAGAACATCTCNGTTAATAAAATCGCTTGACCACCAGAATAGGGATTCTCTAGGTCGAGCACAGGTGGAAGAAACCCGCTTCCGATAAAGTCTGAGGCCACATTTATAAAGTTAGCTGCATCTTCCTGAGGAGCATTGTTGTCGGGCCTGGCAAAGTGGTAAGCTCCCATGACAACATTCGCATCAAGCCCNTTTTCCATATTGGTGAAAAACATGGGNTCTGTNTAGGTCATGCCTTCAGTTGCTTTCGCCCAAGCGAAGGTGTATCCATCGTTGGCAACTTCTTCCCAATTAACATTCCCTTGCCAATTTGAGACATCAATACCAAGTATATCTTGACAAAAGATAATNGGTAAGCTAAAAAAGAAAAAGAAAGAGTATAGAATTATTGTTTTCATGATAGGAGGGNTTTTAAGTTGTATAAATTTATCTTTTCTGCATCAATTCTAACGAATAATTTGAGGTCAAAATGAAAATTATCATAGCCATTGTATTCAAACCCTCTATTTATAATGAATTGCGTACTGCTTTGCAATCCTTNTCAAGGAAAAAACCTTTAATTTTGTATTATGGNTAGAATTAGAATTTCAGAATTGCTCGGGAATGGAGCGAATTTCCTTGGAGAAAAGCTCGAGGTAAAAGGATGGGTGCGTGCTTTCAGAAGTAAAAGATTTGTCCAGCTCAATGATGGTTCNTGTATGGCAAATATTCAAGGAGTTATTGATTTCGATAAGTTCGATGAGCAAGAGCTTCGCTCAATTAGCACAGGAGCAGCNGTGAGCTTATATGGAACCCTCGTAGAGTCTCAAGGTTCTGGTCAAACTGTAGAGCTTCAAGTTGAATCCTTTGAAATCATNGGAGCGGCAGATCCAGACGCAGTGCAAAAGACGATTCTTCAGCCTAAAAAGCATAGNCTTGATTTATTAAGNGAGCAGGCGCATTTGAGATTTAGAACGAACACTTTTGGCGCTATTTTTCGCATCAGGCATGCAGCATCTTTTGCCATCCATAAATTCTTCAATGATCAGGGNTTTAATTATATCCACACGCCAATATTGACTGGTTCAGATGCAGAAGGTGCGGGTGAAATGTTTCGCGTAAGTACATTAGATCCAAAACAACCTCCTTTAGATGAGCAAGGCAATATTGATTATACCAAAGATTTTTTTGGCAAGCAGGTCAACTTAACGGTTTCAGGTCAATTAGAAGCTGAGCTTGCTGCTCTTGGATTGGGTCAGGTTTATACTTTTGGTCCGACCTTTCGCGCAGAAAACTCNAACACTTCTCGACACCTGGCTGAGTTTTGGATGATCGAGCCTGANGTGGCTTTTAATGATCTTTTTGATAATATGGATTTGACAGAAGACTTCTTAAAATACATCTGTAATTATATTCTTGACAATTGTGCCGANGACTTAAANTTTTTAGACCAAAGATATNCNCAAGAGCAAAANCAAAAACCACANANTGAACGCAGTCATNTAGGNCTTTTAGAAAGTATTGAGTTTGTCACAAATAATGCATTCAAGCGTCTTACTTATACGGAGGCTATTGATGTCCTGCTTAATTCAAAAGCATATAAAAAGAAAAGGTTTGAATTCCCNGTCGAGTGGGGTGTTGATTTACAAAGTGAGCATGAGCGCTACTTGGTTGAAAAGGAGTTNAAGTGTCCTGTCATTTTAAGGGACTACCCAGCTGACATAAAGGCCTTCTANATGCGTCAAAATGANGATGGAAAGACAGTAGCGGCTATGGATGTTTTGTTTCCTGGAGTTGGAGAAATCGTNGGAGGTTCTCAGCGAGAAGAGCGCCTTGATATTCTACAAGCGAAGTGTAAAGACTTTGATATCGCAGAGGAAGAGATTTGGTGGTATTTAGAGACTAGAAAATTCGGANCAGTTCCTCATGCTGGATTTGGAATGGGCTTTGAAAGGTTGGTGATGTTTTTGACAGGCATGTCCAACATCCGAGATGTCATACCTTTCCCAAGAGCCAGAGACAATGCCGANTTTTAGGCATTAAAAAACCGGAAACCCNGTTTCCGGTTGATGAATATAGANAATAGATGCTTCTATTTAAATTTCTCAGTATCTTTTGAAGGCCCTGGTTTTCTGCGTNCTTCTGGTGNGTTTTTCATACGATTTACAAGCTGCTTTTTAAATGCGATCTCGGCATCGCCTAACTCAAATACTTTTTTGTAGCCAAGTAGCTCGCCTATTTTTCTAGAGTACTCTTTTTTAATGTCAAGAANTTTTATCGNACCCTCATGACGGGAATTTAGCGCATTTTGATAAGACCGATCATCTTGATTTAGGCTGTCTGCCTTTAATGCTTTNAGATCTGCCTTCATTGATTTTCGGTGTGTTTTTATTTCTGCTTGCATNTCNTTNTANATNGGCCAAAAAGCTTCTGCCTCCTCTGTACTCAGCTCTAGTTTTTTAGAAATAAAGGCAACCTTCGCNTGTTCGATGCGCTCTGTCCGCTGTTTTCTTTCATTTTTTTTAGTTTTTTCTTGAGCAAGCAATGTAAAGCTGCTCATCATTAGGCATACAATTAATAAATGTTTCATGTGTAAGGGTTTAAAAAATTAATAATTCGTTTTCATCAAAATCATTTAGGTTAATAAAATNTTCCTCTAGGTATTCTTCAATGNTTTCTTTTTCTACCTCCTCAGGGATATACCCGAAGATTTCTGTGAACGTACTACTCTCCATTTCCTCTTCTGTAATTGGTGCAGAGGCATCAATCAGCTCGTCTTCTGAATACTCCTCAATATTGCTTTGAACATATTCTAGAATTTCGTTTGGACTAAGCTCAGCGAGATAACGATCATAGCTATTGGTCTGAGCGGGCGAGACGTTAAATTGCTGAAAAAGGACAAAACCAATTACCACCGCGGCGGCTGCAGCATATGCGAAGGGAATTAACNGGATGTTAGCGGATTGTTTTGTACCTATCGATAGGTCCTCCTTTTTGGTAATCTTCGAAGCAAGATCAGCAAAGAAATCTTCATTCGGNATCTTACTTTCAACCGGCTTGATNTAATCCAATATGTCATTTTTCTTGTCCATTCTTTTATTAGACTATCCCAGAAGTGATTGGTTTAATTGTAAAATCAAAAAACTCGAAATTTTTTCTTTTGCAATATGAAAGCTTGCTTTTAAAGCGCCCTGTGAGGTGTTTGTAATTTCTTGTATTTCATTATAGCTCAGATTTTGAAAATATTTTAACTCAAAGACAAGTGCTTGTTTATCNGGTAATGTTGCAATTGCNTGATTTAAAAGGTCTAGTATTTCATTTGGCCCTTTCCCCTGAAGTTCTTGGGTNCCCGGAATCAGTTCAATAATATNTTGGTCTAANGAGATACTTGACTTTCTTTTTTCTTTATTTAAAAAACTGAGCGCCTCATTATGTGCGATTCTGTAAAGCCAAGAGTAGAGGGATGATTTTCCTTCGAACTTAGCAATNTTGAGCCATATTTTGATAAAGGTTTCTTGCAGAACATCCTTTGCAGAGGGNTCATTTTTAACCATTTTATAAACTTGTGCATAAAGCTTAGGTCCATAAAATATAGTCAGGTCTTGAAAAGCTTGCTGGGCTTTTTTTCCTCCTTTTTGAATCGTGTCACGCCATTTCTGATCTTGTTCTGTCATCCTTATACATAGGATTATGTTTTGTCAAAGAGGTTTAATGGTTTTTTTATTTATTCTCTTTAGAAGAAAGAAATGATTGAAACCAATATCCAGAATCCTTTATGGTTCTCTTTTGNGTTTTGAAANCTACATGAATCAGGCCAAACCTCGGCTCGTATCCTTCGCTCCACTCAAAATTATCTGTAAGACTCCATACGAAGTAGCCGCTTACAGGCGCTCCCTCNTTTTTTGCTTTTAGNACTTGTTTCATATAAGCATCGAAAAAAGCAATTCTTTTAGGGTCATGTACCCGGTTATTTTCAACTTGATCTTTGAAACAGGATCCATTTTCAGTTANAATAATGTTATCGATATCGTATTTTGAAAATTGCTTGATGACACTATATATACCTTCTGGATACACTTCGAATTTCATCTCATTCATGGGAACGCCTCTCTTGTCTGCTGAAATTTGTTTTGCCCAAATAAATGGAGGAAANANACTTTTTTTGGTAACAACTCGGAAATAATTCTGCAGTCCAATGAAATCAAATTTAAATTTTAAACGTTCTTGATCCCCAGGTTCAAAGTAGCGCTTTATTCTCTTTAANGCTGGGAGCGCATCTATAGGATAGCCCAAACCTAANGANGGNTCNATNTAGAGNCGGTTCAGTAANGCATCCATCCTTTTCACTGCACCTTGGTCTTTATAACCATAAACGGGGTCATCTCTGTAAGGGTCTATTTGTGAACAGCTAAAGGTGCTNCCNATATTAGCGTCTGGTATATTCATTCGAATCATTCGTCCACCATCAGCCATCGCAAGACAGGCATGATGCGTNGCTTTCAGAAATTTATAGGGNCCTTTTTTNCCTGGTGCGTGGTANCCTANCATATANCCNAAACCTACAAATGCTGCAGGTTCATTCATGACCATCCAGTTCTTTACTTTATTCCCATACTCTTGAGTGCAAAAGGAAACATAANCATTGAACCAATCTAATATTTCTCTGTTGGCCCACCCTCCTTGATCTTCTAGCGCTTGAGGAAGGTCCCAATGGTAGAGCGTAATCCATGGTTCAATTCCGTTAGCAAGACATTCATCAATTAACTGGTGATAGAATTCGACTCCTTTTGGGTTTGTTTTCCCTGTCCCNTCAGGAAAGATTCTTGACCATGATAGAGAAAAGCGAAAAACACCAAATCCCATATNTTTNAGTAGCGCAATGTCCTCTTTGTATCGATGGTAAAAGTCAGTAGCTACATCTCCATTTTCTTGGTTGTGTATTTTTCTTCTTTTGTGCGAAAAGGTATCCCAAATCGAAGGACCCTTACCATCAATATTCCATGCTCCCTCTACTTGATAGGATGCGCACGCCGCTCCCCATTTAAATTCAGCGCCAAAATTNCTTGCATTGAAAGTATTAGTGTCTTTTATTTCTTGTGCATAAGAAATATTCNNTGCTTGTATGAAGAAAACATATATAAAACCAACGATATATAAAGAGCGCATAATCACAGTAAATTTCAAAATTAATCTTTCATCTCAAAGCATTTAATTGTACTTACTTTAATAACGGGGTGATTGAACTAAATACACATATTGGTTTCAATTATGTATATTTAACAACATAAAACTAAAAAATNAACTAGATGAAAAAATTATTCCTACTTGTATTTACTGCAAGTTTATTTGTCAATACANNTGCAGTTGCTCAAAAAAAAGTTGCTTTAACTAGCTTTTGGGTTTCTAAGCATATCGGGTTTGAGCAACTAGGTGGGTCAGCAGGTATGATCGCAGCTATTGCTTCTTTGTCTGAAGATCCAAATTTCAATTTACAGCCNGTTTTAGAGAACTTCTATAAAACCTTCACTGAAGAATATTCAAAAAGTTTCCCTTTTGAATTGATGCCTGAAGATGATGTTATAAAGAGACCAGAGTATATTGCCTATGAAGGACGATTTAATGAAGAAAAGGATGCAGACCGCAATTTATTGTTTCAACGTTATTTGACACCAGAGGGATATAAACCTCTTGTTGAATCTTTATTTAAAGGAGAGAAGAGCAATCAGATGCAAATGGTAAACATGTTCAACGACGCTGATGGAGTTATGTTTGTTTCCATGGGATATGATTTCGTAAAAAAGCCAATACCTTTTACTGCTGGAGTCCGAGCTTTTGTAAGAATTAAANTATGGAATTCAGAAGGCAAACGTGTATTTACNCTGAACGAATATGGTACNTCTAAAAAAAATGTTGCTATCGTTGCGGGGATTCCAATCATGAAGCCAGAAAAACTTCTTCCTTTGTGTGAAAGTGCATCCGAAAAATTGGTGGCTGACCTTGCAAAACGNATCAATAAAGTTGCGAAAAAAGCCGCAAAGAAATTATAGGTTTTTTTATTCCTAAAACGAATTGAAATATTTAAAATTTAAAAGGGCGCCAAGCGCCCTTTTTTTGTNTCTNTTAAATAAGCGGNGATCGATTGTAAAAATTGCTTTAATCTTCCTAATTTTACACTCTTCTTTAACGATATAGTAATGAANAATAAATATCCTGAATATAAAGGCTTGAACCTCCCTGANATCTCAAAAGAGATCCAGGAATCATGGGACCGTGATGCTGTTTTTGACGCTTCAATGTCGGCTAGGGAGGGCGCCAAACCTTTTGTTTTTTTTGAGGGGCCACCTTCTGCTAATGGAATGCCTGGTATCCACCATGTCATGGCCCGTTCTATTAAGGATATATTTTGTCGTTTTAAAACCCTGAAAGGCTTCCTTGTAAAACGAAAAGCTGGATGGGACACCCATGGACTTCCTGTTGAACTTGGTGTCGAAAAGGAGCTCGGAATCACGAAGGAGGATATTGGTAAAAAGATAAGCGTTGATGCTTACAATACGGCCTGTAAAAAAGCCGTCATGAAGTATACGGATGTTTGGAATGACCTCACAAAAAAAATGGGTTATTGGGTAGACATGGATGACCCATATGTGACCTATAAGTCCAAATATATGGAGTCTGTATGGTGGTTAATTGCTGAGCTTTACAGAAAAGATTTATTATATAAAGGATATACCATACAGCCCTATTCTCCTAAGGCTGGAACGGGACTTTCCTCTCACGAGATCAATCAGCCAGGATGTTATAAAGATGTGAANGATACTTCTGCNGTGGCCCAATTTAAGGTCATTGACACTTCAAAATCGCCATTCAAAGTGNATGGAGAATTGTTTTTGTTGGCATGGACAACTACCCCTTGGACCCTACCTTCAAATACTGCGCTAACTGTGGGAGAAAAAATAGAGTATGTATGTGTGACGACCTTCAATCAATACACTTTNAAGAGAGCCAATGTAGTTTTAGCAAAGAGTCTTGTGAGCTATCAGTTTTCTAAAGGTTTTTTCATTGTTGATAACATCAATGATTTGGAAGCCTACGAGGAAGGTNCAAAAAAAATACCATTTTATGTGGGCCAAAGCTGTACGGGAAAGGATTTACTGGGANTGCGATATGAGCAGCTCCTTGATTATTGTCTACCTGCCGAAAATCCAGAAAATGCATTTCAGGTGATTTCAGGTGATTTTGTAACGACAGAAGATGGAACGGGTATCGTACATACAGCACCTACTTTTGGAGCCGACGATGCGAAAGTTGCTAAAGAAGCGGGAGTTCCNCCAATGCTCGTCAGAGATGAATATGACAACCTTGTTCCTTTGGTTGATCTTCAAGGACGTTTTCGTAAAGAGCTTGCTGAATTTGCAGGGATGTATGTCAAAAATGAATATTATCCCGATGGAGAAGCACCTGATAAGTCTGCAGATGTAGAGCTTTCTGTAAAGCTTAAACTAGAAAACAGGGCTTTTAAGGTTGAGAAATATGAGCACAGCTATCCGCATTGCTGGAGAACTGACAAACCGATATTGTATTACCCATTGGACTCTTGGTTTATAAAAGTAACTGAANATAAAGAGCGTATGGTGGANTTGAACAATACCATCAACTGGAAACCGGAGTCAACAGGAACTGGCCGTTTTGGCAAATGGTTGGAGAATGCAAACGACTGGAATCTTTCTAGATCAAGGTATTGGGGTATTCCAATTCCTATTTGGAGGACTGAAGATGGACTCGAACAAAAATGTATCGGTTCTGTAGAACAGCTCAAAGAAGAGTGTCAGCTGGCAGTGGAGGCGGGAATTATGGATNCAAACCCACTCACAGATTTTATACCTGGAGATATGTCTGATGCGAATTATAGTCAAATTGATTTACACAAACACATTGTAGACAGTATGGTGTTGGTTTCTGATTCAGGAAAACCTATGAATCGTGAATCTGACCTTATGGATGTATGGTTTGATTCTGGTTCGATGCCCTATGCGCAGTGGCATTATCCTTTTGAAAACAAAGAGAAAATTGAAAANAACACGGCNTACCCTGCTGATTTCATTGCGGAAGGAGTTGACCAGACAAGAGGATGGTTTTACACCCTTCATGCNATCTCATCCATGGTTTTTGGAAAAGTAGCATACAAAAATGTAGTNTCCAANGGTTTGGTTCTTGACAAAAAGGGTCAAAAGATGTCTAAACGTTTGGGTAACGGGGTAGATCCATTTGAAACACTTGCTAAATATGGGCCAGATGCAACAAGGTGGTATATGATTACCAATGCGCAGCCATGGGATAATTTGAAGTTTGATATTGAGGGAATTGTTGAGGTACAACGAAAGTTTTTTGGAACCCTTTATAATACCTACTCATTCTTTTCATTGTATGCCAATGTAGATGAATTCGATTATTCGCAAAAAGAGCTTCCNCTCGAGGAAAGACCTGAGATAGATCGATGGGTGCTGTCAAAGCTTCACTCATTGGTTCAAAATGTAGAGGAGAGTTATTCTTCCTATGAGCCTACAAGAGCGGGTAGAGCAATCCAAGAATTTGTAACTGAACAGCTTTCGAATTGGTATGTGCGCCTGTGTAGAAGAAGATTTTGGAAGAACGATGATCCTAAGGATAAGATTGCGGCCTATCAAACCCTTTACACCTGTCTCGAGACTGTGGCGATTATCGCCTCTCCTATTGCTCCTTTCTTTATGGATCGCCTTTATTTAGATTTGAATAAAGGATCTCAAAAATCAAAATTGAANTCTGTTCATCTTGCGGATTTCCCAAATGTTCACAGTGACATTATTCAGGAAAATCTCGAGAAACAAATGGAATTGGCACAGCGTGTTTGTTCTTTAGTGCTTGGTCTAAGGAAGAAGGAAAGAATTCGAGTTAGGCAGCCTTTACAAAAAATTATGGTTCCTGTTTTGAATGTGGAAACAGAGAAAAACCTNAACCATGTACGTGGGCTNATTCTATCAGAGGTAAANGTAAAGGAGCTTGAAATGATTACCGAAGACAATGAAATATTAGTCAAAAGNATCAAGCCGAACTTTAAGACAATTGGCCCTAAATACGGGAAGCANATGAAGGNNATTGCNGCANTAATNTCGGGATGGACGGCAGNNGATATTTCTGAGCTTGAGTCAAGAGGTAATTGGAAGGGCGATGTCAATGGAGATGCTATTCTTTTGGATTTAAATGACTTTGTAATCGCTACAAAGGATATCCCGGGATGGTTGGTTGCCAATGAAGACGGGATTACTGTTGCCTTAGATATTTCAATTTCACCGGATTTAAAATCTGAGGGCATTGCCAGGGAGCTTGTAAATAGGGTTCAAAACTTACGTAAGGAAAAAGGGTTAGAAGTTACAGATAGAATTTCGCTGGTACTAGAGACAAATGAGGTAATTCAAGACGCAATTGAGCGNAATAAGCGCTATGTAGCTGATGAGGTTTTGGCCTCTGATATTAGTTTTGAAGATTTGAATGGTGAAATTCATCTCGAAACTATTGAAGTTGAAAATGATCTTAAAATCAGCTTGAAGAAAAAAGAAGCATAATATTCTATATTTGTAAATATGTCTNAAAATTCAATATTCGTAATAGATGGTGTNGAGATAGAGGCTGGTTCTGGAGCAGAGGTCCATTGGATTGATCGAGATTTTTTCGAATTGATCTATNAGGGNAAATCTTTCAAGGGGGAAATTTTAAACCGNGACATTGAAAACAGGAANCTNNGNNTAAAGNTAAATCATCGTGTATTTGAGCTGAAAAAGAAGTTTGCTTTAGATCAACTTATCGCAGAACTAGGTCTTGATAAGGTAAAGGTAAAGCAGCTCAAAGAGATTGGCTCTCCAATGCCTGGAAGGATATTAAATATTCAGGTGCAAGTTGGAGACCATGTTAAAGTTGGGGACCCTATCCTTTCCCTTGAAGCTATGAAAATGGAAAACATTCTTAAATCTGATGGTGAGGGAGTGGTCAAAAGGGTTGCTATTGAAAAAGAGCAGGTTGTTGATAAAGGCCAGTTGCTCATAGCGTTCGAATAGTATTACTTCACTGAAATTGATATNCTTTGTTCATCTCCATGCACAAATGATGCTTGAGAAAAACTTGGTGCGCTAAAAGNATTTCTTGCATTATTTGAAAACCCATAGGGCTCTAATGGAAGTCCTATTNNATTCTTATCCAATTTACCATTACTATTTAAGTCATGGAAAACGGCAATTGCATACGTTTTNTGNGCGAGATCTTTAAAGGTAAATTCGTGTCGTGGCGTTTTAGNTAAAGGCACAATTTCTCCGATGAGTTGCTNGCCAAAAATGGGAAATACATCCTTATCGTCGTANAAGGCTATAAAGAGTTGACCCTTTTGTGATTTGCAACCAGAAACAACAACGGTNAGGTCATCTGTNTTGTCAAATAGCGGAAGCAATAAAGCTAAAATTACAGCGAGCATTTCTTATTTATTTATTCTAAATCGTTGAATAAAGGTAAAAAATCAGTGCTACAGANACAACAGCATAAAAAATCAGCTTTAAAAGGGTGCGCTTTTGCGGCCTTTCTGGTAGGCGCGACCTGAAATTAAAATCCTCTTCTTTCACACCTTAAAAATAGTTGAATTTCTCTACCTTTGAGACATGTCAAAAAAAGTATTGGTAACGGGTGGTGCTGGATACATAGGTTCCCACACTGTGGTAGAACTTTCCAATGCGGGTTACGAGCCTATTTTACTGGACGATTTTAGAAATTCAAATGAATCTGTTCTGGACGGGTTGTCTAATATTTTAGGAAAACGCCCTGTAATTTTAAAGCAGGANGTTTGTGATACGGATTATTTAAGGNGATATATAAAAGATAATGAGGTTTGCGGGATTATTCATTTTGCCGCTTACAAGGCGGTTGGAGAATCGGTTGAAAACCCATTGAATTATTACCANAATAATGTTGAAGGATTGGTTTCCATATTGAAGATTGTTTCCGAGAATCCTGAAATCCCCTTTGTGTTTTCATCCTCTTGTACCGTATATGGTGAGCCACAGGGACAAAAAGAGGTTTCTGAAAAAACACCCAAAACAATTCCTACCTCCCCCTATGGATTTACAAAGTGGCTTGGAGAAAAAATAATTGATGATTTGTTTTTTTCGCAAAATACACTTCGTTTAATGAGCTTGAGATATTTTAATCCTATTGGGGCTCATTCGTCCACGCAAATAGGAGAGCTCCCAATAGGAAAGCCGAATAATTTACTTCCATTTGTGACACAGACAGCAGCAGGTTTACACGAAAAGCTTACCATATTTGGCGATAGCTACCCAACGATTGACGGCACGTGTGTAAGGGATTATATTCATGTTGTTGATCTTGCGGAGGCACATGTCAAAGCTTTGGATTATTTAATCCATGCAGCGGATGGCTGTCATGAAATTGTGAATATCGGTACAGGCAAGGGCTCAAGTGTTTTAGAAGTNGTCAAGGCTTTTGAGCAGGTCAATGANATNAAGCTAAATTATGAATTTGGTCCAAANAGNCCCGGTGATGTAATTGAAATTTATGCNAATGCAGATTATGCNCAAAANCTTTTGGGATGGAGTGCAAAAAAGACAATTANNGATGCGGTGAAAGATGCNTGGAANTGGGAAAAATCAATTCGTTCCATANAATGANANTAGTNNTTCTATTTCTNTGTCTTCATATGAGTCTGTTTGGGCAATCCGAAAGNCAGTCTCAAGAGAGNCCNGGNNTGTTNTGGTATTATAGTGGNTTGAGACCTTTCNAGGATATTGATAGAAAGAAATATGANCGNGTAATTATNGATCTAACNTANAATGACTGGNTAGGNGAAAATGGCCCTTTTCAAAANAATTGGAATTCNATAGGNTTNAGNGCAAGNATAAATAANGATATTCANNTGAAATCGACCGAGAGNGTNNCTTTNGGAATAGGTTTNGGGTATGCATATTTAAACCACAAAACCCCACGTNTTTTTTACNTCACTCCGTTTGATGCTGTTCAGGCTGNTATTCCNTCTCCNNGTGACAGCATTCTATCTTCTTTTCTTACCATACATCAGTTTTATGTTCCTTTNGAGCTAAGNTTGAGGTCNATTGGNTGGAAGCATACNAANCTNATTTTAGGNGCTAGANTAGGTGTACAACCAAGAATAAATTTCAGCTCCTACAGAAAATTTGANGATGAGGTTTCGTATTCAGAGGTNAANCTNAGAGAGCAGTACAATTGGTTTTATCTTTCTGCATATGCNAGGNTAGGGTTTAGAAATTGGTCNTTGTTTTTTGCGTATCAGCCNTTNACCTTGTTCTCAAACAATGCAAGTATAGACATCCACCCCGTTCAGATGGGTATTAGCTTATCCTTGTTTTAGATGATCGATACNCANTCACATATGTATAGCGAAAAATTTGATGACGATCAATCTGAAGCTTTAGCTAGAGCCCGAGCTGAGGGAGTTGAGTATATTTTGCTCCCGAATATCGATGTCGATTCAATTGATGCGCTGCATGCATTATCACAACGAGATAAGGGTTGTATACCAATGATGGGCCTACATCCTTGCAGTGTTGATTCGGACTATTCGACTCAGCTCAAGCGCATTGGCTTTGAGTTGTTTCAAGGAGCCCAAAAGTATATTGCAGTTGGAGAGATTGGAATTGATTTATATTGGGATAAAAGCTTTATCGAGCAGCAGAAAGCCGCTTTTCGGATTCAAATTAATTGGGCGAAAGAATTAGCGCTTCCAATTGTGATTCATGCCCGAGATTCTATTTCCGAGATTTTAGAGATTTTAGACGAAGAGAATAGCAGTAAACTGAGGGGTGTTTTTCATTGCTTTTCAGGAACCAAAGAGGATGCTGAAAGAATTATCGCTTATGGTGGTTTCAAATTTGGTATTGGCGGGGTCGTAACATTTAAAAACTCAACACTACCTGTGGTGCTAAAAAGTATCCCATTAGANCATGTTTTACTAGAAACTGATGCGCCTTACTTGGCCCCGATGCCATATAGAGGNAAGCGCAATGAAAGCGCCTATCTTTTGTATATTGCTGAAAAGCTTTCTGACATTTACGAATGCCCTNTTGAACAGATTAAAAAGGCAACTTCAGAAAATGCGGAGGAGCTTTTTCAACTTTCAAAATTCTTAGTAACATGACAAANGTATTGGTTATCTATACNGGTGGGACTATTGGGATGATTAAGGATCCTGAAACTGGCCTTTTAAATAGCTTTGATTTTAATTCAGTTTATGAGCACATTCCTGAGCTAAATAGGTTACATACTGAAATAGATACAATGNGTGTCAAAAAGCCTATTGACTCTTCTGAAATGACCTCNGAGCATTGGATTAATTTGGCAAAGCTNATCAANAAAAATTACNATNNTTATGATGGGTTTGTNATTCTNCATGGAACGGANACGATGTCTTANTCGGCATCNGCNCTNAGNTTTATGATTCAGGGCTTACANAAGCCNATTATTTTNACAGGTTCTCAGCTNCCTATNGGNGTTATTCGCACGGATGGTAAAGAGAACCTTATTACNGCNATTGAAATAGCTGCNGCAAAAGATTCAAACGGNGAATCAATTNTACANGANGTAGCTGTTTATTTTGAGTATTCTCTTTACCGNGGAAATAGAAGNTCGAAGGTNAGNTCNAACCANTTTGAAGCATTNAANTCTCCNAATTACCCNGAGCTNGCNNTTGCTGGCGTNAATATNAAATANAAATGGAGTGCNCTNCAAAGGCCANAATTNTCTGAACCTNTATATCAATTTGGAATGTCAAAATCNGTTGCNCTNTTGAAAATATTTCCCGGGATGGATATTGATTTGTANAAAGGTNTNTTTGATGCTTCNCAAACCAAGGGAATTGTGCTNGAAACATTTGGCTCNGGNAATGCNCCATCAATTGATAAAATGCAANGNATCATGACACGTTATGTNGANGAGGGAGGGTTAATNATNAATATCACNCAGTGCAGTTCGGGAGGCGTAAAACAAGGCGCTTATCAAACCAGTTCGTTTTTTAATAAAATTGGTGTAATTAGTGGCTCAGATATGACCGCAGAAGCAGCCCTCACAAAATTAATGTTTGCCCTTGGAAATGAAGAAGACCTCAAAAAGGTTAAGGATCTTATTGCAATACCGATTTGTGGTGAAATGGAGCGTTAGTCTTGATGAACAACGAAACCATTTTCGACCAATAATGTTTTTGTAGGAAATAGTTTTACCATATGCATGTCATGCGTAGCCATTAGAATGGCCGCATTTTTTTCTTTGGAAACGGCAATCAATAAACGCATAATTTCTTCTGAAGTTTCAGGATCAAGGTTTCCGGTAGGCTCATCTGCCAAGATTAATTTTGGGTCATTTAATAATGCACGGGCAATGGATACTCTTTGCTGTTCTCCTCCAGAAAGTTCATGGGGCATTTTTGCTCCTAATTCCTCAAGTCCGACCAATTTTAGACAGGATATAGCCCGCTCATGAATGTCATTCTTTTTTTTCCAACCAGTTGCTTTAAGCACGAAATATAGATTTTGGATTATTGTACGATCCATCAGCAATTGAAAGTCTTGAAATACAATCCCAATTTTTCTGCGAAGCATCGGGATCTCTCTTCTTTTCAATTTTCTCAAATTAAATGTATCGAAGCTCCCTTCGCCGTCTTGTAATGGTAATTCCCCATATAAGGTTTTAAGTAGGCTACTCTTTCCACTTCCCGTTTTTCCGATAAGAAATACGAATTGACCTGCGTCAATNGACAGCTGCACACCTGAAAGAACTTTGCTTCCTTTCTGAAAAATATCAGCGTTTTTAAGAGTAACTACTTCAGACATAAAACTTATGAGTTTATACAAAAGTGCAGAATCATCTTCGTGAAAAATTATTTGCTTGAAATTATCTCTTAACAAGGTGAGGTTTAAAACTTTTGAATCGTCCCTCCGCTTGGCTTGATTGTGAATGTAAATTTGTTTAGTGCGAAAAAGTAGAACATTAATTATTTTAGTGGCCATTGCCACCCTTCCTTTTCTGGTGTCTTCCCAAAAAACAGATAAGTACACCAGTTTGTACGACGGATATTTTCGTGGTGAAGAGTTGTATGCGAACCTGCAGTATGGCGCTGCAAAAAAGGAATTTAGAACATTCATTAATCTTTGCGATAATTACAATGATCCTCTTTATCAAAAGGCATTATATTATGAAGGTTTGTCAGGTNTAGAACTCTATAATAGCGATGCAATTGACCTTTTGATGAATTATATCAGATTGTATCCAGAAAATATTCACCGCAGTTTCATCAATTTTAAAATAGGAAATTCATTTTTTCAAGATGAAACCTATGATGATGCATACCTTTGGCTGAGTGAGCTAAAGGCAGGAGATATTGATTCTTCACTTAAAGAGGAGTTTTATTTTAAGCTCGGTTATTCGGCCCTTCAGAATGAAGATTTTGAATCTGCGATTAATGCATTTCGGGAAAATCTAAANGGNAGCTCTCAGTACGCTGCACCGAGTAAGTACTTTTTTGCCCATTTGTGTTATGAGCGAGGATCTTACCAGCTGGCATTAGAACAATTCTTAGCCTTGGAAAAAAACACAGATTATTGTGGGATTGTTCCCTATTATATTGTTCAAATATATCACAAGCAGCACAATTACGATGCAGTAATAGACTATGCTCCAACTGTACTATCGTGCAANCTCGTCAGCCACGAAAAAGATGTGAATCATATTATAGGAAATGCCTACTATAACAAAAGAATGTATTCAGATGCCCTCAGCTATCTTTTGAAATATGCAAAAAAATCTAGGTTGACAAGAGATGATGCATATCAGATTGGATATGCGCTTTTTGAAACAAAAGCGTACGAGGGAGCCATTACATATTTGGATCAGGTTGTGCGTGTCGACGATAGTTTAGGGCAAATTTCTATGTACAAGATTGCGGAATGCTATCAGCTTAGTGAGCAGTTGCTTCCTGCGCGTAGTGCTTTTGAAAATGCATCTCAAATGTCGGCCATCTCGAAAATAAAAGAGGATGCACTTTATAATTTTGCAGTAATATCCTTTGCTGTNGACATCAACCCCTATGACGAATCGGTCAGGGCATTTGAAAATTATTTGTCAGAGTATCCAAACTCTTCAAGAAAAGAGGATGTATTCCAGTACCTAATTAATGCTTACAGCTCAACGAGTAATTATAAAAAAGCAATAGAGTCGCTTAATAAGCTCCCAAAGCTCGACGCAAGATTGAAAAGGGTATATCAGACCTTATCTTATAACCACGGTGTGGAACTATTTCAAAAACGTCTATATAATTCTTCTATCGCTGCATTTGCTGCTGTAAATGACCACCCTATTGATCCTGAACTCACCGCTCTATCACGATACTGGATTGCNGATGCCTATTACAGGCAAGACAAAATGCAAGAGGCCATTGCCAATTACAAGCTTTTCATTGCCGCTCCAGCTTCTAATGCGATACCAGAGAAAATTGATGCTTATTATAACATGGCATATGCATATAAAGAGTTGGGTTCTGATACGAGAGCATCAGAAAACTTTAGGATTTATTTACAATCGAATCCAGAAAATACACGCAAAGAGGTAGATGCTTGTTTTCGTATTGCAGATATTTTTTACCTAAATAAGGAAAACGCTTTGGCCATTGAGTTTTATGAAAAAGCACTTTCATATAATACGGTACTGAATGATAAGGCTTTGTATTATGTGGCTAAAACCTATGGCTATAGTGGTCAAGGATCAGTTAAAGTTGAGAAGCTAAAAGAGATCTTGACCTCATATGCCGATTCTAAATATTCAATGAATGCTACCTATGAATTAGCAAATACCTATTCCTCGATTGGTAACAATGATGAAGCATTATTGTACTATGAAAACCTAATTATAGATTTTCCCAATTCCCCTTTTCTGACACAGGCTAAAATTGGCAAAGCAAATTGTTATTTAAAAAAGTGGCAGTATGAAAAAGCTGAGGTTGCTTATTTAAAAGTTCTTGCGGAGCATGAAAACGAAAATGACGTATGTGAAATAGCGGCAAAGGGCTTAGTTGATGTTTANACGGCACAACAAAAACCTCAAAAGGCGGCACAGGTAGTTGATCGGTATAGTTGCATTAACTATACGGATGACGAAAAAGAAAATCTGTTTTATACTCCTGCTCTTCAGGCATACCTTGATACTAATTATATTGAGGCCATTGAGAAGTTTCAGGTGTATTTAGGTAGCTTTTCTGAGAATGGNCAATATATTGCTGAAACTTATTATTATCTAGGCACATCTTATCTTGCCGTTCATGATACTTTGAANGGTATTGAAAATTACAAACTCTTTTTAGATGCCACGAGCAATTCATATAGCGAAGCTGCAGCAAGACGTGTATCGAATCATTTCTACGANCAAAAAGATTACCCGAATGCCTTGAAGTATTATGAGAGGTTGGAGCAATTNGCAACAACNCCAAGTACCCAATTTATTTCGCGATTTGGAATTATGCGGGCTAGCTATTTTACCCAGGATTATCAAAAAAGTAAGGTGTATGCGACATTGGTTTTAGAAGCGTCACNTTTAGATGATGCGCAGCAAGCTGAGGCNAATTATGCTTATGGTATTTCTGCTTTCCGTCTTGAACAATATGAAGAGGCCTTGGTTCCCTTGAAATGGTTGGTAGACCANACCACAACATTTATGGGGTCAGAAGCTAAATATACCATGGCTTATATACATTATATTCAAGATGACCTAAATACGGCTAGCATCGAAATTCAGGAGCTCTTAAAAATGAAACCTAGTTATGATTATTGGATTGCAAAGGCATTGATTTTAAAATCTAAAATCTTCGTAAAGCAAAAGGATTACGTTCAGGCTGAGCAAAATCTTAAATCCGTTAAAGAGCATTACCCAATATCAGATGATGGGATTATTGAAGAGGCAAATTTATTATGGTCGGAGATTATGGTCCTAAAAGAAGCTGAGGAAAACAAAGAGGAAGAGAGTCCAGAAACTAAAATTGAAATAAATGAAGAATAGCCGACTATATTTATTGCTTTGCTTTCTTTTTGTCCTTTTCCAAGTAAGCTATGCCCAACCTCCAGATGTTACCATTGATGGTAAGGGAAGTAGGCAAGTAGAGCCGGCAAGCCGACTTACGCTATCTCCTCAAATTATAGATACTGTCAAGCCTTCTGCCGTTGCATCCTATCCTTTATTGGCTTATTTATATCCCACACAAATTAGGCTTACGCCCATTAAAGCAGCAGAAATTGAAACTACGGAAAAGCTTCGTCAGCTTTATCCTTTTTATGCCAAAATTGGGATGGGAACAGGGGTGATGCCTTTAGGTCAGTTTATATACAATTCAATGAGGTCAAAAGGGTATCAATATGGCGTAAAAGTCGACCATATAAGCTCTTTTGCAAAAATAAAGGATAGAAATAGTATTGCATATGCTCCGGCAAATTATGATAGAACAGGTGCTACTTTATATGGTAAAATTGTGGACAATACCTATATGATCAATGGGGAATTAAATTATTTGAACCACGGCTTTAATTATTACGGAATTCCATCTGACACGATTGATAAATCATTGATTTCACAGCGGTTCCAAAGGATTGGCGCCAACATAGGGTATGTTTCTGACTTCGGTGACAGTGCGGTAATGAATTATGCTGTGGATTTGGGGTATCATTATTTACAAACCGCATTGCCTTTTGAGGATTCTCTTGAAGAATGGAGGACAGCTGAGCACAACGCAAAGCTAAATATCAAAGGATGGTATAATTATAAATCAGAGGAGTTTTATGCTAATTTGGGGATGCGACTGAATCATTATCGTTTTGGAGTTGAGGATTCAATTGTTAGCTTGCCCTTGGATTCGGGTCGTATAAGATCAAACACAATCGTTGATTTTAAGCCAGGTGTTTTGACACAACTTATGGACAATAGATTTAAACTAGATCTGGGGTTTTCAATTGCTTTGGACATAGGCGAAAAGACAGAGTTTTTCATTTATCCACAGGCCGAAATAAAGTATTCTCTATTTAACGATATATTCATTCCGTTTGCAGGAATCAGAGGAGGTCTTTCACAAAATTCGTTCTCATCTTTATCGCAAACGAACCAGTTTTTAGCACCTTCTGTAAGGCTTATAAACGAAAACAACCCTTATGATATTTACGGTGGTATCAAAGGGACATTAAGCAAAAGAATGGGTTTTAATGTAAATATGAGCTTTAAGAAAATCACCAATAAAGCATTCTTTGTCACCGATACATTGTCTGCGTTTAGGAATAAGTTTGGCTTGCTCTATGATACGCTTAACCATACGCGTATTGAGGCCTCTCTTTTTTATCAACTTGATGAAAAGTTAAAGATTGATGGCTTGGCCCGTTATAATTCATACGAAACATTAAATGAGGCCTATGCCTGGAATTTACCTTCACTAGAGTTTCAACTTAGAGCCGCCTATAATTTATTTGATAAGTTCATGTTTAATTTGGATGGGCATATCGAAACAGGCAGAAAGGCATTGGTTTATGAAATGCTCGAAGATGTCCAAGAAGTTGATGGCCAATATTATATGAATCTCGGAGCAATCGTTGATTTTAACTTGGGCGTTTCTTACAGATATAATAAAAGAGTTACTGCCTTCTTATCGTTCAATAATATTTTGTCTCAACGCTACAACGATTGGTATAACTACCCTGTTCAACCTATACAGGTAATGGGTGGTTTCTCATTTAGATTCTAAATTAAATAGAAGTGAAATCAGAAGCGATTTTCTTGGTTAAAAAGGGAGATGCGAAGCATGCTTTTCTGAAAAAAGAGATCACTTTGCCTGCGCTTAATAAAGGTGAGGCAATGATTAAAAGTGAAGCATTTGGCTTGAATTACGCGGATGTTATGGCGCGTAACGGTCTGTACCGAGAAGCACCACCAATGCCATGTGTCATCGGATATGAAGTAGTTGGAGAGGTCTTATCTGTTGGGCCAGATGGGAATCATGATTTAATTGGGAAACGGGTGCTTGCCTTTTGTAGATTCGGTGGATATGGCCGACACGTTATTACAACAGAACTGGCTTTGGTATTGATTTCTGACTTACCATCTTCGGAGGTTCTGGCGTTGAGTACTCAGGGGGTAACAGCGTATTATATGACCGATTATCTTGCCCCTATTCGGCCTGGTGAGCGTGTTTTGATTCATGCCGCTGCAGGTGGAGTTGGTACGCTTTTGATTCAGCTTGCAAAACAAAGAGGTGCTGAAGTTATTGCCAAAGTGGGTTCAACTGAAAAAGAAGTAATCGTTAAAAACCTTGGTGCGGATCACATAATCAATTATAAAACAAAAGATTATGTTGAGGAGATAAAAGGGAAGAAGAAGCTTGATGTGAGTTTTAACCCTGTAGGAGGTTCAACCTTTAAAAAAGACTGGCGTCATTTGGGCCCAGGCGGAAAGCTCTATTTATTTGGAGGCGCGGAGCTTTCAGGTGGTCGTTTTGGCATACTTTCTTCTCTGAATTTCCTCAGAAAAATGGGAGTAATTATACCTGCCGCTTTGATGATGTCTTCCAAAAGTATCTTAGGTGTGAATATGTTAAAAATCGCTGATGAGAAACCTTCAATTATGCAGGATTGCTTAGTCCAGCTTATGGAGCTTTATTTGCAGAAAAAAATTCAAGTAGTTGTGGGTAAAGTATACAACGTGAACGATATTTCAGCTGCCCACACATACCTAGAGAGCGGAGCCTCAATCGGAAAGATTTCTGTTGTTTGGGATTAGCTCTTTTTAGAGAATAATTTTGAAAAAATATTTTTGACTTGTTCCCGAAAGAGAAACATTAAAATCAAATAGGGTATAACCATTAGAAATAGAATACCGCTGTTGATGTTACTTCCAAAAGAAGCTTCTTCAAGTCCACTACCTTGTTCCGCTAATAGCTTACACTGAGAACAGCCCTGAGTCCAAGCACTTTGGGTAATCGTTATCATTAAAACAAGAAAAAGAGATAACTTTAATTTCATAATGCCTACCATCATTTAGTTAGTTTCAAAGGTACAAAATGCTTTAAGCAAAACAAAATACCCTAACTTTACATTATGAAAAATTTATTGTTTGTTTGCTCAATAATTAGCATTCTCTTTGCATGTGTTGGTGGAGATGAAATGCCTGAAAAAAGCAAAGCAGCATCTGTCTCAGTTCCCAACGAATCTTATGCTGAATCGAGAATTCGTTTGAATAAAACGCTTGAAACATCACCCAATAATTTCCAAGCATTATTAGAAAGCGCTGCGCTTGCCTTAGAGCACTATGATTATGCCATGGCCTATGCTGATGCAGCGAAGGCATTTCGTATTGATAGCTCGAGTCACCGTGCAAGAATGATGTATGCCTTGTCTATTATCAATCAAGGAAACAGAACAGTTGCTGATATAAGTAGGGCACAAAGTTATTTGCAAATCGTTGTTAACAAGGATCCCAAAAATGTAAAAGCAATGGTTGGTCTTGCAAACACATATGCATTACAACAAGATTTTGATGAAGCTAGACTCTGGATTGATAAAGCACTTGAGGAGGCGCCGAAGTTTTTTGACGCACATGTTTTACAAGGAAGTATGTATAAGGTTTTATCTGCTGCCTTGAGTGGGGAAGATGGTTCGCAAGCACTTTCTCAGGCATATATGGATTCGGCCATCAATACCTACTCTCGTGTTAGTCAATATTATCCGGATAGACCTGAAATTTACATTGAATTAGGAATTTTGTTTCAGCAGACGAATAATGAACGCTGCGTGGATCATTTTTATTCTGCCGTTCAATTAGAACCTGAGAATATTGATTATAAATATGCTTTGGCTTACGCATATGGATTGTTTGGTCAGGAGCGATTGGCAATGCAGGTTTACGAGGAGATGCAGGAACTTGATTCGTTGTATAGTGAAGCTTATTGTCAGATGGGTCAGATTTACCAGAAAAAGTATGGCGAATTAGATAGTGCTTTAAATATGTATAGAGAGGTCGTAGCGATTGATCCAAGTCACATAGACGCCTATGTGAACATGGGTGTTATCTATGCTGAACAAAAAGCGTACACAAGAGCATTGAAGAGTTATTCTAAAGCCCTTTCAATTTTACCCGAAGACAGAGGCCCTTTCATGCCACTCAGCACCTTTATTGAAAATCAAAATTTAGCGAGGGAGTATGCTGATGAAATCAAAGATAAATTGTGAAAAAGCTTGAAATAATCAGTGCAATTCTTGGAGATGCGGCACTTCCATTGGTCGGCTTTTTATTTTGGGATTGGGGATTTTATTTTATAACATTATTCTTTCTTTTTGACTTGGTTATTCGTACCCTTTTTTTACACAAGAGAATAGGCTTTTTACCTTCTATTATTTTACCTAAAGCATTTTTATTAAAGGGTATAGGATTCGTGGTCTCAGAGGTCTTGATTTTACATTTACTCGTTTATTTTAGTTTCAATCCCATCAGCTTTACGGCGGAAATATGGTCTTTTTTAAGCTATGAAGAGCTCGGTGTTGCGCAAGGAATATTATTGCTTCCATTGCTTTTTTTGAATGAGATCATCCGTATCAGAAATGAAAAAAAACTAGGAACATCACAAAATGTTCGGTTTGAAATTTTGAAGAATTATCAGCTTTCGGGATTGTTTCGAATTTTGTTTTGGTCGCTGCTGCTCTTCCTTACTTTCCTTTTTTCAATATCAGAAACCACCTTAGTTGCAATTCTAATTATAACCCTTTGTATTCAGCCATTTTGGATCTATAGAAATATATCATGAAGGGAAGGTATTTAGAAGGATAATTTAAATTTTACCTTATTTTTGTTGAGCTACATTAACTATGGAGAAAAATCAAGAGTTACAAAATAAAAGAAATAAATCCTACGAGGGAGGGGGATCCGAGCGTCTTGAGCGCCAGCACAAGCAGGGAAAGCTAAGTGCACGCGAGCGTATTACGGTTCTTTTGGACGAATCAAGTTTCCACGAAATCGGTGGGTTCGTTGAACATCGGGCAACAGCATTTGGTTTAGATAAGCAGAAAATACCAGGGGACGGCGTTGTTTCAGGATATGGAACAATACATGGAAGGCTGGTTTATGTTTTTTCTCAGGATTTCACTGTCTTGGGAGGTTCCCTTTCAGAAACCCATGCAGCAAAAATTTGTAGAATTATGGATATGGCGCTTAAAAATGGCGCTCCGCTTATCGGATTAAATGATTCAGGAGGCGCTAGAATACAGGAGGGTGTGGTATCCCTTGCCGGTTATGCCGACATTTTCTACCGAAATACAAGAGCTTCTGGAGTCATCCCTCAGCTTTCTGTCATTATGGGACCTTGCGCAGGTGGTGCTGTTTATTCACCAGCTTTGACAGATTTTGTTTTTATGGTAGAGGACACTTCCTATATGTTTGTAACTGGTCCAAATGTCGTTAAAACAGTTACCCACGAAGAAGTAAGTTCTGAAGATTTAGGCGGTGCAAAAACGCATGCAGAAAAATCAGGTGTAAATCATTTTACCTCAGGAAATGATGTCGAGTGCTTAAAAAGTGTTCGGGATTTGATGAGTTACCTTCCTCAAAACGCAGAGGAGGAAGCGCCGTATCCAGGTTCTTTTACTTTTGACGTTAAAAAAGAAGAAGCGATAAGCGAAATCCTACCTGAGAATTCAAGCATACCATATGATATTAGAAAAGTAATTGACTGCGTTATTGATGATGACTCTTTTAGAGAGGTTCACAAGGATTTTGCAACAAATATAGTAGTTGGTTTTGCCCGTGTTGAGGGACGAACAATTGGTGTAGTTGCCAATCAACCTGCATCTCTTGCCGGAGTTTTGGATATAGATTCGTCCCGCAAAGGAGCACGATTTGTAAGATTCTGTGATTCGTTTAATATTCCTTTACTTGTATTTGAAGATGTTCCGGGATTCCTTCCGGGAACAGATCAAGAATGGAGAGGAATTATCACGCATGGGGCAAAGTTGCTGTATGCTTTCTCTGAAGCTACTGTTCCGAGAATTACCGTCATTACCCGAAAGGCTTATGGAGGGGCATTTGATGTTATGAACTCAAAAAGTATAGGTTCTGACTTGAACTTTGCTTGGCCGACAGCTGAAATCGCGGTTATGGGAGCCAAAGGAGCGGCAGAGATTATATTTAAAAGAGAGATTGCAAATAGTGCTGATCCGCAAAAAAAGTGGCTTGAGAAAGAGGCTGAATACGCCGAGCTTTTTGCAAACCCATACCGAGCAGCTGAAAGAGGGATTGTGGATGAGGTTATTTTCCCAAACGAGACCCGAAGCAGAGTTATATCCGGATTCAAAATGCTCGAAAATAAAAATGAATCATTACCTCCAAAAAAACATGGAAATATACCCTTATAAATAGAAAAAATGAAAGATTTAATACACGCTTTTCCCGATAACATAAAAGAAGCCATTGCCATTGCTAATGCTTCAGAGTTGAAACAACCAACGAATGAAATTAAAAATATCGTTATGTGTGGGCTCGGAGGCTCGGGCATTGGTGCGAAGATGGTTGCCAATTGGTTGCAAGATGAAATGAAGGTCCCCGTATCCTTGGTGAATGATTATACATTGCCTGCATATGTTGATGAAAATACATTGGTGATTGGTTCTAGCTATTCTGGAAACACAGAAGAAACGACAATAGCCATTGAAGAAGCAAGGACTAGGGGTTGTCATATCATAGGAATATGTAGTGGAGGAAAATTAGAGCAATTCTGTAAAAATCATGCTTACGATTGTATCCTTGTTCCTGGAGGAAATCCGCCAAGAAGCGCGCTTGCTTATTCTGTGATTCAACTCTTGCACATATTTACTACGCTTGGTTTTGTTTCTGATCATAAAGGCGAAATGCTTAAAGCAGGGTCTTTTATAGAAAAAAATCAGGAAGAAATTCACACTATCGCAAAAGAAATGGCCGCACATCTCTTTGGGAAGGTAGGCGTATATTACGCTGAGACCAAATACGAGGGTATTATTGTACGTGCGCGCCAGCAGTTTAATGAGAACTCAAAATATTTGGGTTGGCATCATGTTATTCCTGAAATGAACCATAATGAGCTAGTGGGTTGGACTGGCGGTGATGAAAGATTTGCACCAATATTTTTTAATACTGGTGACTTACATCCTAGAAATTATAGAAGGTTTGAAATTTCTAAGACGGCAATTGAAAAGAAATGTGGAAAAGTATTCGATGTTTCGGCGAAGGGAGATTCGTTTATTGAGCGTTCTATTTATCTCATCAATATTGTAGATTGGGCCTCCTATTATTTATGTGAAATGAATGGTGCTGACATTATAGATATTGAAATCATTGATTATTTAAAAGGGGAATTGGCGAAGTTTTAAATGATGAAACCCAGAGTTTTCGTTCATGATATTGGCCTTATTGACTATCAAGAAGGGTGGGATTATCAGGAGAAATTATTTAAGAAAGCGATAGACCATAAAATTGCCCAACGTAAAGGAGAATTGACAGGTACAACTTCGAATCATTTATTGTTCTGCCAGCATCCTCATGTTTATACTTTGGGAAAGAGTGGCAAAAAGGATCATTTATTGCTTAATGATGTCGAGCTTTCGAAAAAAAACGCTGTTTTTTATAAAATCAATAGGGGCGGAGATATAACCTATCATGGCCCTGGCCAAATTGTCGTATATCCAATATTAGATTTGGAGCAGTTTTTTACAGACATTCATCAGTACATGAGGTTTTTGGAAGAAGCTGTAATAAAAACAATTGCTGTCTTTGGGTTAAAAGGAGAAAGACTTGATGGTATGACAGGAGTTTGGCTTGATCCGGGGAAATCGAATGAGCGAAAAATATGCGCTTTGGGTGTTAAGGCTTCTCGTTGGGTCACAATGCATGGCATTGGCTTCAATGTGAATACAAATCTTGAATATTTTTCAAATATTGTTCCTTGTGGAATAGAAGATAAAGCGGTAACTTCCATGCAAAAGGAGCTTGGATATCCTCTTGACCTCGATGAGGTACAATCCATTTTGCTTCAGGAGTTAAAAGATTTGTTTGGTTTCCGCGTTCTGTGATTAATGAATTTACATAGATGAATAGATTTATAAAGTATGCTTCCTACATCACCTTAACCCTTATTTTGGTTGTTAACCTTTTCATTTTGTTATCGGGTCGATTTTATTTGTATTCCGGTATAAGTAAAACGTATTTAATTGGTAAAACGGCCCCAGGGATTTATGATCTAGATGTTTTTCCCGTAAATACAGTTGAAAAATCAACCACACCGAACGATCTAAAGGTGAAGTCAGGACAAAATGTAGTGCTTACAGAAAACGAAGAGGAATACTTAAGCAGCATTGATACACGTGCTTTTTTGGTGTTCGAGAATGATACCCTATTGCATGAGCAGTATTGGGAAGAACACTCTGTAAATCAAGTATCAAATTCCTTCTCTGCTTCAAAAACTGTTATCGGCTTGCTTATCGGAATCGCTATAGAGGAAGGTAAGATTGCAAGCGTTGATGAACCCATTTTTCATTATTTACCAGAATTCAAAACCAATGGTCGTGATGTTTTAACGATACGTCATTTGTTGTTGATGTCTGCTGGCTTTGACTGGGAGGAGAGCGGAAAAAACCCGTTATCCGAGGCCGCAGAGGGTTATTATGGGTCGGATCTATATGGTTTAGTTACAAGATTAAGAATGGTGGAAGAACCTGGTAAGCGGTTTCATTACCAAAGTGGCAATTCACAGATTTTAGGTTTTATTTTGGAGAAGGCTACAGGTGTTACATTAACAGAATATATGCACACGAAAATTTGGGAGCCAATAGGTGCTAGCAGCAATGCTTATTGGAGTCTTGACAGGGAAGAAGGAGATGAAAAAGCTTTCTGCTGTTTATACGCTTCAGCTAGGGACTTTTCTCTTCTTGGTCAGTTGGTTTTAAATGATGGAAACTTCAATGGAAACCAAATTATTTCTCAATCATTCTTGACTGAGATGGTTAAAACCCCATATCTAACGACAGATGATGATGTCTCAAATATGCGCTATGGCTGGCATATCTGGACATATAAAAATCAAGGGAATCCTGTACATTATTTTCGCGGCCTCAAAGGTCAATATATCATTGTAGTACCAAATAAAAACAGAGTTATTGTTCGCTTAGGTGAAAAGAGAGGCCCACATTATAAAATCCCTTCAGATAAAATTATGGATAGTTCTTTCAGGGTCAAAAATGACGAAAAACTTGGCCATACAGTTGATTTGTTTGAATATTTAAAGATTGCAGACCGTATTGTCGCAGAACGAATGCAGAAATGAAAGAAAGTATAAAGGGCCCTAAAGTTGAAAACGTTGCTGTTGCAATCGTTCAATCTACAGTTGAAGGAGAATTGAGTTATTATGCCTATTTATTGAGTAGCAGGAATGATATAATGGAAGGTATTATCATCGCAAGCACAGGTTACGGTGAAAATACACAAACGGGTGAGACCATAAGAACCTCAACCCTTAGGCATACCATAGAAGTTCTTTTGCCTAATGAAGCTGCTAAAATAGAACCGATTATGCCGGAAGTTTTTGGTTTGTCTAATGAATACTGGGTGAGTTTTTGGGTGGATGGAGTCATGTACGATAAACGTTTTGTATTTCCCGCCGAATCAATTTCAGAGCCCAATATGAGCTTGATTTCTTCCTTGGGTCTTCAGGGTATTATCATAAAGTAAAATATATTCATTAAAGTTGATCTGAGATTTGTCGAAAGACATTCCACCAATTAACGCGTTCAGCCTCAAGTTTATTTTCTCGGTCATTGTTGAGGACGATAATAATTCCTTTTTCGGGATAAATATAAAGGTGTTGTTTATACAAACCAATGGCCATGAAATCCCCATATTTTTTAAGTCCTAAATGCCAAGAGTAATTAAAATTAAAGCTACTTCCATCGCTTGTATCTCTTTTGATGGATTCTTCATACCAATATTCGCTCAGCAATCTTTTGTCATTCCACAACCCTCTATGGAGATAAAGTCTTCCGAATTTGGCATAATCCAATGCGCTTGCCGAAATGCAGCAAAAGGCTTTTTCAATTCCTTTTTTATCTGTTGACCAGATCACTTCATTACTGATTCCAATGGGATGCCATAGTCGTTCTTTAGCGTATTCACTTATACTTTTACCAACAGCCTTTGACAATATAATTCCTAATAGTTGTGTATTTATATTCAGGTATTCTTGCTGCTTACCCGGGGCGCGTATAAACCGGATTTTTTCTATTTCTTTTTGGATATCATTCCCATAATACATTCGTCCATCCATCGCCATTGAGCTTTTAATTCCAGAGGTATGGTTTAGGAGATGTTTTATTTGAAGTTGAGCTGAATTATTATTTTGAATTAATTCAGGTAAATATCCTTTGACATATTGATGCTCACTTTCTAAGAATCCGTCGTCTATGGCCATTCCAATAAGACAAGAAACGACGCATTTCGACATGGAGTAGGAGCTATGCAATTCCTGCTTTAAACCTTTTTTATAGTTAAAGAGAATGGTGTCATTTTTAATAATGAGCAGCTCTCGAACTTCATGGTTTTCACAGAGCTCTTGAAGCGTATTGAATTCTGGAAGGTCACTTGTCCAATCATTAATCTTAATGATTGGGTTGCTTGTTCGTTTTTTGAATTGAAAGTTTGTTTTTTGTGGATCGATTGTATTTGAGCGAAATCGGGAAGCGTCCTTCTTGTCTGGGTGTCCAAGAAATATGCTTTTCATGGGGACACATGAAATGATAAAACTTAGCATTGTTAAAGCTAGGAGTAAGTGCTTAATAAGTCCTTTTCGGGTCATCAAATTTCCATGGGCTTAACCGTTTCCGTGAAAATCATTTAAAATACCGATGAGCTCTGCCATCGTTTGAATTTGTCTTTCGATGTCTGGAATACTAGTAACACCAACTGGTCCAACAATTAGAATTTTTTCACCATTACATTCTATATGATAAACTGGATTTTCAACTAAAAACTCCAACACCTCCGGTTTAAAATAGGCCCGTATCTCGGATTCATTTGCTCCTTTTAAGAAATAGAACTTTGAGAATTCTGGATTTTCTTTAAAATCAATATCTCCCATAGACCCAAAAACCCTAACGCGATCGATAAATCGATCCACGAATTCTTCTCTACGTAAGACAAATGTTGGCGCCTTAAAGGGCAAGTCTGAAATCTGGACGGTACAATGGTATACTTCCCTTGCGAGCATCGCTCCCTCAGAAAAAGTAACATCGGTAAGTTCCCAGTCTGCTGCTCCATCGAGGTAGGCCCCTTTGATGATGTTTTCTTTGTACTCAATTGGTCTAGAGTCGAAAAAATGAAAACTTTCAAGGTTTTTGAAACCATTGTCTTGTCCCAAAGTATATGTCCATTTATGTTCAGATGCAAGCCACTTGAACTTATTCTGCCGCGGAGATGCTTTTTGCGCAACAGGTGCAATACTACTCTTTAATGCGAATTTGTGTGGGGTAGAGGAAACATGTTTATGAAGCCCTACTATTTCTACACTTCCACCTGAAAGTTCATGGTTCCGTTTGAAGTCGTCAATTGCTTCCTGTACCGTGAGGTCTATTATTTTGGCGCCAGAAAAGTTAATTTTTAGGACTGATTTAGCAGGCACCTCCTCCAATTTTTTTAATATTTTGAGCAGCGTCATAAAGTTGGCAACACCGCGAATACGCAACTCTAAATTCTCATTTGTTTTTTTGAACTCTATATTCCCTGGGGAAAATACATAAAGAAAAAATTGAGGGACTGATATTCTAGCAATAAGAATATGTGTAATTAATGTAATAATGATACCTGCAATTAGACCAAATAATAGATTATTGTATAAAGTGAAAAGTAGGGTGGACACCATGAAAACAAGCTGCTCAACTCCTTCTTTATAAACATCTTTAAATACTCTTGGAGATGCAAGCTTGATTCCGGCAAAAACCAGAACCGCAGCCAATGCAGCTAAAGGGATCATGTTCATTATCGGTTGAAGCAAGACAATGAAGAATAGTACAAGAAACCCATGAAAAAAGTTTGACCATTTTGTTTTTGCATTGTTTTGAACATTCACTGTACTTCTTACAATTACATTTAAGATAGGAAGACCGCCAAGCATTCCAGAAACCATTGTGCTTGCACCTAAGCCCATTAAATCCTTATTTAAATTGGTTTTTCTTTTGTAAGGGTCAAGTTTATCTATGGCTTTGGCAGCAGCTAAGCTTATAATTGATGATATGATTGTCATAGACAAAACGACCATCCAAAACACACCGCTGTTAATTCGAGAGAAATCGGGAAATAAAAACACTTCTGTTAGGTCCGAAGGAATGGACATTAAATAATTTGTTGGCTTTTCAAATGCAATACCCATTACCTCGACTTGATTTAAATCCAGATAGTTATACAACAAGACTATGGAAACTGAAATTGCTACGACCCACACTGGAGCAGGTATAATATGGAAAACTTTGTAGCTTATTTTTGCGTGAAAAAACAGTAAAAAAACACCAATAGCAGAAATAAGAGCAATGTAAGGGTTTGCATTGGGCAATTGATCAACAAGGTCTTTTAAAATACCTATGGCGTTTCCTGCGGTTGAACTTGTTCCAATTGCTACGTGCATTTGTTTGGCAAAAATAATAACGCCAATCGCGGCCAAAATTCCGTGAATTACGGAGGATGGGAAGATTTCTGCAATACGCCCAAGCTTTAATAGGCCAAGAATCACTTGTAAAAGACCTGAGATTACAATAGCAGCCAAAACATAATTAAAGGCATGTCCACTTCCATCATCTAATGAGACAATTGCACCAAAGATAACCGTAATCATTCCTGCTGCAGGACCATTAATGGTTAACCTTCCGCTTCTAAAAAAGGTTGTAACCAGACCTGCAATCACACACGATAGAAGTCCAGACAATGGCTGAACACCAGAGGCTATGGCGATAGCCATTGATAAGGGCAAGGCAACAAGGGCTACACTGAGTGAGGCAATAACATCATTTCTCCAGTTCTCCTTGAAACCTAAAAACCCTTCCTTTGGAATGTCTGATTTAGTTGGGTTATACATTAATTCTAAATTAAAAATTTTTATGAAAAATGCATCATCACAAGGGTGATTTTTTGATGTCTATATTCAGTGAATTAAACTTTTCCCATCCATTTCATTGGGAGGAACTATGCCTAGTCGCTTTAATATTGTAGGTGCGATATCTGCGAGTTTTCCATTTGATACCTTAAGATTTTGGTCGTCTGAGATAAGTATGATGGGAACGGGATTTGTCGTATGTGCAGTATTGGGCGTTTTATCTGGGTTGATCGCAAGGTCTGCATTTCCATGATCTGCAATTACAATAAACTCATATCCAATTTTTGTCCCTTCGTTCACAATCTCCACCAAACAATTGTCTACGGTTTCTACTGCCTTTACAATGGCAGAAAAGACGCCCGTATGACCTACCATATCAGGGTTAGCAAAGTTCAAACAAATAAAGTCAGGTTTATCCGATTTCATATATGATATGATTTGAGTCTTCACTTTTGGAGCACTCATTTCCGGCATTAAATCATAGGTTGAAACTTTTGGAGAGCTGACCAAAATCCTGTGTTCATTTTTAAAAGGAGCTTCCCTGCCGCCATTGAAGAAAAACGTAACATGCGGGTATTTCTCTGTTTCAGCTATTCGGACCTGTGTTTTTCCTTCTTTTGAAATAACATCACCAAGCGTATTCAATAGGTTGTCTTTTTCGAATAAGATATGAAGACCCTTGAATGATTCATCATAGCGTGTCATACAGCAATAATGAAGATTTATCTTTTTCATATCGAATTCAGGAAAATCTTTTTGTGTTAAGGCGCTTGTAATCTCTCTAGGTCGGTCTGAGCGAAAATTGAAACAAATTACAACATCCCCTTCATCGATAAGGCCATCATGATTTATGATTGCAGGTTGAATAAATTCATCAGTTATTCCCTTACTATATGCACTTTGGATTGCTTGAGAGGCATCCTTGAATTTATCTCCAATACCTTTTGTCATAAGCGCATGTGCTTTTTTGATGCGTTCCCATCTATTGTCGCGGTCCATGGCAAAATAACGTCCTATTACTGACGCGATTTTAACTGGCCCATCCGCAATAAAACTTTCAAGTTTCTGTATAAATGTCAGACCGCTTTTAGGATCACAATCTCGTCCATCAGTAAAGGCATGAATAAAGACATTTTTAACTTTTAGATCGTTTGACAGCTGACAAAGTGCATGCAGATGTTCTTGTGCGCTATGAACACCTCCGTCAGAAACCAATCCCATAAAGTGCACTTTTTTGTTTTCTTTTTTCGCCAGCCCTAAGGCATTGCACAAAACTTGGTTGCTGAAAAATGTTTTGTCTTTAATGCTTTTATTGATTCTTGTTAACTCCTGATAAACAATTCGTCCAGCTCCAATATTCAAATGTCCAACCTCAGAATTCCCCATTTGTCCCTTAGGCAATCCAACAGCTTCTCCAAATGTGGTCAGTTGGGCATTTGGATATCGTTCTATTAGTTGGTCATAAAAAGGAGTCTTAGCCGAATCAATGGCATCGGTTTTGTCTTTATTTCCGATCCCCCAACCATCTAAAATGATTAAACCAATTTTATTCTCCATTTGGCAATTCAATTATAAATTTTGTCCCTGCGGGTTTATTGTTTTCACACTTAATGCGCCCTTTGTGCAGCTGGACAAATTCACTCGTTATAAATAGCCCCAAACCACTTCCTTTTTGACTTCTTGAAATTTCACTACCCACTCTGTAAAATTTCTTAAAAATCTGTTGCTTTTCTTCTGCTGTTATCCCTGGTCCTTGGTCACTTATGATAATTTCTGTAAACTTTCCATTTTGTTTCACAAGGATTTCCAATTTAGGATTGTCACCTGAATATTTAATGGCATTTTCTAGTAAATTATTAAATATTGTTTCAAGCATATATGCATCGGCATGCATGATTTCTACAGCGCAATTCAGTATTATACTGGCCTGTTTATGGGTAGTTTTTAACTCTGTAGCTTTGTTCTGTAAGAAGGTCTTTAAGGGGAATATTTCTAACCTTGGTGTAAAATCGTTGCTCTCCAATCGAGATGCATTGATAATATTATCAATTAGGGATGAAAGACGTTGGTTTGCACCAAGGGCTTTTGCAATTAAATCCGCTTGATCCTCTGCTTTTAGGTTGCGTTTTTTTAGTGTTTGTAGGGCGAGCTGAATTGATGTTAATGGGGTCTTCAATTCATGAGTAACCGAAAGCATAAAATTGTTTTGTCTTTGAGAAAGCTGAATTTCTTTTGCAATGGATTGTTGAATTTTCCAGAATCCAGCCATAAGGATCAAAATGAAAACGCCACCTTCGCCTATAATCATAATGATTCTTCGAGAGGTGTCCTCTTGCGATTGGTCTGCAAGTGCTCCAAGATCAATGATTTGATAGCCCCACCAAACAAATTGAAGAAGGACGTAGAATGCCAATAAGTAAATCAATATTTTAGACCGGATCATCATTTCTTCTCAATTCAATCAAGCAGCTTAAATAAAAGCTCTTTTTGTTTTACAATTTTAATCACCTCTGGGAGACTGTTTTTCATATTATGCTCACTCTTTTTGCTATTGTGAAAGAGCAGGATATCTCGCCCTCTAATTGTTCTCGCTTTGTCAATAATTTGCGAGTGCTTAAGTGACTTTTTGTAGTCTTGGGCGTTCCATGTCCACATGATAATTTTTTTCCCCATTGAAAGCAGGTTGTCAACCTGAAAAATATTGATTCTTCCGTATGGTGGTCGGAACAAATTTGAAGAATGAAGTGTCTCGGTTTTGCCAATGGAATCAAGGTACGCTGTTTTTCTTGTTTTGGTTCCTTTTTCATGTTTATACGTGTGGTTGCCGATCCTATGTCCGTTATTGAGAATTTCTTTGAAAAGAGAAGGGTGCTTCTCAATATTTTGACCAATGCAAAAAAAAGTGGCTTTGATGTTTTCTCTTTTCAATAAATCTAATACCCAAGGAGTTGTTTCTATATCTGGACCATCGTCAAAAGTAAGGTAGACCGAATTAGAATCCTCTCCTCTCCATATCCTTCTCTTAAAAAGAAGTTGTACTAGAAAAGGGACTCTAAAAAACATTATAAGGATCTATTTTTGTATATAATTATATTCTGTCGCCATATTCGCCATATGCTCTTTGAAAAGCTGATTCAATGCTTCCATGTTTTCAGATAAACCCAACGTCGATAGTTCATTATCTATTTCCCTTAGAATTTCCCCGTACAACTTGTCTAAAGAGGCAGTTACTTCCTTTTCAAATGCCATTCCCTGAACAGCCTTTTGTATTTTAAAGCATGCATCTGCAGCTGCGAAGAGGTCATCTCTGTTACTATTCATTGTTCCTGGTTCGATGGCAACCATAGCATTGCTGTTTTCAAAAAAGGAGAATACACTATTATAGATGTTCAGAAGCTTCTTGCCTAAATCCGTGGCTTTTTTTGTTTCTCCTAGCAGAGCATAGAGCTGAACATATTCATATAAGCAACCGCTCATTCTTGGGCTATAGCTATTGTTTCTGATTCTATTATAGTCAAGAGATGTAATTGGGTCATTTCCTGTAATCTCTCCAAAATCAATTACGGTTTCAACAGGCATGAGCTTTAACGAACGGTCTAAGGCTTTTATAGCTCTTTTATTGTCTCCTTCATAATACAACTGTTCTGCTAGCAGTAAAAAGTCAGTTCTGTAGTGAGATGTGTGTCTTCTTGCATAGTAATCAGTCAGCACATCTGGATTTGCCATATCACCGAATTCATACTCTTTCATGAGCTTAGAATACATTTTTTCTACATTGAAGAAGTTTTGTTTTTCGTTCTTTAGCAGTGGCTTTTCCGGCGGACATGGATTCAGCTCATAAGCAACGCCCACTTGTTTGACATATCCTTTTTGTAGAAGCCTTGTCGCAAATTTTGACCCTCTATTGCTTGAGAAATATAAGCCACGTTCCCAATTGAAATTACTCAATATATCTAGCATCATGATTTCTTCTCTTGATATCCTGTCAATACCACTATAACTTATGGTAATGTTGTTAGGACATCGCTCAATGTCTTTTTTGTCTATAATACCCGATTTCACTGCATTCTCTTTATTCACAGAAAGCGTAAAGTTTTGAGCAGGAAAGATATTTGCCCTAGAACCACGCCTCATTTTAAGAACACCTTTGTTTTCACGAACAAAATTCATCGCTTTAGACAGGTCTATAGAATCCCAACCGGACTCAAAATTTTCAAACGGTTTCGACAAAAGATTTAGTGCACTGATGGTTTCGTTATATTTTGATTCATCCCCCTGGCCATAAGTCCTGAGTTTACTTTCAAGTTGTGGATAAAGTTGTTTTAAAACCATGTATTGACTCGCAATTGAATCGCTGAAGTTTTGGTTGCTGTTCGTATTTAAATAGGCGGTTAGTTTTTGTGCCTGCGCTTTTGTGGATGGTTGCATTACCGAAAGCTGATACAATATGTTTTGCACTGCATTTTGAAAGGCTGGGAATTTAACCCTAGCTACATTTTCGTTATTCCCATTTTCTAATCTAAGCTTTAGAATCTCTTTTATTGTTGCCATTTTTATATCAGAGCTCCCCACAATATTGTATAAATCCGTAAAATAAAGCTGGTCTGTTGTTCCTCCGTACATGAGGATTTGGTCCTCAGTAAACTTGATGGGTAGCGGCGCAGACTCATAAGCTTTCATTTTCATTTGATTCGTGTACCAATCTGTACCCATGAGAGAAAGATTGCAAACACGAACATCTGTTCTGAATCCTTCAACCTCTTGCGCATACCAAAGCGGGAATGTGTCGTTGTCGCCATTTGTGAATATGATTCCATTTTTCTCACAGGATGCAAGATAGTTTTTGGCTAAATCTCTTGCGGTTGTTTTTCCATGACGGTTGTGGTCATCCCATCCTTGAGAACCCATAATAAATGGAACAATAAAACCAATCAAAGCACCAGCGCTTAAACGAACATTGGCATTTTCAAGCTTCACTTTGTTTTTAAGAAAATCTATGATGGCATAGACGCCAAATGCGATCCACATCGCAAAGAAATAAAATGAACCTGCGTAAGCATAATCTCTTTCTCTTGGCTCGAACGGTTTTTGATTCAGGTAGATCAAGATGGCAAAGCCTGTGAAAATGAAAGCAAGTGTCAATACGAAAGCGTCTTTGGGAGATTTTCGGTAATGAAATATAAGGCCAATGAGTGCGAAGATGAGCGGAATGAAGTAAAATTTATTGTTGGATTTATTATTTGTTGTGTACGAAGGTGCATCAGCTTGACTTCCTAATCGAGCATCATCAATGAATCCAATTCCTGAGATCCAATTTCCTCTCATGTTGTCACCATGTCCTTGAATATCATTTTGTCTCCCAGCAAAGTTCCACATGAAATACCTGAAGTACATCCAATTAACTTGGTAATTAAAAAAGTAGCTTAGGTTTTCTCCAAAAGTTGGGATTCTGTTATCGTCTGTTCCAATATCACCATTCCCTTCGCTATATGGGTTGTATCCTGACCAATATTTATAACCTGAAATATGGCGTGGTGTACTCGAATACATTCTTGGGAAAAAAGTTGTTTGGCTAAAGGTAGGCGTTGCTCCTTTTCTGATGGAGGCATTGCTCTCAAAGTACTTCTCCACGACAGAAAGGCCCTCTGAATTTTCTTTTATTACATAATCCTGGGCATCTTTTTCATTTACAAATGCCTTGATGTCTGTCGTTCCATCTGTAACCACCCATCTTCTTAAATAGTATGCTGAAAGATCATTCCACTCATTTTGAGGTGCCATCTCAGAATTCCAATATTGACCTTTTAGTAAAGGTGCGCTCCCATACTGCTCTCTTTTAAGATAGGAGTGAAGTGTAACTAAATTTTCAGGGTCGTTTTCATCAAGGGGCGTATTTGCATTGGAACGAATCACAATAACAGCAAAAGAACCGTAGCCAATCAATAAAAATATTAGTCCCATCAAGGAGTTTGATAAAAGTGTATTTCTTTTCTTATTCGCATGACGAACTGCCCACACGCAAGCCCCTATCAATAAGGCGAAAAACAGAACGGAACCGGAATAAAAGGGTAAGCCTAAGGTGTTCACAAATGAAACCTCAAATTTAGAGGCAAGAGAAATTGTACCTGGAATAATTCCTTCCTGGATAAATCCAAGAACGACAATTGACATTAGTCCGGCAAGGACAAAACCTTTTGGGGAAGTCTTCTTGACTCTGAAGTAGATCACATAACCTATTGCCGGGATAACAAGAATACCTAATAAGTGAACGCCAATAGCGAGACCAAGTAAAAACATAATGAGTAACAACCATTTATTTGGAGATCTACCATTTGAATACCCACTCTTTTCATATAAAGCCATTTCTTCATCCCATTTTAGGATGGCCCAAAAGATGACGGCGGTAAACAATGAGGCCATTGCATACACCTCTCCTTCAACGGCAGAAAACCAAAAGGATTCTGAAAAAGTATATGCTAAAGATGCAATGGATGCAGAAATGAAAATGGCGATTTTATCGGGGTTCTCAAGCTTTTCTTTCGTTTGTAATATTAACTTTTTAAGTAAAATGGTCAAGGACCAAAACATAAAGAGAATAGTAAAAGAGCTTGAGAATGCGGACAACGCGTTGATGAAGTAAGCGACATTTTCTGGAGCTGCAAAGAAGGAAAAAAGTCGACCCAAGAGCATGTATAGCGGAGCACCGGGAGGGTGACCAACTTCTAGCTTATAAGCAGCCGTGATGTATTCTCCGCAATCCCATAAGCTAGCTGTGTCTTCGATCGTTAGCAGGTATACAGTTGAAGCAATCGCAAAGACAACCCAACCTGTAATTTTATTGATGAAAGTGTAATTCATGTCTGTTTTAATTCCTTTAATAGTAGCGCGAATTTAAGAATATTCGTTTGTACTTGTGTCTATTCTCCTCTCAAAAGAAGGCTCTGGAGACATAATTTTTGTTAATCGCGCTGATTAAATTAAATTTAGTTGTTAAATTTGCACGCTAATTGTTGAAATTTTTCATCAGATTGACCCATGGTGTAACTGGCAACACGTCTGGTTTTGGTCCAGAAGAGTCTAGGTTCGAGCCCTAGTGGGTCAACTCTTAACAAGAGTGAATGTGGAAGCATTCACTCTTTTTATTTTACAAATTATTATGAGCGATAACGAAAAAAAGCACCTTGAAATCGATTCACTTGGAGAATTTGGTCTGATTGATAAGCTAACAAAAGAGGCAACATTAAAGAATCCTTCGAGTCTTTTAGGTGTTGGAGACGATGCTGCTGAAATCGAACTTTCGCCGAAAGAATCCATGCTAGTATCTTCTGATATGCTGGTGGAGGGTGTACATTTTAATCTTTCTTATGTTCCGCTTAAGTCATTAGGATTTAAAGCTGTTTCTGTTAATGTATCTGATATTTTTGCGATGAACGGAAAGCCCGAACAAATAACGGTTTCCCTAGGTGTTTCAAGTAAATTTCCAGTGGAGGCGTTAGAAGAACTTTACAAGGGTATTCATGCAGCTTGCTCCTTTTACAATGTTGATCTTGTTGGAGGAGATACTGTTTCTTCTTCCTCGGGATTGATTTTGTCCATTTCTGTTGTCGGCCGTGTTGCCAAGAAAAAAATAACATATCGAAAGGGCGCCAAAGAAAATGACCTTGTTGTGGTTACAGGAGATGTAGGATCGTCTTATCTTGGATTACAGATTTTGGAACGTGAAAAGGGGGTTTTTTTAGAAAACCCAGACATTCAGCCTAAACTTGAAGGCTACGATGACTTAATAAAAAAGCAGATTCAGCCCATTGCAAGACAAGATGTAATTGACATGTTTGATGAACTTGATTTAGTTCCGAGTGCAATGATTGATATCTCTGATGGATTGGCTTCTGAGGTCCTTCATATCGCAAAATCCAGTGATTGCTCGGTATCTCTATATTCAGATAAATTGCCAATTACGGAGAAACTTATTGTTACTGCTGAGGAACTAAACCTTGACCCTTACATGTGTGCAATGAATGGGGGTGAGGATTATGAGCTCTTATTTACAGTGAGTCAAAAAGATTACGATAAAATTAAAAATCACCCGAGCTTTTCGGTGATTGGTTTTGTTACAGATAAGTCTCAAGATAACCTACTGATTGATAAGAACAATAGCGCGGTGCGTATCTCAGCTCAGGGTTGGAAACACTTCTAATCTATCCTTGGAAGCTGTATAAGGTCTTGGTGAATAATACAAATAACGAATTCACCGAAAACTTTTCTCTTTACTTTCTCCGCCTCTAAACGAGTCCTGAAATCACCTACTTTTAGGTTGAAGTGCGGTGCCTCAAACTCAACATAGGTCGAAATGAGGGGGTATAGCTTTAAAAACCGGTCTCTGGCTTCATCTATAACTTTTTTGTCGGAGTCAAAACAAATTTGTAGTCGATATCCTGAAATTTCGTCTATGCTTTTTTCTAAAGTCACGAGGTTTTGAACCCTCGAATCGGCAAGAACATCGATGCTACCGATAGAGGCGTCTCGCTGCGCAAAGCTCGAGGCCGCGATCGAAATAGAGAACACCAAATGTAATATTTTTTTTTGCATAATAAACACCGTTCGATTGTAGCATTTATACGAATTTACAGAAAATAGTTACAATCATCAACTTCCTTATTTAGAATCATTTTAAATTAATATTTATTGGACTCTTTTTGTCATAAAAGTGTCATGTAAACAAGTAATCTACGTAATTTTGGGACGTTAAAATGTGTTAATGCCTTTTTGATATTAACCTTTATTAGTTTACTTTTCATGAAAATAACTAACATTCAGAAAGTTACAGAGCTAAGGACTAGCCTCAAGGCGATATTCCTTTTTTCCTTTCTAACCCTAGCCCCATCTTATTTTTCTCAAGGAGAAGGTCTTTTCAAGGCCAAATGTGCAACCTGTCATGCGGTTTTTAAAAACGGAACTGGTCCCAAATTGTATGAAGCCCGTAAAAGGTGGGACGATGCGGGTGAAGGAGAATTGATTTACGAATGGGTGCGCAACAATGCAGCCCTTAGAGCAAGTGGTAAGTCAAGTCGGGCCAATGAAATCTTCCAAGAGTATAAGGGAAGTGTAATGTCCGTCTTTGCTGACCTTACAGACGATCAAATCACTTCTATTTTTGACTGGGTTGATGCCCAAGACCCAAATGCTCAGGCCGCTGGAGGTCCCAATATAGCTGCTGTCTCGGGTGTAGAGATGGAAGAAGAGAAAGGTCTTCCTTGGATATGGATCGTGATGGGGGTCATGTTTAGCATCATCATTATGGCTGTGGGAGGCGTTCGTCGTCAATTAAAAATAGCCACAAAAGAAAGTGATGAAGATTCAGAAGGGCTCACATATGTCGAGGAGTTCAAAACTTGGGCTTGGAAATATAGGTTATACGTCGGGTTGACAACATTGGTATTGGTGTTATCCTTGGTCGTTGGTTTCTTCCAAACATTATATAGCATAAATTTAATGGAATCTTATCAGCCATCTCAGCCGATTGCTTTTCCTCATGATGTGCATGCAGGTGTCAATGGTATTGATTGTAAATATTGTCATAATTCGGTAACCAAATCAAAATCTGCTGGACTGCCTACCGTAAACGTTTGTATGAATTGCCACAAAAAAATCGATGGCGAAGGTAAAGAGTACCAAGGCGAAATCAATAAAATTTATGCGGCCGCCGGTTGGGATCCTTCGAGAGGTCCATCAGGTGAATATACCAATGAAACAAAACCAATCGTTTGGAACAAGGTTCACAACTTACCGGACCACGTTTATTTCAATCACTCACAGCACGTCGTAGTTGGTGGTTTAGATTGTAAACAATGTCATGGTGATATGGCTAAGTTAAAAGAGTTGGCAAAAGTTCAACCCCACCAAGAATTGAATAAAATACAAGAAAATATTGATAGTAAAATTGAGTTTGACCGAGCAACGATGACGATGGGATGGTGTATCCAGTGTCACGAACAGTCGAGCATAAATATTACGGATGGCAAGAGCGGTTATTATGCAGAGATTCATAATAGACTGAAGGAAAATGACTACAATCTACTGAATCAATATAACGAGGACGGTAGGGTATCAGTGAAAGAATTGGGTGGTTGGGAATGTTCAAAATGTCACTACTAAATTAAATTGTCTACTGAAAGAAAAAGATTATGACAAACGAAAGAAAATATTGGAAGGGTATTGAGGAGCTGCAACAAACAGAGTCTTTTCAAAAATCTAAATCTGTAGAGTTTCCTGAACAAAACAATTTGGAGAGTATGTTGGCTGATGACGAGCTGAACGAATCCTCAACTGGAAGAAGAGACTTTCTGAAGTTTCTTGGCTTTTCTGTTGTAGCTGCTACTGTTGCAGCTTGTGAGGCCCCTGTTATCAAAGCGGTACCTTATGTCATGAAGCCTGAGAACATCGTTCCTGGTATGGCGACTTGGTATGCATCGACTTATTATGACGGGAGTTCTTATGCCAGTGTTTTGGTAAAAACGAGAGAGGGTCGTCCAATATTCGTCAAAGGAAATAAGGATTTTGGACTTACAAAGGGAGTTGTTAATGCGCAAATCATTGCTTCTGTTCTTGGTTTGTATGATAGCGAGAGACTACAAGGACCAATGCAAAAAGGGAAACCTGCAAAATGGTCTACTGTTGATAAGGCGATTGGAAAAGCATTGGCCTCAGCAAAAAGCGTTGCGTTAATTTCCAATACAGTCATTAGTCCTTCATTGTCATCTTCAATAGAAGCTTTGAAGTCGTCTACATCAGGTACCTTCGATCACATTCAATACGATCCAATTTCTTATTCAGCCATCCGACGTGCAAACGAATTGAATTTTGGTAAGTCATTTATTCCGACCTATGATTTTTCAAAAGCGAAAACAATCGTTTCTTTCGGGGCAGATTTTTTAAGTACATGGCTCATGCCAACTATTTTTTCTTCTCAGTATGGTGAAAAGAGAAATCCTGATGGCAAATGGATGTCAAAGCATTTTCAGTTTGAAGCAGTAATGAGCGTTACGGGTTCTAATGCAGATTACAGAGCGATGACAAAGCCTTCCGAAGAGGAATCTGTGCTGCGCTATATTCTTGCAAGACTCAATAACACATCTTCAAGTATTTCTAAATCACTTAAGTCTACTGCAGATGCAGCAGTGAAATCATTAAAAGAAAGCGGAAAAGAATCTTTGGTCGTTTGTGGAACAAACAATACTGGTATTCAGCAGCTTGTAAACGAGATCAATAATGTTTTAGGTGCGAATGGAACGACTATTGACCTCTATAACGAGCTTAATTTATTCCAATCTGAAGAGGCTAGAATGTTAGACTTAGTCGACGCAATGGCAAAAGGGAATAGGCCTGATGTTGTTCTTTTTTACAACTCTAATCCAGTATACTCTCTTCCAAATGGAGCTGATTTCGCAAAAGAGCTTAAAAATGTGAAGACAAGTGTATCGATGAATTCTCATGCAGATGAAACTTCATCATTGTGCACCTACATGTGTCCTGCGCATCATTCTTTGGAGACTTGGTCTGACTTTAACGCGAAGACAAATCATTATGCACTAGCGCAACCAATGATTACCCCTCTTCACGATACGGCTTCACCTATAGAATCTATGATGGTTTGGGCTGGTCAAGCCTTAAGAGAAGGTAAAAGTTCAACAGTAGCTTACGAAAAAATCAAAGAAACGTTCTCAGAATTGAGTGGTGGAGACTTTGACTTAGCTGTACACAATAGTTGTATTGATCTTCCGTCGTCAACAATAGAAGAGACATTGGCGTTCAATACCGCAACAATTTCTAAGACGCCGAAATATGACAAAGGACTTGAGCTTGTTACTTATCAGAAAACAGCCATAGGAGATGGTAACCAGGCAAGCAATCCATGGTTGCAAGAAATGCCGGATCCAATTTCTAAAGTAACTTGGGACAATTATATTACCATGAATCCTGTTGAAATGACCGCCGCAGGTTATGCAACTACATTTGACCAAGAGAATGGATTATCAATGGCAACCATTTCTGCGAATGGGGTGAAATATACTTTACCTGTTTACCCTTCACCTGGGCAAGCTCTCGGAACTGTCGGTTTGGCTTTAGGTTATGGACGAGGTGGTAACGGTGAGAAAATAGGAAAAGCGGCCTACCAAACAAAAGAATACGGGGGGCATATTTTAAATGAAAAAGGAAACCCGAAGCCAATAGGTGAGAATGCTTTTAAGATGCTTTCGGCTGTCTCCAAAGAATTTACGTATGCAAATTCTGGGAAGATTGCGAAAATAGACGGCGAATACATTATTGCCGCGACGCAAATTCATCATACAGTTATGGCGAGGCACTCAATCGTCCGCGAGACTACTAAATCCATTTATGATTCACAAGACAAGGAGACATATAACCCAACACATACCTTGCAGACCATTGACGAACATGGGCATCATGTTGAAAAGCCTGTGGGAGAATTTGATTTATGGGATGAACATCCTGTAGAAAACATTGGGCATCGTTGGGCGATGTCAATCGACCTTAATGCTTGCTTTGGTTGTGGGGCTTGTCTTATAGCATGTCAGGCGGAGAATAATGTGCCTGTCGTGGGTAAAGATGAAGTCAGGCGTGGTCGAGAAATGCATTGGCTGAGATTAGATAGATATTATGCTAGTGATGAAGAAGCGACGGTTGGAACACGAAAGGATAAAGATACGTTCTCATACAGTAAGGCTGAGATAGCGGCTGCTAATCCAAAGGTAGTTCATATGCCTATGATGTGTCAGCATTGTAATCATGCGCCATGTGAAACCGTTTGTCCTGTTGCTGCAACTACACACAGTAATGAAGGACTTAACCAAATGACCTACAATCGATGTATCGGAACAAGGTATTGTGCAAACAACTGCCCTTACAAGGTGAGAAGATTCAATTGGTTCAACTATCCTTCTTACAAAAAGTTTACAGAAATCAATCCAGCTCAAGATGATTTGGGAAGAATGGTATTAAATCCAGACGTGACTGTTAGAACGAGAGGAGTGATGGAAAAATGTTCCATGTGCGTTCAAAACATACAAGCTGGAAAGCTAGCGGCTAAAAAAGATGGAAGACCAATTGTGGATGGAGATGTAAGTTCTGCTTGCAGTGATTCTTGCCCAGCTGATGCGATTACATTCGGTGACTGGAATGATATAGATTCGAATATTAGAAAGAGCTCTGAGGACAAGAGGTCCTATCAAGCACTGGAGGAAGTAGGTGTGAAGCCTAACGTATGGTATAAAGTAAAGGTTCGTAATGAAGAAAACGACTTGCTCGCAAAGTTGCAAGAAGAGAAAGAAGTACATCACGAATCAAATCACAAACAACACTAAGATATAGCTATGCAAAAGGAAGCTGCAATAAGAGAACCCCTCATACTTGGTCACAAGTCATACCATGACATCACAGAGGATGTTTGTCGACCAATAGAAGATAAAGCACCTAAAATGTGGTACATCCTTTTTGGTGTAGCATTGGTTATCGGCCTTTACGGTGTAGGATGCATTTTGTATCTATTAGGCACAGGAGTTGGTGTTTGGGGGCTTAACAAGACCATTGGTTGGGCTTGGGACATTACCAATTTTGTTTGGTGGGTTGGAATTGGTCACGCTGGAACACTTATATCTGCGGTTTTACTTCTCTTTAGGCAGAAATGGAGAATGGCCATTAATAGGTCTGCAGAAGCAATGACTATTTTTGCTGTATTTATGGCAGGGCTATTCCCGCTAATACACATGGGGCGTTTATGGGTTGGATATTGGGTGTTTCCTTTACCAAATCAGTTTGGTTCTTTGTGGGTAAACTTTAATTCGCCTCTTCTTTGGGATGTTTTTGCGATTTCTACCTATTTATCTGTTTCCGTAGTGTTTTGGTATATTGGATTGATTCCTGATTTTGCAACGATTCGAGATCGAGCACGAAAACCTGTCTCCAAGAAGATGTATTCAATACTTGCTTTTGGATGGTCTGGTAGGGCAAAACATTGGAATCGTTTTGAGCTCGTTTCATTGGTGCTTGCTGGCTTAGCAACGCCACTTGTATTCTCTGTTCACTCGATTGTATCATTTGACTTCGCAACTTCTATTGTTCCGGGTTGGCATACGACAATTTTCCCACCCTATTTTGTAGCAGGAGCTGTATTCTCTGGATTTGCGATGGTTCAGACCTTGCTTTTGATTATGCGGAAAGCAATGAATCTAGAGGCCTATATTCATACAAAGCACGTTGAATATATGAATATTGTAATTATGGTTACAGGTTCTATTGTAGGTACCGCCTACATAACAGAGCTATTTATTTCATGGTACTCAGGAGTTGAATACGAAGCATATGCTTTTCTCAATAGAGCTACTGGTCCTTATTGGTGGGCCTATGCTGCAATGATGACCTGTAATGTGGTGTCCCCACAATTGATGTGGTTCCGAAAATTGAGAAGAAGCTTGTTGTTTACTTTTTTCATTTCAATTGTTGTAAATATCGGGATGTGGTTTGAGCGTTATGTCATTATTGTAACGTCAATACATAGAGACTATCTTCCATCGTCTTGGAGCATGCATTATCCTAGTCCTATTGATATCGGTGTGTATATCGGTACCATTGGCTTATTCTTTGTCTTCTTTTTGTTGTTTGCAAGAGTCTTTCCAGTATTGGCTCTGAATGAAGTAAAATCAATATTGAAAGGTTCAGGACAGTCCTATAAAGAATCACCTGATTATTATAAAAATCATTAAGAAAGAGAACTATGTCTGAAAAAGTAATATATGTAATGTATGATGACGACGGAGTGCTGAAAGACGGCGCGAAAAAACTCGTCTCAAAAGGTGTTAAAATCTCGGATACATTTTCGCCGTTTCCTATTCACGGCATAGACCCAATTATAGGTATTAAAAATACGCGTTTGGGGATTATGGCTTTTTTATATGGTCTTACTGGTCTCACGCTCGCTACAATCGGAATGCGTTTTTTTATGATTGTCGATTGGCCAATGAACATTGGTGGTAAACCTAGCTTCTCGTATTTAGAAAACATTTTATCTTTTGTACCGATTTCATTTGAGTTTACTGTTATGTGCGCAGCGCATGGAATGGCAATTACTTACCTATTGAAGAACAAAACACTTCCTGGGATGCCTGCACAAAATCCAGACCCTAGAACCACAGATGATAAGTTCGTTATGGAAATTCGAACTGCCGAAAATTCAATGGATGAAAAAGACTTGGATAAATTAATCAAGGATACAGGTTTTATTGAGATTGATAAAAAGACTATTTAAGTATTATTTGAAAAGCTTTGAAAATGAATAAGAAATTTAATTTAAATATGGGCCTATCCTTCCTAATGTTATTAGCATTGATGGTATCGTGTTCTTCAAACCCAGATAGTGCGGGAACAGAGTATATGCCCGATATGTATAGGTCTCCAGCGATTGAAACATATGTAGATTATGGTGAAATAAGAGGTCGTGAGAATAAGGAAATTAAAACCAAGCTATCTGCTCGTCAAACACCGAAATATACCGTGCCTTATTATGGAACGGAAGGGAGCGAAGTTCAAATGATGCTCCCCAATAAAAGAAAAGCTGGTGTCGCGTGGAGAGAAAGCCATGGTCTATTTGGTTGGGATTTAAATGCGGAAAGTGCTTATGACAAAGCTAGGTTAGATACAGTGAATCCTTTGACTATGACACCTGAGAATGCAGAAACAATCTTGAAGAATGGTGAGAAGCTCTACACCTCGATGTGTGCACATTGTCATGGCGAGAAGGGTGACGGTAATGGAACTATGATTCAAAGTGGCGCCTATGGAGATTTGGGTGTCGTTCCTGCCTACAAGGATTTAGATACCTTGTCTGAGGGTAAAATTTACTATAGTATATATTATGGTAAGGGATATATGGGCGCACATGGATCTTTGCTTAATAAAAAAGAAATATGGACACTTGTTCACTACGTTCGACAATTTCAACGCGATGGATATGGAAAGTTTGAGGATGTGGCTGAGGTAGAAAGCGCGGAGGAATCTGCTGAATAGAAGCAATAAAATTTAGATAAATGGAATTTCAAATAACACAAAAAGCCAAAAGAAATATATACCTATTGTTAGGTACTGGTCTTTTATTGACTCTTATTGGCGTGCTCACGGGTATGGATAGTAATCACTTCTCCACCCGTCTATTAACGAATGGGTTAATAGATACTTTTTTCTTTTTTGCAATGGGTCTAGGAGCGCTTTTCTTTTTAGCACTTGCTTATGCAACAGAAACAGGATGGTATGCGTCAGTGAAGAGAATAATTGAGGCTGTAGCCGGATACTTGCCGTACGGAATGGGTTTGATGGGACTTGTTCTTTTGATCATCACATTCATGGATGGTGCTCATGTTTATCAATGGATGGATCCTGATGTAGTAGCGCATGATGAAATTATTCAGGGTAAAACGGCATATTTAAATCCGGTATTCTTTTGGATTAGAACAATCGTCTATTTCGCATGTTATTTAATTTTCTTGCGAGGGTTTAAAAGGCGCTCACTTGAGGAGGATAAAATAGGAGGTACAGACCTTCACTTTATGAATTATAAGAAAGGAGCATTGTTTTTGGTATTCTTTGCAGTTTTCAGTTCTACATCTTCATGGGACTGGTTGATGTCTATTGATGTTCACTGGTTTTCTACGCTATTTGGATGGTACACTTTTGCAGGTATGTGGTGTACTACGATGGTCGTGTTAATTATGGTCACTTTATATCTTAAAAAGTTGGGTTATTTAGAAAAAGTAAACGACAATCATATTCATGACCTTGGAAAATGGGCTTTTGCAACCTCATTTTTATGGTCTTATCTCTGGTTTTCCCAATTCATGCTTATTTGGTATGCCAATATTGGTGAGGAGGTAACTTATTTTCAAATGAGAATAGACAATTACAAGTTGCTTTATTTTGGAATGTTTATTATCAACTTTGCATTTCCAATGCTCATTTTAATGTCACGAGATGCCAAAAGACATGCCGGTATTCTAACGTTCATTGGACTAATTATTATCGGAGGTCATTGGGTTGATGTATATATTATGGTTACTGCTGGATCACTTGGACCTACTGCTCATATTGGATTATTAGAAATTGGAATGGCTTTGACTGCTCTAAGCATTTTTATATTAGTTATTCTGAAAAATTTAACAAAAGCTCCTTTGACCCCGGTCAACCATCCCTTTTTGGATGAGAGTATACATCATGAAATTTAACCTAACAAGTCGATAGATAAAATGGAAAAAATAATTATTCTTATTGTCCTTATAACTGGAGTTATCGCTATTGCTCAGCTTGTAAGAGTATACGAGTTAACATACAAACTCAAGAATCGTGGCGAACATGAAATACCAAACAGAGACAACAATTTAAATGCCAAGTTGATGCTGGGTTTTATGCTATTTCAATTTATTGGCTTCATATATTTAATGTTGAAATACGGTTGGACTGGCCGAGGAGAACCTGCATCTATTCAAGGTGTAGAAACAGATTGGCTATTGAATGTGAATTTTGTTATAATTATTGCAGTATTCTTTATAACAAACTTCTTGCTCTTTTACTTTTCTTACAAGTATGTTAGAAAGCCCGGCGTAAAAGCAACGTATTATTCACACAACAATAAACTAGAGATGATCTGGACGATTGTTCCAGCAATTGTCCTTGCTGTCATCATTATTCTAGGTTTAAAATCGTGGTCTGAATTAACAGCTGACGCATCCAAAAAAGCTGAGAAGGTTGAACTTTTTGCTTATCAGTTTGCATGGATTGCAAGATATGGTGGTGAAGACAATACCTTAGGGAAGTTCGATTATAAGTTGACCAACGGTAATAATGAACTTGCCTTGATGACTGAAAGTACGATTGATTCATCTGTTCAAGAAATGGGTAAATCAATTGAAAATGTTGAACTAAAATTGAAGCGCATAAACTTTGATTATTTGTCCTCAGAATATAGAGGGTTAATGGCTGCTTCGGATTACAAGTCCGATGTTGATGCCTTGGTTTCAGAAATAGCTGCATCCGAATTTAATCTTGTCAATGCAGAGGAAAAGTTAAAACACCTTTATGGCAAATATACTGGTGCACATGGACATATTAATGTTACATTAAATGAGCCAAATGCAGAAACTCAATCAATCATTGGTGACTTGGAGAAGGAACTTTCGATTAAAGAAAGATTGTATCGAAGCTTGGTTCAAATGAAACAAAATCATAATCCTGATTTTGATAAGCTTGCACTAAATGATATTATTCAAAAAGACACCCTATACCTTTGTAAAGGCCGAGAATATGATTTTTCTTTTAGAGCAAAAGATGTAATTCACTCTGCTTATTTTCCACATTTTCGGGCACAAATGAACGTTGTACCTGGAATGCCGACTCGATTTAAATTTACTCCAATACTAACTACGCAGGAAATGCGGGAGTCCAAGAATGATGAGAAATTTAATTTCGTTTTAATGTGTAATAAAATTTGTGGAGGCGCACATTATAAAATGAAAATGATTGTAGTTGTTTATCCTGAAGCCGAATACGAGGCATGGATGAATGAAAAGAAAAATGCAACTTTTAAGGATCAATATTTCCCATCAGAAGAGGCAGAAGAAAAAGTATCTAAATAAGAAATTAAAACTAAAAAAAACCTACTATGTCATCAGTAGCACACGACGAACACCATCACGAAGAGCACTTTGTATCAAAGTATATCTTTAGTCAAGATCATAAAATGATTGGTAAGCAGTTTTTAATGACTGCGGTATTCATGGGACTTGTCGCCATGATGCTTTCAATATTGTTTAGAATTCAATTGGCATGGCCAGGAGAAGAATCAACAATATTAAACTTGTTCCTTGGTGATGCATGGGCGCCAAATGGAATCATGAAAGAGGACATGTACCTTGGTTTGGTAACACTCCATGGAACAATCATGGTCTTCTTCCTTCTTACAGGTGGTTTATCGGGAACCTTTTCGAATATTCTTATTCCACTTCAATTAGGGGCAAGGGATATGGCCTCGGGATTTTTAAATATGCTTTCTTATTGGTTCTTTTTTATATCTTCTTTATTGATGTTCGCATCGTTATTTGTGCATGAAGGAGCCGTCTTTGGCCTACAACTTGGTGACCCCACAACTTCACTTCCGGGTGTTTGGGATGGATCCGGACCGGCGATGGCTGGGTGGACCATTTACCCTCCTCTATCAGCTTTGCCTCAGTCTGTTTCTGGTTCCGGTTTAGGGATGACATTGTGGTTGTTTTCAATGACTATATTTATTGCATCTTCTTTGATTGGTTCGCTAAACTACATTGTAACGGTGTTGAACCTTAGAACAAAAGGGATGACAATGACTAGAATGCCTTTGACGATTTGGGCATTTTTTGTGACAGCTATTTTAGGTGTGTTATCATTCCCTGTTTTGCTCTCTGCTGCTTTACTGCTTATGATGGACCGGATGGCCGGAACAAGTTTCTATCTTTCAGATATCATTGTAGGATCAGAGATGCTTGCTAATCATGGTGGTTCACCAATTCTTTATCAGCATTTATTTTGGTTTCTTGGTCACCCAGAGGTTTATATTGTACTGCTTCCTGCCCTTGGACTATCCTCTGAGATTATCGCAACAAATTCAAGAAAACCAATTTTCGGTTATAAAGCAATGATTGGTTCTATTTTAGCCATTGGATTTTTATCCTTTATAGTATGGGGGCATCACATGTTTATTACTGGAATGAATCCGTTTTTGGGATCTGTATTTGTATTTACAACATTGCTCATTGCGATTCCTTCAGCTGTAAAGGTCTTCAATTACCTTACAACGTTATGGAAAGGATCACTGGTTCTAACGCCTGCAATGATGTTTGCTATTGGTTTGGTTTCTACATTTATAACAGGTGGTGTTACGGGTATTATTTTAGCGGATTCAGCTTTAGATATAGCGATCCATGATACTTACTTTGTTGTAGCTCACTTCCACATAGTAATGGGAATGTCTGCAGTCTTTGGAATGTTTGGTGGTGTGTATCATTGGTTCCCTAAAATGTTTGGTAAAATGATGAATACCCGACTTGGTTATGTTCATTTTTGGATTACGATTATTGGTGCTTACGGTGTGTTTTTCCCAATGCATTTTGTTGGATTGGCAGGTGCGCCGAGGAGATATTATAATTACTCGGTTTATGAAGAGTTCGATCAGGGAGCTTTGGATATGATGATGGATCTAAATGTCATTGTTACCTTCTTCGCCATTTTTGCAGCTTTAGGTCAAGCCTTATTCTTGTTCAACTTCTTTTACAGTATTTATAGAGGTCCTAAAGCACCTCAAAATCCTTGGAGATCAACGACCCTAGAATGGACTACGCCTGTGGAACATATTCACGGAAATTGGCCTGGAAATTTACCGACGGTTCATAGATGGCCTTATGATTATTCTAAGCCAGGAGCCAAGGAAGATTTTATTATGCAGACTGAACCTCTAGCAGAGGGAGAGGAAGAGCATTAAGCTTACTTTTCTTGATTTTTTAATTCAGCATCAACTTTTTCAAGTTCTTTATAAAAGTCCTCACCGTAAGCGCGCGTCAAAGGTTCTTTGAGGAACTTGTATACAGGTAATTTGAGCGATGCGCCTAGGTCGCATGCTGGGCTGCATATATTCCAGCGCTCATAATTCAAAGCTGTAAATTCATTAAAGTCCTTTGTTCGAATGGGATATAAATGACAGGATATTGGCTTGTTGAATGAAATCGCTCCTTCCTTAAAGGCACTTTCAATAGAACACATTGCGTGATTGTTTTTCTTATTGAAATAAACAAAAACGCATTCTTTCTTATTGACGAGCTGCGTTGCTGGCAAGTCTTCTTCGTCTTCATAGAAGAAACCGTTCTTTTCTATTGTGTCAATTCCTTTTTGATTCATGAAGGGCTTGATTTTATCAAGGTTGTTTTCTATCAAGACACGCTCTGATTCTTTAAGTGGGGCTCCTCCGTCCCCCTCTACGCAGCATGCACCTTTGCATTTTGAGAGATCACATACGAACTCCTCTGAAAAGACCTCAGTTGATATTATTTTATCATTAATTTCTACCAGCATAATTATAAATGTAATGGTTATTCCTTTTTTATTAAGTGAAATGTTATATCTTTGTATTCACAAATATGAGGTTTATACAAAGAGGGGACGAAAGTCCCCTCTTTTTTTAAGCAAGATTGACATGATTTCAAAAGAGCGAATAACGGCGTTAATCGATGAACGGATTCAAGAACTAAACAAGAATCTGTATGTGGTCGATATGACTATATCATCAAGTAATGTAATCCGCGTTGAACTGGATAGAGTTGATGGGTATGTTGCTGTTGAAGATTGTATGTCGGTCTCTAGAAACATTGAACATAATTTAGACAGGGATGCAGCTGATTTTGAATTACATGTTTCTTCTGCAGGATTAGACAAACCATTTCGCCATGAGAACCAATATGTTAAAAATATTGGCAAAAGGGTCAAGGTAAAGCTAAACGACGCCTCGAAAATTGAGGGAGAACTGATTTCTTTTGATCCTGAGGAAATTCAGCTCAAGGACCGAGTTAAGAAAAAAGTGGAAGGTCGAAAGAAGAAGGAGTGGGTAGAGGAAGTCTACAATATAAAGATGAAAGAAATAAAAGAAACAAAAATTATTATATCATTTAAATAATAGAATATGAATAGTATTGAATTGGTAGATTCGTTTTCAGAATTTAAGGAGCTTAAAAACATTGATAAGCAAACGATGCAGCACGTCCTCGAAGATGTTTTTAGAGCGATGTTTAAGCGAAAGTTCAACACCGATGAGCACATCGATATCATTGTGAACATAGACAAGGGAGATGTTCAGATATTTTTAAATAAAGAAATTGTAGATGACGGTGAGGTTGAAGATCCAAATACAGAAATTGCTTATTCTGATGCGATTAAAATCGAGCCAGATTTCGAAATAGGCGAGGAGGTAACAGAAGAATTTAGATTCGCAGATTTTGGAAGGCGAAATGTACTGTCATTAAGACAAAACCTTATCTCTCGTATTTTAGAATTAGAGAAAGATCATATTTATAAGAAGTATAAGGAGCGTGTGGGTGAAATTATGACAGGTGAAGTTTACCAAGTATGGAAAAAAGAAATTCTTGTCATGGATGATGATGGCAATGAGCTTATTCTACCAAAGTCTGAACAAATTCCTTCGGACTTCTTCAAAAAAGGAGAATCCGTAAGGGCTGTCGTTTCTAAAGTGGATATGCGCAACAGCACACCAGTAATTATCCTTTCCAGAACAGCACCTGAGTTTTTAGAGCGCCTGTTTGAGTTAGAGGTTCCTGAAGTATTTGATGGATTGATTACAATTAAGAATATTGTGAGAGAACCAGGTGAAAGAGCCAAGGTGGCTGTTGAGTCTTATGACGATCGAATTGATCCAGTAGGGGCATGCGTTGGAATGAAAGGTTCCAGAATTCATGGAATTGTGCGTGAGCTTCGAAATGAAAACATTGATGTCATAAACTTTACAACCAATAATCAACTTTTGATTCAAAGGGCTCTGTCTCCAGCAAAGATAACTTCTATCGAAATAGTTGAAGAGGAAGGCCGCGTTAAAGTATTCTTAAAGCCGGACCAGGTCTCTTTAGCAATTGGTAGAGGGGGTAACAATATTAAATTAGCAGGTAGGTTGTGCGGCTATGAGATTGATGTCTACAGAGATGGGGAAGTAGATATTGAAGATGTTGATTTAGAAGAATTTGCAGATGAAATTGATAGCTGGATCATTGATGAGTTGAAGGCTATTGGATGCGATACAGCGAAGTCTGTTTTGGAGATTAGTGTTGAAGACATGGTACAAAGAACAGATCTCGAAAAAGAGACCATTGAGGAAGTATTTCGTATATTGAATGCGGAATTTGAATAAATTTGGAAATCGATTGTAAATCGAAAATAAATTATGGCAGGAAGACCGATTAGATTAGGTAAGGCAGCGGGAGAGCTCAACGTGGGTTTGCCAACTATTGTAGAATTTCTTAGTTCTAAGGGAATTACTATTGACACAAATCCGAATACCAAGCTTGACAAAGAACACTACGAAATGTTGTGTGACGAATTTGCGGCTGACCAAGATCTTAAAGAAAAATCTAAGGGTGTTTTGACAAACCGTGAAAAAAGAGAATCTCTGTCTATTGAAGACACTAAAAAAGAGGAAGCTCCAGTTGTCAAAGAGGAGCCTCAGCTCAATGTTGAAGAAATCAAACGGAAGGTTGCTGAGGAAGAAGCTCCAGAAAAGCCAGATGCCGGACTAAAGGTGGTCGGAAACATTGATTTAAATGCATTAAAGCCGAAGAAAAAGGCTGAAGCAAAAACGACTGAAAATTCTACTGATGCGCCTGTTGATGCGCCCAAGAAGGAAACCCCAAAGGCTGAAGAAGCGGATGCAGCACCTGAAAAGGAAGTGGAAGTTCAGAAAGAAGAAGAAGCACCTGCGAAAACAGAGGAGATTGAGACCATAAAAATAGAGCGTAAAAAAATCACGGGCCCTACTGTTTTAGGTAAAATTGAGTTGCCTGTTGAAAAGCCAAAAAGCTCGGGTAATTCTAAGGCTGATAATGCCAATAAAAGAAAGAGGAAGAGGATTAAGAAAGTAGAAACACCTGCACCCGGAGCAAAAGGGGGTAATTCTAAATTCCAATCCAACAAACCTCAAAAAGCTGAAATTTCTGAAAAAGATATTCAGAAAGAAATTAAAGATACGCTTGCCAGACTTTCAAATAAGGGCGGTAAGTCGAAAGCTTCAAAGAATAGAAGACAAAAAAGAGAAAGTGTTGCACAGCGCCGTCAAGAAGAAATGGAGGCAGCTGAGCTTCAAGAGAAAATATTAAAGCTTACTGAATTCGTAACAGTTTCTGAACTTGCTGTAATGATGAATATTCAGCCGACTCAGGTTATTTCAGTTTGTATGTCATTGGGTATTTTTGCATCAATCAACCAGAGGTTGGATGCCGAAACAATTCAAATCGTGGCAGATGAATTTGGATACGAAACACAATTTGTAAGTGCAGAGGTTCAAGAATCAATTCCTACCGTTGAAGACAGTGAAGAGGATCTTATCGATAGACCACCTATTATCACTGTGATGGGTCATGTTGATCACGGTAAGACGTCTTTATTGGATAGAATTCGTGATGCGAATGTCACAGAAGGAGAAGCAGGAGGAATTACACAGCATATCGGCGCGTATTCACTAGTGTTAAAAGATGGTCGTAAAATGACCTTTTTAGATACACCGGGTCATGAGGCCTTTACAGCGATGCGTGCAAGGGGAGCTCAGGTAACTGATGTTGCGATTATCATTGTTGCAGCTGATGATGATGTTATGCCTCAAACGAAAGAAGCAATTTCCCATGCACAGGCTGCTAGTGTCCCAATGATTTTTGCCATTAATAAAATTGATAAGCCTGGTGCAAGTCCAGATAAAATACGTGAACAGCTTTCAGCCATGAATATTTTGGTTGAGGATTGGGGAGGAACTTATCAGTGTCAAGAAATTTCTGCTAAGCAGAACTTAAATATTGAAGAGCTTCTTGAAAAAGTATTGTTAGAGGCGGAAATGTTAAACCTCAAAGCCAATCCTGCTAAACCAGCATTAGGAACTGTGATTGAGGCCTCTTTGGATAAGGGTAAGGGTTATATTACCAATATGCTCGTTCAAGCGGGTACTTTGAAGATCGGAGATGTTTTATTGGTCGGAAGGCACCATGGTAGGGTTCGAGCAATGCATGACGAAAAAGGTATTGCAATGAAGGAAGCAGGTCCATCTCAAGCCATATCTGTTTTGGGAATAAATGGAGCGCCAAGTGCGGGTGATAATTTTAATGTTATGCTGGACGAAAAAGAAGCAAAATCTATTGCTACGAAAAGAGAACAGCTATACCGTGAACAGGGTCTTCGAACGACTAAGCATATTACCTTAGATGAAATTGGAAGACGATTGGCAATTGGAGACTTTAAAGAGTTGAACCTTATTATCAAAGGAGATGTTGATGGTTCTATCGAGGCACTTTCGGATGCCTTATTGAATTTATCTACTCAAGAAATCCAAGTAAATATTATACACAAAGGAGTTGGTGCGATATCTGAGGCAGACGTCAACTTAGCCTCCGCCTCTGATGCGATCATACTTGGTTTCCAAGTAAGACCTACGATGGGGGCAAGAAAACTTGCTGAAAACGAGCAAATAGATATTAGACTTTATTCTATTATATATAAAGCAATTGAAGAAATTAAGGCAGCCATGGAAGGAATGCTTTCTCCGGATATTGAGGAGAAAATTGTTGGTTCAGCTGAGATCAGAGAAACGTTTGATATTACGAAAGTAGGTACCATCGCTGGTTGTTTTGTCCTCGAAGGGATTATAAAACGAAACTCTATGATTAGAATTATTCGTGATGGGATTGTTGTTCACTCCGGAGAGCTTGGTTCCTTGAAACGTTTCAAAGACGATGTTAAAGAAGTCAAGAACAACTACGAATGTGGTTTGAATATTGATAAATATAATGATATTGAGGTTGGCGATATCGTGGAGGCTTATGAGGAAGTTGAGGTAGCTAGAAAGCTCTAGTTGAGACTTTTTTAAGGGTATTAGGCTGCGTTTTATTCACTACATTTGTTTGTAATTAAAAGTTAAGTATATGTTTTATTTAGGTGCTGTAGGTGGTCCACAAATTTTAATTATCGTTTTGGTAATCGTTGTATTATTTTTTGGTGGAAAAAAAATTCCTGAATTAATGAAAGGACTCGGTAAAGGAGTCAACGAATTCAAAAATGCTTCCAAAGGAGATCAAGCTTCAAGCGAAGCAGAATCAGAAGACGAAAAAGAGTCAAAGTAAGTTTTCATGTTTAGGACGATTGCGGATATAAAACAGGCCATTAAATCTGGTACTTCAGCAGCGTCGATTGTTGAAGAAAGCCTTTCTAAAATAGCCGAATGTAATGACCTCAATGCGTTTGTAGAGGTTTTTTCAGATTCTGCCCGCGAGGCGGCTCTTATCATTGATGAAAAAATCAAAAATGGAACAGCAGGAAAGCTCGCGGGAGTTATATTGGGTATTAAAGACAATATATGCTATCAAGGACATAAGGTTTCTGCCGCTTCTAAAATCTTAGACAATTTCGAATCGTTGTTTACCGCGACTGTTTTACAAAAACTCATAAATGAAGATGCAATTGTTATCGGTAGACTGAATTGTGATGAATTTGCTATGGGTAGTACAAGTGAAACTTCTTTTTATGGCCCAGTAAAAAACAATATAAATCCTGAATTTGTTCCGGGTGGTTCTTCCGGTGGTTCTGCAGTTGCAGTATCTGCTGGAATGTGCACGGTATCCTTGGGAAGTGATACGGGAGGTTCTGTCCGGCAACCTGCATCTTGGACCAATACCTTCGGTTTAAAACCTTCCTATGGAAGATTGAGCCGCTATGGCTTAATTGCCTATGGTTCCTCGTTTGATCAGATAGGGATTTTCGCAAACGATTTAAGCGATGTTAAGCTAATTTTTGACTTAACCCAGGGAAAAGATCCAATGGACTCAACATCTATAACGGAAGATCCGTTGCCTTACGATGAAAATAGACCATTGCGTATCGGTTTCCTGACTGAATATATGAACCATGAAGGTCTTGACCCAGAAATAAAAAAGAAAGTCAATCATTTAAAGGAGTATTTGCAAAAGGAGAATGTGGAGGTTCATGATTTTAGCTTTCCTTATCTCGATCATTTAGTGCCGACCTATTATGTTTTAACTACAGCTGAGGCATCTTCTAATTTATCTCGTTTTGATGGGGTTCATTATGGCTTCAGAAGTGAATCATCAAAGGGTGTGGATGAGACATACAAAAACTCACGTTCAGAAGGCTTTGGTAAAGAAGTTAAAAGAAGAATAATGACAGGAACTTTTGTGCTGTCTCACGGTTATTATGATGCCTACTACACGAAGGCACAAAAAGTTCGACGTTTGGCAAAGCAAGCAACCAATGCTATTTTCGAAGAGGTAGATGTTTTGGTAATGCCAACAACAGCCTCTACTGCTTTTGAGCTGGGCTCTATTTCAGACCCGGTACAATTGTATCTTCAAGATATATTCACAGTCCATGCAAACATTACAGGACACCCGGCAATAAGTATTCCTTTTGGTGAGCACACAAACGGCATGCCTTTTGGACTGCAGCTCATGTCAGCTTGTAACGAAGAGGAAAAGCTTATTTATTATTCAGAGGCAATCAAGAAATATTTTACGTAATGAACATAAGGGTATTCATCTATTTTTTAGCGATCGCTTTTTCGAGCTTTTCTCAACCAACCAATCCTCCAAAAATAGGAGACTCATTGCACAAGGACCCATTTTTGAATACCGTTGAACAAAGCTTAAATGCATTTTATGTAGAATATGAGGCAAAAGAAAATGTCGACTCCATAAGACAATCACTTGAATACCTTCCGACAGATCTTCCTGTATACGCTGATGAAGTTTATTGCGAGAGATTGGATGAAATGAATGAAATTAGCCCTTTTCATTTGGATTGTAATCCAAGTACTTTAAGTACAATCAAGTATTTTCTTCAAAAAAGGCGCGGTTTCATCAAAGTTGTATTGGGTCGTTCTCCTTTGTTCTTCGATATGTTTGAGTCCAAACTATCCGCCTATGGTTTGCCTATTGAGCTTAAATACCTTTCGGTTATTGAAAGTGGTTTAAGACCGAATGTTAAATCGCGCGTCGGCGCCCTAGGATTATGGCAATTCATGTACCGAACGGGGCTTTATTTTGGGCTCAAGGAAAATTCTTACGTAGACGAAAGAATGGATCCAGAAAAAGCAACGGATGCTGCATGCAGATATTTGAAAAAACTATTTGGCATCTATGGTGATTGGAATTTAGCACTTGCGGCATATAATGCTGGTCCAGGAAATGTCAATAAGGCAATACGGAGATCAGGAAATAAAAAAACGTATTGGGAGGTCAGGCCATATCTCCCTCAGGAAACAAGGGGTTATGTGCCAAATTTTATTGCGGCGGCGTATTTAATGACCTATCACAAGGAACACAATATTTTTCCTGTAAAATTCAATTTACACAATGTCGAAACGGATACTTTATGCTTTAAGTCTTCTATTCATATGGGAACAATTTCAAAAGTAATTGATTGGCCTCTCGAAGAAATAAAAGAGCTCAATCCGATTTACAAAACAACCTACATTCCCAAGGCGAACCCACCCTATTGCCTAACTGGACCCTATAAGAAAATAAGTTTGATAGCAGGTTTAGAGGACTCATTAATGGCCCTAGAGCACTCCATATTTGGAACAGATGAGGTGCAAGTAAAACAGATTTTTGTACAAGACTCCGCGTCGGGAGATACCATTCAAAAAACATTAAATATTTATTATCACAAGGTGCAATCGGGAGATGTCTTGAAATCAGTAGCGGCTTATTATGGTGTGAGCTCTGATGCAATCATGAATTGGAATGGTTTAAAAACTTCTAATATTTATATTGGTCAGCACTTGCGTATCGAAACAGAGAAAAAAATAACGGCACCAAAGCCGAAACCAAAGCCGGTAGTAAGTCCTACAACACGAAAATATTATACTGTAAGGAGTGGAGATACTTTTGGTCATATTGCTGAAAAGCACCGAATGTCTCAGTCAAGGCTAAAGCGATTGAACCCTAGGGTCAATATCAACCGGATTTCAATAGGACAAAAAATAAGAATCCGATAATATGAAAGCCTTTAGTTTTCTTTGTGGTTTGCTCATTTTAGCTGGTCTATCGGGTTGCAATGATAAAAACATTGCAGGGCTAAATGTTACGGGTAAAGTCGGAGAAATTTTGGTGGTTTGCGATGATGCGATTTGGCAAGCACCATTAACCAATGAGCTTGATACGGCATTAACGCAGTTTATTATGCCTTATTGGCCTGATGTTCCAACATTTGAATTAGTACATAGAAATTCAAAAACTTTTGAGGGAGCAATCAAAAGACATCGCAATATTCTTTTTTTGACCATAGATAATGGCCATAAAGCGTCAGGAGCATCGATTGTTTCCAGGAAAGATGTATGGGCAAATCGTCAGCTAGTCATTGAAATCACTGCAAAAAATATTGAAGAGCTTTATGCTACCTGTAAAGATGGATTACAAAAAGTTCATGATTCTTTTGACACTGCAGAGTGGAATCGTATCCGAAAGTATTTTCGGGAAAAACAGAGCCCTTACATAAATGATAAGCTTGCAGACGGTTTTGGTATTCATATTGAGCTTCCCGATGGGGCAAATGTTGTTGCTTCTCAACCGAACTTTTATCGAATTCAGCTTCCGAATGCTTCAAGACCTATTGAATTTATTGGCACCGGACAGCAAGATGTTGGGGCTATTTATTCTGGAGTGATGATCTACCAATATCCTTATACTGATGCGGCACAATTGACCCATAAAAATTTACTTCAGGCGAGAGATACCATGCTTAAATATAATGTTCCTCATGAAACCTCGCGTCTTTATATGGGGACGCAATATACAGACTTGGTTTATCCAGAATCTACGATGAGCTCTAATTATAATGGAAGTATCTCAGGTGTCGAAATGCGTGGTATGTTTGTTTTTAAAGGAAAAGCCATTCATACGACAGGTGGAGCTTTTTGGTCCTTTCATTTTGTACACCCGAAAACGAATAAGCTAATTTGTATTTCGGGGTACGTTGATGCCCCGTCTACCACGAGTTGGACACATTCCTTGAGGGAGATTGAGGCGATTTGGAAAAGTGTTACCATTAAGTAATAAAATTCCTTTTATTTAGGCTCCACTTTTATTTAGCTCTTGAAGTTTTCTGTATTTCATTCGTTTAGCAAAAGCAGAGTTTTTACAAACAATAAATCCATAGTAACCATCAAGAAATCCTAATTTTAGGATATAATCCCTAAAAAATTTAAATGCAGATTTATAGATGATTTTGAAACTTGAGCTTCTTTCGCCTGCGTCAAATGCTGCTTTTGCACTTATGTCAGTGAAAAAGTCAATTTGTTTTAAATGTTGGTCTATGGTATAAAATGAGTAATGAAGAATATCATGGTTAAGATGAGTAATGCGTGTTCCCTTTTGCATTATTACTTTATCATGAGGGTTTGTTCCTCCCCAATCACCAAGCCGTGTATCCCATAGACGAAGCTTTTTGTCCGGGTACCATCCACAATGCTTAATCCATTGACCACAATAATTTGTGAGTCGATTCATCGTATAGCCATCAGCAGTCCAATTTTCTTTTATTGAGTTCACCTGAGATTTAAGCTTCTCATCAAGTGCTTCATCTGCGTCTAATGATAAGACATGTGGATATTTTGCTTGCTGCAAAGCCCAGTTCTTTTGTTGTATGTGTCCTTCAAATCTATGCTGTATAAAGCGAACCTTAAATTGTAAACAAATTTGTTCTGTTCTATCTGTTGAAAAAGAATCCACTACAACGATATCATCTGCAATAGTCTCGATGGAAGCCAAACATCTTGCGATATTTTTTTCTTCATTGAAGGTAATGATGACTACAGAAAGGTTTGGCATTATCGAAATATTTGATTGAACTTCAGGTTAAAAGTAGTAATTAAATTCTCTTTTGGACTTTCATGATTTGCCTCAGATTTGATCTTTTTACTTCAAAGATGACTAACTTTATATGAAGAAACGCAATGTATTATTCCTTTTTTAAATCCAACGTAATTAGTCACAAATGAGCAAGGTAATGGAATACGCAATTCGTTCTCACATTCATTTGGCGATTTTTAGTTTTGTTTATATTCTTGGGCTTTATAAGGCAAATCAATACGCACCTTATTATGCTTTGATGTTTGCATTTGGCATTTTGAGTATTTATAACTTTCATCGACTATGGAAGCTGAGGAGAGGAGATTTACCTGGAGTTATTTTAAATTGGTTAGAGGCCAACAAGGCTTCTGTTATATTTCTTTCCATCATTTCTCTTTTGTTAGCCGGCGTTTTATACGCGCGTTATTTTGCCCAGAATTATTTGATTCATTTATTATGCGCTATCTGCGTACTTGTTTGTATTCTTTATGTATATAGAATCCGAAGGTATAGTTTACGGGAAATCCCATATCTTAAAATTTTCTTAGTATTTGGCATTTGGTACTTTTTACTGCACATCATGCCCCATATGCTATTTAAAAGTCTCCTTTTCCCTGTTGAGGGCTTCTTACTTTTATTTGCCGTACTGATTCCTTCAGACATGAAGGATATCGATTATGATCCGGAAGAAATGAAAACGATTCCGCAGCTCATTGGGACGAATAATTCTTTAAAGTTAATGCGTTTCCTTTCTATACTTGGTATTTGTTATTCAGTGATAACACAAAGCAACTTTACATTACCCTGGATAATGAGTTTTACTTATATGTTCTTACTTACCTTTTTCCATTCTAGGATCAACAAAGATTATTATTTTGTTTGGGTAGATGCTTGCTTTTTAATCGTTGGAGTAGTCTTGTTATTATCTTGATGCTCCAGAAACAAAAAGCCCGGAAAACTTCCGGGCCATCTGTGTTAAAAACATTGAATTATGAAAAAGTAAGTGTTAAAAATTAAAAAATATAGAAAGTGTATTTCTGTATTTTAACTACACAGTGCAACTTTTGTGCCAAAATAAAACCTATTAATTTTTTACTAGAAACAAACTTTAGTTCATGACTTTATATCATGAATCACATTGACTATCTTTACATTCTTAAAAATAGATATGGAGTACAACTTTAGGGAAATAGAATCGAAATGGATTTCATTTTGGAAGACTAATAAGAGCTACAAAGTTTCTGAGGATTCAACTAAANAAAAGTACTATGTTTTGGATATGTTCCCATATCCATCTGGTGCAGGACTTCATGTTGGTCATCCTTTGGGATATATCGCCTCTGATGTTCTTGCTAGGTATAAAAAGCTACAAGGTTTCAATGTCCTTCATCCAATGGGTTATGATTCATTTGGTCTTCCAGCTGAGCAATATGCGATTCAAACAGGCCAGCATCCTGCGATCACAACAGAAGAGAATATCAAACGATACAGAAGTCAGCTTGACCAATTAGGATTTTGTTATGATTGGGACAGGGAGGTACGTACATCTTCTCCAGATTATTATAAGTGGACGCAATGGATTTTTAAGCAACTTTTTGATTGTTATTACAACGAAAAATCTAACAAAGCTGAGCGCATTTCACTTTTGATAGAGCAGTTTGAATCAAATGGGAATAGGGGCGTTCAAGCGACCCATGATTGTGAAATTGAATTTAGTTCAGCTGAATGGAAATCGTTTGATTCTTCGAAAAAAGAAGCTGTTTTGCAGCATTATAGATTGGCTTATTTGGCCGACAGCTGGGTAAACTGGTGTCCTGAACTTGGAACCGTTCTCGCTAATGATGAGGTCATCAATGGTAAGTCTGAGCGAGGTGGATACCCTGTAGTTCAGAAAAAAATGCGNCAATGGTCGATGCGTATAAAAGCATATGCTGAAAGGTTGCTTCAGGGATTAGCGCAAATAGACTGGACAGATTCCCTAAAGGAGCAACAGAAAAATTGGATTGGAAAATCTGTTGGATGCTCTGTTATATTTGGCATAGAGGGGTATGATAGTCCAGTGGAGGTTTTCACAACTAGACCAGATACCATATTTGGTGTTTCCTTTATGGTTTTGGCCCCAGAACATCCATACGTTGAACATATTACAACGGAATCAAATAAAGAAGCTGTTTTAAACTATCAGCAGGCTGCTGCCAAAAAATCTGAGCGCGATCGCCAAAGTGATGTTAAGTCAATTTCTGGTCAAAACACGGGTGCATTTGCCATCCATCCATTGAGTGGAGAGAAAATTGAANTATGGATTGCTGACTACGTTCTTGCTTCTTATGGAACTGGTGCCGTAATGGCTGTACCNTGTGGAGATCAACGAGATTATGATTTCGCANGTCATTTTGATATACCCATTAAAAATATATTTCAAGATGTTGACCTTTCTGAGGCCGCACATACTGAGAAAACAGGAATACTCAAAGATTCTTCTTTTTTAAATGGCTGTACTGTTCCTGAGGGGATAAAAAAATCCATTGAGACTCTAGAGCTAAAGGGTTTTGGTAAAGGGAAAACAAATTATAGACTTAGAGATGCTGTATTTTCTCGCCAAAGATATTGGGGTGAACCTTTTCCCATTTATTATAAGGATGACATTCCTTATGCTATTGAAGATCAAAATTTACCAATTGAACTTCCGAAAGTCGACAGCTATTTGCCCACGCGAGAGGGAGAACCTCCCTTGGCTCGTGCGGAAAAAGCTTCGTGGAATTATTTTGCCGGAGATCGAATGGAATTTAATACGATGCCGGGGTGGGCAGGCAGCTCTTGGTACTTTTTAAGGTATATGGATCCTAGGAATGAAGACGAATTTGTGTCTAAAGAAAAATCGGCTTATTGGAAACAAGTGGATTTGTATATAGGGGGAGCCGAACATGCAACAGGTCATTTACTTTATTCAAGATTTTGGACTAAGTTTCTTTTTGATCAGGGCTATATATCTTTTGAAGAACCTTTTCAAAAGCTCATAAATCAGGGAATGATTTTAGGGAAAAGTAATTTCGTTTACCGTGTTACGGAAAGCAACACTTTTGTTTCTAAACCTAAAATTAAGGATTATGATACCACNGCGATACATGTGGACATTTCATTGGTTGAAAACAATAAACTCAACATCGAAGGCTTCAAAAAATGGCGNAAGGAATATGCNGATGCCTCTTTTATTTTGGAGGAAAATGGAGATTACATCTGTGGCGATGAGNTCGAGAAGATGTCAAAGTCTAAGTTTAATGTTCAAACACCTGATGAGCTTATTCAAAATTACGGAGCGGATACGCTTCGGCTTTACGAAATGTTTTTGGGACCTATAGAGCAGAGCAAGCCTTGGGATACAAAGGGTATTTCTGGGGTTCATAATTTTTTACGCAAATGCTGGAGGCTTTATTGTAACCCCGAGGGAGAATCTATTTTACAGGAAGGCNATGAAGCGCCCAAAGCAGCGCTAAAAACCTTACATAAAACAATAAAAAAGGTANCGGATGATTTGGATCGATACTCCTTAAATACTTGTGTTTCCACTTTTATGATTGCAGTAAATGAATTTACAGAGCAAAAGTGTAAAAACCTTGNGGTATTAGAACAATTTCTAATTCTGCTTGCGCCATATGCACCTCATTTTTGTGAGGAGTTATGGATGAAAATTGGAAAAGATGAGGGGAGCTTGTTTTCANCTAATTTCCCAGTCTTTAATGAAGATTATTTAGTGGAAGATTCTTTTGATTATCCCATATCATTTAATGGGAAAATGCGNTTTAAAGCGAACCTTTCNTTGTCTTTGGATAGGACAGAGGTTCAAAAAGAGGTTGAGGATATGGAGCTTACAAAGAAATGGTTGGATGGAAAANNGCCCAAGAAAGTGATTGTAGTTCCGGGTAAGATCGTAAATATTGTTGTTTAGAAAGTAAAATATTAACGCACACTTTCGGANCCTTTCAAAACTATTTCTCTAGATGCTCTAATAATTCGGGGATGTTTTGCACCTCAATGATATACTTTTCGAGTTCTTTACTGTTGGATTTTATCTGAGCTCCNCCAGCGAACACTTTCAAATCAGGAAGGTCTTTCTTTAACTGCTTGAAATAATTAACGACAAATTTCTTGTCAACGGCTGTCAACCAAGAGGAAAGAATCGCATTCGGCTGAAGCTTCTCGATACTTTCTAAGAGCGAAGGATAAGGTAAGCTTTGTCCCAGATAAGAAGTNTGAACTCCCTTTTCCCTTAAAAGAAACTGATAAAATAAAAGACTTATTTCATGCCACTCATGCTCCGGAAGATACATTAAAATAGACTTGCTATTTGGCTTTGGAATCGGTTGTTTGTCTATTTCCGAAATAATCTTCTGTCTTATAAGGTTCGACATAAAATGTTCCTGAGAAGGATTNATGGAACCAATCAACCACATAATACCGATTCGATCTAAAAAAGGAATAAGATGTTCTACGAAGGTTTTTTCCAAACCATATTTTTCTATAAGCNTGTTCATTGTACCTTTGAACAGTTCTTCGTCAAGGGAAACGAGAGCTAGGATTAATTTATCCATGCTATATTCAGGCTTCTTGTTTACCTTAATGTCCCAAAGCAGNTTATTCATATCGTTTTGCTCAAGTTNGGCAATTTTGGATATTTTAATACCATTTCGGTTTAACATACTGACGGTCAATAAGTGTGTNAATTCATCATCTGAATAGGTTCTTATCTTAGTGTCTGTTCGTTCTGGAGATAAAATACTATATCTCTTCTCCCAAATACGNATCGTATGAGACTTAATGCCTGTAAGGTTTTCGAGATCTTTTATTTTATATTCTGCCATTATCGTAGAAGTCGCAAAATTAAAACAACTAAATGGTTTAATTGTTCGCTCNAGAACAATATATCTTAGATTTGTAAAATGGATATAAAAAGCGCTTCTTTTTTGGTATCAAATACTACATTTAAAAAGTGCCCGANGGATGGTAAGCCGGAGTTTGCATTCATCGGTAGATCAAACGTTGGTAAGTCTTCTTTAATTAACATGATTACCGGGAAAAAGAAATTGGCAAAAACTTCTTCAACGCCAGGAAAAACCCAGCTCATTAATCATTTTGAGATCAATGAGGATTGGTATTTGGTTGATTTACCAGGATATGGTTACGCTAAAGCTTCAAAAAAGAGCCGTCAAAGCTGGGAAGTTTTTATTACNGAGTACTTACTTCACAGGGAAAGTCTAATGACCACCTTTGTTTTGATTGACGCNCGCCTTCCTCCTCAAAAAATTGATCTTGAATTNATGAATTGGTGCGGTGGTAAAGGAATCCCTTTTTCCTTGGTTTTCACTAAAACCGACAANCTNTCGAGTTCTGCTTTNCAAAAAAACCTCACAGGCTATAAAAAGGAAATTCTTAAGTTTTGGGATGANCTCCCTCCAGTTTTTGTTACTTCTTCTGAATCCAAATTTGGTCGTGAGCCTCTACTAAATTATATCGATGTAATCCTAAAGGCATTTAAGGCATCCTAACTTGACCATACACAGGCAATTCCCTATTTTTGTCAAAACAAATTATGGGAAGAGCATTTGAATATCGCCGAGCAGCAAAAGAAAAGAGATGGGATAAAATGTCCAAGATTTTTCCGAAGCTAGGAAAAGCTATTACGATGGCTGCGAAAGAAGGAGGAATCGATCCGGCAACCAATGCTAAGCTGAGAACGGCAATTCAGAATGCAAAGTCTGAAAANATGCCTAAGGACAATATTGAAGCGGCGATTTCTCGCTCGATTCAAAAGGATACAGACCTTTTTTCAGAAATGAATTATGAAGGAAAGGGTCCACACGGAGTACTTGTTTTTGTTGAATGTGCAACGGACAATTCAACTAGAACAGTGGCCAATGTCAAGTCTTATTTTAATAAGGCTGGTGGAAGTATNGTTCCTACAGGCTCATTAGAATTTATGTTTCAAAGGAAAAGTGTTTTTGAAATAGAAATGACAGACGAAATGGACCTAGAGGAGCTTGAGCTTAATTTGATTGATGCTGGAGTAGAGGAGCTTGAAGCTCAGGAGCAAAACTTNTTTATTTACGGAGATTACACTGCTTTTGGTACAATTTCAAAAGGGCTCGAAGATATGGGGATATCCGTTCAGAAATCTGGACTCAAAAGATATGCGACCTCACCTGTAGAATTCANTGAAGAACAGCTTNTTGATATAGAGAAAATGCTTGATAAGATTGAGGATGATGACGATATTCAACAGGTTTTTACAAACATCGCATAGAAATCTTGATTTTATATACTAAAGTTCATTAAAACAAGTTATAGTAAGACATTGNCTCTCATGAAATCAGNTTTATACGCTTTATTGTTTGTTTTTCTGTTGTTCTCTTCTTGTTCTACAGAGAATAACGCGTTTTTGAATCGNACCTATCATTCAGCAACTGCCAAGTATAATGGCTATTTCAATGCAAATGAGCTTTTGGATCAAGCGTTNAGAAGCTTTTATAATTCCAATAAAGANGATTTTTATTCAATTTTAGATGTTAACCCTCTACCTGATGAGGAAGAGGCAAAAGCAATGCATTCGGCGATTGATACGGCTATCGTAAAATGTTCAGAGGTCATTAAAAATCACAGTATGCCTAGTACTGAGGATATGTACTACAAAGATGTGGAACATAATAAATGGATTGATGAGAATTGGATTACAATTGGTAGAGCGCTGTATTACAAGAGAGAGTATGAGAAGTCTTTGAAGAATTTTCAATTTGTAAAGCGCTTATTCGNAAAAGANCCTTCCTTTTATGTTGCCAAATTATGGATGGCAAAAATTCATATTGAGCAAAGATCCTATGCCGATGCCAAGCTTNCACTTGATGATTTAAATGGTATTTCTCTAGCACAAAGAAAAAAGACATTCAAAGACTATATTCCTTTTGTAAATAAAAAGCCAACGGGAGAGGATATTATGCCTGAGATTAGCAAAAGNNTACAGTTTGATATTTATAAGTCCTACGCTGATTTAGCGATTAAAAGAAAAGAATATCCTGAGGCCATCAAAGGTTTGAGTTCTGCAATTTTAAAATGCCCTACCCTAAAGGAGAAGACAAGATTAAACTTCATTTTGGGTCAGCTTTACCAGAACAGCAATCAGCTAGACTCAGCGGCACATCATTTTTCTAAAGCACTNAAATCTGCAGCACCCTTTGAAATCGCATTTAATGCCCGCTTGAACCGAGCTATATGCGGCGGNGGAGAGCGTTTGAGTAAAGACCTAAAAAGAATGCTGAAGGANGCGAAAAACGCCCAATATAAAGATCAGATTTACTTTGCTATGGCGAACCTCGAGTTGAATCGTGGCGAAAAAGAAATGGGCATAAGATACCTTACTGAATGTGCATTTTATTCGAATGGAAATGCACGCCAAAAGGCAATGGCTTACGAGAAGTTAGGTGATATAAGCTATACGGATCGTGATTATGTCTCCGCGCAGAAGTATTATGATTCATGCGCTCGTTTTATTCCTGAGGGATATCCAAATGGAGCACTAGTAATTGAGAAAGCTACTAAGCTTTCTGACCTCGTANTGGCCATTGAAACTGTAAATTTCGAGGATAGTGTTGANCGAATTGCACTCATGCCTGAAAAGGAGCGAGAACGTTTTCTTAAAGAAACCTTAAAGCAGTTAAAGAAGGAAGCCCAAGAACGAAAGGAACGCGAGGCAGCTAAACTTCTCGCCCTTCAAGAACAGAGCAATGCNAATTCCAATGCCAATTCAAGTAAATCTGTTTTTAGCAATCCTAAATTGCGAGAACAAGGCTTCGANGAGTTTAGAAAAATCTGGGGAACAACACGCGAGAACGAGGACCATTGGAGACGAAGTGAAAAAATGAGNTTTGAAATAAGTGAGCAATCGGATTCTACAAATACAGATTCTTTACTTGCTGAAGATGCTGATTCAGACTCTTTGACGATAGATAACCTTAGAAAAAATATTCCATTGACGGACAGCTCTTTTGCTGCTTCGGANCTTCGTTTATTTGAAGCGCTGTACACGAGCGGCGTTTTATATAAAGAAATCTTAAATGAAACGGAACTAGCTCAGGTTCAATTTGAACGGGTTCTTGCGAAAAATAAGCGCAATCTTACTGATCTTTCTTCCGCCTTTCAGTTATATAAAATCAATGAAGCATCTGGCAAAAAACAACCCTTTATAGACCACATATTGGATTTTTATCCAAAATCGGATGCAGCGAAATATTTGAAGGATCCAGATTTTTATATCAAACAAAAGGAGTCTGAAAAGCTAAATGAGCANGCATATATTGAAATGGCNGAGCGATACTTTGCTGGTAAATATAAGGAGGTAGCATCAGCGTCTCTAAAGGTCATTGATGAAGACCTTACCAATGCATTTCGCGCTGAGTATTTGCTTTTACATGTTTTCGCCATGGGTCAAATCACAGAAGATAAATCNTTGCTGGAGCCTTTAATTAATAGGGTGATTGATGAGAAGCCAGGAACGCCCCAAGCCGATGTAGCCACGGATTTATTAGATATTTTGAAGAATGGGTATTCAGAAAATATTGAGCTTTCTTTTGAACCCGATTACATCTATAAAAGGGCATTTTCTGAAAAACACTTTGTCATTATTTTTGTGGACGAAGAAGATGAGGAGATTGAAGATTTGAAATCAGGAGTAAAATCCTTCAATAGGAAAATTCATCGGGCCAAGGCATTGAAAGAGAGCATAAGCAAAACCGCAAAAAAAGATCCCTTTGTGGTGGTTAAAGAGTTCGATGATTCAAAATCGGCACAAGCCTATATTAACTCTTANAAAGCTGGTTATGAGTACTTGGAGGAGTTTCAGGACAATAAAATATATTCGATTGGCAAAACCAATTTGAAATTATTGATTGAAACNTCAAAATTAGATGAATACAAATCATTTTTTGATGATTTTTATTAAATTGAACCATGTTTAAGCGGAAAGAAATAGAAAATACAACTATGGCAAATTCACACACTCAAGAAACGAATTTAATTATTGCAGGAACCAAGCTGATCGGAGATATTGTTACCGACAACAATATTCATATTGAAGGAGAAATCCATGGAAATATAGCTTGCAAGGGTAAGGTCACCATTGGCAGCTCAGGTCGCGTTAAAGGGAATCTAAATTGCCTAACCTGTGAGATTCATGGTAAAATTGATGGAGAATTAAAAGTTGAAGACTTACTTACCTTAAAAGAGACTTCGAGAATCCATGGAAATATTGAAACACTTAAGCTAAAGATTGATGAAGGCTCCTTCTTTGAAGGAACGTGTAAAATGTCATCTGCTTTGCCTGATATGAGCGNCGTATCCGAATTAGAACTGAATGAAGAATAATCAACCCTCGCTTAAGCGGAAAGCTAACAAGTACGTTAAGTTTTCATCCTTAGGAATTCAAATGGGTTTAATTATTTATGCTTTTACCTGGGGAGGGATGTNTTTAGACGAGCGTTATGAAATGTCAACTCCTTGGTTCACAGTTGCTTTATCTTTATCAGGAGTGATAGGTTCTCTTACACTTGTTATAAGAGAAGTAATCAAAATGAATAAAGACGATGATTCGCAAAAGGTCTAAAGGCTTACTTTTTTTGTATGCTGCACTTCTTTCTGTCTTTGTGGTATCACACTTGTTCCTTCCGGATCTTTCTCAATCTGACAATATCTTGAATTCAGTTTTCTTGATGGTGCTTTTTACCTGTTCNTGGTTATTTGTTCATATTGGGGTGCAGAACAATCCAAAGAGATTCGTTGTAAACTTTATGATTATGACGGTCATGCAGTTTCTAGCTTTTTTGACTTTTGAGCTCATTTTGGTTATGAAGCATGCTCCTTGGATTCAAGTTGTCCATGCCTTGGGGCTTTGTGTTANACTCTTGATCATTCAATCCATTGGACTTGTTCAGTCGGGTAAATCATAGTTGGCGTATAAATTTCTCAAACAGTATTGAAAGCCNTTCGAATGAGGAAAAACTNAGGGCTTCATAGGTNTCATAAACGTCATGATAGTTTTGGTTATCGCCCATGGTGTAGATGAAAAACCCGGGTACGCCTTTTTCAGTAAAATGATGGTGGTCTGAATTTGCGGCTTTTCCNCGCGCTTTAACAGTAGCAACAGCATNTAGTTTCTTGTTTAGTTTTTGAAGCTTTTTGAATTCTTTTTTAAAGACCTTTCCATTTACTGCTGTAATTCCNTTTTCTCCGCTACCCATTATATCCATATTCAGCTGAAATTTCATTTTATTTAGTGGCATGACTGGATGCTCNGAAAGGTATTTTGATCCCAATAGTCCAATTTCCTCGCCAGCAAAAGCAATGATCAGTANATTGGTCTTTCTCAAGGGTTTCTTTTTAAACTTTTCAGCTACGGAAAGCATCATTGCAACTCCACTTGCATTGTCATTACCACCTGGGAAATAGGTTTCTGNNCCCAGCCGTCCCAAATGATCATAATGGGCGGTTAGCATAATCGTTGATGTTGCTTTTTTACGCGCTTCAATCATGCCAATTACATTTAGCGCTGTATGCTTGTTTAGAAGTCTACTCTGGATATTTATGCTAAGCTCCGTGCCATCTATTTGATTTTNCAGTGAAGAGGATTGTACCTGAAGATAAATTGAGCCATATACCANAGGACTCACGGACCATGTGAATTTTTTATTTACAAGTTCTATGATCGGTTGAAATTGCGCATATTGGTTGATGAGGTAGCTGATTTTTCTGCTGCTGTCCAACGAATAATTTAAGTTTTTAACCATAAGAATATCATTTTCTTTTAAGCTAAAACCCTTNACACCTTCTTTACTTATAATCTCTAAAAATTCTTCTCCAGAAACAAATTTTGAAAAAAATAATGTTGGGCTACATGGAGTTTTAGTACAAGTTCCAGAAGATGCAGCTGCAGCTATATAGTCTTTTCCTGGAATGAGCTTTTGTCCCGAAAAAAAAACATCACAGCTNCCAGGAAATGTGTTGACGTTGAAGCTAAACGGCTGGTAGTAATTGTCTAAAACAGGTGATATTCCCATTTGCGCAAAGTTTTTTGCAATATAGGCTGCCGCTATTGAATCTCCTCCTTGAACATANCCTCTTCCGTGAAATTCGGGAGCGCACATGGTTTTTGTAAATTGCTTATAGTCAAAATCACCTTGTGCATTAAACTGAAATGATAATACAAGGCATAAAATAGATAGGNACTTATTCATTCTTTAAATCAAAACATATTTCATCTAATTTACGTTAAATAGTCTTTCTTTTTGAATTCATGNAGACCCTTTATTTACCTAAAAGTTGTTATCTTGCTCCTTATCTAGGGTTACAAGATTTGCTTTTTGAGAAGTAACCAAATAGATTAAATAAACACCTATGTTTTTAGAGCAATTTCCAATACAAAATAGATCCAACGGATGGATTGAAGTTATTTGTGGTTCAATGTTCTCTGGCAAAACTGAGGAGCTCATACGTAGGTTGAGACGNGCGGAGTTTGCAAAGCAAGATTTAATTTTATTCAAGCCATCAGTGGATATAAGATACAGCGAGAAAAACGTTGTTAGTCACAGAGGTACGGAGTTTAATGCGGTGCTCGTTTCNAGCTCGAAGGAAATACTAGATACTGTAAAAAATCAAAAGGTTGTAGCCATAGATGAAGCACAATTTTTTGATGACCAGCTTGTTGAAGTCGCCTCTGAATTAGCTGGACGTGGAATTAGAGTAATCCTTGCTGGTTTAGACATGGATTATAAAGGNACCCCTTTTGGTCCAATGCCCGCGCTGCTCGCATCTGCAGAATATGTTTCTAAGGTNCATGCTATATGTGTTTCATGCGGTAACCTAGCTCAATTTTCAAATAGGTTAGTGTCTGATACCGATCAGGTAATGCTCGGTGCAGTTGAGGAATACCGTCCACTTTGCAGGTCATGCTTTAATAAATCCTCATCGTGAATCTACAGCTNACAATAGGTCAGCTCCGAAAAATTTTTGAACTTGAGGATAGTGCTCAGGATGACGCTTTACTCGTAAATGAAGTTGTTTATGACACCAGGACCCTTGTCCAAGGTGATGGTAAAATGTTTTTTGCTTTACAGGGTAAATATCGCAATGGAGCTTCATTTGTTGAAGAAGCTTACCAAAAAGGTATACGGGCCTTTGTTGTCAAAGAAATACCTAATAAAGCCCACTTGGACGCGGTATATCTGCAAGTCAGCAAACCTTTAGATGCTTTAATGAAGCTTGCGAAATGGCATAGATTACATTTTGAGATTCCGATAATTGCGATTATCGGAACCCATGGAAAGACGACAATTAAAGAATGGCTTGGGTCTTTATTAAAGCGAAAGTATAGACTCGTAAAATCTCCAAAGAGCTATAACTCTAAATTAGGTGTTGCCCTTTCGATTTTGGAGCTCCATTCATCCGCAGATGTAGGTGTTTTTGAGCTTTCAATTTCTCTTCCAGATGAAGGAAAAGNATTCAATGAAATGTTGGCTCCCACTCATGTTGTAATCGGTCACATAGGTGATAAGCATAACGAAAATTTTTCTGAAAAGAATGGCAAAAAGATAGCGTATTTCAATTTCATAAAAGGTTGTACATCAGTTTTTCAGCTTCAATCTAAAATTGATGATTTCTGGTCAGGAAATAAAGGGTTAATAAAGCTATCATCATCGGACTTTCAATCATCGCTTTCCGCGTTGGGTTTTATAGATCAACTTAAAGAGGAAAATGCCATCATGGCCTTGGGTGTAGCGCGCTATTTTGAAGTTGAGATACCNGAAAACATCGAGTTTTTAGATGTGGCAATGCGACTTGAAACTTTTGATGGGATTCATGACTCACTTGTGATTAATGATACCTATAGCTTGGATAAAGAATCCTTGGAGGCAGCACTGCAATACCAAAGCACACTTGCTAAATCCAAAAAACGAGTTTTATTGTTACCAAAAGAGGTGACAATCCCCAAGGATGAGATAGCAGCTTTACTTCAACGCTATGCGCCTTTGAGCTGTCATTTTTCAGATGAATTAACACTTGATGATTCGTCTTTAAAAAATGCGGTCATTTTAGTAAAGGGAAATGCAAGTTCGTCAATGAATAACATAGCGCACCTGCTTAAGCTTAAGCAGCATAGAACCCAAATCAATGTCAACTTGAGTGCCTTAAGGAAAAACATTCATGCCTTGAAAGACCTTATTCCCGAACATACAAAAAGTTTGGTCATGGTAAAAGCCAATGCTTACGGGACAGGAATGAAAAGAACGGCTATGTTTATAGAGGAGTTGGGTGTTGATTATTTGGGGGTAGCATATACAGATGAAGGTGTACAGCTTCGAAATTACGGGGTTCAATGTCCGATTTTGGTCATGAGTCCCGGCGCTGATGATTTTCATGATTGTATAGAGTACGACTTAGATCCGGCAATTTTTTCATTAACGCTTCTAGATGCTTTAGTGCGCACTTTGATTTTGAAAAAAAGAATGGCTTTCCCAATACATCTAAAAATAGATTCAGGAATGAATCGTCTGGGAATTAAGCCTTCTGAGGTCCCGAGCTTTATAGATATCCTTCACTCCCAACCAGAGCTTCATTTGAAGGGGGTTTATTCTCATTTTGCTGAATCAGACAACCAATTAGATCCTTCTTTTACTGAATATCAGTTGGATGTATTCCTTGGTGCATGCGAAATGCTAAGCAAGCATATTTCATACCCCTACATCAAACATATGGCGAATTCTGCAGCGATCATCACCCAGCCGAAAGCTGCATTAGATATGGTTCGAATGGGGCTTATTGTTTATGGAGTGGCTGAAAATTTAAGGGCTAAAAAAGTCCTTCAGCCAGTGATTGAATGGCGAAGTGAAATAACGCAAATAAAGCACCTTAGTAAAGGAGATACGGTTGGCTACAATAGATCGTTTTTGGCAAAAAAAGATACGACTATTGCAATTGTTCCAGTGGGTTATGCCGATGGCTTTCGACGATCTTTAGGGAAAGGTAAAGGGACTGTTTTTATTGGTGGAAAAAGCTGCAAGACCGTTGGAAACGTATGTATGGACATGGTAATGGTTGATGTAACAGGATTAAAGCTTCAAGANGGAGATGCAGTAGAGATTATAGGTGAAAATCAATCTATTCTCGATTTCTCTGTGCAGTTGGATACAATTCCATACGAAGTTTTAACTGCCCTTTCATTGAGGGTTCACCGGAATTATATCGTAACTTAGCACCTTAAATTTCTTTTTATGAAAAATCTCCTAGCGCTTATTTTTAGCTCATTTTTAATTTCATTTTCTTCTAATATACACGNGCAAGTTGAATCTATAGATTCTACGTTGCGATTAATAGAAAAAAATGATGGCACAAAATATATTGCAATTATTCTAAGCGATGATGCCCGCGAGTTATTAATTGAAACTGAAACAATCGGAAAAATATACATTCTCAAGTCAGAAGTTAAAAGAATAACCCTGATTGAAAANCAAGATGAAATAAAAAATGGAGAGCTTCTCGAGGAAAGTCCATTTTCAACGCGTTATGCTTTTACAAATAATGCCTTACCGCTCAAAAAAGGCAATCATTATGCAATGGCAAATTGGTATGGTCCTGAGGTTCACTTTGCCGTCACAGATAAGCTAAGTATTGGNGTGATGACTACATGGATCGGAAGCCCCTTTGTGCTAGNGGGAAAGTATAGCTTTCCGACCTCTAACCCAAAAGTTAATTTTTCCATAGGTACAATGTTAGGGTCCAGTAGTTATTTAAACTCATTCCAAGGATTTGGCGGATTGCATTGGGCGACTTTTACCTATGGTGATCGCAAAAAGAATATTAGTTTGTCTGCTGGTTATGGTTATGTTTCTCCAGGAACTCAACGAAGTATTTATACTCCAGGTGTTTATGTGGGAGATTCAACAATCTATATCGATCCTAGTGGCAATANCANTACCTATTATGATTATCCTCAAATTCCGAGGGAAGATGATACTAGAATTTTCAAGTCACCAATATTCTCTGTCGGAGGGATCTATCAAATAACGAGTAAAACGAGTCTTTTCTTTGATTCGATGTTTGGTTCTGTTTCTGGTTCGATAAATAATAATTATCCAAACTACACAGGGGGCTTAAATTCGGCCNTTATAGCGACAGTTTTACCTCCTTCAGAAACAAACAACAATACGACTGCACTATATTTTATGCCTGGTTTACGTTTTCAGCGCAAAGATAACANGGCATTTCAAATTGCTTTAGCAGGTGTCAGCGCATGGGACGATTCGGAGAGCTATACTTTTCCGCTTCCAATGATATCATGGTTTTTTAAGATGTAATCAATAACTTTTTTCAATATCATTTGTTATCTTGAAACTTAAATACGCATAATTATGAACAAAAGAGTAGAAGCAGCATTAAACGACCAAATAAAAAAAGAGGCATCGTCATCTCAATATTATCTATCCATGGCTTCATGGGCAGAGTCCAATGGCTTAAATGGAACCGCTAATTTCATGTATACACATTCAGATGAAGAACGCTTCCATATGCTNAAGCTCGTGAAATTCGTAAATGAGCGTGGTGGTAGAGCAGAAGTTCCTCAATTGGAAAAACCACCGCACGAATTCAAGAACTTAAAGAGTGTATTTGAATCACTTCTCCAGCATGAAATAGGCGTTACGGCTAGTATCAATAATTTAGTAGACATTTGTCTTCAGGAAAAAGATTATACGACCCATAACTTTGTTCAGTGGTATGTTTCAGAGCAGCTTGAAGAAGAGGCTTTGGCCCGTACAATTCTTGACAAGCTAAACTTAATCGGAACGGATTCAGGAGGGATGTATATGTTTGACCGCGATATGGAAAACTCTTTAATACAGGTCAATAATGCAAGTGACTCTGCAGAGCAATAGCCTTTAAACGAGTGAAAAATCTTGTATTTCTCGTCGCGTTTCTTCCCTGTTTTATAGGNGCACAATCGGTTTACCGCTTTAACAACTATACGATTAATAACGGGCTTTCTCAAAGCACGGTGAATACAATTCTACAGGACGATAATAGTGCTTTATGGATTGGTACGCAAGATGGACTCAATAGATTTGATGGCGANAAATTTGAAATCTTCAATTCAGATGAGGAAGAAGGNATTAATAATCCTTTTATCACAAGCTCTGCCAAAACACAGGATGGTACGTTGTGGTTTGGAACGCACAATGGTCTTACTGAATACAATCCAAATAAAGAGAAATTTCAAACATACACACCCAGCAATAAAAAAAACTTGGACATCTCATCTATCTCGATTGGTGAGGGAGATGACCTTTGGATTGCTACCTTAAACCAAGGCNTATNTAGGTTTGATAGGGATAAAAATTCTTTTGAGTTGCTTAATTGGGGGAACAGTGCTCTTGAAATTAGCTCNGCAACATATGTTGAAAATAGTTTAATTATTCATTCAGGAACTGATGAACTATTTATTTATAATTTTTCTTCTAAAACCTTGAAGAAGGTAAGGACTGATGTTTTAGGTTTTGATGATTTTACAATTTTGAACATAACTATTGCTTCAGACAGTAATATCTATGTAGGTTCAAATGTCGGTGTATTCCAGCTAGACCTAAAGGCNAATTGTCTGCTGCGGGAATTTCAAAATTATCCTGAGCTTCAGAATATTCAGGTCAAGAATATTTGCTTGTCCCAAGGCCAGTGGTTTTTTGCCTCAATTGGTAATGGGCTTTATACAATTGATGAAGGAGGGGAGCTAATTAACAGTACCCAGGATATGTTTCAAAAGAGTGCTCTCATGTACAATGACTTGAATGTCCTNTTTGAGGATAAAAACAAAAAATTGTGGATTGGGAGTGAACGAGGGATTTCCAGTTTTGACCCTAAATATTCTGGTTTCATAGGTGTGGGGCCTGGAGCAAATCTAAAAAAGAGTTTGCCCTCGTCAAATGTTTGGACCTTTACAGAGGACAGTAGCGGAAATTATTTGTTTGTGGGGACGGACCTAGGGATGTCTCGACTGAATAGAAAAACAGGTCTTTTTACCCATTTCAATAGGAGGAATCAAAATGCTGAATCTGCTACTAAAGAGGCTAAGTTTAATGTTATGTCTTCTTATTCAATTGATTCAAATACAGTTTTAGTTGGTTTTGAGGACGGTCTTTTTAAATTAGAAATTAAGGAAGACCAAACGTTTGGTTATACCCGTTTAAATTACGTTAATCCAATCATTTTACCGAAATACAATCGGCTCTACGGAATAGAGAGTCTAGATGCAGANAATTATTTATTGGCGACTAAGGGAGCAGTATTCTTGTATAATATAATAACGGGAGTTTCCAAACGTTTTGAGCACAATATAAACCGGCCTGAAGAATCACTTTCGCCCGGTACATGCAGAGTAATTTACAAAGACAGAAAAAGTCGAATATGGTTTGCAACCAGTTCAGGAGGGATTAATATTCTTGTCAAGAATGATCAGGGCAATTATACGATTCAGCCGCATCCAATAAACGATAATATTCGAAAAGTAACGAAAGATTATGCTACAGCTTTGTGTGACGATGATAAGGGTAATTTATATCTCGGNACGTATGGCTCTGGAATGTTATATGTAGATTTCAACTCAGGAGAAATCAAGAAAATTGANAAAAAAGGCGGATTACCAAATAATATTATTTACGGTATCCTCAATGATGGCAGGAGAATATGGATCAGTACAAATAAGGGCATAGCTTCTTACAATCCNTTAAATGCTGATGTTAAGTCATATCTCGAGGTAAATGGCCTAGTCAGCAATGAGTTTAATTCCAATGCCTTTTTCAACTCCTCTAATGGTGAATTGTTTTTTGGNTCTATATACGGGTATAACGTTTTTAGGCCTGATGAATTGAATATTGAGAATACTGAGCAAGAGGTCATTATCACCAAGTTCAAATTGAATAAAGAATGGCTNAAGCCTGGGCAGGAAGGTTCGCCTTTGAAACAACCCATTTCAAAAACATCCTTTATAGAGCTTCCATATACAGACCGTAGTTTCACCATTCGATTCCAAACCAGTGATTTATCCAATCCTGAATTGACNCAATTTAGATACGAACTTATTGGGTCTTTNTATAATGAAAGATTCATTGAAAAAAANCGTGAAATCACTTTTAATTCATTATCCCCTGGAGANTATCAATTAAANATTTATGCGAAACTTGGTGAGGGGTCGTGGAGTNAAAAACCTAAAGTTCTTGAAATATCTATTTTACCTCCTTATTGGGGTACATGGTGGTTTTGGACCATTGCCGCATTGATTGTTTCAGTATTGGCATTTTTATTTTTTAAGCGAAGAATNGAATCNGAACGCAGAGAACAAGTGAAGCTGGAGCTAAAGGTTTCTGAAAGAACCCGAGAGATTAGCAATCAAAAATCAAGAATTGAAGAACAAAGTAAGCTTCTTGAAACGGAAAAAAACAATGTAGTACGTCAACAAGAGCTTTTACAAATTGAAAAAGACAATGCCGAACGTTGGTTGGCAAACGCTCTGCCTGAGGAGGTCGTAAGAGAGCTGAAGGTAAATGGAAAGGTGGAAGCAAATGCTTTTGATAAGGTGACTGTTATGTTNACNGATGTAGTTGGCTTCACNAATATTTCAAGAAGAATGAGGCCGAGTAGGCTTGTCAAACGTTTGGATATTTTATTTAGAAGNTTTGATGAGCTTATTCAGAACAATGATCTTGAGAAAATAAAAACAATAGGGGATGCTTACATGTGTGCAGGTGGCATACCTATAGANAATTCCATTAATCCAATGAATGCCTGTATTGCTGCNTTGCAGATACAGGATTATATGTCGAAACTGAAGTTTGATGCAATTGCCAATCACAGCGATTATTGGGAAATACGTCTTGGAATCCATACAGGACCTGTTGTAGCAGGTATAATTGGGGATTTAAAGCTGGCGTATGATGTTTGGGGTCCAACGGTGAATCAGGCACAGCAGATGGAAAAGTTTGGTGCTCCCGGAGATGTAACGATTTCAGGAACCACTTTTACGTTTATAGAACCTTACTTTGAGTGCATACCGAAAGGGAAAGTGAAAATCAAAGGTGGTATAGAGGTCGATACTTATGCTGTGCTTAAAATNAAGCCTGAGCTCTCTGAAAAAGGGGAAGGACTGTTTCCAAATGATAAGTTTAGTGAAATTGTACAGCTNCATCATTTTAGCTCGATCAAATATTATAAAACGGAGCATTTTGTATTGGATTATTTAAAGGCTGGATTGTCAGATAAATTACTCTATCATTCTGTGCACCATTCTATAGATGTTGTCCAGGCTGTTGAGCGTATTGCGCTCTCCGAAGGGGTTACGGATGANGGGCTTTTTTTATTAAAAACGGCGGCGATTTTACACGATGCAGGTTTTGTAAAACAGTATGAAAANAANGAAAGTATAGGNGCTACAATGGCGTCAGAGTGGCTGCCNAAGTATGGCTATACAGAACAGCACATTAAAACAATAGTAGAGCTCATTCATGTGACTGAAATCCCGCACAAGCCTATCAATAAACTACANGAGATTATTTGTGATGCTGATCTTGATTACTTAGGACGTGATGATTTTGAAGAGATCTCTAACCGACTGAGATTAGAGCTAAGAGGAATGGGGAAAATAGATAGCGATCGCACTTGGGATAAGATACAGGTAGACTTTCTGAAAAAGCACAAATTCTTTACCAAAACATCCATCGCGGCAAGAAGAAAGAAGAAGAAAGAAAACCTGAAGGTTGTAATGAAGCGTTTGGATAAGAATGAATATAAAGATTAAACTACTTCCTCACAAAGCTCAATCANCATACCATTTGTAGACTTCGGATGTAGAAAAGCTATTTTTTTATTATCAGCTCCGGCCTTTGGTTCAGAATGTATTAGAACAAATCCCTCCTCAGTTAAACGGNCTATTTCAGCTTCAATGTCTTCAACATCNAGCGCGAGGTGATGAAATCCTTCTCGATTTTTTTCCAAGAACTTAGCGATTGAAGAGCTTGGATNCGTTGCTTCTAGTAGCTCTATTTTTGATTCGCCTAGCTCAATAAAAACAGTTTTAACCGCTTCTGATTCAACAATTTCGGTTTTATACATTTTCTTGCCAAGAAGCTTTTCAAAAACAGGAAGAGATGCCTCTATCGATGCTACTGCAATGCCAAGGTGTTCAATTTTTTTTATCATTCGCTGGCTTTTAAGAACTTTTCATTTTTATTATCGTAATTCATGTAGTAGATCCCATTTACAATATTTCTACAATCTACATGGTCTGCGAATCCCACTTTGAGTAGGTTTCCAAAGGCATCAAAAACTTCATATCGGGTTTTCTTTTTCTTACCTCCAGAGTAAAAGAATATATCATCACGTACACTTGTTGGTGTCATTGAAAACTCCTTAATACTTGATTCTTGTGTAACTTCTGTAGAAACACGTTTTTCTCCAGAGTTGTCGGTTTGTGTTACCCGGAATTTATTGATTCCTGAATGCAGGGGAACCTTAAAAGAGTATTTATTTTTAGTCACTCCTCCTTTTCCTCGAACCTGGCCGACACTGACCCAGTGATTCCACTTAAATTGTTCAATATCATAATCTAAAATACCTGTTTCATTTGTAGTTGACCACTCAAGAAATGTATTTTCGCGCATTTTAATATCAGCAAGGACGAAGGTGCTTTCGGGTAAAAGGATTTCAGGATTAAGAAAACGAGGTGTGCATCCTTCAAAATGTTCGATGACCACAAAAACATCCGCGCCTACCTCCAGATTAAATAGACTGAAGTCAACTTCGAAGTTTGGAGATTGAATAGACGCCGGAAGAACATCTCCATTGACAGTTACTTTAATAATACAATAACCAAAGCCATCGACCTGCTTCGGATTTTTGATAAAAAGCTTGTCTCCCTGATATTGACCTTCAGTAGAAAGCAATTTGTATTGACTAAAAAGCAAAAATGGGATACTAAAAAAAAGAATTAAGCCAAGTTTCATAGAATGAAGGTACTTCAAAACAATATTAACGCCAATAAACTAAAAAAACAAGGTAAGGACAAATGGACATTAAAATGTATTTTTGTAACATGAGCTTTGATGTATTAAAATCATTACATATTATTTTTGTTGTTTGTTGGTTTGCCGGGTTGTTTTATATGGTCAGACTGTTCATCTATCATAGAGAGGCGCAGCTTGGAGAAAAGGCTAAAAGAGACATTCTTTGTGAACAATTCGAAGTCATGGAAAAAAAGCTCTGGTGGATCATCACCACACCGTCCATGGTTTTAACAACTATTTTTGGAACTTGGATGATTGTTTTGAATTATGAATATTATCTTTCTCAACCATGGATGCACCTCAAACTGGGTTTTGTTTTCTTGTTAATTATCTACCATTTTTTTACGCAGAAAATCATGTTCAACATTCAACATGAAAAACTGGCTTGGTCAAGCACGAAGCTTCGGCTTTGGAATGAGTTAGCAACCTTGTTTTTGGTAGCAATTGTATTCTTGGTAGTCTTAAAAAGCACCTTGAATTGGGTGTATGGAACGCTAGGTTTTTTCGCAGTGGGCATAGGCCTCATGATTGCTGTTCGAATTTACAAGAGATTTAGGTCTTAATTTCACCCCTAAATCTTCATTCATTTGTATTGTTTCTTTTAAAAGTTTAGTTACCTTTGCCCAAAATTTTTGAAAAGACATTTTTAACGTGAAAAAAGCAGTAAACAATATCTTAATTGCACTCGTTTTTTCAATGACTTCTTTTGCCACCTTGGCNAATGAGCATGGAAAAGAAAGTCATGATGAAAAAGAATTTGATGTGAGCGAGATGATCATGCATCACGTTAAAGACGCCCATGAATGGCACCTATGGGGTCCGGAGCACGGCGGAACAGCGATTTATCTACCTGTGATACTGAAAACAGATGAAGGAATTAAAACCTTCTCATCTTCTCATCTTTACCATGGTGAGTTCGTTCATGAAGGAGAAAATCATTATTACAAGGGTGTTGGTCCTGCTGAAGGTTTTGGGATGTNCCATGAGAAAATATACGCATTAGATGAGCATGGAGCCCTTCATTTTGAAGACGGTCACGTGCATGGAAATGTAAAGCCAATGGATTTTTCAATTACCAAAAATGTCACGTCGCTTTTCATTGGGTCCTTCTTGGTATTCATCATCATGTTCTCATGTGCTAGGTTTTACAAAACAAATGGAGCGGTCGCGCCGAAGGGAATTGCCAAATTTATGGAGCCTATTATTCTGTTTGTTCAAGATGATATTGCGAAAGCAAACATCAACGAAAAGAAGTACAAAAAGTTCGTTCCATTTTTGTTGACCATATTCTTCTTTATTTGGATCAACAATTTACTTGGAATGATACCAATTTTCCCAGGAAGTGCNAATCTTACGGGAAATATTTCNGTTACATTTTTCTTGGCCGCGNTAACGCTGGTCATCATTTTAGTAAATGGCAATAAAAACTATTGGGGGCACATATTTGCTCCTCCTGGAGTTCCTAAGCTTTTGCTACCCATCATGATTCCTATTGAAATCGTTGGGATTTTCACCAAACCTTTTGCTTTAATGATTCGTTTGTTTGCCAATATTACGGCAGGGCACATTATCATTCTTGCATTGATTTCNATCATCTTTATAAACAAGAGTGTGGCATGGGGTGCTTTGTCAGTTCCTATGGCTTTGTTTATATCGATTTTGGAGCTTTTAGTAGCCGCTCTTCAAGCGTATTTATTTGCGATGTTATCGGCTTTATTTATCGGTGCTGCTGTTGAAGAGGCACACCATTAATTAGTAATTTTTAAATTCTATATAGTATGTACGGAAGTATAGCAGCAATTGGAGCAGGACTTGCAGTTTTAGGAGCAGGTATTGGTATCGGACAAATCGGTGGAAAAGCCGTGGAAGGTATCGCACGTAACCCTGAAGCTTCAGGTAAGATTACAACAACAATGCTTATTGCAGCAGCCTTGATTGAGGGTGTGGCATTATTCGGTGTTGTAATTGGCCTTTTAGGAGGTAACCCAGCGTAGTAATTAGAATGAATTCTGCTGCTGCGGTTGGCAGTGGCAGAATTTTTAAAATTTAAATTAAAAGAAATGGATTTAGTATTACCAGATTTTGGATTGTTGTTTTGGACAGGACTTGTTTTCTGCTCATTACTTTTCTTGTTGGCAAAATTTGCATGGAAGCCAATCCTCACAGCCGTAAACGAACGTGGAAACAGTATTGAAGAGGCATTAGAGCTCGCTGAAAAAACGCGNGAGGAAATGAAAACCTTGAAGGCCGAAAATGATCAGATTCTNAAGGCAGCAAAGGTTGAACGAGATGAGATCCTAAAAGATGCTAAGCAGACCTCCAACGCGATGATCGAGGCTGCTAAAGATAAGTCGAAAGAAGAGGCGCAGAAAATTGTTGATTCAGCAAGAGATTCAATTCGTTCAGAGAAAGCAGCAGCAATGGCAGAGCTTAAAACGCATGTTGCGGCGCTTTCATTAGAAATAGCAGAGAAAGTTGTTAGAACAGAATTATCATCTGACGAAAAGCAAAAAGCGCTTGCCAATAATTTGGCGTCAGATATCAATATGAATTAATCATGAGATCAACTAAGTCAGCGATTCGATACGCAAAAGCAATTTTAGAACTGTCTTCAGAGTCCAACTCTGTAGACCTAGTTGCTTCAGATATGGAACGTATTGTTGAGGCAGGNAACGAGTCAGGAGAATTTCAAATTTTCTTGAATTCCCCCATTATTAAGACAGATAAAAAGATTTCGATTTTAAAGGTTTTGTTTCCTGAATTTACAGAGCTGACATCATCTTTCGTTGAATTGATTACAAAAAATAAAAGAGAATATCTCCTCACGGAGATAGCAAGCGCTTATGTGACTTTGCTCAAAAAACAAAATGGCATTGTTCCGGTCTCGGTTACCAGTGCTGTTAAATTAGAAAAACAAACCCTCGCTCAGATACTCGATAAGTTAAAAGCTCATGTTGAAGGAGATTTTGAAGTGACTGAAGAGGTAGATCCATCTTTAATCGGAGGATTTATTGTGAAAATGGATGATAAGCAAATTGATGCTTCCATTGCTACACAATTGAATAGAATGAAAATAGAATTGGCTAATTAATTTTTAAAAAACAAATAACATGGCAGATATTAAACCAGCAGAGGTTTCAGCAATTTTGAGAGAACAGCTTTCGGGCTTTCGATCGGAAGCAGAGTTGCAAGAAGTAGGAACTGTACTGCAAGTTGGAGATGGTATTGCGAGAATTTACGGATTGACAGGTGTTCAGTACGGTGAATTGATTGAATTTGACGGAGGAATGCAAGGTATTGCGTTGAACCTTGAAGAAGATAACGTTGGTGCGGTATTACTTGGTAAATCGTCAACGGTAAAAGAGGGNGACACTGTTCGTCGACTTGGNAAAATTGCTTCTGTTGAAGTAGGTGAAGGAGTTGTTGGCCGTGTAGTAAATACACTTGGCCAACCTATTGACGGTAAAGGNCCAATAGAAGGAGAGTTGCACAATATGCCAATTGAAAGAAAAGCACCTGGTGTTATCTTTCGTCAGCCTGTAAACGAGCCACTTCAGACTGGGATTAAAGCAGTTGATTCGATGATTCCAATTGGAAGAGGTCAAAGAGAGCTGATCATTGGTGACCGTCAAACGGGTAAAACGACTGTTGCGATCGATACGATTATCAATCAAAGAGAATTTTACGATAGAGGAGAGCCCGTTTATTGTATCTATGTTGCAATTGGTCAAAAAGGATCAACGGTTGCTGGAATTGTTAAGAAATTAGAAGACGCGGGAGCAATGGCATATACGACTATTGTTGCCTCTAACGCATCNGATCCAGCACCAATGCAGTTTTATGCACCTATGACTGGAGCGGCGATTGGAGAGTACTTTAGAGATACAGGTAGACCAGCATTGATTATTTATGATGATTTATCNAAACAAGCAGTTGCTTATCGTGAGGTATCACTTCTTTTAAGAAGACCTCCGGGCCGTGAGGCTTACCCGGGAGATGTATTTTACCTTCACTCAAGACTACTTGAAAGGGCGGCAAAGGTTATTTCTGANGACACGATTGCAAAGCAAATGAATGACCTTCCNGCNTCATTAAAAGACAAAGTGAAAGGTGGAGGTTCTTTAACAGCACTTCCTATAATTGAAACCCAAGCGGGTGACGTTTCTGCTTATATTCCAACAAATGTAATTTCGATTACAGATGGTCAAATTTTCTTAGAGTCGGATTTGTTTAACTCTGGTATTCGACCAGCAATTAACGTAGGTATATCCGTTTCTCGTGTTGGAGGATCTGCGCAAATTAAATCAATGAAAAAGGTTGCNGGTACTTTGAAGCTTGATCAGGCTCAATATAGAGAACTTGAGGCTTTTGCTAAGTTTGGATCNGATTTGGATGCAGCTACAAAATCTGTTTTGGATAAAGGGGCTCGTAACGTNGAGATATTGAAGCAAAGAGAAGGAGACCCGTTTACAGTTGAGAGACAAATTGCAATTATCTATGTTGGTACAAAAGGTCTTATTCAAAATGTTCCGATTAACAAAGTGAAGGATTTCGAAAATGAATACTTAGATTTCTTAGAAGCAAAACATTCAGATGTTATGGCTTCATTAAAGTCTGGTAAATACACAGATGAGAACACTGCGGTACTTGAAAAAGTTGCCAAAGAACTAGCAAGTAAATATTAAGTAAAAGCATAACTCAAAAAAAGGTTATCGATGGCAAACTTAAAAGAAATACGAAATAGAATTTCATCCGTGGGATCAACGATGCAGATTACATCTGCTATGAAAATGGTTTCTGCGGCAAAATTAAAAAGAGCTCAAGATGCAATTGTGCAGATGAGACCGTATGCTGTTAAGCTAAAAGAAATCCTAACAAATTTGAGTGCTACACTTGATCTTTCTGAAAATGCATTTTCGGAAGACCGTGAGGGAGGTAAAACATTGGTTGTGGGAATTACCTCAAATCGCGGTTTATGCGGTGGTTTTAACAATAATGTAGTTAAGAATATAAATCANACAATNTCAACNGAGTTNAATAACTCTGAGAATGTTCATGTGATGTGTTTGGGTAAAAAAATTAGAGATATTTACAAAAGAACGGATCGTTTCTTTACCAATGAATTTCTAACTGAGCGCGAAGATGTATATGCAGACCTTAGCTTTGAGAATGTCTCTGAGGTGGCTAATGAACTGATGGAATTATATAAATCAGGTGAGTTCAATCGNATCTATGTTGTGTATAATCGATTTGTGAATGCGGCAACGCAAAAGGTAGAAATGGAGCAGTTCCTTCCAATTCAAGCACCAGAGTCAAACGAGGATNCGACTTCTAATGGCGACTACATCTTTGAACCATCTAAAGAAGAAATCATTGAAGATTTAATTCCTAAATCTCTTAAAGTGCAACTTTTCAAGGCTCTTTTAGATTCGAATGCTGCAGAGCACGGTGCGCGTATGACTGCCATGCACAAAGCTACGGATAATGCAAGCGAGCTTCAAAAGGAGCTTAAATTGAGCTACAACAAAGCACGTCAAGCAGCGATTACAAATGAAATTTTAGAGATTGTTGGTGGAGCGGAAGCTTTGAATGCTTAAATTAGTGCAAAACACTCTTTATGGATTCCAATATCAAAGTCCTTATTGTAGACGATCATAAGCTCATCAGTGAAGCATGGTCCTCTCTTTTAAAGGATGCTCCAAACATCTTAGTAGTAGGGACAGCAGATAACGAAGATGACGCCTACACCATGTCAATGCAACACAAACCAGATATCGTATTAATGGATATTAATTTGGGAGAGGGTAGCGGTTTTAATGCGACAGAAAAAATAAACGATAGCTTACCTAAAACCCGTGTAATCGGCCTTTCTTTGCATGATGATATTACCTATGTTAAAAAGTTCCTCTCTATAGGTGCAAAAGGGTATCTAACAAAGAATACTTCTAAAAGTGAATTGGTTGAGGCCATTCATGGAGTTTANAAAGGAGAAACCTTNATCGCATCNGATATNAAGGATCGNTACTTNACNTCANTNTTAAATGTTGATTCTGAGGCCAAAAAAGAATTNACNATGAANGAAATNGAAATNGTNAAGCANATCGCNAAAGGNCTNACCTCNAAAGAGATTGCNGAAAAGCTTTTCATNTCTCANAGAACNGTTGAAACNCACAGGCATAATATTCTNAAAAANTTAGATATGCCNAATTCNGCNCANNTNAGNAGCTGGGCNAANGATAAGGGATACGTTTANNNANNCCATCCTAAGNCCTNTTTCNNNGAAATATTTCTNAATNTTTANCGTTNNTAATTTAGCNNNTGAAACNAATTATTCAGNNTTTTGCGTTTNTNTTNTAAATAAGCNTTATGAAAANTCCTTACATCTATNTCTGTTNAGTNTTNTNTNTCTTCTNTTCGGNTGNAGAAAAGTCAATAATACCTGNACTGTTNCAGANTANCCNGAGGCACCNAGTTCTGATTGGTATNCNNCNTATGGAGGANCNGGNGANGANGCNCATGGTCATTTTNTNNTNACNTGTNCNGANGGTGGNTNTCTTCANGTNGGNGAAACNGGNTTNATNCCNAATTCNGCAAAAATCTTAGTGGTTAAGACCGATCAAAGTGGTGNTTTCCAATGGTCNANGGAATTCTCAGGCGGANCAGGACANAATCTTGGTAACTCNGCATTTGANNNAGANGATGGNTATTTTATTTGNGGNTCTTTAAATGAAAATAGTGCCATNATNAAGCTNAATAAATCAGANGGNAGNNTNGTTTTCGAGNAANCNCANGACAATGGNGGAAGNGATGCTTTCGAGCACATAANNGTTNCNNCAGANGGNATCATTGCNGTTGGATATNTNCAAGCCGAAGANAATTTNAANACCTTTTTTACNGAAGGTCAAGGNTANNTNACCTTNCTTGATGNGNANGGNAANAAAANNAATGGGATNAATNTTGAAAACAANATGNCCCATGCCTATCGNATNAAAAATTTAGGGTCTGANTTTNTNNTTTCNGGGCTTACGGAGGGNGCAAATGATTATGCGCTTTTAAANATCGATGCTCTAGGTAATATCATTTGGAATAAAACATTTGGTGGCTCNAATTCAGACCATTGTTTNGCAATGGACTTATCNGCTGANGGNNANNTATTACTNTCNGGNCATACCTTATCTGGNACTGAAAACTGGGATGCTTANACCATGAAAATTGANNCNGATGGNAATCANCTTTGGGAATCTAANACAGGAAATCCNCGNGGCTTTGACCCNAANTATATTCATGATGAGGTATGGGGNATAAAAGGAACTNCNGACGGNGGTTGTATTATTGTNGCNGGAACNGGCGATGANTANAGCACCTANAAAAGACGNTGTGGNAATGATGGNGATGATTCCAATACTTGGCACGTNTATTTGGTNAAATATGATGNNAATGGGAATGTNCAATGGCAAAAGACCTATGGCGANGCNGAGGGTGGTGATTGGGCAGGAGAAGANATTGANTTAACTNCNGANGGNGGAGCNATTGTNGCTGTNGATAANGGTTCTTTTGGTTTTCTTAAAATNTCGCCTTTNTAGANTTANTAAATAANTNTTTTGNTGCATCAACCAAAAGTNANNTTTNNTTGTTGTANNGANATATGCANGACNTTTCAAAAGAGCATCANTATAATTTNCCTACNGATTGGGAATNCTATTCAAGANCGAATTCAAGCNNTTGATCCNATTAAATATGCNGCNACACGNAATTTTGAGAATGGNGCATTGACCTTATTNGGNCCNTANATTTCTCGNGGNGTAATTTCNACAAAGTNTATTTTCGAGCATGTNAAGTCCTTNGNTTTNGNATGGAAGNCAACTGAAAANCTTATNCAAGAATTGGCTTGGAGAGATTATTGGCAGCAGGTNTGGGTGGCAAANAAANCCAAGATTGAGTCAGACCTTAATTATGAGCAAAANGAGGTTCTATATTCAGGAGTGCCTGCTGCAATTGTTGAGGCNAANACAGGTNTTGAGGCCATCGATATAGCAATANATAACTTTTANAAAACGGGNTATTTACACAACCANATGCGCATGTATATTNCNGCTATATNTTGTAATATCGGAAAGTACCATTGGAGNNNACCNGCNCANTGGATGTATGCAAANCTACTTGATGGTGACTTGGCAAGCAATCATCTGAGTTGGCAATGGGTAGCTGGCACCTTTTCCAATCGAAAGTATGTNGCAAATCAAGAGAACATNAATAAGTANTTTAACAGTNCNCAGCGNAANACTTTTTTNGATGTTCCNTATGANGCATTTAANNANCTNGANNTNCCTNNTGNATTAANNNAAAGTNACAATNGNATAACTGAAATCAATTANCCNNAGTCNNTATCGNTNNANNCACTNGANGCATAAGAAAACNTTGATTTATAATTATTANAATCTTGACCCATTATGGCATGAAGNAGNNGATGTACAACGTATTTTATTAATTGAGCCTGCTNTTTTTGAGCGTTATCCAATCAGTCAAAAGTGTATGGANTTNGCANTNGNNCTTTCNNCTAANATNNAGGATATTAAGATTTTTGTTGGGTCCTTTNCCTCNCTTNAANCNCAGCTGAATGGTGCCGAAATTGTATTCAAAGAACACCCGCTAAACGAACATTATCGGGGCACTCAAGAGGATCGAGATTGGATGACTTCCGTTAAAGGTTATTTTCCAGGGTTCTTTAAGTTTTGGAACAAAGCAAAAAAGGAGCTCGTCAAGTGAAAGAAGCATTGAACATTGTTTGGTTGAAGAGAGACCTNCGCTTGCAGGACCACCTTCCTTTTTTNNAAGCGGAAAATAATTCAAAATGTAATTATTTACCTATTTATATTATGGAGCCATCAGCAATGGCTTATCCAGACTCTTCCTTAAGACACTTACAGTTTGTATATCACTCTATTTTGGAGATGAACAGCGTTTTGGCGGCCTTCAGCAGAAAGATCCANCTCCTCCATGGGGAAGCCATGGATGTATTCACCGTTTTAAGTGAAAAATATGATATTCAAAACGTGTATTCCTATCAGGAGAGNGGTGTGAAAGCGACCTGGGATCGGGATAAGAACATCTCTAGCTTATTCAAACGAAAGGGAATTANATGGACAGAATTTCAACGTGATGGAATTATTCGAGGCATTAAAAACAGAATCAATTGGGATAAAAATTGGTTTGCTGCCGTGAATTCTCCGTTGATTTTGAATGTATATTCTCATAATGCAGCTCCATTAAAAAGTTTCTCTTTTGATTTACCGGATTCACTTGAAAAATCGCTGCAAAAATACCCCGACTCTTTTCAGANNCCAGGTGAAAGTTATGCCATGCGCTATATAAAATCCTTTTGTGAGGGTAGAGGGGCAAATTATAGCCGTCATATTTCAAAACCTAAAGAGAGCCGAAAATCCTGNGGAAGAATATCTCCTTATTTGGCTTGGGGTAATTTATCNGTGCGTCAGGCAGTGCAATATGTTCGAAACCATCCTAACTATGATGCGAACAAGCGCAGCTTCAATAATCACCTTACCCGACTAAAATGGCGCTGTCATTTTATCCAAAAGTTTGAGGTTGAGTGTACTTATGAAACGCATTGTGTAAATCGGGGGTATGAAACCTTAGAATATGAGAGCAACCCTAAATTCCTTGAAGCTTGGAAAAAAGGACAAACTGGTTTCCCACTTGTCGATGCTTGTATGCGTTGTTTGATAGCAACGGGTTGGATCAATTTTAGAATGCGGGCGATGCTCGTCTCTGTATTNTGTTTTCACTTGGACTGCAATTGGAAAAAAGGGGTTTACTTCGTTGCACAACAATTCTTGGACTACGAACCAGGGATTCATTATCCGCAATTTCAGATGCAGGCTGGTACGACCGGAATAAATACGATTCGGATGTACAATCCTATCAAGCAATCCCAAGAGCACGACCCAAAGGGTGTGTTCATAAGAGAATGGGTTCCCGAATTAAAAAATNTNCCNNTNGAATTTATTCATGAACCNTGGAAAATGACNNCCATGGAAAAAGAGCTACATGATATTGGAAATGATTATCCCGAGCCGATNGTNGATTTAACNGCAGTTGCTAAAATCGCTAGAGCAAAAATTTGGGGACACCGAAAGCATAAATCGGTCAGAACCGATAGCAAAAGAATTGTTGTATTACACACTAGAAACAATGGAAAAAAGAAAAGCCGTTAACCTTATCTTNCCGCACCAGCTTTTTGAGAAAAACGTTTTGCTAGATAACGCATGCGAGACGTATCTTATCGAAGAATATTTCTTCTTCAAACACCTCAAGTTCCACAAACAAAAGATTGCATTCCATAGGGCTTCAATGAGGGCATACGCTGATTTCTTAAAATCACAGGACATCGCTGTTAATTATGTGGAATCTATTGAGAAGAAGAGTGATATTAGGGTCCTTTTAGANGAGATTTTAGCTTCTGGAATTACCCAGATAAACTTCTATGATCCAGTTGACAGTTGGTTATTAAAAAGGATGAATTCATTTTCCGAGCGCATACAGTTGAATATGCTTGAGACCCCTTATTTTATCAATACAAATGAGGATTTGAGTACCTTCTTTAGAGCGGATAAAAAGTCTTTCTTTCAAACTACATTTTATAAGCAGCAACGCGTAAAACATCATGTTTTGATGGAAAAAGATGGTAGCCCAATAGGAGGAAAGTGGACCTACGATGTTGACAACAGAAAAAAATACCCAAAAGGCCAGCAGCCACCTGAAATTCAATTTCCTAAATCAAGTCCATATTGGGAGGAAGCCGTGCAATATGTTGAAACTCATTTTCATGATTACCCTGGTGCACTTGAGATCAAGCGTATTTATCCAATTACTTTTGAGGAGACAAACGAATGGTTAGCAAATTTTTTAAAGGAGCGGTTTGAAGAGTTTGGGATTTATGAAGACGCCATTGTAAAGGAAGAGGTTTTCTTAAACCATAGCCTGCTTTCTCCGCTTATGAATGCCGGCTTGATTTCACCACGCAAAGTCATCAATGAAAGCCTTTTGTTTGCAGAAAAAAATGACATACCATTAAATTCTTTGGAGGGGTTTATCCGTCAAATTATGGGTTGGAGAGAATTTATTCGCGGGATGTATGTTTGTAAAGGAAGCTATTCTAGAACCCAAAATTTCTGGGGTTTTGAGCGAAAGATACCGAAAAGCTTTTATGATGGTACAACTGGTATTGAACCCGTAGATGATACGATTAAAAAAGTCTTAGCGACTGGTTATTGTCACCATATTGAGCGGCTTATGGTTCTTGGAAACTTCATGCTTCTTTGTGAATTTGATCCTGATGAGGTCTATCGTTGGTTTATGGAATTGTTTATCGATGCCTATGATTGGGTAATGGTTCCTAATGTATATGGAATGAGTCAGTTTGCCGATGGTGGAACTTTTGCAACCAAACCATATATCGGGGGTTCTAACTATATCAAAAAAATGAGTAATTATGGTAAAGGTCCTTGGACGGATATTTGGGATGGTCTATTTTGGCGCTTTATTTCGGTAAATCAAGCCTTTTTCCTTAAAAATCCGAGGATGTCTATGATGGTACATTCTTATAACAGAATGTCAGATGAAAAGAGAGCATCGCATTTAGAGAACGCAACAGTGTTTTTAGCTCAAATAGATGAGGATTAATTAAGCAGAAAAATGTTCTTCAATTTGCTTCTCAACATAGGAGCTGACTTCTTCGTTTTCGACTTCTTCAAGAACTTCTCCTAAGAAAGCCTTAACCAAAAGCTCTTTTGCTGATTTCTCTGACAAACCCCGCGATCGGAGATAGAACACCGCTTCGTCATCCAATTGACCTGTGGTAGAACCATGAGAGCACTTAACATCGTCTGCATATATTTCAAGCTCAGGTTTAGAGTTTACTGTTCCCGTTTCACTTAATAAAATATTCGCATTTGATTGAAAAGCATTGATTTTTTGGGCATCTTTTCTTACAAATACTTTTCCATTGAAAACATTAGTAGCACGGTCATCAATGACACCTTTATACAGCTCTTTAGAGTAGCAATGTGCCACTTTGTGGTCAACGGTAGTATGATTGTCACAATGCGATTTCCCTTTAAGGGTATAAGCTCCATTCATGAACGTTTCACAATTACTGCCATTTACGTTAATGGTTAAATCGTTTCTAGTCATTCTCCCTGACAAAGGGAAGGTGTTTATTGTGAATACACTATTTGCGGCCTGATTTACGTATTCTCTTTGTAAATCAAATGTTTCTGCTCCATTTTTTTGAATTTTATGGATGCTTAGATTGGCATTTTCTTCAACATCAACATAAGTCGAAGCATTGATGAAACTTGCGTTTTTTTCAGCACCTTGAAAATTCAAAATCACCGTTCCTTTAGCGTTTTTCTTACATTGAATAAAAATTCTTGGAAAGATTGCGGTATCCAGGGTGTTTTCAAAAACCAATTCTATTATCTTATCATCCGCGTCCTCAAAAGTTAGCTCTAAGGCAGCTGTGCAATACAGCAGGTTGAGTGCGTCAAATGGATCTTCTGTTTGCATCTCTGATAAGCTGTTCCATGAAGTTTTAATACCTGGAACATCTGATTTATTTTTCGAGACTTGGCCATTGACGATGTAGACCTTGTCTGCACTTTTGGTAATGTTATGCGGCTTCATGAAACCTGAGCTTTCCCCGTCCAGTAATAGCTTGTTTAAACCGTTAACATTGGTGTATTTCCAAGCTTCATTTTTCCTTGTAGGAAAATCTGACTTCGCTAGTAAATCTTCAGCTTTTTCTTTTGAGGCTTCTGAAATGGGAAGCTCCGTAGGATTCAGTCTAGTCCTTAGAATATCGAATTTAGTTTGTGTAAGCACCTGGTCCATTTTTTATCCTACTTGGGTTTCTTCTTTGATCCAATCATACCCTTTCTCTTCTAACTCAAGTGCCAGATNCTTATTACCTGTTTTAACAATTTTTCCGTCGTAAAGAACGTGCACATAATCTGGAACGATATAATCCAATAATCTTTGGTAATGCGTGATTACAATAGATGCATTCTTAGGAGACTTTAATGAATTCACCCCTTTAGCAACAATTCTTAATGCGTCAATATCCAAACCAGAGTCTGTTTCATCTAAAACCGCAAGCTTGGGGTTAAGCATCGCCATTTGAAATATTTCATTTCTCTTTTTTTCACCACCAGAGAATCCTTCATTTACAGCGCGCGAAGCTAGCTTACTATCCAGCTCAACAATTTTNGATTTTTCTNTTACCAATGCCATAAAGTCTTTTGCAGAAATAGGTTCTTCTCCTTTTGCATCTCTTGTTTCATTGATCGCCGTTCTTAAAAAATTCACGTTGGATACACCTGGNATTTCAACAGGATATTGGAAGGCTAAAAATAAACCCAAATGTGCTCTTTCTTCTGTTGAAAGCTCCAAAAGATCAGTCCCTTCAAAAAGAACCTCACCTCCAGTTATCTCATATTCTTCACGCCCTGCAAGGATACTAGCAAGTGTGCTTTTTCCGGCCCCATTCGGNCCCATGATTGCATGTACTTCGCCTGCATTAACAGTCAATGTNAAACCTTTAAGAATTTCTTTGCCTTCTATGTTGGCGTATAAATTTTTTATTTCAATCATTTTTTTGATTTATCCCACAGAGCCTTCTAGGCTAATTGCAAGTAATTTTTGTGCTTCCACTGCGAATTCCATGGGTAGCTGGTTTAATACTTCCTTGCAATATCCGTTTACAATTAGACTTATTGCTTTTTCTTCCGATATACCCCGCTGTTTACAATAAAATAGTTGGTCTTCTCCAATTTTAGAGGTGGTAGCCTCATGCTCTATTTGAGCACTAGGGTTTTTACATTCTATATATGGAAAGGTATGGGCACCACAATGGTCTGTCATTAATAAAGAATCACATTGTGAGAAGTTTCTTGATCTGTGGGCGTTTTTATGAATTTGCACCAAACCTCTATAAGAATTTTGAGAATCTCCAGCCGATATACCTTTGGATATAATCGTGCTTTTGGTATGCTTCCCAAGATGAATCATCTTTGTTCCGGTATCCGCCTGTTGATAGTTGTTGGTCACTGCAACTGAATAAAACTCACCAACAGAATGATCCCCTTTTAAAATACAAGATGGGTATTTCCAAGTAACGGCAGATCCCGTTTCAACTTGAGTCCAGGATATTTTTGCATTTGTTTCACAAAGGCCTCTTTTGGTTACAAAATTAAAGACGCCGCCTAAACCATTTTTATCACCGGGGTACCAATTTTGAACCGTCGAATATTTGATTTCTGCATCCTTGAGNGCTTTCAACTCAACAACAGCAGCGTGTAATTGATTTTCGTCTCTCTGTGGTGCTGTACATCCCTCTAGATAAGAAACGTAAGAACCTTCCTCAGCAACGACCAAAGTCCGCTCAAATTGACCCGTTCCACCTGCATTAATTCTAAAGTAAGTCGATAATTCCATTGGACATCTTACGCCTTTTGGAATGTAACAGAATGAACCGTCTGTAAATACAGCTGCATTCAGCGCCGCATAAAAATTGTCTGTGTGCGGAATAATCGTGCCCATGTGTTCTTGAACCAATTCTGGATGTTCTTGAACAGCTTCTGAAAAAGAACAAAATATAATACCCAACTCCTTGAGCTTAGATTTGAATGAAGTTGCCACAGAAACAGAGTCCATGACAAAGTCTACAGCAACACCTGTCAACCTTTTTTGCTCCTCAAGAGATATTCCAAGCTTGGCCATTGTTTCCTTCATCTCAGGATCTACATCATCCCAAGATTCATATTTCTTGCTTTGCTTTGGGGCTGCGTAATAGGTGATTTTTTGGAAATCAGGTTTTTTATATCTAACATGCGCCCACTCCGGTTCGGTCATTGTTAGCCATGCTTTATANGCATTTAGACGATATTCAAGAAGCCATGAGGGCTCCTCTTTTTTTGATGATATTAAACGAATGATGTCTTCATTTAACCCCACGGGAATTGTTTCGGTTTCAACGTCTGTAACGAAGCCAAATTTGTAATCTTGATTTTCAAGATCTTTTGCCAATTCATTTTCCGTGTATTGTCCCATATTCAATTAAACCNTATTTAAACTGAAAAAGATTCTCCACATCCGCACGTTCTGTCCGCATTTGGGTTTTGGAAAACAAATCCTTTTCCNTTTAGCCCCCCCGAAAAATCTAGAGTAGTCCCTAACAAGTAGAGATAACTTTTCTTGTCTACAACAACCTCAATGTCGTTGTCCATAAAACTAGAATCATCTTCTTTTCTCTCGTTGTCAAACGTCAATTGATACATTAACCCTGAGCAGCCTCCACCTTCAACTCCAACGCGAATAAAAAAACCTTCTTTTCCATCGTCTTCCATGAGTCTTATGGCTTGTTTTTTCGCTGAATCTGTAACAGTAATCATTCCTAGCGTCTATTTAGAATTGTTTTAAGTAACCTTGTTTGTATCTGCAAAAGTACTACATTTTNGCCATTGAGGCAAAATTACCTTTCACTTGTATCATTTAAACATTTCAATTTAAAACTTGTTTGGAAAGCATGGAAAAGAAAACACTGATTATAGGNGGTACAAAGGGAATAGGAAAAGCAATTTTAGAAGAGCTTTCAGGTCATGAATGCTTTGTCATTTCTAGGTCTGAATCGACACTTTCGAATCATTTTATGGTCGACGCATTAACCGATGAGTTGCCTGAAATCGATGGATTGACTGGAATAGTATATTGTCCTGGATCAATTAATTTGAAACCATTTCANAGGCTTACACAGGATGATTTTCTTGATGATTATCAAAAAAATGTGCTTGGTGCAGTTCGGGTGCTTCAATTTTATTTTCGAACACTCAAGAAAAATAAAGGTTCCGTTGTTTTGTTTGGTACAGTAGCNAGTCAGCAGGGAATGCCATTTCANGCCTCNATTGCTGCGGCAAAGGGAGGTTTAGAGGCNCTAGCNAGGAGCTTGGCCGCGGAATGGGCGCCNANTATTNGNGTNAATANTGTGAATCCTTCATTAACAGATACTCCATTAGCTGAGGCNTTNCTTAGTACAGANCAAAAAAGAGAAAATGCNGCACAGCGTCACCCGCTCAAGAAAATAGGGACACCNAAAGATATTGCAAAAGCAGCNGTNTTTTGTCTAGANAATGANTGGNTNACNGGTCAANCNATNGGNGTAGATGGTGGNATGTCTTCTGTTAGGGTTTAACTAAGCTTCCACCTNTTTAGCTCCTTTACTTTTGATTATATTTGCCTAAAACGCGATGAATTTTTTAGAAGAACTATTGTTAAATGTTGGTTTGTCATGGCAGTTATCCATGTTGCTACCCTTCGTTATAATGTTGGTTTTCGGAGTTTTTATCGGTCTTTTGATTTTNAAGAGCATTAAAAAAAAGNTCTTAAGGTTAGNTCTNGCTTTTGTCATTGGAATCGTATTCTCNGGTGCTTATTTTGCTTTTTATCCCATTTATATATCCGATCTTGACAACGAATTCAGGGTTGAAAATCATGCAGCCAACAATGAAAAAAACGAGGGTTTCCTTGAAGTTTTGGTGCTTCCNGATTGCCCACATTGTATTTATTCAATAGCGCTAGTCAAAAAACTTNCATTGCGAAATACCGATGCTCAAATCGTTTATAAGATTGTATCTGATGATGGCTATGGCGGAAGCATTGAAGAAAAGCTGAAAATGGAAGGGCTGAAATATATTTATTCCCCTTATGGTTCCGATATCAAAACCTTGGCCAAAGGATCCTTTCCGTCCTTTGTCTTTCATAAAAAAGGTGCCAAAGAAGTTCAAGTATGGAACAACAATACTTTTGGAAGCAAAGCATTAGATTATATAGAAGCAAATTTGACTAACATCTAAGAGCGTTTCCTTCGTCTTTTTTCTAGCCAAGGTGGCATTTCCTTTTTGACTTCTGGTTCAATCAATTTTTCTAATAAATCAGGGCGGTTTGCTTTGGTTAATTTNTTCTTTATCCAAGACCTGTTTTCCTTTTTATACCAAAAGAAGAACTTATTTTGGTCTTGCTTTTCTTCCTTTGTTTTGACCGTTTCAACNGGCTTTAAGGTATACGGATGAACACCNGCATAATAAATGACCGTAGCGACGGTCATAGGGGTTGGTGTAAAGTCTTGAACCTGTTCAAGCTGAAACCCCATATCTTTGGTTTCTGCAGCAAGGTTCGCCATATCCACCTCATCGCACCCTGGGTGTGAAGATATAAAGTAAGGTACGAGCTGTTGATTGATTCCTTTTTCGGCTGAAATCTTATCGTACTTTTCCTTGAACTTGTGAAAATATTTAAATGATGGCTTTCGCATCACTTTTAAGGTTTTGTCTGAGGTATGTTCAGGTGCGACCTTCAATCTTCCACTTACGTGCCGGGTGATCACCTGCTCAATGTATTCATCATGATTTCCGTCCTCATTGTTTTTGTTGAAATCATCNACCAAAAGGTCGTATCGAATTCCAGAACCNACAAAAGCTTTTTTAACGGCTGGGAGCGCATCAACTTTCTTATAAAGCTCAGTCATTGGCTTATGGGAGGTNTCCAAGTTATTGCAAATTACAGGGTGTATGCAGCTTGGTGAAACACAACGTTCGCATATGGACTCATCCTTACCTTTCATTTTGTACATATTCGCAGAAGGNCCGCCTAAGTCAGAGATATATCCTTTAAAATCAGGATGAGCAGTTACTTTATCAACTTCTGATAAAATTGACTTTTCACTTCTCGAGGCAATAAATTTCCCTTGATGCGCAGAGATTGTACAAAAGCTGCAGCCTCCAAAACATCCTCGGTGCATATTGACAGAGAACTTAATCATGTCATAAGCAGGAATATTTCCTCTCTTCTTGTATTTTGGATGAGGCTCCCTTGTGTACGGTAGATCAAAGGATGCATCGATCTCTTTTTCTACCATTGTTTTGTATGGCGGATTGATGACAAGAACNTGGTCTCCAATGTCTTGCGTAATCCTATTCGCTTGCCATTTGTTAGATTCTACCTCGACTATTTTGAAATTCGCAGCATATTTAAGCTTATCATTTAGGCATTCTTCATGACTCGCTAATGCAATGGTATTCCAATTTTTGACTTTTGGTAGATNATTTACTTTTTCTTGTAAAAATGCAANTTGTTTGATTGTTTTTAGATGTTCAAAGGGTACACCTTTCTTAAGTAATCTCAGCGCATCACGCAGCGGTTGGTCTCCCATTCCATAAACCAANGCATCTGCACGNGAATCAAATAAGATACTAGGCATCAATTCATCTTTCCAGTAATCATAGTGCGTCACGCGTCTCAACGAGGCTTCTATTCCTCCAATCAAAACAGGCGTGTCAGGAAATAAATCTTTTAAAATGTTTGAATATACTGTGGTTGCATAATCGGGTCTAAAGCCAGCTTTACCACCCGCAGTATAAGCATCTGTCGACCTTAGTCTTTTATTGGCTGTGTAATGGTTTACCATTGAGTCCATACATCCCGCCGTAATACCGAAAAACAGTCTTGGTTTTCCAAGTTTCTTAAAGTCTCTCAGGTCATCTTGCCAGTTCGGCTGAGCGACGATTCCCACTTTTAAGCCTTCATCTTCAATGATTCGTCCAATAACGGCTGTCCCAAAGGCAGGGTGGTCTACATAAGCGTCTCCTGAAATTAAAATGACATCAAAATCTTCCCACCCTCTTTTCGACGCCTCTTTAAGCGACAAGGGAAGCCAATCAGATATAGGTCTTTGCGTTAGCGAGGNATTCATAGGTCAAATATACGCATAAAGCCAAGGAAAGATTCGTTAGAGGGTTCAGAACGGATGAGATCCCAAAAAAAATAAACTTATTTAAAATTTCATTTGCCTTGAATTGTCTATTTTTGATATGATTACGAATATTTAAAATTATATCAAAATGTCATTTGAACTACCAAAATTGAGTTACGCATATGATGCGCTCGAGCCCCATGTTGATGCGCGAACCATGGAAATCCATCATTCTAAGCACCATCAAGGTTATACAAACAATTTAAATGCCGCCATTGCAGGAACGGATTTAGANGGAAAATCAATTGCTGAAATTTTAGGCGCATGTGCAGATAAGCCTGCNGTAAGAAATAACGGTGGAGGTTTTTACAACCATACCTTGTTTTGGGAAGTNATGTCTCCGAGTGGAGGAGGTACTCCCTCAGGTGCTTTAGCAAATGCAATCGATAGTACTTTTGGATCGTTTGAGGGATTTAAAGATGCTTTTTCAAAAGCTGCGGCTACAAGATTTGGTTCAGGATGGGCATGGCTTTGTGTTACTGATGGAAAACTAGAGGTTTGTTCTACGCCAAATCAAGACAATCCNGTAATGGGTGAAGGCTGCGAGGGGANACCTATTTTAGCGCTTGATGTATGGGAGCATGCCTACTATTTAAATTACCAAAATAGAAGACCTGATTACATTAAGGCTTTTTTCGAGGTTGTTGATTGGTCTGTNGTTTCTGAAAAGTTTGAAGCGGCTAAGTAACTTTTANACGTATTTTTNATAAATATTTCACACAATTACTGTTNTCAAGAACGGGAGTTTTAATTCTCTGATTTTTGTGTTAAATTTGTATGAACTAAAATCAAAATTTTATGAAAAAACTTATACTATCTTTAATTGGAGTAGTCTTTGCATTTGCAACTACNGCTCAAGTTGTTGTTAGGGGAGTTACTCCTGAAGTAATTGCCAACAATTATGAATTTACATGGGCAGATCCTGCCGGAGGAGACTGGTCGTGTCCAGATTTCTTAGTACCGAACACTTTTGTCGAAGCACCAATAATGTTTGCTGATGACGGTACAGAAGGAGAAAANCCTCAAGGAAACCCATTGTCTGCAGAAGCTTGTAATGGTCCTTTAATCAATGACATGACGGGTAAAATTGCAATCATTTACAGAAATACTTGCGAGTTTGGATACAAAGCGCTTCAAGCACAAAATGCAGGTGCTGTTGGTGTGATTATTTTAAACCGTGATCCAGAAGTAGTTGGAATGGGCGGAGGAGCTGAAGGGCTGAACGTTACTATTCCAACAGTTATGCTTTCAAGCGTTGATGGAGCTACTTTAACGAATGAGATGGCCAATGGTGAAGTTGTCGTATTTATGGGGAATAAGCAAAACTTATTTGCNAATGANGGNGGTTCNTCTGAATCTGCTGCNCTTTCTCCAAGATACGGTTCTATACCCGTAGCAATGGCGAATAACAACTATTCTTTCCAAGTGGGTATTGAAGTTTATAACTTTGGTTCAGCTGACAACACCTTCAATATTACAGCTACTGTTGATGGTCCAGCTGGAAATGTATATACGGAAACAGTTAGTTCGCTTATTGCAGCCGGGGATACATTGCCTATTTTTAATGGTAACCCATCTGAATTTCCGACGGTTGCTCCTGGCACATGGGATGAAGGTGATTATACCTTAACATACACTATTGCTATTGACGGACAAACTGACGAGTCAGATTTTGACAATGTCTACGTTCGAAATTTCAGTGTGACTTCAATGCTTTCACTTGCAGGTCAGGAAAATGGAACGCTTAAAGTAAATTCTTTCCCAAGTAATGCCACTGCTAGTTATCAAACTTGTATGATGCTTCAGGATGTTTACCCTAGTGTAACTTCTGGTGTTTCAGGAGTTTATTTTGCTGCACAAGCAAGTGACTCTCTACTTCAAGACGAGGAAATTATCATTGATATTTTTGAGTGGAACGACGCTTGGATTGATGTTTCTGCTGGGTTTGCAGCAGTTACTTTTGATGATTTGAATCAAGTAGGGGGAGGATTATACTATCCGGCTTCTAACGATGAGAATGGCCAAGTTGTGTATGCGGCGCTTGATAATGGAGTTACTTTAGCAGATAACCAAAGATATTTGGCTTGTTTGACAACGTATAACCCAAACATCTCTTTTGGTTATGACAACTCTTTAAACTACGATGCCAACTACAGCATTTATCTTCAGCCTATCTCGCCTTTGAACATTGACGGGACACAATGGTACTCCGGATGGAATGGTGTTACTGCATTGGCTTTAGGGTTGAAAATTGAAGAGAATGCAGGTCTTGAAGAGATTGCTGAGGTTTCAGGTTCAGCATTTCCGAATCCAGCAACTGATGTTGTAACGATTGACATTGACGGAGAAGGTTCAGCAAACGTTATTGTTTCTGACATCTCTGGTCGTGTTGCCTTTACAAACAATGTATCATTGTTAAACGGTCAATCTTCTTTAGATATTTCTTCTTTAGATAGTGGTGTTTACATGTTCAATGTAACATTGGAAAATGGAAGTACATCAACCTTTTCGGTTGTTAAAAAATAAGTCATTTATTTGACGGAAAAGGGCTGATTTTATCGGCCCTTTTTTTTTGCAGTAAAGTCAAGGAATTCTTCCTTATCTTTGACCTCCGATATGACAAATAAATATACTGTTACTGCCGCTTTACCCTATGCTAATGGCCCCTTGCATTTGGGTCATGTTGCTGGTGTATATCTTCCTGCTGACACCTTTGTGCGTTTTTTAAGAATGAACGATGCAGATGTTTTATTTGTTTGTGGAAGTGATGAGCATGGCGCAGCAATCACCTTGCGTGCTAAAAAAGATGGCGTCAGCCCTAAAGAGATAGTCGATAAGTACCATAACCTCATTGGAAATGCCTTTGCTGACTTTGGAATAGAATTCGATGTGTATGATCGAACTTCTAGTGAGCTCCACCATGAAACCTCTTCAATTTTTTTTAAAGAGCTTAATCGTAAAAACCGTTTCGTCAAAAAGTCTTCGGAGCAGTATTATGATGAAGATTTTAATCAGTTTTTAGCGGACCGCTATATTACAGGAACTTGTCCTAAATGTCAAAATCCACATGCTTATGGTGATCAATGCGAAAAATGTGGAAGCGATTTGAGCCCGACAGATTTAATTAACCCAAGGTCTACACTGAGTGGTAAGGTACCCGTTTTACGTAAGACCTCTCATTGGTTTCTGCCCATGGATCAGCATGAAGAATGGTTGAAAGAATGGATTACCGAGGGAAGTCTTGAAGGTCTGCAGCAACACGACCCTAAAGTATGGCGGAATCAAGTTACAGGACAATGTATGTCTTGGATAGATGGAGGTCTGAAGCCGAGAGCCATGACAAGAGACCTAGATTGGGGAGTAAAGGTGCCTTTGCCCGATGGCGAAGGAAAGGTTTTGTATGTATGGTTGGATGCTCCAATAGGTTATATTTCAGCTACAAAGAAATGGGCAAACGAAAATAATAAGAATTGGGAGGATTATTGGCTAAAAGAAAAAGCGCAAGACAGAAAGCTGGTTCATTTTATAGGAAAGGACAATATCGTCTTCCACGCCATTATCTTTCCGATTTTATTGAAAGATCACGGAGGCTATATTCTTCCTGATAATATCCCTGCATCGGAATTTTTAAACTTAGAAGGAGATAAGTTTTCTACATCGAGAAATTGGGCGGTGTGGCTTCATGAGTATCTCGAGGCTTACCCTGACAAAACGGATGAGCTAAGGTATGTTTTAACCTCAATTGCTCCCGAAAGTAAGGATGCTGAATTTACGTGGAAAGACTATCAAGCGAGAGTCAATTCGGAGCTTGCTGATGTGTTCGGTAATTTTGTAAATAGAACGGTTGTCTTGACCAATAAGTATTATGACGGTATCGTTCCTGCTCAGGGAACACGAACCGATCAGGATAAAGTAATTGTAGCACAGGTAGGTAATTCTGTTGAGCGTATCGCAGATTTAATCATGAAATACAAGCTTAGAGAAGCGCAAGCCGAGATGATGCGTATTGCACGTATAGGTAATAAGTATTTGGCGGATAATGAACCATGGAAGCTCGTAAAAACGGATGAAAACCGAGTAGAAGCCATCATGAGTGTCGCACTAGAAATTACGCGTCAGCTATCCATCGCCTGTATGCCCTTTCTTCCAAAAACTTCTAAAAAATTGCAAGGGTTTTTAAATATCAATTGTGACAAGTGGCATGATTTAAAAGATTCTAATGAATTGACTGTAGGAACACAGATCAATAAAGCTGAGATATTATTTAAAAAGATTGAAGATGAGTTTGTTGAATTAGAGGTTCAAAAGCTCAAAGAGCAATCACAACAAACTTCTAAATTTCCTCCAATGAAAGAATTAATAGATTTTGAGACATTTCAGAAAATGGACCTGAGAATGGGTAAAATATTAAGTGCGGAAAAAGTTAAAAAAGCAGATAAATTACTCCAGCTTAGTGTGGATACGGGAATTGATACTAGAACTGTCGTTTCGGGAATCGCGCAGCACTATGCTCCTGAGGATGTGGTTGGTAAAACTGTATTGGTCCTATTGAATTTAGCGCCAAGAAAGATACGTGGTGTTGAATCTCAAGGAATGATACTTATGGCGGAGAACGAGGAAGGTGAATTGAGCTTTTTAGAGACTGAAAAAGAATTTTTACAAGGCCAATCTGTAAGTTAATTGAATTTTTGTTTGGTGGGATTAAAGCTTTGAGCTATCTTTGGTGTCCCAATTAAGAACAAGAATAACCCAAAAGATATATTGCGGGGTGGAGCAGTTGGGAGCTCGTCGGGCTCATAACCCGAAGGTCACAGGTTCGAGTCCTGTCCCCGCTACCATTGAAAAGCCAGTCTGAAAAGACTGGCTTTTTCATTTCCAGGAGCGATGAAAGCTTCCTTTAATAAGTGTATGGAAATGTAAAAGGAAGATCACGAAGTGGTCTGAGCTTTTCTTTGTTCAGCACCCATTAATGTCCATCCGAAATGAAATGAAGGATAGTCCTGTCCCCGCTACTAAAGACGACTCATCGGTATTTTTTATCGGTGAGTCTTTTTTTTGACCCTCTTTATCCAAGCAACTAAAGGGACAAGTCCTCGTCAAATAAAAAAAGAATCAATGAAATTTTTATTAGTAATTCTAGTAGCTTGTTGTCTTTGTTGTACTAGTCTTTTTTCTCAACAAAACAATATAACGAATATCACAATGGAGCCAATTTATCCAGACTCCGATGATACGATTTATGTATATATTGATTTGGCCTTTCCGACCACATCATGTGTGTTAGATAATTCTTCGCTTCAACTGTCTGGGAACGATATTACGGCATCATCTCAATATTGCCTTGGAATTGCAATGTCTATTTGTAATACAACGGATACAATTGTAATAATGCCTCTGCCTGCAGCAGTCAATTATTATTTCAATTATATTTTGAGTGTGGGATCTTTGCCGTTGCCCTGTACTCCGGGAGTAGTTCCAAATGACTCTTTATCTTTTGATTTTGGTGTTGAGTCCTCCGTTGGTATAGATGAAAAATCCATATTTAGTTATGGACTTAGTCCGAACCCTTCTCGTGGAACCTTCGAAGTTTATTTACCCTCATTTATTGAGAATGATTTCTCCTATTTGATTAGGAATAATCAGGGTGAGCATGTACAATCTGGAATAATAGAAAGCAATGTTCAGAAATTCGATTTGAATTTAAAATCCGGAATGTACTATGTGATACTATCATCAAAATCATCCGGTTATCATGTAACAAAAAAGATAGCTGTTTACTAGACAAAAAAAAATATATAATGATAAAATTCAAGCGATCATTTTTTGTATTCATATCATTATTTAGTGCAACTTGTCTATCTCAAGATGTAACCAAAGCAAAGGAAGTTAAAAATATACTTTCAATTGCTGCGGGTGGCACATCCACAACACTAGGTATTAGTTACGAACGAATCTTAAGCAGTAGGAAAGTTTCATTAGAAATTGGAACTGGTTTGTTGTTGGGAGGAGGATTAGGGATGAACTTTTATCTTTTTAAACCCATTAATAAGGGACAATTTAACCCTTTTTTAGGTGTTCGATCATCCTATAATATTCAAGGCTCTGGAGGCAGTAGGATTGTAAATTATTTACCTCTTGGCATTAACTTTTTTGGTTCAAAAAGATTTTACTTAAGTATCGACTTTGGACCAGCATATATTATTCAAATCGTACCCAATGGATCATATATTGGGTTCCAATCAAATTATCCAGAGCATCTATTTTATGTTTATGGAGGATTTAAAATAGGTTTTGGTTTTTAACTGTTGAATTAAACGCTTTATTCCACAACCAAATACTCGCACACCTCAATAAAACCTGTTTTTAGATCCGATTATTCGATGATTCTGTCTACCATTGAAAAGCCAGTCTGAAAAGACTGGCTTTTTCTTTTTAAAAATTTTAAAGACTATATTTTTACCTGAAGGGTTAGGTAAAAGTTCCTAGGTGAGCCGGGAATAATACCGGGTCCCGGATAAGCCACAGCGCGTCTTGTAAAGTAGGAGCTATTGGTGAGGTTATTGACGCCAGCTTCAAGCTGAAATCGACCAAAAACTGCTTTTCCTGATAAGTCCATAATGGCATAGGAGGGAATTAGACCGTTCACTGCGTTGGCCTGAGAGGTAGAGTTGCTCGCATCGGAAAAATGCTCTTGAGTAAAGCTATATTGATAAGAAATTGAGAATCGATTTGTTCCAATGGTAAGTCCTGTTTTTAGAACGATAGGAGGGACTAATTCGACTAGCTTCCCTTCAAATGCGGCTTCTTCGGAACGCACATATATCGCATTGTTGTAGGAGAAATTCACAAAGGTACTCAAACGGATATCAGCCGTATCGCTGACAATTACTTTCCACCAATCGACTTCACTCATGCATTCAACACCATAGGTTCTGGCGGCAGAAACGTTTGTCCTATACTGATAGGTTGAAAACAAAATGGGATCCACTTCTAAAGTAGTTCCAATACGATTGTTATAATACATGGCATACACCGAAGCATCAAAGAATAATTTATTACTGATCTGCCCTCGGATTCCAATATCCGAGTTGAATCCAGTTTCATCTTGTAAATCAGGATCAATTTTGAAATTGGGGTTCTGTATTTGCATTTCAGTGAAATGAATACTTCTATAGTTTTGGGAAAAATTGGAGTACAGCTCAATGTCCTTTGTGGCTTTATAGGTTACACCAAGTCCGGCTATGACAAAGTCTCGGTTGCTAGAACGATCAGAGGTGAAGAGTGTATCAAACACAATATTACCCGCTAAATCGAAATTGGTATAGCGATAGCTTCCTGAGGCATTTGTGCTGATGTATTCATAACGAAGACCAGGGGTAATGCTCAGCTTTTTTGAGACATTGAAAATGTGCTCTCCGAACAAGGCAAGATTAAAGCTTGGGAATTTATAATCGGTATTCACATTGCTATTGGTTGCACTACCATCTAATCCCACAAAATAAAAGTCAGGACCATATTCTTTATTGGCTGAACCTTGACGGTTTTCACTGTAACCTTTATAAACTCTTATACCACTCACAAAGGCCCAGGGTTGGTCAAAGGCCCGGTATTTTTGAATAAAACGTGTTTCATTTCCAATATTTTGAAACATCCCTGAAATCAAATTTCGTCCTGCTTGTTCGGGATCTAGATAGATAGGATCAATTCGATTGATCTGGTCCAAATACCCCAGTGATTCTCTACTTGCAACAAGACCGAAGGTTTTAGAGCTTAAACTAGCATTTGAGGAGAATACATGATTGAAGTTTAGTGCTGCAAGGTTCCAATTGACTCTGAACCAATTTCTTTCTCGAACGGATGTGTCGGGATTCGTATTGAAAAGATTGTCCGTGAGCCCACCTGGTTGTTGTGCGAGGTAATACATTTTTGTGAATTCAATACCAAGGGTTGATTTTTGGGAAAGCTTTTTCGATATCGATATATGTCCTTGGGTTGATTGAAAACCTGAATTTGGGCGCCATTCGTCCCCAAATTTATAGTTCCCATATGCGATATAGTTCCATGATTTTATTGTACCGGAGACAGATAGAAATGAATTNTTTAGTCCAAATGANCCTACCGTATGACGGGCGATGANCTCTNCTTTTTTATCCTTGANTCCTTTTTTNAGCTTATAATTAATGAGCCCCCCAAACTGNGGTCCAAACTGCAATGANGCAGCNCCTCGGATCATCTGNATTTCNTCTACTGCNTCNCTNGGTGGGGTATAGTAGCTTTCAGGATANCCAAGTGCNTCAGCACTNATNTCATAACCGTTTTGACGTGTATTAAAGTTNACATTTCTACTNGGGTTTAGTCCCCTTCCTCCAAGACCGATTTGAATACCGCTTCCATCACTTTCCCAAATATTGAGGCCCGGAACTCTTGCGAATATTTGTCTACTTGAGTTTGTTGCTTTATTNGCATCAATTATTTCCAATGAAATCACCTCTGTCTTTTTACCCTGNGTGAGAATATCTCCTTCAATGGCTTTCATTCTGCGGATAAAAAAGGAATTGTTTTTGTTGCGTGCAACCTGGATTTCATCTAAAGTATATTCCTTGCTTTTTTGAAGAGTCAATTTGAGCGCAGGCATTTGGTTAGTGAATTCAATCGTATCTTTAAACTCATTAAAACCATTTCCCTTTATGGCGATTACATAAGCTCCGTAGGGTATTTTGGGACTCATAAAGAAGCCGGTTTTATCAGAATAAAAGCTTTTATCTAGCTCAATAATACTTATTTGTGCAAAAGGAATTTCATTTCCCTCGTCTGAATTTATGCGGCCGCTTATTTGTCCTTTTTGCCCTAATGAGTTAAAGCCTAAAAAGAGTAAAAATAGTATAAGAAGCTGGCTAATTTTCATTTTGTAATATCCAATCTTTGTGGTGAAAACCTCTTTTTATTTTTGACAAATTTACGTCGGAATCTATAAATAGCCTACTTCCTTTATTGAAAAGACTAACATAAACCTCTGCGGTGACTTTTGGTTCTTTTATATTTATTTCAGCTCCATTTGATTCAATGATCACAGTATCGGTGTATTGATCACGAAGATGATGTGCAAATTGTAAAATCATATCTGGTTGAGTGGACATCATTTTCTCTTGTTGTGGCGTGAGGTATTCTTTATTATCGATTAGTTTTTTCATTCCATTTTCTGGATGATGGACAAAGAATTGAGCATATCCGGCTTTTTCAATGAGCATTACCCGCCAGCTAAAGCGATAACCTTGCTCTGTCCAGAAGAGATCCCCTGGGTAAGCCAAATATCTCAGCGGTACGATTAGCTGAATTAAAATATAAAGGCCTAAAAGTAAACTTATCGTTCCTTTATTTTGAGTAGCAGCTTTAATTTCAGTTTGGACTTTGTTTTTTGATTTACGTGCAGTGCGGGCTTGGATCCAAACCACTATATTTTTATGAAATTCTGGTGAAAAGAAAATCAAGGTGCTTACAATCATGACATATGGAAATACGCCAATTGGAAACATTACTGCGGTTAGGCCATGAAATATAATAACCAATGTATAGCCATAAATTCTAAATCGATTATTGAGGAGAATAAATACAATAAATAAGTCAAATAAAGCGCCTCCCCAGCTAAATAAATAAGCAGTGAACTCGTATTGCATCAGCTCCCCAATTAGGGGTAAATCTGTTTGATGTTTGAGCCAATTTCTCAAAGGTTGGGCTTCAAATAGCCAGTCGTAGTTTAGTTTTGAAATACCCGCGAAAATATAGACTATAGCCATTTGAAATTTCAAGATATTTATGCTCCATGCCTGAACTTTTTCTTGTTTCGATGTGAAGCCCAGATAGGTGTCCAATGAGCATCCCTTATTCGCAGGAAGAAACATAAGCAGAAACGCCACCAGACTTATGAAGTAATAATGGTTGAGGTAGTTTGTCTTATCAATAAGCTCTATGTAGGTAAAGCAAATGAAAAAAACGATCGTACTGATGCGGTAAAAGAAACCTAGTGCAATAAATATGGTGCTTAAAAGTAATAAGCCGAAAAGCAAAGATATTCCATATAGGTCGAAAGGTTTTACCCAATCAAAACCCAAATAAGTAAAGAAATAAGAGGGTTCAATATATAGGTCGTGCACCCAGCCATTTAGCATGAACCTGAGGGTACTCAAAAACATCATTATTCCGAATAATATTCGAAATATAATGAGTGGGGCAATAGATTTTTCCGAAAAAGTATGCCTATATAACCATTCTTTAATCCCCGTCATTATCTTGATAAGTAATAAGTACACCAAGAGCTGATGTCATATCTACTTTTAGATAAGGCACGAGTTGTTGGAGGGCGGAATAAGCCTCAGTAACAGCAGGTTTGTTTGTTGTGATTTCGTTGCTCAATGGATCGTTAAGCTTTCCTAATTTATCAATAACTAGGTCAATTTGACTATTAATGATTGAAGAAAGAGCGCTTGAATTTTGAGTCGCCCCAACAAAATTGATGTAATCATCGAGACCTAATCTATTTTCAGGTGTATTGAATGATTCTCCATTAATGAATTTTTTCATCGCGCTTACAGACTCGATTGCAAACGGAAGGGATTCTTGACGATAGTAGCACTCGACAAGGTCTGGCATTTCTTGTTGTGAAAATCCATTAAAGGACCCAAGCGGGAGGCCTATTTTCCCTTTGCGAATGATGGATTCATAATGGTAACACAAACCATTGACAAGGTTACTTATGGAGCTTCCTTGTGCATTGCTTTCGCTACTGCTATTGCTTTTAAAACTATCTTGATAAGACGTTGTCCACTCGGTCAAAATATAATTAGACCAATATTTGATGTTTTCAACAACATCTGTCAGGTAGGTCATTGCATTTCCGTTACTCATGAAATAGGTAACGTGGTCTTGATCAGACATACCTGGCTGGTGTAATAAATAATCTAACGCTTGATATCCTTTTGCATCATTATTACTTGCTTGTTCTAGATTATATACACCAAGACTTATATTATTATTGACCACATCTGTGTCTACCGGATGCAGATTAACTTGATTGTTCAGAATAACAAAGGCAGCTGGGCCAAAATCAAGGAAACACACCTGCTGCCATGAAAGCAGTGCATCTTTCCAGGTTTGTTTTAGTGCTTCGAAAGCATCAACAGTTGGATTAGATGAAAACAGGCTTAAGCTATTCGATAGGGCTATATTTTTTTCATTGAAATTTGTATAAGCGGGAACAATATAATTGTCACAAATATTAGAAAGCATCTCCGTTTTTTCAAAGGGTAGGTAGGTGCATGTTGCATTGTCAGCAATCTGCGCATCTGCGTCGTAGTTGATTGCATTTTCATCCATACAACCCCGTTTCTTACAAGAAAAAGAAAGTAGTACTACTCCAACAAAAAGGAAAACCTTAAGTATTCTCATAATAGACTGAATTTTAAATAAATCACTCATGGAATGCAAAATTAAAAAAACCCAGGCACTCGGCCCGGGTATGTATGTTATAATTATGTTTATAAATCATTTTTGAAAGCCTCAAGTCCAGAAGCTAGGGCGATATCATCAATCATTTCATTTATCAAAACAGTACTTTGAGAAAATCCTTCAAAGTCAGCGTCAATTTGCGCAAGCTTTTCTGCTACCGCATTTGGGCTCATATCTGGTTCTTGGCAAAATTGCATTCCATAAATGAAAGCCCATGCTTCAGAAAGAAAGTGGTTCACTTTGTTTTGAGATTCACCGTCAGCAACTTTCTGCTTTGTTGAATTTAAGTAGTGAATTGCCATACCTGCGACCATTCTTCTTGTTTCCTCCTGGATAATTAAAACTTGAGCGGATACTTGATCTGTCAATCCAGCACTGATCGCTGCTCTGCCTGTTCTGAATGCACGACCAATTCTAGTAGCCGAACCTAACAACGTTTCCAATGTATTGTTTGCATATTTGCCCCAAAATCTGCTCGTACCATTTGTTGGGTAGTCCACGGCATCTGTAAAGTATCCGTAAGCTTCATCCCAGTGGTGCTCCATTTCAGTGTAGAATTTTCCGTTTGCAGGATCTACCGCTACTGAATTATCATCACTTTCGATACCAGCAAGGTAGTTTCCAGTCATTTGACTTGCAAAACAAGCACTCATTAGACCTTTTTCAATCAACTGAGTCCATTCTTGACCAGTTGCTGCTTGAAGATAATAACCATCCTCTGTTGGAGGTGTAGCTGCTGCTGCTTCAGTCATCCATGTTTCGAATTGTGCTTGAACTCCAGCATCACCAAGAGCAGTCTTACTTTTCAATTGCTTACCGTTTCCAACTAATCCTTGATCAGACCATCCTGTGTAAGAATTATCATACATAGATAATAAAGTTGCTGCATCTAGTTGGTTACTTCCATTGCTTGTGTTTGCAGTTTTAAGGTATGAAGTCATTTCAGATAGCATATCCATTCGTGCAGTTTGTCCACCGTAAGATACAGTAGAGTTACCATCGCTATCGGAAAATACATACGTTGTAGGAACTTGAAGTTCTTCACAACTTCCATCATCTTTTTCTGCTTCTACATTATAATTCGTAGCAGATGGATCCGTACAACCTTTCTTTTTACAACCTGCAAATATTGCACTACATATTACAACGAGTAATATTACTTTTCTTTTCATTTTACGTTTTTCAATTTCATTTTCGAAGTGCACACGAGTACAAAATTACACACCAAGTTTGGTGCTGACAATACCATAAAAGAGGTATTATTTACAATGATTCTAAATAAGCTAATTTTATGGTGGATCAATCTTAATTTTCCATGAGAAAAATTTATTTATTTGACTTTGGTCTAATATTTGTTAATTTTCACAAAATTCTTTTATGAAGGTTGTACTCTTTTATTTTCAATTCCTATTGCTAGGAACCTTCTTTAGCGGAGATTTACCCTACAATGAAATTGCTGCTGCTTTCGAGAAAAATGATGCCACATCAGTTATATCATATTGTGAGAATCCAGTTCTGCTTGTTGTTGATGGCAGTGAGGGAATTTATAACCACGCGCAGGCATCAATGGTATTGATGGAATTTTTTAAGCATCATCCCGGTGGAGATTTTGATTATGAATTTCAGGGAAAAGAGGAAGATGACGATATTTTCTCCGCAGCAAGATATGTGACAGAAACAGAATCCCTTTCTGTTCAATTGTCTTTTTCAACGGAACTATCCAATAAAATACAAAGTATTCAAATCCGGAATTGACCATGAGGTAATTGAATTTATTTTTTCAATTCCATTTCTTCTATCAGGTGCCCCGCATTCGAGTACTTGTCAATGACCCATAATACATATCGGATATCGACAACAATATTTCTGCATCGATTTGGATCAAACATATAGTCGCTCATGGTGCTTTCCCAGCTTCGGTCGAAGTTGAGTCCCATAAGATATCCGTCAGCGTCAAGCACTGGTGACCCAGAATTTCCACCTGTGGTGTGATTAGAACCAGAAAAACATACCCAAAGCTCGTTATCTTGAGCATATCCACCATAGTCCTTTGCTTCAAATAGCTCTAGCATTCTAGGTTTTATTTTGAAATCTGGATTTCCTGAATTGTATTTGGCAATGATACCATCTAGTGTTGTATGCTCAGTGTATACCTTTCCATCAGCAGGTGAGGACCCTTCAAGTTGTCCAAAAGTGATTCTTAGGGTACTGTTTGCATCAGGCCAGTGCTTTTTATCTGGAAACATTTCTAATTTCCCTGCAACATAGTTTTTGAGCAAAACATCCATAGATTGCGAAAAGCTGCGATAATTCGGAATGACGTTGGCAATCCATTCTGCATAATGTTTAGTGTAATGGCTATATCCTGCATCTTTAAGGACTTTCTTAGCTGATTTTTTATTGAATTTTTGGATGAATTGATTAAATCGTTCTTGGCATGTGAAAACTGATTTTGAGGCAATGACTGAAGTTGCAGTAAATGATTTAGCACCATCAATTTTAGAAAAGTATTCTTGGGTTAATAGGGATAAAATTTCCATATCAATTTCTTGGTTGTAGTTTTTGAAAAACCCTTCAGAAGTTTTGAGCATTTTTTCCTTGATTTCATCAATTTTCCCTTCCTCTACATATTTTGCATAATTAGAGATGAGGTCGTTGGTTGAACGAATCAATTTAAAGTACTCTGGCCCTACATAAAAGTATTCAATCCCCATTGCGTATTGATACTCGTATTTAAAAAACTCATCTGATAAAGCATTCATTTTGGCAACAGTTTCTCCATATTTTTGTTTCCAATTGTCATTTGACATGGCTCTTTCAGTAAATTCCTGTTCAGTTTCTTTCTTTAGTCGCACGGCGTCTAGTCGCTTCAGACCGTCAATCTGGCCAATCCACTTTTTCCATGCATTAGAAATCCTAGCTTGCTTAGAGGCATATTGGATACGTATGAGCTCTGAATTTTTCATCGCTTTGTCAATCACTGAAAGAGAAAGATCTCTCATTCTTATGCGAGAGGGTCGTTCTTCCGTGATAATTTGCTCTAGATAGCTTGAACAAACATGTTGCTCTGTACTTCCAGGAAAGCCATAGACCATTGTGAAATCTCCGTTCTTTCGGTCTTTCATCGAGATAGGTAAATGATGTAGTGGAGAATATGGTTTGTTATCACTGCTATATTCAGCTGGTTTATTGTCTTTTCCCGCATAAATACGGAATACGGAAAAGTCTCCAGTGTGACGAGGCCAAACCCAGTTGTCCGTGTCTCCTCCAAATTTACCAATAGAGTTTGGTGGGGTACCAACAAATCGTACGTCTAAAAAAGTTTCTTTCACCATGAGATAGTATTCGTTCCCATAGTTAAAAGCCTTCACGTCTGCTGTATAATGCGTTCCTTTTGTAGCATTCTCAATAATGGTTTCAATATTGGCTTTGATTTCGCTTTTTTGAAGTTCGGATGTAATACCCAGTAAAACTTGCGCCGTAACATTTTCGATTCGTACAATTCTCATTGCAGTCAGTCCTGGGTTTGTCAGCTCCTCATCGAGGTTGCTTGCCCAATATCCATTTTCGATGTAGTTGTTTTCCAGAGAAGAATGAGATTGAATTTGCGAGTACCCGCAATGATGATTGGTAAGTAGTAGTCCTTTTTTAGAGACCACTTCAGCCGTGCAACCTCCTCCAAATTGAAAAATAGCATCTTTTAAACTCGATGAATTGACACTATAAATATCTTCGGCACTCAGCCTCATTCCTTTGGCCTTCATATCTGATTCAAAGGCTTTAATCAATGATGGGATGAGCATTCCTTCATCTGCAAGCACAGTGTTAAGTAGTAATATTCCGAGTAAAAGGCTAAGTATTTTTTTCATTCTTCAAATTATTTCCGCTAAAAATAGAGTTAATCATTTGATTGGGAAAGTCAATACCCTACAAATGCGTAATTTTGTAGTCTAAAAAAAACCGTGAGGATATACAAAGGTATTGACGAATTGGGAGCTTTTAAAAACTCCGTGGTGACCATAGGGACATTTGATGGTGCCCATAAAGGCCATCAAAAAATTCTATCGCGCTTAAATGATCATGCAAAGGAAACGCAAGGTGAGAGTATTCTATTTACTTTTTATCCACATCCAAGAATGATTGTATTTCCTGAAAATCATAATCTTAAATTGCTTCAAACAATTGATGAGAAAATTGAAAGTTTGGCTTCTTTTGGCTTGGATAATTTAATTATTTACCCCTTCACAAAGGAGTTCTCTCGTTTGACAGCATTTGAGTTTGTTAGAGATATTCTTGTTGAAAAATTAAAAGTTAAGACCCTCGTTATTGGATACGACCATCAATTTGGAAGAAATAGGGAAGGGGACTTAGCATTTTTGAAAGAAACGGCAAAGATATTTGACTTCGACGTTGAAGAGATTTCCGCAGAAGAGGTTCAAGAGGTAAATGTGAGCTCCACAAAAATCCGTCAGTCTCTAAATAACGGTAATATTGAAAGAGCCAATGAATTCTTGGGAAGGCCTTTTTTGTGCACGGGTATTGTTGTTGAGGGTAGAAGGCTGGGCAGAGAGCTTGGTTTTCCAACACTGAATATAGAAGTGAATAATGAGCATAAAATTCTCCCGAAGGATGGTGTTTATGCTGTAAAGGTTCAGATACAAGATCAGCATTTTAAAGGAATGATGAATATTGGTCAAAACCCAACAGTTCAAAACAATACCGAACAAGAAAAAAAATTAGAGGTGCATATATTTGATTTTGATAAGGAGGTTTACGGTGCTGAAGTAAAAGTGTTCTTTCAGAAATTTGTACGTGACGAGAAAACTTTCTCTAATTTAGAGGAACTAAAATCGCAACTGATTCAAGATGAGAAAAGCGTTCGTACATATTTTAATACTGTTCGTATTTAATGCTTCCTTTTCTCTAATAGGCCAGAGGTATTACTCCTTGAAGGAAGCGCTAAATGTACCTAAAGATTCAGTTTTTTATTTAAAAGTATCTCGAAAAAAATTAACTGAAATACCTCCTGAGGTATTTATATTCAAAAATTTAAAGGGCTTGGATCTTTCAAAGAATCGGCTTGTTAATCTTTCACCTAAGATTGCGGAATTGTCCGCGCTCGAAAAGTTGAATTTAAGTAAAAACAGGTTTGAGTTTTTCCCAAAAGAGACGTCAAGTCTAGAAAATTTACGCGTGCTTATTCTTGGAGGTAATAAACTTGGGTATATTCCCATGTCAATCTCAAAAAACCCTAAATTGGAGGAGTTAGATATTTATGACAATCCAATTGGAGACTTGGGTGAAGGTATTTTCTCTGTTCCCACTCTCCGCAGGTTAGATTTACGCGGGTTAATGTATAACGCTAAATCTCAGGCTGAGATAAGAAAGAAGCTGCCAAATGTTAAAGTACTATTTGACCCCCCTTGTAATTGTATGGATTAAAAACCATCATTTAATTTTGACATTCTCCTTGATTCTATTATTTTTGCTTTGCTAAACTAAAACAAAATTAAACTCTTAATGAAACTCAACGATCCATTTTCTGTGGTGCTCTGATTTGCACAATCCGACTAATATGTTGCTTTTGCACATTGGTTTGCGCTAATCATTTTTTACTGCTTATAGGGCAGTTTTCTTGTGGTTTTTTATTTAAGGGTTCTCATTAACTCAACTATGAAAACGACTTTACTAGTTTTTCTGTTTTTTTCTGCATTCATTTTGCGTGCCCAGAAAAATTACAGCGAGATTCAAATAGGTTCAAAATATACAATCGAGGAAATTCATTTGGCTATTGAAAAGGCAAATTGGTGCGGTTATTATCATGAGACTTCTAATTTTCAATTGACATTCGATGATGGGGCTATTGTTTATCTGAAAAGCAAGAGTCAGCTTTTACCACTGGAAAGTTCATTATCCGAAAACTGCTTCCAAAGCAAATTTTCGGAATCTAATGATGTATTCATAATCGCTGAGAATGGAAATCTTTTTGTTCCTAAGTCCACCCAGTTCTTCAAACCTAAAAACTAAAATAAGATGAAACGTACACGCTTGATACTTTTAGTTTTCACATCAATAGTAAATTTAGTATTTGCTCAAGGTGATGATTGTTCAAATGCAGTTGATCTAGGAACATTACCTGTGCCAAATGCTTGTTCAGGTGGTAATCCTGCTCAATACGGATTGGGAGCTGCCATCACAGAAAACGGAAGTACAGTAGGTTCAACTGCTGCAAATCCTTATGTATATATGACAGGTTGTCAAGGTACGGCAACTGAAATGGCAGATGGGGCCGTGGATGTGTGGTATTCCTTTGTGGCTAGCGGAACAGAATTAGGAGTGAATATTTCAAGTTCAATGGCAAATCCGAACTTCGGATTGTGGTCAGGAAACTGTATTAACCTTACAGGAAGAGGTTGTGCCGTTGGAGATGCTTCAGGGAATTTGAATGAAACTTTTGGTCCATTAATTATAGGTGAAACATACCTCATTCAAATTAGCGGTAATGCTTCTTTTATTCAAGGGACTTTCTCCTTAGAATTGAATAATAATTTAGATTGTTCCGGTTGCTTAGAGGTGGGTGTTTTAACTGCCAATCCTCCCCCAATAAATGGTGCATATGCAGCAGGGCAAACCGTAGAATTTTGTTATACAATTACGGATTATAATCAAACAGGTTTGGTTTGGCTTCATGGTGTTCAGGTAGAGTGGGGAGCTGGTTGGGAGACTACGGTTAACGATGTTACTACTACCGTTCCTCCATCTTGTTCAGGTTCGGGAAGCTGGTCTTGGGTTCCTGGGGGTGTTACCGGGACAGGTCCAAATGCAGGAACATTTCCTTCGGGGTTTTATTATGAATCAAACTTAGGATGTAGTCCAATACCCTGCGACCCGAATGACCCTGGAGATAATTATGGAGATTCAGGTGCTGAAAATTGTGATCCAGAGTTTTGTTGGACACTTACGACCTTACCTCCCATATCCTGTTCTTCAAGTGTTCCTCTTACACTTACAGTCAATACATCAGCCGATAATGAATCTGGTAGTTATATAGGTAACTATTGTCAAAGTGACTTAACTACTGATTATACAACTATGCTTTCGTGCTGTGCGGAGCCTCCAACAATATCCTCCACGAATGTGTCTTGTGGATCAGGGGCATCAGATGGAACAGCAACCATACAGACGACGGGATTTGCATTGCCTTGGACCTATCAATGGTATGATGCTACCGGAGCGCTAATTTCAACGACATCTTTTTCATCTTCAAATACGAATACACTTTCAAATTTGGCAGCTGGGAGCTATACAGCGGTGGTTATTGACAATACGGGATGTTCAGTTGGGAACACCGTTGTTGTCAGCGCACCGATAGCAACTGAGCCTACTTTCTCCTTAATTCCATACATATGTGCAGGTGAGCCTTTGAGTCTGCCTTCTGTGAGTAATGATGGTATATCTGGTACGTGGTCTCCGGCGATTGATAATACGGTCACAACCTCGTATACCTTTACCCCGGACCCCGGCGAATGTGCCTTACCTACGAGTACAACAGTGGTTGTTAGACCGGCTCCAACTATTGACCCAATAGCCGACTTTACAGCATGTACTGGTGATATTATAAATTTGAATGCCGTTGTAGCTGGACTTGGGACTTCAATTTCTTGGTCTTCAACAGGTGGTAATTTTTCTAATGCAACGTCAACATCAACTACCTTTACACCAACAATTTTATCAGGAACGACGACGATAACTGCTTTAGTATCTAGTGTAATATGCACAATAACAAATCAAGAAGAAATAGAGGTTACAGTTTCGGATGCTGTGATCACTGATTTTCTACCTATTGCAGACATCTGTAGTGGAGATGCTTTAAGCCTTCCTGCAACAAGTACGAATAGCATTTCAGGAACTTGGTCACCAGCAGTGGATAACACAACGACTACTACTTATACGTTCACACCCGATGGAGGACAGT